>NZ_JBIAIK010000006.1:0-466189 GCF_042871385.1 Streptomyces sp. NPDC005808 | reverse complement strand
GTGCGGGGCTTGGAACGGTGGTAGCCGGTATCCCCGGTCCGCGGGGTGGGGCTGGGTGGGTTTTCGCCCCCTCCGCCCCTACCCGTCCCTTGCTTGGGGGGGGGGGGGGGGGGCCCCCCCCCCCCCCCCCCCCCCCCCCCCCCCCCCCCTCTCCGCGTAGAGACGGTTACAGCTTCTCGATCACGTAGTCGATGCACTTCGTCAGGGCCTCGACGTCCGCCGGGTCGATGGCCGGGAACATCGCGACGCGGAGCTGGTTGCGGCCGAGCTTGCGGTAGGGCTCGGTGTCGACGATGCCGTTGGCGCGCAGCACCTTGGCGACGGCCGCGGCGTCGATCTCGTCCGCGAAGTCGATCGTGCCGATGACCTGGGAACGCTTGGCCGCCTCGGTGACGAACGGGGTCGCGTACTTGCTCTCCTCCGCCCAGCCGTACAGGCGCGTCGAGGAGTCCTTGGTGCGGCCCGTGGACCACGCCAGTCCGCCCTGGCCGTTGATCCACTCAAGCTGCTCGTTGAGCAGGAAGAGGGTGGCGAGGGCCGGGGTGTTGTACGTCTGGTTCTTGCGGGAGTTGTCGATCGCCGTGGGGAGTGAGAAGAACTCCGGTACGTGGCGTCCGCTCGCGTGGATCCGCTCGGCGCGCTCGATCGCGGCCGGGGAGAAGACGCCGATCCACAGGCCACCGTCGGAGGCGAAGGACTTCTGCGGGGCGAAGTAGTAGACGTCGGTCTCGGCGATGTCGACGGGAAGGCCGCCGGCGCCGGAGGTGGCGTCCACCAGGACGAGCGAGCCGTCGTCGGCGCCGGCCACGCGCTTGACGGGGGCCGCGACACCGGTGGACGTCTCGTTGTGGGTGAAGGCGTAGACGTCCACACCCGCCTCGGCCGCCGGCTCGGGGTGCGTGCCCGGGTCGGAGGAGATCACGGTCGGCTCGGCCAGCCACGGGGCGAGCTTGGCCGCCTTCGCGAACTTGGAGCTGAACTCGCCGAAGGTGAGGTGCTGCGACTTGTTCTCGATGAGGCCGTGGGTCGCGACGTCCCAGAACGCGGTGGAGCCGCCGTTGCCGAGGACGACCTCGTAGCCCTCGGGGAGCGAGAACAGCTCGCTCACGCCCTCGCGCACCTTGCCGACCAGGTTTTTGACCGGCGCCTGGCGGTGGGACGTACCGAGCAGAGAACTGCCGGTCGCCGCCAGGGCGTCCATCGCCTCCGTACGTACCTTGGAGGGGCCCGCGCCGAATCGACCGTCGGCGGGCTTGATGTCAGCGGGGATCTCGATATCAGCCACGTCCGCGAGCCTAGCGGCTTCCGGAAACGCGGGCGAAACCTCGTCCGTCGGGTGAGACGGGGGCGGGGGGGTGACAGGGGGTGTTTCTCGCCCCCTCCGCCCCTGCCCGTCCCGTGTTCCTGGGGGCTGCCGCCCGCCGCCCGCCGCCGCCCCCCGCTGCGCTGAACGGGCTCGATTTTTGAGGAGCCGGCGTCATGCCGAGGTCGCTTCAAGGGGCGGGGTGGGAGCGAAGTGCACCGGCAGTTCGGTCAGGCTCCGCAGCCACGGGGAGGGCCGCCAGGGCAGTGACTCGGCGGGCACGGCCAGGTCGATGTCCGGCAGCCGGTCCAGTACGACCTCGATCCCGGTCCGCGCGATGATCTCCGCGATCTCCTGCGCCGGGAACGGACAGCGGTGGGCGCCGTGGCCGAAGGAGAAGTGGGCGCTGTTGCCGCCGGTGAGCGCGGAGCCGTCGGTGCGGACCTGGGGGTCGGAGTTGGCGCCCTGGAGGCCGAGGATGAGCAGGTCGCCGGTGCGGATGCGGCGGCCGCCGAGCTGGGTGTCGCGGGAGGCCCAGCGGCCGACGAGGTTCTGCGAGGGGGTGGCCTCCCACAGGACCTCGTTCATGGCCTCGGCGACGCTGTTGCGGCCGCCGAACAGCGAGGCCGCGAACCGGTCGTCCGTGAGCATCAGACGCAGTGAGTTGCCCATCCAGTCGGCGGTCGGCTGATGGCCCGCGGCAAACATGACCACCAGGTCCTGGACGATCTCCTCGTCCGTGAACCCCGAGCCCGAGCCCTCGGCCTCCAGGGCCAGCGCCGTCGCCAGCATGCGGCTTACCACGTCGTTCCCCGGAGTCACCTTCCGGTCGGCGAGCAACTGCCCCATGGACGCGGCGAGATGCTGCTTCCCCGCGAGCGCGTCCGCCGTACGGTTGAGCATGTCGTTGAGCGCGGTGACCAGGCCCGGTCCCTGCTCGTCCGTGAAGCCGTAGAGCGTGGCGAGGACACGGACGGGCAGCAGTGCCGCGTAGTCCCCGATGAGGTCGGCCTCGCCCTTGCCGCTCACCGCGTCGATGAGTTCGTCGGCGAACTTCTCGGCGTGGCCGCGCAGTTCGAAGGGGTCGACGGCTTCGAGGGCGTCGCTGATCATCGCGGCGCGCACGCGGTGGCGTTCGCCGACCGTGTAGAGGATGGAGGACTGCTTGCGGCCGATCACCGGCAGCATCGGCCAGTCGTCCGGGATGCCCGGCCACTGGTTCCACAGGTCGGGGTCCCGACTGAACAGCACGGGATCGCCGGTGACCTGGTGCAGTTCGCGGTAGCCGAGCACCAGCCAGGCCGGTATGTCACCGTCGAGCGAGACGGGCACCACGGCACCGTGGTCGCGCCGCAACTCCCGGTACAGCTCGGCCGGTTCGGTCTGGAACCGGGGCCCGCTGAGGGGCACGGAGGCGGAGGTCACAGGGCCAACTCCGTTGATTTGAGGGGGATTTCGCCGAAGGCTCCGGGTGCGCTCGTGGCGGCGTACAGGCTCTGGATGTGTTCGACCAGCGTGATCAGGACCCGCTTGCCGGACTCCCGGGAGCGGGCGTCGCAGTCGACCAGCGGGATGTGTGGGTCGAGGTCGAGGGCCTCGCGGACCTGGGCGGGGGTGTGCGGGTGGCCGCCGAAGTCGTTGCAGGCCACGATGAAGGGTGTGCCGTGGTGTTCCAGGCGGTCGATGGCGTACCAGGAGTCGTTGATGCGCCGGGTGTCGACGAGGACGACCGCGCCGAGGGTGCCGGAGAACAGGCGGTCCCAGAGGAACCAGAACCGCTCCTGTCCCGGCGCGCCGAACAGATACAGCACGTTGCGGGCGTCGAGCGTGATGCGCCCGAAGTCGAAGGCGACGGTGGTCGCGGACTTGTCGCGCACCTCGCTGACGTCGTCGATCGCCTCGCCCGCCTGGGTCATCGTCTCCTCGGTGTTGAGGGGACGGATCTCGCTGACGGAGCGGACGAGCGTCGTCTTGCCGACGCCGAAACCACCGACGACCACGATCTTCAGGCCGTTGTCGGCCGACGCGGACAGCGGCGTTCGGGCGTCGGCCGCGAGAGGCGTAGGGGCATCGGACGCTGCCGACAGCGGCGTACCGGCGTCAGATGTTACGGAGTCCAACGAGCACCTGCTCCAGGATGTCGGGATCGGGAAGAGCGGCGACGTGCGGGTGACGGGCGCTGACGCGGCCGCTGTCGAGGAGATCGGAGAGCAGCACCCTCGTGATGCTCACCGGCAGCCGCAGTTCGGCCGCGATCTCGACGACCGCCGTGGGCCGCTTGGCGAACCGCAGGATCGCGGCGTGCTCCGACTGCATGCCCGCCACCGGATCGGACTCGGCGACCACCAGCGTCACCAGGTCGAACGGTGTGTCGGGCCCGGACCTGCTGCGCCCTCCCGTGAGGGTGTACAGCCGGTCCGGGGCGTCGTCCCTGCCCGGACGGCTCATGAGGTACGCGGCGGCGCGCTCAAGTGTTCGCCGAGCTGTTCGACGAGTTCGCTCATGTTGTGCCCGACCAGACCCGCGTCCGCGTCCTCGGCGGTGACCACCGCCAGGTGCGCACCGTCGCCCGCCTCGACGATGAACAGGACCCCGCCGTAGAACTCGGCCATCGCGGACCGTACGCCCCCGCTGCCGTCGCCGAACTCCACCGACGCCCCGTGGGACAGCGACTGGATGCCGGCGGCGATCGCCGCGAGCTGGTCGGCCTGGTCGACGGAGAGCTCCGGGGTGCGACACAGCTTCAGGCCGTCACGGGAGAGCACGAGCGCGTGCCGGGTGCCTGGCGTGCGTTCAAGCAGACCCTCGATGAGCCAGGTGAGCTTCTCGTCGGCGGTGGTGGAGCCGGTCATGGAGTGGTGTGGCCTTTCGGGCGCGAGTGGTCGGGCGAGTGGGAGGGGGCAGGTGTCTGGAAGTGGTCGGGCGACTGGGTGGGAGCGGGCGAATGTGAGGGGACGGCGGACACCGTGGCCCTGTCCCGTACCCCCTCCTGTTCCTGCTGGAGGTCCTCTTCGAGGTCCAGGTCCTCTTCGAGTTCTTCCTGGATGTGTACGGCGTCCTCGGCGCCCTGCGTCGCACCGCGTACCGCCTGCCGGAAGCTGCTGAAGCGGTCGCCGCGGGATTTGGCCCTGTCGGCGGTACGGGGGTCCGGGTCGGCCGGAGGCGTGGCGCGGGCGCGGCTGCGCTCGGCGTGCGCGAGGGTGCGGCCGCGGCGGCGCCTGGGGAGGTCGCCGGTCGACGGGGTGCCCTCCTCGTGCCGGGGCGAGTCGTGGGCGGGGACGGGGTCCGGGTCCAGGTCGGCGGCGGCGTGGGCGGCGGCGTACGACGGCTCGGGGAGCGGCTGGACGGCGGCCGGTGCCGTCGCGGTCTCGGGCTCGGCGAGTTCGGCGGTCTCGGCGGGTTCGGCGGTCTCGGCGGGTTCGTCGGCGAGGGGCAGTGTGCGGGTCGGGAGGGTGAGGAGGTCCTGGGGGATGAGCATGAGGACGCCCGTGCCGCCGCGCGCGGAGGGCCGGAAGGACACTTTCAGGCCGTGCTTGCGGGCGAGCCGGCCGACCACCGCGAGGCCGAGCCGGGTGCCGGTGAGGCCGCTCAGTCCGACGCTGTCGCCGGACACGGCACGCTCTGCGCGGCGCAGTTGGACGCTGCCCATGACCAGGCCGCTGTCCTCGACGGAGACGATGACGCCGGCCGGGACCTCCTCGACGTACACATGCACTTCGGCGGTCGGCGGGGAGAAGCTCGCGGCGTTGTCGAGAATTTCGGCGAGCGCGTGCATCACTCCCTCGGCGGCGTGCCCGGCGACGGCGGCCTCGCTGGTGGAGTGGATGCGGACACGCCGGTAGCCGCCGATGCGGCCCATCGCGCCGCGCAGGACCGACTCCATGACGATGGGCCGCGCCCAGCGGCGGCCGGAGCGCGCGCCCGAGAGGACGGCGACGGAGTCGGCGAGGCGGCCCGCCTGCGCGGTGCGGTGGTCGAGGTGCAGCAGGTCGGCGAGGACCGCCTCGTCGGAGTGCCGCTCCTCCATGGCGCGCAGGTCGGCGAGCATGCCGGTGGACAGTGCCTGCATCCGGCCGGCCGCGTTGGCGGTCGAGGCGAGCGCGGCGGCGCGGTCGCCGGCGGCGTGCCGGGCGCTCTCGGCCAGGCGGGCGTTCTCTGCGGTGAGGCGGTCCAGTTCGTCGGTGAGCCGCTGCCGCTCGGCCGTGAACTCCGCGGTGAGGCGGGCGCGTTCCTGTGCGGCGGTCTCGGTCTGCTGGACGCGTTCCTGTGCCACTGCCTCGGCCAGGCGTGCCCGCTCGCGGGCCACGTCACCGGTCAGCCGGGCCCGTTCCTGGTTGAACTCACCGGTCAGCCCGGCCCGTTCCTGCAGGAGCCGTCCGGCGTCCTGGGTCACGGTGTCGAGCCGACGGCGCAGCAGCCTCGACCTCTGTACGGCATGGGTGGCCACGGCGACGGCCACGCAGAGCAGCAGGGCGGCGGCGCCCGCGGCCCAGGCGAGCGGGACGCGCACCGAGGCGGGTGCCAGGGAGACCGCGCCGACGACCGCGAGTGCGGCAGGTACGGCGGTGATCAGGAGGGTGAGTGCGGTGGCGCGGAGAGGGGGTCGTTCGCCGGAGGGGGCGGGCGCTGTCGGCGCGGTCATGAATCGTGTCCTCGGTCGTGTCCTGGGCGAGGTTCCTTGGGGCGAAGTTCCTGGGCGAGGTTCCTGGGCGAGAAGCGACACCTGATGCTTAACTGGCCGTCACTATATGGCAGTTAGTGATCGTATTGGTAAGCTTCCGGCTTCCCGGTTTGAATAATCCCGACCGCATTCGAGCCGCCCGACGCGATCTTTGCACGGTAGCTCCGCGGTGACTGTCAGTGTTCGGGGGCATCCTGGGGGAATGACGGATCCAGGGGCACTGCGGGCGGGGTTGCGGAAGGCCGTACGCGGCGAGGTCGCCTTCGACGTGACCGCGCGGGCGCTGACCACCATGGACGCGTCCAACTACCGGCGTGTCCCGCTCGGTGTCGTGTCCCCGCGCGACGCGGACGACGTCGCGGCGGCCCTCGCCGTGTGCCGTGAGCAGGGGGTGCCGGTCGTCGCGCGCGGCGGCGGCACGTCGATCGCCGGGCAGGCGACGGGCACGGGGGTCGTCCTGGACTTCACGCGCCACATGAACCGGATCGTTTCCGTGGACCCCGATGCCCGTACGGCGGTGGTCCAGCCCGGTGTCGTACTGGACCGCCTCCAGGACGCCGCCGCCCCGCACGGCCTGCGTTTCGGCCCCGACCCCTCGACCCACGGCCGCTGCACGCTCGGCGGCATGATCGGCAACAACTCGTGCGGCTCGCACTCGGTCGCCTGGGGCACGACGGCGGACAGCGTGCGGGAGCTGTCGGTGGTCACCGGCCGGGGGGACGCCGTGCGGCTGGGGCAGCACTGGGCGGGCGCCCCCGACGGCCTCCGGCCCCTGGTCGAGGGCGAGTTGGCCCGCCTGCGCACCGGCTTCCCGGACCTCCCGCGCCGCATCTCCGGGTATGCGCTGGACGCCCTCCTCCCCGAGAGGGGCGCCGACGTCGCCCGGTCCTTCTGCGGCTCCGAGGGCACCTTGGGGCTGCTGACCGAGGCGGTCGTACGACTGGTCGAGGCGCCGCGCGCGCGGGCGCTGGCCGTGCTGGCGTACGCCGACGAGGGCGCGGCGGCGGAGGCGGCCGCCGGGCTGCTGCCGTACGGCCCGCTGACGGTGGAGGGGATGGCCGCCGACCTCGTACCGGCCGACGCGGGGCTGCCGCGCGGCGGGGCCTGGCTCTTCGTGGAGACCGGCGGGGCCGACGCGGGGGAGGCACGCGCGCGTGGCGACGCGATCGTGCGGGCCGCCGACGTCATCGACTCCCTCGTCGTCACCGACCCGGCCGGGCAGCGCGCCCTGTGGCGGCTGCGCGAGGACGCCAGCGGCACGGCGACCCGGATGCCGGACGGCAGCGAAGCCTGGCCCGGCTGGGAGGACTGCGCGGTGCCGCCCGCCCGGCTCGGGCCCTACCTCCGCGACTTCCGGTCCCTGTTGACGGCCCACGGGCTGCGCGGCACCCCGTACGGGCACTTCGGCGACGGCTGCATCCACGTACGCATCGACTTCGACCTGATGACGGCCGGCGGGGTCGGTCGCTTCCGGCGCTTCTCCGAGGAGCTCGCGGACATCGTGGTGTCCCACGGGGGCTCGCTGTCGGGCGAGCACGGCGACGGGCAGGCGCGGGCCGAGCTGCTGCCGAGGATGTACGGCGCGGAGATGGTCGGGCTCTTCGAGCGGGTCAAGGGCATCTGGGACCCGGACGACCTCCTCAACCCCGGAATGCTGGTGCGGCCCCACCGCCTGGACGAGAACCTGCGTTTCGCGGTGCTGCCGAGGGAGCCGGTGGACGTGGCCTTCGGGTATCCGGCGGACGGCGGGGACTTCTCGGCAGCGGTGCGGCGGTGTGTGGGGGTCGCGAAGTGCCGTACGCCGTCGGGGGTTTCCGGCTCTTCGGGGGATGTCATGTGCCCCTCCTTCCGGGCGACCGGCGAGGAGGAGCACTCCACGCGGGGTCGGGCGCGGCTGCTCCACGAGATGCTCGCGGGCGAGGTCGTGACCGACGGCTGGCGCTCGACGGAGGTCCGCGACGCGCTGGACCTCTGCCTGTCCTGCAAGGGATGCCGGTCCGACTGCCCGGTCGGCGTCGACATGGCCACGTACAAGGCGGAGTTCCTCCACCACCACTACGAGGGGCGCCGCCGCCCGGCAGCCCACTACGCCATGGGGTGGCTGCCGGTGTGGCTCGGGCTCGTCGCCAGGACCCGCACGGCGCGGATCGTCAACTCCCTTGCCGGGACGGGGTTCCTGGCGGCCCTGGCCAAGCGTGCGGGCGGGATCGCGCCCGAGCGGGGGATTCCGCCGGTGGCGCGGGAGACCTTCAGCCGGTGGTGGTCGCGGAGGTTCCGGGAGCAGGTGCGCGGGTTCGTGCGGGGCGTCAAGCGGGGGGTTCGGGGGCCGTTTCCCGGGTTCGGGGCGGGGGCCGGCTCGGGCTTCGGTGCCGGTGGGCAGATCGTTGTCGTGTGGCCCGACACCTTTACGGAGCACCTCTCGCCGTCCGTGGGCAAAGCCGCCGTACACGTCCTGGAGGCGGCGGGGCTGACGGTACTGCTGCCGCCGACGAAGGCGATGAGGTTCACGCCGGCGGGGGTGGGGGTGGGTGCGGGAGTGGGTGCGGCAGTGTCGGAGGAGCCCGCCGGGGCCGGGGGGCCGCCGGGACCGACCGGGGCCGGGTCGTCACGAGGGCCGATCGGGGACGGCGTGACGAAGGGACCGCTCGGTTTCGGCGCGGTCCTGCCGCGTCGCCGGCACCGCGTCTGCTGCGGTCTCACCTACGTCTCCACCGGCCAGCTCGACCGCGCCCGTACGGTGATGCGCCGCACGCTGGACCTGATGGAGCCGTATCTGGAGATGGGCACCCCGGTCGTCGTCCTGGAACCGAGCTGCGCCGCCGCCCTCCGCACCGACCTGCCGGAACTGCTGCACGACGACCCGCGTGCGGCACGTCTGGCGGCGGCGGTGACGACGTTCGCCGAGGCCCTGGAACGGCACGCACCGCACTGGACCCCACCGCGCCTGGACCGTCCGGCCGTCGGCCAGACCCACTGCCACCAGCACGCGGTCCTCGGCGACGCCGCCGACCGCCGCCTGCGCGAGGCCGCGGGCCTCACCGGCCCCCTCTCCGGCGGCTGTTGCGGCCTCGCCGGCAACTTCGGCTTCGAGAAGGGCCACTACGAGGTGTCGGCGGCCTGCGCCGAGGAGCAACTCCTCCCGGCCGTACGGGCGGCCACGGACGACACGGTGATCCTGGCGGACGGCTTCTCCTGCCGTACGCAGCTGGAGCAGCTCGCCGGCCGGAGGGGGCGGCACTTGGCGGAGGTACTGGCGGACGCCCTGGTGGCGTTCGGGCCGAAAGACGGGCGTTGACGCGTGACGCCTGGGCAGGCCGGGCGTACGCGCCCGAGCCGCGATTCACCCGTTGAGATACTCGGATCATGGACGTAAGTACGAGCACCCGCGGAGCCATGTGCGGAACGCGGCGCGAGCCGGTGTTGTCCGGCGCCCGTCCGGGCTCCGTGGCGGGGTGGGCGCTGCGGCCCGCGGACCCTGCGGATGTCGAAATGATCGCGGAGCTGCGGGCGACGGTGATGCGACCGGACCTGGAACGGCTGGGCCGGTTCGATGAGGGGCGGGTGCGGCAACGGCTGCGGGACTCGTTCTCCGCGCGGTACACGTCGGTCGTCGTGGCCGACGGGCTCTTCGCGGGCTGCGTGACACTTCGACCGGGCGAGGACAAGGACGAGGACGAGGGCGAAGACGAGGGCGAGGCCGAGGGTGGCCAGTGGCTGGAGCACTTCTATCTGGCACCCCGGCTCCAGGGCCGCGGCCTCGGTTCGGCCATCCTGTCCACCCTGCTGGACCGCACGGACGCCGAGGGCGCGACCGTCCGCCTGAACGTCCTGCGGGGCAGCGCCGCCCAGCGCCTCTATGAGCGCCATGGTTTCACCGTGGAGACCCAGAACCCGGTCGATGTCTTCATGGTCCGTCCGCCCACCGACCCCGAGGAGCCCCCCGTATGAGCCCGAGCGTCCCAAGCCTCAGCCTCCGCCCGATCACCCGCGAAGAGCACCTGGCCTTCGTCGGGACCCGCCCGTCCGCCAGTCATATGCAGGTGCCGTCCTGGGGCGATGTGAAGCCGGACTGGCGGGCGGAGAGCCTGGGCTGGTTCGAAGGGGACGGAGGGGAGGCACGTCTGGTCGGGGTGGGGCTGGTGCTGATGCGCCCGTTGCCGAAGGTCAAGCGGTATCTCGCGTACCTCCCCGAGGGGCCGGTCATCGACTGGCGCGCGGCGGATCTCGAACGCTGGCTCGATCCGATGCTCGCGTACCTCAAGTCGCGGGGGGCGTTCTCGGTGAAGATGGGCCCGCCCGTGGTCCTGCGGCGGTGGAGCGCGGACGCGGTCAAGGCGGCGATCGCCGACCCGGCGGCGCGGCGGCTGGGAGACGCGGCGGCGACGACGTACGAGCCGGCGGCCTTCGAGCTCGCGGAACGGCTCCGGCGGATGGGCTGGCAGCAGACCGAGCCCGACAGCGAGGACGGGTTCGCGGCCGGGCAGCCGCGGTACGTGTTCCAGGTGCCGTTCGCCGGGCGGTCGCTGCAGGAGATCCACCAGGGCCTGAACCAGCAGTGGCGGCGCAACATCAAGAAGGCCGAGAAGGCCGGCGTGAAGGTGGTGCGGGGCGGTTACGACGACCTGCCCGCCTTCTACGAGCTGTACGCCGAGACGGCCGGGCGCGACCGATTCATCCCGCGTCCGCTGCCCTACTTCCAGCGCATGTGGACCGCGCTGACGGCCGAGGACCCGGACCGCATGCGCCTCTACCTCGCCCACCACGACGGCGATGTCCTGGCCGCCGCCACGATGCTGACCGTCGGCGGACACGTCTGGTACTCCTACGGCGCCTCGACCAGCCGCAAGCGAGAGGTCCAGCCGAACAACGCCATCCAGTGGCGCATGATGTCCGACGCCCACGAACTCGGCGCCTCCGTCTACGACTTCCGCGGCATCACGGACACCCTGGACGAGACCAACCACCTGCTCGGCCTCCTCCGCTTCAAGGTCGGCGCGGGCGGCGAGGCCGCCGAGTACCTCGGCGAATGGGACTTCCCCCTGAACCGAGTCCTCCACAAGGCGCTGGACTTCTACATGGCGCGGCGTGGGTGAGTGCATGGCCCGAGGAGGGTGACCCATCGCACCCTGCAGTCAGTGGCAAAAGAGTTCACAGTCCTGACGCAGTCCATTACCCTGGACTGGCAAGTGCAGCAGGGTGGACGAACACCACTGAACCTCGACCCGAACTTCCTGGACGGCTCCCGTGAACCTCCCCGGCGCTGAAGCGGCCACGACGACCTCAGAGCCCGCTGTCGCCGCAGCCGCAGCGACAGTGGCAGCCGCTTCCGCGGAAGGTTCCGGGCAGAACTCTGGGCAGAACTCTGGGCAGGGTTCCGGGCGACGGGCTGCCCTCGGCCCGCTGGGTCTGGTCCTCGCCGGGGGCATCTCGGTGCAGTTCGGCGGCGCGCTGGCCGTCACGCTGATGCCGCGTGCCGGGGCGCTCGGGGTGGTCACCCTGCGGCTCGCGGTGGCCGCGATCGTGCTGCTCGTGGTCTGCCGGCCCAAGGTGCGCGGGTACTCGCGCGCCGACTGGAGCACGATCGTCGTCTTCGGCGTCACGATGGCCGCGATGAACGGGCTGTTCTACCAGTCGGTCGACCGCATCCCGCTGGGCGCCGCCGTCACCCTCGAAGTGCTCGGCCCGCTCGCCCTCTCCGTCCTCGCCTCCCGCCGCGCCCTGAACCTCGTCTGGGCGGGCCTCGCCCTCGCCGGCGTCTTCCTCCTCGGCGGCGGAGGCTTCAGCAGCCTCGACCCCCTCGGCGTCGCCTTCGCCCTGTCGGCAGGCGCCATGTGGGCGACGTACATCATCTTCAGTGCCCGTACGGGGCGACGCTTCCCCCAGGCCGACGGGCTCGCGCTCGCCATGGTGGTGGCGGCGGTGGTGTTCCTGCCACTGGGGATCGTGGAGTCGGGCTCGAAGCTGTTGGAGCCCACGACGCTCGCTCTGGGCGCGTCGGTGGCCGTCCTCTCCTCCGTCCTGCCCTACACCTTCGAACTCCTCGCCCTGCGCCGCCTCCCCTCCTCCACCTTCGCCATCCTCATGAGCCTCGAACCGGCCCTCGCCGCCACCGCCGGCTTCCTCGTCCTCGATCAGGCCCTGTCCGCCATGCAGGCCCTCGCGATCGCCCTCGTCATCGCGGCGAGCATGGGCGCGGTGCGGACTCAGGTGGGACGGGGAAAGGCGAAGGGGCTGGAGGCCGGCTAGTCCGTCAGTCCGTGGCGGCGGGTTCCGCCCGTCATCCCTGCGCGGCACCCTGACATCCATCAGGACCGTGGCCCACGCCTTCGCGCTTTGCTGTTGCTGCTCGCACCACACATACGGGCGTAGCAACGCAGGAGCAGAAGGAGTACGACGATGAGCAGAAGTGCATGGGCCAGGGCGTTTCGCATGACAGCCGCCGCGGCACTCGTGGCCGGAGCCGCGACCGTCGCCACGCCCGGCACGGCGAGTGCGGCCAGGCAGGACTGCGAGAGCGGCAGAAACGGCTTCGTCGACATCGCCGAGTACCAGAGCGGTGCGACGAAGATGTCGGTCAAGCTGCGGCCCGGCGACCCGAGCAGTCCCGGGAACGTCACTTTGAACGTGGCGCTCATCGAGGACCAGCAGCGGGGCTTCGCCGCGCTCATCGCCAGCCGGGCCGGGGACGAGTTCTGGATGGACTGGACGACCACCTATTCCACTTCCACTGGAAACGCCTCTTCGTGGGTGCAGTGCGGTCCCTTCGTCGTGGGTGACGGTGGCCCCCACACCACCGCCGCCAAGGAGACGAACAGCGCTTCGACTTGGCGGTTCCGTGCCTGTGGCAGCGCCGCGGGCAGCAACAGCGTCGTGTGCACGGGCTGGTGGTAGAAGGCTGGTTGAACGAGCCGTGGGGGGCACCGCGTTCCAGCGGTGCCCCCCACGGCGTTCTCGACTTCCTCCGCCGGGGTGCTCACGGACGGCAGGGCCTTGTGGTGCCTTCCGGGCCGCAGACGGGCGAGTGGCTTCCGTGAGGCCTACGCCGTGGTGCAGAGCGGTACGTCGGGCAGTCTGTTGTCCGGTGAGGTGACGTAGATGTTGGACATGTAGCCGCCGTACTGGGGCAGATAAGCCCACCAGTCGTTGGTGTACGGGGGTACGGAGACCGTCTCGCCCTGCTTCTGGCAGCTGATCAGGACCTCCACACCGGCGGGCAGGCGGGTCCGGGAGCCCGATGCGGTGGTCGCCGCCTCGCGGACGTGGACCTGCGATCCCCAGGTGCCGTACCACTTCCCCGTCGGCCTCGTCGCGCCGGGCACGTCGAGGCTGCGGGTCAGCCTGCCGAGGTCGGTGTAGGCCTTGCCGTAGGAGGTGCCGACGGGGTGCAGGGTGAGCACGGCGACGATGGAGCGGTCGCCGGCGCCGACCGTGCCGGTGGTGTGCAGGGCCGGCCGGGACAGGTCCACCTGCGCGGCGGCCCGGGAGGCGGGCGGCGTCAGCGTTGCCGAGGACTCCGACGCGTCCTTCGAGGTCACCGTGGCGGACGGACCGCAGGCGCCGTCCTCGTACTCGCCCGACCAGCCCTGCTTGACGGCCCAGGGGCGGTCGAAGGCGGCGGCGATGCCGAAGTGCTGGTCGAAGGCGTCCGAGGCGCAGCGCGTCGACTGCCGCAGGTTGGTCATGATGAACTCCCGTACGGGCGCCGGTGCCTGCTCCAGGATGTAGCGGTAGATCTTCACGGTGTCGCGGGCCGAGATGGCCGTGTAGCCCCAGTAGCCCTCCATTCCGGCGGGTGGACCGGCCGTGTCGCTCAGACCGATCTTGGTCACCATGCGGTCGATGATCGCCGAGCCGCCGCCGGCGCTCCAGTAGTGGTTCGCCGCGTCGTCGTCGCTGCTGCGGAGCATCGGTTCCAGCAGGGTGCGGTCGGTCGCCGGGATGGTGTAGTTCGGACCGCGGTCCCAGAGGAAGTCGAGCGTCAGCAGCAGTTTGACAACGGACGCCGAGCGGAACTGCGTACTCGCGTTGACCTGCTCGGTGAAGGTCCCCGTCTGCCGGTCGTACACCGCGACCCCGGCGGTGACACCGGTGGGCACCTGGGCCTGCGCGGCCGCGGTGGACACCGAGCCGTCGGAACCGGCTCGGGCGCCGGCAGGTGGTGCCGGAGCGGCTGTCGAGGTGGCCGCTGTCGTCAGACAGAGCAGCAGGGCGGCCACCGGGAGCAGTGCCCGCCCCGCCGCCGTCCGCGGTCCGCGGATGGATGAGAAGTGCCGCATGATCGTTTCCCCCTGGTGCCTACGGTGGCAGAACGATCCGCGACGCTATTCGGGGCGGCTCCGGACCGCTCCTGACATACGTCAGGGAGAGGCCCGGAGTCCGGTGCGTCAGCGTGTGTACTCCTTGAGGTTGGCGAGGACCTCGTCCACGTGGGGCCGCACCGACTCCGGCACGCCACCCGCTTCGATGACGGCTCTGTCGCTGGTGCGGTATCCGGCGGCTATCAGCGCGGGCAGGTTCGCGCGCAGCCCGCTCTGTTTGAAGCGCTGGTCGAGCCAGCAGGTGAACACGGCCATGCTCGCGATGGCGTCGGGAGGGGACATGTAGTCCTCGTCGCAGTCGCGGTCGCCGTCCACGGCCCATGCCTGGAACACCGACGGCGTCCACATGGCGATGCCGTGCTCGCCGGTGGCGGTCCGGGACGCCGCCGGGTCGAAGCCGCTCTCGGCCTTGAGCATCGCGGCCAGCAACGCCGGGGTGACCTCCTTGTCCGTGCACCGCTTCGCGGCGTCGGTGATGATCTGCCGCAGGGCGACGGGCACATCGGAGTCGGCGGGGATGGCCCCGGCCAGGGTGGTGTCGGCGAGCGCGGTGCCGGGCGCCGAGGAGGCCGGCTTCTCGGGGGCGCCCTTGTCGTCTGAGGGTACGAAGGCCACCACGAGCCCGGCGACCGCCGCGCAGGCGGTGAGACCGGCGGTGAGCAGGATCGCCCGACGCCGGTGCAGGGGCCGGGGGAGGCGCTCGGCGTGCAACTCCCGGACACGCCTGGACAGTTCATCCGCGGCCAGGGCGGCCCGGGTGGCGTGGTCCGGAGCCAGGCATTCGATGATCAGCTTCCGCCACCCGGGCTCCAGGGAGTCGTCCAGACGCAGCGGCGCCGATCCGTTGGCATAGGCCTGGGCGGCCAGCGAGCGGGCCCGCGCCGTGCTCCCGGGGAACGGATGGAGCCCGCCGGTCAGTGCCTGGTGCGCCAGAACGCCGAAAGCCCAGATGTCGGCCGTCTTCCGTACGGTCGTGCCACGGACGCCGGTGCGCTCCGACCACCACTCCGGGGGTACGTGGTCGAGCGACCCCAGGGGCGGAACGTACGCGTGAGTCCCCTCCAGTTCCACGGTCAGGCCGAAGTCCGCCAGCCACACGGCTCCTTCGGGGCCGAGGAGGATGTTCGCGGGCTTGAGGTCCGCATGGATCCAGCCATGCGTGTGCATGTGCGCCAGCCCGGCGGCCACGCCGCTGAGGATGCGTTCGGCGTCCGGCAGGGCGTCCGGCAGAGGGCGCCCGGTTCCGCCCGCCGCGAGGAGATCCTGCAGACTGCGTTCCGCACGGTCCATCACCAGTGCGGTCATGCCGTCAAGGTCGGGCCGCTCGGGATCCCGCAGGGTCACGACCGCGTGGGTGCGTACGAGATGGGGGTGGTCGGCCTCCGTGCTGAACCGCGCCTCCTTGCGGGCCAGTTCCTCCATCGACGCACGCTGCCCCGGGGTCAGCAGGTCGGTGCGCAGCAGCTTGATGGCGACGTCCGCGCCGCCCGCGGCACTCTCGACGACCTTCTCCGCCGCATACACGCTGCCCCAGCTTCCGGAGCCGATCAGGCCGGTGATTCTCCACTCCGCGACCCGGTACCCCGGTGCCGGGTCGAGTGGCGGAGTGGTGTGGGGGCGATTCATCCTGCGTAAGCCTCTCGGTTCAGCGTCTGACGGCGGGGGGCAGCAGAGCCAGGTGCTCTTCCCGGACCAGATTGAAGCGCAGTGCGAGACTGACCAGCCGTTCGCGCTTGCCACCCGCCTCGCTGTACGAGCCGTCCGGCCTCTCCCTCAGCCGCAGCTTGGTGTCGGCGAGATAATCGATGTGGTAGTTGAGCGCGGATCGCGTGAGGTCGTGGCAACTCGGCAGCGGTCGCAGTCGTTCGAGGATCTCTCCCACGCCGGGAACGGCCGCGCTCGACGGGGAGCGCAGCCGCGGTTCGCACAATGCCAGCAGCACCAGGAAATACTTGGACGACGGGTTCAGTGAGAAGGGACTCGTCGTAGGTTCCCCGGAGGGGGCCTCGCACCCGGGTTCCACATACGCGTGCTGGGGCGCGAACACCTTGAATTCCACGGGCGTTTCAGCGGGCAGAATTACCCGGGACAGCTCGAATGGTACGGGCGCACCGATACGGCCGGGTGCGACGCGGATGTGTTCTCCGGCGCCTTCCAGGTTTTCCACCACGTACGTCGCCGAGGCACTGTAATTGCAAAGGCGCCAGTAGTCCTCCACCGCGGTGACCTGTCCGGCGCAGCGCGACACCGCCGGATCACACAGGGGGATGGGCAGGGGCGCTCCGGGCTTCCCGCGTCCGAACTCGGCACTCTGGCCGGGGCTCAAGCGGACCAGACGTGGCTCGGGCTGAGGGGCGTCCGAGTGACGGACGACGGCGTCGGGAAGCTGCACGATCACGGTGGTCACTCTGCGTCGTCCCCAAATCTCAGCGGCTCATCGGGCATCGCCTCTTGGTGAAAGGGGCGAACGCGCGGTGTGTTCAGGTCTGGTCAGAACCTGGACGGGTGGTTCATCAGAATGTCACCCGGTGAAGGATGGAGGGTAGAGGACGTCAGTGAGGGAACCTCAGGTACGGCGTCTGCCACCCAACTCGCCCAGGATTGCCGGTAAATGTCAATCGGCGTGAACTCAAGTGAGCTGGGCGCGGATTCAAGATGTTCAGGAAGCTTCTTCCGGTGCGGTGCGGTGCGGTGCGGTGCGGTGCGGGCCGGTTCGGGAACGGGCAGGGTGGCACACGTCGATGTGGGGCAGCGCCGCGTGGGCCCCGCCGTAGGCCCGGCCCCCCACCCGGCCCCCACTCAGCCTCCACCCGCGTCCGGGAATGGCCGCGATCCTCCCGCGCGTTGCCAGGGGCGTGACGACGAATACGCCGCGGCCCGAGATCCTGCGATACACCGCCTTCTCCAGCGATCCCGACGGCGGGAACCCCGCCGCCGTCGTTCTGGACGCCGGCGCCCTGGACGACAGCGCCATGCTGGCCATCGCCGCCGAGCTCGGATACTCGGAGTCCGCGTTCCTGACCGCGCCCCCGGAGGGCCTCGGCGGCCGGCCGGGGCGGGCCTTCACCATCCGTTACTTCAGCCCCAAGGCCGAGGTGCCGTTCTGCGGACACGCCACCATCGCGACCGCCGTCGCGCTCGCCGAGCGGATCGGCCCTGGGGAACTGGTGTTCGCGACGCGCGCAGGCACGGTGCCGGTGGAGGTGGCCGAGGAGGGCGGGACGCTGCGGGCCACGCTCACCAGTGTCGAGCCGTACATCGAGGAGATCGCCGACGCCGACCTTGCGGAGGCGCTCGCCGCGCTCGACTGGCCGGCCGCAGATCTCTCCCCGGCTTTTCCGCCCCGTATCGCCTTCGCCGGCGCCCGCCATCTCGTGCTCGCGGCGACTACGCGCGCGCGTCTCGCCGATCTCGCGTACGACTTCGCGCGCCTGGAAGCCCTGATGCACCGCTTGGACCTGACCACGGTCCAACTGGTGTGGCGGAAGTCGGCCACCGTCTTCCATGTACGGGACCCCTTCCCCGTGGGCGGCGTCGTCGAGGACCCGGCGACAGGCGCCGCGGCCGCCGCGTTCGGTGCGTACGCCCGTGAACTCGGCCTGGTCCCCGGGGACACCGTCCTCACCCTGCACCAGGGCGAGGACCTGGGCCGTCCTGGCGAGCTCACGGTGACGCTGCGCGCGGGTGACCCGCGCGTCCGTGTCGGCGGCACGGGAGCTCGCATCTCGTGAAGCGCCGGCCGTGCTGAGCGGTCAACCCCCGGCTGCGTTCGGGAACACCTGAATCAACAATGCAAGCACGCTTGCTTGTTTCTTCGGGCGCTGCCATGCTCCGGAATGACGCATCGTCGTGCCCCGAGGGGAGCGCCATCGTGTTCGACCCGTCGTCCGTGATCGACGATCTGCACCGGGAGAGCGAGGAACTCGACCAGCTGGTGGGGAAGTTGGACGAGGGCGACTGGGCCCTTCCGACACCCGCCGAGGGGTGGAGCGTCGCCCATCAGATCGCGCATCTCGCCTGGACCGACCGGGCGGCACTACTGGCGGTGACGGACGCGGAGGCGTTCGGGCGGGAGACCGAAAAGGCGTTCGCGGCGGCCGGTTCCTTCGTGGACGAAGGCGCGGAGGAGGGGGCGCGCACGGCGCCCGCGCAGGTGCTCATCACCTGGCGCGAGGGGCGCGGGGAGCTGGAACGCGCGCTGCGCGCCGCGCCCCCGGGCGCGCGCTTCCCCTGGTACGGGCCGCCCATGTCGGCCGCCTCCATGGCCACCGCCCGTCTGATGGAGACCTGGGCCCATGGACAGGATGTGGCCGACGCGCTGGGTGTGGTGCGCGCGCCTACGGACCGGCTCCGGCATGTGGTGCGCATCGGTGTGCGGACACGGAACTTCGCCTTCGGGGTACGAGGGCTCTTCGCGCCGAGTGAGGAGTTCCGGGTGGAACTCATCGCCCCGACGGGGGAGTTGTGGACGCACGGGCCCGAGGACGCCGCCCAGCGTGTCACCGGCCCCGCGCTGGACTTCTGCCTGTTGGTCACCCAGCGGGCGAACCGTGCCGACCTCGCCGTACGTGCGGAAGGGGCCGACGCCGACAAGTGGCTGGACATCGCGCAGGCGTTCGCGGGGCCTTCCGGCGCCGGGCGCGCACCGAAGTCCGGCCCCGGCCGCGCACCGAAGGGGGCGGCGCGATGACCATCACCCCCCTCCGCATCGGCAACGCCTCCGGCTTCTACGGCGACCGCTTCGACGCCATGCGGGAGATGCTCACCGGCGGCCCGCTGGACGTCCTCACCGGCGACTACCTCGCCGAGCTGACCATGCTCATCTTGGGCCGGGACCGGCTGAAGGACCCCCGGCGCGGATACGCCAAGACCTTCCTGGGCCAGCTGGAGGAGTGCCTCGGCCTCGCGCACGAGCGCGGCGTACGTATCGTCGCGAATGCCGGTGGCCTCAACCCCGCCGGACTCGCCGACGCCGTACGGGAGTTGGCGGACCGGCTCGGCATCCCGGTCCGGGTCGCCCACGTCGAGGGCGACGGACTCGGCTCCAGGTACCCGGAGAGCCTCGCCGCGCACGCCTACCTCGGCGGCGCCGGAATCGCCGCCTGTCTGCGCGAGGGCGCGGACATCGTCGTCACCGGGCGGGTGACGGACGCGGCGCTGGTCACCGGGCCCGCCGTCGCCCACTTCGGCTGGGGGCCCAGGGAGTACGACCGGCTCGCGGGCGCCGTGGTCGCCGGGCATGTCCTGGAGTGCGGTGCCCAGGCCACCGGCGGCAACTACGCCTTCTTCGCCGAGCACGACCCCGCCGTTCTCCGTCACCCAGGCTTCCCGCTCGCCGAACTCCACGAGGACGGCACGAGCGTCATCACCAAACACGACGGCACGGGCGGCCTCGTCGACATCGGCACGGTCACCGCGCAGCTGCTGTACGAGACGTCGGGCGCCCGGTACGCGGGGCCCGACGTCACCGCCCGGCTCGATACCGTCCAGTTGACCCAGGAGGGTCCCGACCGGGTCCGCATCGACGGCGTACGCGGCGAGGCACCGCCGCCCACCCTCAAGGTCGGCCTCAACCGGCTCGGCGGCTTCCGCAACGAGGTCGTGTTCGTACTGACGGGGCTCGACATCGAGGCGAAGGCGGCCTTCGTCCGGGACCAGATGGACACCGCGCTGGCCGCGGCCAAGTCCCGGCCCGCCGACGTCCGTTGGGAACTCGCCCGCACCGACCACCCCGACGCCCCCACCGAGGAGACCGCGAGCGCGCTGCTCCGGCTCGTCGTGCGGGACCCGGACCAGCACGCGGTGGGACGGGCGTTCAGCGGCGCCGCCATCGAACTCGCCCTCGCCGGCTACCCCGGATTCCATGTGATGGCGCCACCGGGAACGGGAGCGCCCTACGGGGTCTTCGAGGATGTGTACGTCCCCCATGGCGCCGTGGACCACGTGGCCGTCCTCCACGACGGACGCCGCATCCCTGTGGCCCCGGCCCAGGACACCCACGTGATCGAGGGATCCGAAGCACTCGAAGGACCCGAGGGAGGCGAAGACTTCGAAAGGCTCGAACCTCTCGAACCTCTCGAACCGCTCGAAGACGTGCCGGAACCGCCCCTGCCCGAGCCCCTGCGGTCCGGTACGCTCACCCGCCGCGCCCCTCTCGGCCTCGTCGCCGGGGCCCGCAGCGGGGACAAGGGCGGCAACGCGAACGTCGGCGTGTGGGTCCGTTCGGATGCGGCCTGGCGATGGCTCGCCCACACCCTCACGGTCGACCGGTTCCGTGAACTCCTCCCGGAGACGGCCGACTTGACCGTCGTACGCCATGTGCTGCCGAACCTGCGCGCCCTCAACTTCGTCGTCGTGGGAATCCTCGGCGAGGGTGTGGCCTCGCAGGCCCGTTTCGACCCCCAGGCCAAGGCGCTGGGCGAATGGCTCCGCTCCCGCCACCTCGACATCCCGGAGTCCCTCCTGTGACCGTCATCTCCTCGGCGCTCGACACACGGAGCCCCGACTACGCAGCCAACCGCGAAGCCATGCTCAGCAAGCTCACGGACCTGGACGCCGAGCACGCCAAGGCACTCGCGGGCGGCGGCGAGAAATACGTCGCCCGGCACCGCAAACGCGGCAGGCTGCTCGCGCGGGAACGGATCGAACTGCTCCTGGACCCCGACACACCCTTCCTGGAGCTGTCGCCGCTCGCGGCCTGGGGGAGCGACTATGCGGTCGGTGCCTCGCTGGTCACCGGGATCGGTGTCGTCGAGGGCGTGGAGTGCCTGATCACGGCGAACGACCCGACCGTGCGCGGCGGTGCCAGCAACCCGTGGAGCCTGAAGAAGGCTCTGCGGGCCAACGACATCGCCCTCGCCAACCGGCTGCCCTGCATCAGCCTCGTCGAGTCGGGCGGCGCCGATCTGCCGTCCCAGAAGGAGATCTTCATCCCCGGGGGCGCGATCTTCCGGGACCTCACGCGGCTGTCGGCGGCCGGGATCCCGACCGTGGCCGTCGTGTTCGGGAACTCCACCGCCGGGGGCGCGTACATCCCCGGCATGTCCGACCACGTGATCATGGTCAAGGAGCGGGCCAAGGTCTTCCTCGGCGGGCCGCCGCTGGTGAAGATGGCCACCGGTGAGGAGAGCGACGACGAGTCGCTGGGCGGCGCCGAGATGCACGCACGCGTGTCGGGCCTCGCGGACTACTTCGCCGTCGACGAGCAGGACGCGATCCGGCAGACCCGGCGGGTGGTGGCCCGTCTCAACCACCGCAAGGCGTACGTCGACCCGGGCCCGGCAGCGCCGCCGAAGTACGACGAGGACGAGCTCCTGGGGATCGTCCCGGGGGACCTCAGGCACCCCTTCGACCCGCGCGAGGTCGTCGCCCGCCTCGTCGACGGCTCCGACTTCGACGAGTTCAAGCCCCTCTACGGGACGAGCCTCACCACCGGCTGGGCGACGCTGCACGGCTATCCCGTCGGCGTCCTCGCCAACGCCCGGGGAGTGCTGTTCAGCGCCGAGTCGCAGAAGGCGGCCCAGTTCATCCAGCTGGCCAATCAGCGTGACATCCCGCTCCTCTTCCTGCACAACACCACCGGCTACATGGTCGGCAGGGAGTACGAGCAGGGCGGCATCATCAAGCACGGCGCGATGATGATCAACGCCGTCTCCAATTCGAAGGTCCCCCACCTCTCCGTCCTCATGGGGGCTTCGTACGGAGCCGGTCACTACGGCATGTGCGGGCGCGCCTACGACCCGCGCTTCCTCTTCGCCTGGCCCAGCGCCAAGTCCGCCGTCATGGGCCCCCAGCAGCTCGCCGGCGTCCTCTCGATCGTCGCCCGGCAGTCCGCCGCCGCCAAGGGGCAGCCCTACGACGACGACGCCGACGCCGCGCTGCGCGCCATGGTGGAGCAGCAGATCGAGTCGGAGTCCCTGCCGATGTTCCTGTCGGGGCGGCTGTACGACGACGGCGTCATCGACCCGCGCGACACCCGCACCGTCCTCGGCATGTGCCTGTCCGCGATCCACACGGCGCCTTACGAGGGCGCGCGCGGTGGCTTCGGCATCTTCCGGATGTGAGGCACTCAATGAACCGGTGGACCCAATGAACCCCGTGAAGCCCGTGATTTCGACGCTCCTTGTCGCCAACCGTGGCGAGATCGCCTGCCGCGTCTTCCGCACCTGCGCCGAGTTGGGAATCCGAACCGTCGCCGTGCACTCGGACGCCGACGAGAACGCCCTCCACGCGCGCGTGGCCGACGCGGCGGTACGGCTGCCGGGTTCGGCGCCATCCGAGACGTATCTGCGCGGCGACCTGATCGTGAAGGCGGCCCTGAACGCCGGCGCGGACGCCGTGCACCCCGGGTACGGCTTCCTCTCCGAGAACGCCGACTTCGCGCGCGCCGTGATCGACGCGGGCCTTGTCTGGATCGGACCGCCGCCCGAGGCGATCGAGGCGATGGCGTCGAAGACGCGCGCCAAGAAGCTGATGGGCCTCGAACCCCTGTCGACGGTGACGGAGGGAGACCTCCCCGTGCTGGTGAAGGCGGCCGCGGGCGGCGGCGGGCGCGGTATGCGCGTCGTACGGGAACTCGCCGACCTCGACGCCGAGTTGACGGCCGCCCGCGCCGAGGCGCTCAGCGCGTTCGGTGACGGGGAGGTCTTCGTCGAGCCCTATGTGGAGGGCGGCCGGCATGTCGAGGTGCAGATCCTGGCCGACACGCACGGCACCGTGTGGGCGCTCGGCACCCGCGACTGCTCGCTCCAGCGGCGCCATCAGAAGGTGATCGAGGAGGCCCCGGCGCCCGGCCTCGCACCCGCGCTGGTGGCGGAACTCCACGAGCTGGCCGTGCGTGCCGCGCGCGCCGTCGACTACGTGGGCGCGGGCACCGTCGAGTTCCTGATCGCCGACGGCCAGGCCCACTTCCTGGAGATGAACACCCGCCTCCAGGTCGAACACCCCGTCACGGAAGCCGTCTTCGGCATCGACCTCGTGGCGCTCCAGCTCCAGGTCGCCGAGGGCGCCGTACTCGAAAACGACCCTCCACGCGCGCGTGGCCACGCGATCGAGGCCCGCCTGTACGCCGAGGACCCGGCCCACGCCTGGGCCCCGCAGACCGGCACCCTGCACCGCCTCGCCGTCCCGGAAGGCATCCGGCTGGACACCGGCTACACCGACGGCGACCCCATCGGCATCCACTACGACCCGATGCTCGCCAAGGCCGTCGCCCACGCCCCCACGCGCGCGCAGGCCCTGCGCAAACTGTCGGGCGCGCTGGAACGGGCGAGCATCCACGGCCCGGTCACCAACAGGGACCTCCTCGTACGGTCCCTGCGGCACGAGGAGTTCGTGTCGGGGCGAATGGACACCGGCTTCTACGAGCGCCACCTGGAGGAGCTCACCGGCGCGGCCCCGGACCCGTACGCACCCCTCGCCGCGGCCCTCGCCGACGCGCACGGCCGCTCCCGGTTCGGCGGCGGCTGGCGCAACCTCCCCTCCCAGCCGCAGACCAAGCGCTACCTCGTCGACGGCACCGAGCACGAGGTCCACTACCGGCACACCCGCGACGGCCTCACCGCCGATGGGGTACGCGTCGTGCACGCCGACGCCGGTCTCGTCGTACTCGAAATCGACGGCGTACGGCGCAAGTTCGAGATCAGCCGCTACGGAGACCGGATCCACGTCGGCGCCTGCACGCTCACCGCGCTGCCGCGCTTCCCCGACCCGACCACCCAGCAGGCCCCCGGCTCGCTCCTGGCCCCGATGCCGGGAACAGTCGTCCGCGTCGCCGAAGGCCTGGCCGCCGGAGCCGCTGTGACGGCCGGACAGCCCCTCGTCTGGCTGGAGGCGATGAAGATGGAACACAAGATCTCCGCGCCCGCCACCGGCACACTCAGCGCCCTTCACGCCGCTCCTGGCCAGCAGGTCGAGGTCGGCACCCTGCTGGCCGTGGTCGAGCCGGACGAGCCGGACGGGCCCCTTTAGGGGCGCCGCGCGACCAGCCACGACCCCGCCGCACATTCCAGGAGACCTCATGAGCCCGGTAGCAGAGACCGACGAACACAAAGCCCTCCGAGCAGCGGTGGCCGCCCTCGGCAAACGCTACGGCCGCGACTACATCAACAAGGTCGTCGCCGACGGCGCCCACCCCGACGAACTCTGGTCCGAGGCGGCCAAACTCGGCTACCTCGGCGTCAACCTGCCGGAGGCCTACGGCGGCGGAGGCGGCGGCATCTCCGAACTCTCCATCGTCCTGGAGGAGCTGGGCGCCGCGGGCTGCCCCCTGCTGATGATGGTCGTGTCACCGGCGATCTGCGGCACGGTGATCGCCCGCTTCGGCACGGACTCGCAGAAACAGGAGTGGCTTCCCGGCCTCGCCGACGGCACCCGCACCATGGCCTTCGGCATCACCGAACCCGACGCGGGCTCCAACTCCCACCGCATCACCACCACCGCCCGCCGCGACGGCGAACAGTGGGTCCTCAACGGCCGCAAGGTGTTCATCTCCGGTGTCGACGTCGCCGACGCGACCCTCATCGTCGGGCGTACGGAGGACGCGCGCACCGGCCGTCTCAAGCCCTGCCTGTTCATCGTCCCGCGTGACGCCGACGGCTTCGGGCGGCGGCAGATCGACATGGAACTCCACGGCGCGGAGAAGCAGTTCGAACTCACCCTCGACGACGTGACGCTGCCCGCCGACGCACTCGTCGGCGACGAGGACGCGGGCCTCCTCCAGCTCTTCGCCGGCCTCAACCCCGAGCGCGTCATGACGGCCGCCTTCGCGATCGGCATGGGCCGCTACGCCCTGTCCGTGGCGATCGCCTACGCCAAGGAACGCACCGTCTGGAAGGACCCCATCGGCGCCCACCAGGCCATCGCGCACCCCCTCGCGCAGGCCCACATCGAGCTCGAACTCGCCCGCCTGATGATGCAGAAGGCAGCCCACCTGTACGACGCGGGCGACGACGCCGGTGCGGGAGAGGCCGCCAACATGGCCAAGTACGCGGCAGGAGAAGCCTGTGTGAAAGCCGTCGACCAGGCCGTGCACACCCTTGGCGGCAACGGCCTCACCCGCGAGTTCGGCCTCGCCTCGCTGATCACGGCGTCGCGCGTGTCCCGTATCGCACCGGTCAGCAGGGAAATGGTTCTCAACTACATCTCCCACCAGACCCTCGGCCTGCCCAAGTCCTACTGAGCCGTGCTAGGCAATGGGATGCCACTCGCCCAGCCGTCTCCAGGAGGAACCATGTTCCGCAGCCAGTACGAAGACGTCCCGGCCGTCGAGGAACCCATCCACGACGCGGTCCTCGCCGGCGCCGCCGAGCGCGGTGACGCGCCCGCGCTCATCGACGGGGTGGACGGCACCACGCTCACCTACGCCCAACTCGACGTGTTCCACCGCCGGCTGGCCGCCGGGTTCGCCGAGGCGGGCGTCAGCAAGGGCGACGTACTGGCTCTGCACAGCCCGAACACCATCGCCTTCCCGACGGCCTTCTACGCGGCCGCGCGCGCGGGGGCCACGGTCACGACCGTGCACCCGCTCGCCACGCCCGAGGAGTTCGCCAAGCAGCTCCGCGACTGCGCCGCGAGCTGGATCGTGACCGTCTCGCCCCTCCTGGACTCAGCGCGCCAGGCCGCCGAACTCGCGGGCGGCGTACGGGAGATCTTCGTCTGCGACCAGGCGCCCGGCCACCGCTCACTGATGGAGCTGCTCGAATCCACCGCGCCCGAACCGCAGATCGACATCGACCCCGTGGAGGACATCGCGGCCCTGCCGTACTCCTCGGGCACCACCGGCATCCCCAAAGGCGTGATGCTCACCCACCGGTCCATCGCCACCAACCTCGCGCAGCTCGCGCCGACCATTCCGATGGGCCCGGGCGACCGCATCCTCGCCGTGCTGCCCTTCTTCCACATCTACGGGCTGACCGCCCTCATGAACGCGCCCCTGAGGCAGGGCGCCACGGTCGTCGTGCTGCCCCGCTTCGACCTCGAAACCTTCCTCGCGGCCATCCAGAAGCACCACATCACCGCCCTGTTCGTGGCCCCGCCGATCGTCCTCGCCCTGGCCAAGCACCCGGCCGTGGCGAAGTACGACCTGTCGTCCCTGAGGTACATCATTTCCTCGGCCGCCCCCCTGGACGCCGCTCTGGCGGCAGCCTGTTCACAGCGGCTGGGCCTGCCGCCCATCGGCCAGTCGTACGGCATGACAGAACTGTCGCCCGGCACCCACGTCGTCCCCCTGGACGCCGAGAACCCGCCCCTCGGGACCGTCGGCAAACTCATCGCAGGCACCGAGATGCGCATCGTCTCCCTCGACGACCCCGCCGAAGACCTGGAGGTCGGCGAGGCCGGCGAGATCGCCATCCGCGGCCCCCAGGTCATGAAGGGCTACCTGGGACAACCTGACGCCACCGCCGCGATGATCGACTCCGACGGCTGGCTGCACACCGGGGACGTCGGCTACGTCGACGCCGACGGCTGGCTCTTCGTCATCGACCGCGTCAAGGAACTCATCAAGTACAAGGGCTTCCAGGTCGCGCCCGCCGAGCTCGAAGCCCTGCTGCTCACCCACCCCGGCATCGCCGACGCAGCCGTCATCGGTGTCTACAACGACGACAAGAACGAAATCCCGCGCGCGTACGTGGTACGCCAGCCGTCCGCCACTGACCTCTCCGAAGGAGAGGTCATGATGTACGTCGCCGAACGCGTCGCCCCGTACAAGAGGGTCCGCGAGGTCACCTTCATCGACGGCATTCCGCGAGCGGCTTCGGGCAAGATCCTGCGCCGCCGACTCCGGGAGCTCAAGTGACCCTTGTGCGCACGGCGCACGACCGCGCCGTCACCACCCTCACCCTCGACTCACCCGCCAACCGCAACGCCCTGTCGGCGGCGCTCGTGGGCGAACTGACGGACGCCCTCACCGGCTGCGGCAAGGACAGCGACGTACGGGCGATCGTCCTCACCCACACCGGGAACACCTTCAGCGCGGGCGCCGACCTGCGCGATCCCCCGCACCCGGACGCCCTCGTCGCACTGCTGCGGCAGCTCGTCGAACTGCCCAAACCCGTGGTCGCCCGGGTGACCGGACACGTACGCGCGGGCGGCCTCGGCCTGCTCGGCGCCTGCGACATCGCGGCCGCCTCCCTGGAGGCCACCTTCGCCTTCACGGAGGTACGCATCGGGGTCGCCCCCGCCGTCATCTCCCTGCCTCTGGTGCCCCGCGCCGACCCCCGCGCCCTCGCCCGCTACTACCTCACCGGCGAACGCTTCGACGCCACCGAGGCCGTCCGCACCGGGCTCCTGACGACGGCGGGCGCCGATGTCGACGTAACCCTCGCCCCCGTCCTCGACGGACTGCGCCGGTCCTCCCCGCAAGGTCTCGCCGAGGCGAAGTCGCTGCTCACGGCCAAGGTGCTGGAGGCCTTCGACCGGGACGCAGCCGACCTGACCGCGCTCTCGGCCCGGCTGTTCTCCTCCGCGCAGGCCCGCGAGGGAATGACGGCCTTCCTCGAAAGACGGGATCCCCCATGGGTGGTGTGACCACGACGGACAACACGGCGGGCAGTTCGGCGGACGACAGCGCGCTGGAAGGAGCGAAAGAAGCCGCCGCGCGTCCGCCGCACGTGCCCAAGCAGGACCGCAGCCGGGCCACCCGGCAGCGGCTCCTGGCGGCAGCCGTGGCCTGCCTCGCCGAACACGGCTGGGCGGGCTCCACGGTCTCCGTCGTCGCCGAACGCGCCGGCGTCTCCCGGGGCGCCGCCCAGCACCACTTCCCGACCCGCGAGGACCTCTTCACGGCCGCCGTCGAGTACGTCGCCGAGGAACGCTCCACAGCCCTGCGGGCCCTCTTCCCGCAGGGCGCCGCCGACCGTCGCGAGGTGGTCACCGCCCTGGTCGACCTCTACACCGGCCCCCTCTTCCGCGCCGCCCTCCACCTCTGGGTCGCCGCCTCCAACGAGGATCAACTCCGCCCCAGGGTCACGGAACTGGAAGCCCACGTCGGCCGCGAGACCCACCGGATAGCCGTGGAATTGCTCGGCGCCGACGAGTCCCGCCCGGGCGCACGGGAGACGGTCCAGGGGCTCCTCGACATGGCGCGGGGCCTCGGCCTCGCCAACCTGCTCACCGACGACGGGGTGCGGCGGGAGAGGGTGGTCGCGCAGTGGAGCAGGATCCTGGACGGGATCCTCACCTGAGGTGGCTCACGGACTGAGCCGCTCCACCCTCCAGCTGCCGTCCGCCTCCGCCACGTACCGCAGCCGGTCGTGCAGCCGGTTCTCGCGGCCCTGCCAGAACTCGACCGTCTGCGGGGCGATCCGGAAGCCGCCCCAGTGCGGGGGCACCGGAACCTGCTCGCCCTCCGGATAGCGGGCGCTCAACTCCGCGTAGGAGGCGTCCAGTGGGGCACGGGAGCCGATCACCGAGGACTGGACACTGGCCCACGCGCCGAGCTGGGAACCGTGCGGCCGGGTCCGGAAGTACGCGGCGGTCTCGTCGCGTCCGGTACGTCGCGCCGTGCCCGTGACGATGACCTGGCGGGCCATCGGGTGCCACGGGAAGAGCAGCGAGACGTACGGATTGACGGCCAGGTCGCGGGCCTTGCGGGACTCGTAGTTGGTGTAGAAGACGAAGCCCTGCTCGTCGTACTGCTTCAGCAGCACCGTGCGCGAGCTGGGCCGGCCCTCCGCGTCCGCGGTGGACACGACCATGGCGTTCGGTTCGTACACCGCCCCCCGCTCCGCGGCCCGCACGGCCTGACCGAACCAGCGCGCGAACTGCTCCATGGGGCCGGCGGCCAGCTCGCCCTCGGAGAGCCCCGCTGCCCGGTAATGGGCGCGCATCGCGGCGAGGTCGAGAGCGGGGTCACGATCGGTCACATGGTCATCTTGCCCTATCCGGGCCTTCGCCCGGCGGGGTGTGACGCTTCACTGGCGGCACTCGCATGGCACTGAGTGCCGCGCACTCTCCCCAAAGGTGGCACTCAGAGCTATCGTGTTCATGTCGCAACGGTTGGGGTGACCTCAGGCCGCACGGGGCATCACCGGAGTGACGTACAGGACCGCGAGTCCACGAGGAGACCGCGGAACCGGACGTACGTCACCCACCATGGATATACGGACATATGGTCACGAGCACCGCCCTACCCATCCACAAAACATTCGTCGCACACATCATGAGGAGCCGCCTGATGTCCGACTTCGTACCCGGACTTGAGGGAGTCGTCGCTTTCGAGACGGAGATCGCCGAACCGGACAAGGAGGGCGGCGCTCTCCGGTACCGAGGCGTCGACATCGAGGATCTGGTCGGCCGCGTCTCTTTCGGAAACGTCTGGGGACTCCTCGTCGACGGAGCCTTCAACCCCGGCCTGCCGCCCGCCGAGCCGTTCCCGATCCCCGTGCACTCCGGCGACATCCGCGTCGACGTACAGTCCGCGCTGGCGATGCTCGCCCCCGTGTGGGGCCTGCGCCCCCTCCTCGACATCGACGAGCAGCAGGCCCGCGAGGACCTCGCCCGCGCCGCTGTCATGGCTCTGTCCTACGTCGCCCAGTCCGCCCGCGGCCAGGGCAACGCCATGGTCCCGCAGCGCGAGATCGACAAGGCACAGTCCGTAGTCGAGCGCTTCATGATCCGCTGGCGCGGCGAACCGGACCCCAAGCACGTGGCAGCCGTCGACGCCTACTGGACGTCCGCCGCCGAACACGGCATGAACGCCTCCACCTTCACCGCCCGCGTCATCGCTTCCACCGGCGCGGATGTGGCGGCAGCACTCTCCGGAGCCGTCGGCGCCATGTCAGGACCGCTGCACGGCGGCGCACCCTCCCGCGTCCTCGGCATGATCGAGGAGATCGAGCGCACCGGCGACGCCGACGCCTACGTGAGGCAGGCCCTCGACAAGGGTGAACGCCTCATGGGCTTCGGCCACCGCGTCTACCGCGCCGAGGACCCACGCGCGCGTGTGCTCCGCCGTACCGCCCGCGACCTCGGCGCACCCCGCTTCGAGATCGCCGAAGCGCTGGAGAAGGCCGCCCTCGCCGAGCTCCACTCCCGCCGCCCGGACCGCGTCCTGGCGACGAACGTCGAGTTCTGGGCCGCCATCGTCCTGGACTTCGCCGAGGTCCCGGCGCACATGTTCACCTCGATGTTCACCTGCGCCCGCACCGCCGGCTGGTCCGCCCACATCCTGGAACAGAAGCGCACGGGCCGGCTCGTACGCCCCTCCGCCCGCTACGTGGGCCCCGGCACCCGCGGCCCCCAGGAGATCCCGGGCTACGAGAGCATCCCGCACTGATCACATCGGCCCTGAAACGCAGACGACCCGCGAGCTCTGGTTCCTCCGCCTCTCGGCGAAGGAGCCGGCCGGACGTACCGGCGAGCCCGCGGGTCGGGTGACTGCTGGAGATTGGGCCGGCTGCACGCACAGTTCACGCGCTGGTCCGGCACCGCACTGGGTGTGGTGACGGGCTACTAGCCCGCAGCCACCTCGCTCGTCCGGTTGCCATACATCTGCCGGATCACCTCCTTTTCGCTAGCGTGCCGCCCACTCTAAGAACCCATCGAACGCGGCTCAACCGGTTTTTCGAAAAGGTAGTGGCAGGAGTTCTCGCCGGGTGGAGTAAGGCGCGGAGCTGGGCGTCAAGGGGCAGGTGGGTGATCGTCGGGGATGTCCCTTGCGGCTGGTCACCGGGCAGGGGGGCGGGAATTCGGTGTACAACGATTTCGTCCAATCTTTGGGGAACCAGGTGTGGGCTGGGTCACGTTCGAGTTGAATGATGGTGAGTGAGCGAACTGTCGCGTCGTACGTGCGGACGCAGCCTGCAGGGGGTCCAGGTGAGTGCTTCCCGGCGTAGTGGGACCACCGATGAGCTGGGGCCGGACGAGCCCGAGCGGGATGGTTCGGATCTTCTTGCCGCGCTGCTCGACGGGATGGACGCGGCGCTGTGTGCCTTTGACGTCGACGGTGTCGTGACACACTGGAATCGTGAGGCCGAGCGGATTCTGGGGTGGACGGCCGCGGAGGCCGTGGGGCGGCAGGGGTTCGCCGGGTGGGCCGTGCGGACCGCCGACGCGGCAGAGGTCGAGGGGCGGCTGTTGTCCGCCATGGAAGCGCCCGGGCGGCAGGTGAACGAGTTCGCGCTGCTGACCAAGGACGGCGGCCGGGTGCTCGTACGGACCCAGTCGGCTGCCGTGCGCGGACCCGACGGGAAGCCCGCAGGGGTGTACTGCGCCTTCAGCGAGGTGCACGCGCAGATCGATCTGGAGCGGTCCATCGCCCTGAGCGAGGCGTTGTTCGAGGACGCCAGCTGGGGTGTGGTGCTCGTGGACGTGGATCTGCGCCCCGCCGTGGTCAACGCACACGCGGCCCGTGCGCTCGGCATCGGGCGTACGGCGGTTCTCGGGCGGCCTCTGGGGGAGCTGCTCTCGCAGGGCGTCGAGGAGTTGGAGAGCGCGCTCACGCATGTGCTGGCCGAGGGCGCGCCGCCCGCTCCCGCAGAGATGTGGGTGAGCGTGCGGACGCAGGAGGGTGAGACACGGCGGTGCTGGCGCAGCGGCTTCCTGCGGCTCTCCTCGCCGCTCACCGAGGAGCCGGTCCCGCTGGGTGTGGGATGGCTCTTCCTGGACGTGACCGAGGCCAAGCAGACCGAGCAGGAGGCGGCGCTGCTGCGGTTCCGGGCCAACCAGCTGCACCGGGCGGCGCGGGCGGCCGCCGAGTGCGAGGAGCCGGGCGAGGCGGCCGCCGTACATCTGGATTTCTCACTCGCCGGGTTCGCCGATCATGCGCTGGTCGACCGGGTGGCGGGGGGTTCGGTGGGGGACGGCGAGGGACCTGTGCGGCTCGTCCGGGCTACCGCCACGCCCTCGGGGGCGCCCGGGCCGAGCATGCCGGGCGGTAAGGCGGGGCTGCCCGTGCGGTACGCGGACGGGCATCCGGCATTGCAGTGTGTCGAGCGGGCCGGCTCGGTGCGGGCGAGTGCGCGGGAGACGGATCCCACGCGGGCGCGGGAGTGGGCCGTGACGCGGCAGTGGCCGCCGGACTCGGTGCACGCGCTGTGCGCGGTGCTGCGCAGCCGGGGGCGGACGCTCGGCGTCGTGACGTTTCTGCGGGGCGCGGGGCGCAGCCAGTTCGAGCGTGCGGACGCGACGTACGCGGAGGACGTGGCCGTACGGATCGCGATGGCGCTGGATCTGGAGGATCTGCGGGACCAGGCGGGGGGCGCCTGAAGGCGCGCCTGAAGGAGGGGGGCTTCCCGGGTTGCTTTCCGGGATACCCCCGCCGCTTCATTGCTGGTAGAAGATCCGGTCCCCGTACTCCGTCATCACCCGGCTGTTCCACTCGTGGCCGCCGTCGACGTTGCCCGAGCGCAGCAGTGGGGGCTCGATGCCGCGGGCGGCCAGGGCGCCCGCGGCGGTGGCCATGACGGCCTGGAGGAGGGCCGAGGTGACGACCGTGGAGGCGGGGGCGAAGGGGGCCTCGATGGTGTCCAGGGTGAGCTCGGCGTCGCCGACCGGAATCCTTGAGTCGAGGACGATGTCGCAGTGGTCCTTGAGGTAGGTCCCCGAGGCGTGCCGGGACTTCGTCTCCGTGGTGTACGCGACGGAGGTCACGCCGATGACCTTGAGGCCGAGGGCGCGGGCGCTCATGGCCATCTCGACGGGGAGCGCGTTGCGGCCGGAGAGGGAGATGATCACAAGGAGGTCGCCGGAGCGGGCCGGGCTGGATTCCAGGACGACGGTCGCCAGGCCGTCGACCCGCTCCAGGGCCGAGCCCAGGGTCGCCGGCATGACGTCGACGCCTACGACGCCCGGCACGACGAGCAGGTTCATCAGGGCGAGGCCGCCGGCGCGGTAGACGATGTCCTGGGCGGCGAGTGAGGAGTGTCCGGCGCCGAACGCGAAGAGGCGTCCGCCGGCGGCGACGGTGTCGGCGATCAGTGTTCCGGCCGCCTCGATCTCGCCGGCGTCCTCGTCCCGCACCTGTTGCAGCAGACCGATCGCGGCGTCGAAGAACTGCCCTGCCAGCTTGCCTTCGCTCATTGGCTGAGCCCCTTCGAAGTCTCGCGAGGTCGCGTCGGCGTCGACGTGTCGCGGATCACCGTGCGGTCTGGACCAGCGCGCTGTCAATACGGCGGGGGACACGGCGGGCAATACGGTCGGCAGCACGGCGAGCGGCTTTTATACGGGGTTTTCGCCCTCGGGGGCGTGCCGCGCCGAGGTGCTCGCAGGCGCTTGGAACCAGGTGGTTCCAACGGCGAGGCACGGTTGTCAGTGGTATGCGTCAGAATTGAGTCCAGGGCCAGCGCACAAGCCGGTGAGCCACCGAGCCTCCGGCAGAGCTAATCGAGGGGCACACATGTCCGGACTGATCGACACCACGGAGATGTATCTCCGCACCATCCTCGAGCTGGAAGAGGAAGGCGTGGTCCCCATGCGCGCCCGGATCGCGGAGCGGCTGGACCAGAGCGGGCCGACGGTCAGCCAGACGGTGGCGCGGATGGAGCGCGACGGTCTGGTGGCGGTCGCCAGCGACCGGCACCTGGAGCTCACCGACGAGGGGCGTCGACTGGCCACCCGTGTCATGCGCAAGCACCGGCTCGCGGAGTGCCTCCTCGTCGATGTGATCGGTCTGGAGTGGGAGCAGGTGCACGCCGAGGCCTGTCGCTGGGAGCACGTGATGAGCGAGGCGGTGGAGCGCCGGGTGCTGGAGCTGCTGCGCCACCCGACGGAGTCGCCGTACGGCAACCCGATTCCGGGCCTGGAGGAGCTGGGCGAGAAGGACAGCGCCGACCCGTTCCTGGACGAGGGCATGGTGTCGCTGGCCGAGCTGGACCCGGGCGTCGACGGCAAGACCGTGGTCGTACGGCGTATCGGCGAGCCGATCCAGACGGACGCGCAGCTGATGTACACGCTGCGGCGGGCGGGTGTGCAGCCCGGTTCCGTCGTGAGCGTGACGGAGTCCGCGGGCGGGGTCCTGGTGGGCAGCGGAGGCGAGGCCGCGGAGCTGGAGGCGGAAGTCGCCTCCCACGTGTTCGTCGCCAAGCGCTGAGGTGCTGCTGCCTGTTGCCCAGCACTGAGGTGCTGCCTGTTGCCAAGCGCTGTGGTGCTGCTGCCTGTTGCCCAGCACTGAGGTGCTGGGTGCTCCTAGCCGCATGTCGGCATGTCCGAAGCCGTGTGGTGACGTGCGTTGACGTGCGTTGACGTGCGTTTACGTGTTTGTCGCCGGGCCCGCGCCTCGGCGCCGGGCGTTCGCCGCCCGTCATTCGCGTGTCAACTACCGTGTTCACAGAGGTAGTTGTGATGCCCGCGTAACCTCTTTGGAACCAAGATTCAGTGTGCGGAATCGCAGCGCTGGGACCATTTGCGTGCGAGGCTGTCGCGTGAGGCATATGACCTGGGGGCTCTTGACCGTGTCCGGGAGCGAGGGCGCGCGGTCGGGGAGGGGGCGGAAGGATGTGCCGCAGATGTGGAGAGGGCCCCGGCACCGAATGGCGCCGGGGCCCGTCCTCCCCTGTACTGACCCGGAGCCCCGAGCTCCCAGGGTCATTCCCTTCGGACCGGTTTCCCCGAGCGGCCCGCCCCCCGCTGAAGATCTCCCCATGGCGTAGGCGGTCAATCCTTGAGGCTGGTCACTCGAATGAGGGGTGTTGCGCCCGAGAAGGGCGTTCTCGAATCCTCATTCGATAACGTGACGGTGGAGTCGCGGTACCCGGGGCATACGTCCATCAGCAGTCAGCGGCAACCGGTAGCAATCAGCGCCGGCCGGCGGCAATCCAGTGCCGGCGGGCTAGGAGCAGCAGGAGCAGCGGTACGACAGCGGTAGGAATCGGTACGAGTGGACCGGTCGGCTCGAGCGGGAGCGAGGCGGTCCGAGCGAGCTAGGGGGGTGCCATTACCTGTGGTGCGGCGCATCGATGTGACGGGAGCGGGGGGCGTACGCCTGGCCGCCTGGGAGTTCGCCGATCCTCCCAAGTCCCAAGCGGATCCCTCCAGGACCGACCTCCCCAGGACCGACCTCCCCAGCATCGCCCCTCCCAGGTCCGAGACCGGGAGCGAGACCGGGAGCGGGAGGGGGAGCGGGAGGGGTACCGAGACGAGGGTTGAGACCCCGACCGGGATCGGAGCCGGGCCCGAGGTGGTCCCCAGTGCGCCCGGCGTGCTGTTACTGCACGGCCTCATGGGCCGCGCCTCCCACTGGGCGTCCACCGCCCGCTGGCTCTCCGAACGACACCGCGCCGTCGCGCTCGACCAGCGAGGCCACGGCCAGAGCGACAAGCCGCCCGAGGCCGCCTACACCCGCGAGGCATACGTCGAGGACGCCGAGGCCGCTCTCGAACAGCTCGGCCTCGCCCCTGCCGTCCTCATCGGCCACGCCATGGGCGCGCTGACCGCCTGGCAGCTCGCCGCCAAGCGCCCCGATCTCGTCTGCGGCCTGATCATCTGTGACATGCGGGCGTCGGCATTGGGCGCCGCCTCGCAGCGCGAGTGGGAGGACTGGTTCAAGGCCTGGCCCGTCCCCTTCGCCACGCTCGCGGACGTACGCAAGTGGTTCGGCGAGGACGACCCCTGGGTGGAGCGCCCCAACCCCTCCCGCGGCGAGTTCTACGCCGAGGTGATGCACGAGTCCGACGACGGCTGGCGCCCCGTCTTCGAACCCGCGCAGATGCTCAAGTCCCGCCAGACCTGGGTGTACGACGCCCACTGGGAGGAGCTGGCCCAGGTCCGGTGCCCCGCCCTGGTCGTACGGGGACTGGACGGCGAGCTCGGCCGGGCCGAGTCCCAGGAGATGGTCCGAGTCCTGCCGAACGGCCAGTACGCGGAGGTCGCCGACGCGGGCCATCTCGTGCACTACGACCAGCCGGACGCCTGGCGCGGGGCGATCGAACCGTTCCTGGACGGGGTTCTCACCGGCTAGCCGGTGCCCATCTTTGTTTGACCGGCGGCGGTCAGCCCTTGCTGACCGCCGCCAGGATCTCCGGCAGCCGCCCCGCCGTCCGCGGCGCCGCCATCCGCAGCCCCGCCATCGTGATCAGGACCCCGTACGCGGCACCGACCGGCAGCAGCAGCCATGTCCACTCGTTCCCGTCCGCGGACACGTTCAGCCAGATCGTGAGGGCGATGACGGGGGCGCAGAGCAGGGCCGCCGCGACCATGCCGCCGAAGATCGCGATCCAGGCGAGCCCGGCCTGCCCCGGGGCGACGTTCTTGTAGCCCTCCTGGGGGATCGAGTACGGGAAGCGGGCGGAGGTCCACGCGCCGGTCGCCAGCATCGCGCCGAGCAGCGCGAAGGAGAGGCCCAGCGCCTCGGGCAGTCTGGGCCAGTCGCCGAGCAGCGCGGTCGTCAGGACGGTCACGAGGGCGGCGTACGGGAGGGTGATCAGCAGCAGTGCCAGTGCGCGCCCGCGCAGTTCGACGTACGCGTCACGCGTGGAGGAGATCGTCATGGCGACCATCCAGAACGCGGACGTGTCCTGCCCGAACTGGTTGTACATCTGGATCCCGAGCATCCCGGCGGCGAAGCAGGCGAAATAGATCGAGCCGGTGCCCTGGAGGGCGTTGAACACGGGCACGATCAGCCCGATGGCGAGTGAGGTCACCCACGCCGCCTTGGTCTTCGGGTCGCGCCACACGTACCGCAGACTGCGTTCCATGACGGTCCCGGTGCGGCCGGCCGGCAACAGCCCGATCAGGCCCGAGGATCGCCGTTCCCGCGCCGCCGGTTCCGCCGCCTGCAGGGTCGACCCGTCCGGCGAGGTCATCAGCCGGGTCAGGTGGTGCGACCAGAGCGCCAGCAGCCCGGCCAACGCGGCGGCGCTCAAAGCGAGTTGGGTGAGGCCGATCCCGTACGACCCCTCACTCACCGAGTGCACCGCGCCGATCGCGGAGGCGGGCGGCAGCCAGCTCAGCACATCGCCCAGCGCGTCGAGCTCCGCGAGCCCGCCGGCCGAATTGAGCCGCTGCGCACCGAAGTTGACGACCTGCGCGCCGACCGCGATGACCAGGCCGCTCAGCACCGCGAGGTCACGGCCCCTGCGGCTGGTCAGCAGGCGGATGTTGGCGGCGGCGACGGCGCGCGCGAGGGCCACGCAGACGAGGAGCCCCAGGACCACGGCGACGACGCCGGTGACGTACGCCGCCGCGCCGTGCGCCACGGCGATCACGGATCCGACGAGCAGGCACAGCGTGAAGAGCGGCCCGATGCCGACGAGTGAGGCCGTGAGCAGCGCCCGTACGAGCGGGCGTGGTTGCAGCGGCAGCATCACCAGGCGGGTCGGGTCGAGCGTCTCGTCGCCGCCGGGAAAGAGCAGCGGCATCACGGTCCAGCCGAGTGCCAGGAGCGCCACGAGCAGTACGGCGAGGGCGGTGGCGTGCGCGTTGCCGCGCAGGGCGATCAGGCCGAGCAGTTGGAGGGCGGCGAAGAGGAGGACGAAGACGGCGGAGGCGACGTACGCGGCCCGTCGTCCGGCCGACTGCCGCAGCCCGTTGCGCAGGAGCGAAAGCTTCAGGCGTACGACGACGGGTGTGATCGACATCGCGGTGACACCGGTGTTGGTGATCGAGGCGGCGGGCACGCCGGTCTTCGCGCTCATCGTGCCCCGCCGCCCAGCCAGTCCAGGTCGGCGCCGGCGGCGCGGCTGTTGGCGCCGACGAGTTCCAGGAAGGCGTGCTGGAGGGAGGGGGCGCTGCCGCGTACGTCCGCGAGCGGGCCGTGTGCGCGGATCCGACCCGCGGCCATGACGGCGACCCAGTCGCACAGCGACTCGACCAGTTCCATGACGTGGGAGGAGAAGACGACGGTGGCGCCCGATCCGGTGTACCGCTCCAGGACGCCGCGGATTGTCTGCGCGGAGACCGGGTCGACGCCCTCGAACGGTTCGTCGAGGAAGAGGACTTCGGGGTTGTGGAGGAGAGCGCAGGCCAGGCCGATCTTCTTGCGCATGCCCGTGGAGTAGTCGACGACGAGTTTGTGCTGGGCGCCCGCGAGGTCGAGGACGTCGAGGAGCTGGGTGGCGCGTTTGTCGACCTCGGCGCCCGGCAGGCCCCGCAACCGGCCGGTGTAGCCGAGGAGTTCGCGCCCGGAGAGCCGCTCGAAGAGCCGGAGCCCCTCGGGCAGCACACCGATCCGCGCCTTCACCTCGACCGGGTCGCTCCACACGTCACGCCCGACGACCTCGACGGTGCCCTGGTCGGGCCTGAGCAGGCCGGTCACCATCGAGAGGGTGGTGGTCTTGCCGGCTCCGTTCGGCCCGACGAGCCCGATGAACTGCCCCGCAGGCAGCTCCAGATCGACCCCGGAGACAGCGATCTGCTCCCCGAACCGCTTCCAGAGCCCTCGCACGCGTACGGCGGGCACGACGGCCCCAGATCCCTCGGTCATACAGGCACCCTAAGGGGCGACGCCCTGATTTTTAGGGGCGCGGGGCTCTGCCTTCAAGCGGCTCCGCCGCGGGGCGTGACCAGCCACAGCGAGCCCGTGGCCAAGAGCGACCTGCGGGAGCTACCGACGGCCTTCCCGCCCGCAAGCGTATGCGAGCGGCGAGATCAGCTCCTCCGCGTCGGGCAGCCACCGGTTCGCGGGGGTGGGCCGGCAGGCCCACTGCACGGCCCCCCGCGACCCGAACCGCGTAGGCGGCGCCGCGACGTACTCTCCCTCGCCCAGGGTGATCAGATCGAGGGATGCGGCCGGCCAGCCCACCTTCCGCACCAGGTCGGGGACCTTCGCGGCGGCGCCCGGAAGTACGAAGAAATGCATGCGCCGGTCCGGGGTGCAGGTGACGGGCCCGAGGGTCAGTTCCATGCGCTCCATGCGGGCGAGGGCGAGGAAACCGGCGGTCTCGGGCACGTCGATCGCGTCGAACGTACGCCCGGTGGGCAGCAGGATCGACGCCGTCGGGTGCTTCGCCCACAGACGGCGCGCGACGGTCGCACTGCCCGTGGCCTGCGTCGCCCAGTCCTCACGCGTCGGATGCGCGCCCGGCGTGGGGCACTCCGCCTCGCCGCAGGAGCAGCGATGCACCCCGTCGACGGCTTCCAGCCAGGTGCCGGGGAACACGTCCCAGTGGCGCTCCTCGGCATAGCGCACGGCGGTGTCCTGCAGCGATTCGCCGCGCTGCTGGGGGATCTGGGCGGTCTCGGTGCCTGCGATGGTCTCGTCCACGTGGAACACAACTCCCGCGTCCACCTCGGGTTACGGGGGACGCGCGCGCGGGGGAGGGGCATCGATCCCGCATGTGGGGCGCATGGATGCACGGGTGGGGGCGCGCACGGGGGATGGCGGCGGGGGCTGGGTAGCCACGTGAGGGGTTGGGCACCAGGGGTTGGGCACCGCCTTTACCCCGGCAATCCTCACATGTCTCGCATCTTCGCTGTGTCTGCGGGGCATTGATCTTCATGGCCGAGTTCTTTCGATGTTCCTCTTCCACCACTGTTCCCTCCTTCCACCGCTGTTCCCTTCCTGAGTTCGGCCACTGAGGACACGTCAACTCGGTGCGTGGGCATGCACCGCAGCCACAGGGGGTAAGCCATGGCCGCAAGGCCGCTCGTCGCGCGGCAGCCGAACGAACGACTGCAGGCGCTCATCCAGGAAGCCGGTTGCTCGAACGCCGGGCTGGCCCGCAGGGTCAACATGTGCGGCGCGGAGCACGGTCTCGATCTGCGTTACGACAAGACGTCCGTGGCGCGCTGGCTGCGCGGACAGCAGCCGCGTGGACGTGCTCCGGCGATCATCGCCGAGGCGCTCGGCCGCAAACTGGGCCGTACGGTCACGATCGACGAGATCGGCATGGCGAACGGCAAGAACCTCGCGTCCGGTGTCGGTCTCCAGTTCTCGCCGACCGTACTGGGAGCGATCGAGCAGGTCTGCGAGCTGTGGCGCAGTGATGTCGGCCGCAGGGACTTCCTCTCCGGCTCGTCCGTCGCCGCCTCCGCGCTCGTCGAGCCCAGCCGCGACTGGCTGATCTCCTCGCCGGACTCCCAGGTGGCGCGTTCGGCCGGCCCGCGGGTCGGGGTCTCGGACGTCGAGGCGGTCCGCGCGATGACCCAGGCGCTGGTGGACCTGGACCACCAGTACGGCAGCGGGCATGTACGCCCGGTCGTCGTCCACTATCTGAACAGCGTGGTCTCCGGGCTGCTCGCGGGTTCCTACCGGGAGGCGGTCGGGCGCGAACTGTTCGCCGCCGTGTCCCGGTTGACGGAACTCGCCGGCTACATGGCCATCGACACCGGCCAGCCGGGCCTCGCCCAGCGCTACTACATCCAGGCGCTGCGGCTCGCCCAGGCGTCCGGGGACCGGGCGTACGGCGGGTACGTACTGGCCGCGTCCATGAGTCACCTGGCGGCGCAGCTCGGAAACCCGCGTGAGATCGCGCAGTTGGCACGCGCGGCGCAGGAAGGAGCGCGCGGGCGGGTGACTCCGCGCGCGGAGTCGATGTTCCACGCCGCTGAGGCGCGCGGGCACGCACTGCTGGGTGATGCGCGCGCCGCCCAGGCGGCGTCGGGGCGGGCCCTCAGCGCCCTGGAGTCGGCAGACTCGGCCTCCGGGGACGACCCGACGTGGATCGCGCACTTCGACGAGGCCTATCTGGCCGACGAGTTGGCGCACTGCCACCGGGACCTCGGACAGGCGGAGGCCGCCGCGCGCTGCGCGGAGGAGTCCCTTGCCGGGCTTCCCGAGTCGAAGGCCCGGCGTCGCGCGATCGGCTACGTACTGCTGGCCACCGCGCAGGTCCAGCAGCGCGAGATCGAGCAGGCCTGCCACACCGGGCTGCGCGCCGTCGAGTTGCTCGGCACGCTGCGCTCCAACCGGGGTGCCGAGTACCTGGAGGACTTCCAGCAGCGCTTGGAGCCGTATCAGGACGAGCCGGTGGTACGGGAGTTCGGGGCGCGGATGGAGTTGCAGGCGGCGGCGTGAACGCTCGCTGGGCCAGGCGGTGAACGCAGGGTAAATGATCAACGGAGTTGTGGCGAGGGGAAGATACGGCAGAAGGGGAGCGGTTTTGTTACCGCGCTCACAGGGGTAGAGGTCTCGTTCTGTGCTGCGTGGCACCGGGTTGGGGGGACCCGGTAGCGTGAGCCGATGATTCCGAAGGTCCCCCATTCGTAGGAGTCCCGGTGACGCAGAGTGGACAGGGCGAAGAGCCCTCGCCGCGACCCGCGCGCGAAGGCATCGTGCTGCCCTCCGACGGCGGTGCGCCCCTGCTGCCAGGTATGACGGGCGACCGTACGAGCCCGGCGGGCGGTCAGGCATGGGACCGCCCGTGGGGTCCCGAGCAGCAGTCGGCTCCCGCCCCGCAGCCGGAACAGCAGCCGGACCAGGGCTGGGGAGCGCCGATGAACGGTACCCAGACCTGGGGAGACCCCCAGCCGCCCGCCCCGGGATGGGGTACTCCCGAGGCGTCCCAGGGCTGGGCTTCCCCGGAACCGAGACCGGGCTGGGGCGACGGCCCGGCCCAGCAGCGGCCGCTGCCGGGCGGGGAAGCCGGTCCTGCTTCGTACGGGGATCAGGAGCTGCCGGGTTCGCAGGGGGCTCACCAGCCGCAGGGCTACGCGCCGCAGCAGGCGCCCGGGGCCGGGCCGCTGCCGCCGGAGGGCGCGTCGTACGGGGGCGCCCAGGACCCGTCGTACGGAGGCGCCTCCGCGCAGTCGTACGAGGGCCATGACGGCGTCGCGGCGCAGGGGGCCGGTGGGTACGGTGCCGCCTCGCACGCCTCGCACGCCTCGCACTCGTCGTCCGTGCCGCCCGTGCCGTCTGTTGCGCAGCCGTTGCCGCCGGAGGGTGTGGGGATGGGGATGGGGGCGGGTTTGCCGCTTCCGCCTGTCGCCGACGAAGGCGCGACTCAGTACATACCGCACATTCCGCCCGCCCCGGTCGGCGACGAGGGTGCGACGCAGTACATACCGCACATCCCGCCTGCGCCCTCCGCGCCCGAGGAGGGTGCCACCCAGTTCCTCCCCCCGGTGGGCCCGGGGGCGCTGCCTCCTGAAGTGCACGCCGGCGCCACTCAGTTCCTGGGGCGGCAGTCGCAGGGCGGTGCGGGACCTCTGCCTCCCGCCGAGCACCCGGACGCTCAGGCCACGCAGTTCATCGCCCCCGTTCCCGCGCAGCCCGGCGGGCCGTCCTACGGGATGCGGCCGGGTGAGCCGGAGGACCGGCAGCCGCCGGCGGAGTTCGACAACCTGTTCCGCAGCGAGCCGCAGGGCTCCCCGGGGACGCAGCAGATGCCGCGGTTCGACCCGTCGGCTCCGCACGCACCGTACGGGGCGCAGGCTCCCGGCGCGTACGGTGCGCGGGACTCGGGCGGATACGCCGCGCAGGGCCCGGGTGGACCCGGAGCGCCGGGCGGGCGAGCCGCTGCACGGCGTGCGGGCGCGAACGACAGTGGTGGCGGTGGCGGGGGGCGCAGCGGTTCACGCGTCCCCTTGATCGCCGCGGTCGGCATCGGCATCGCCGTGCTCGGCATCGGTGCGGGCGCCATGCTCAGCAGTGGCGGAGGCGACGACAGCGGAGACAACAGCACGACCGTGTCGGCGACAGCTCCCGCGGCGGAGGGCTCGGCGTCGGCGTCCGCCGACTCGGCCAAGGCGCAGGCCGTCGAGCTGGACAAGCTTCTCGCGGACGCCAATGCCAGCCGCGACTCGGTGATCAACGCCGTGGCGAACGTGACGGCGTGCAAGAACCTGGGCCAGGCGGCCAGTGATCTGCGCGCCGCGGCCGGCCAGCGGGGCGAGCTGGTCACCCGGCTCGACGCCCTCGCGCTGGACCAGCTCCCGAACCACGCCGAGCTGACGACCCAGCTCACCAACGGCTGGAAGGCCTCCGAGTCGGCCGACAACCACTACGCCGCCTGGGCCGACCAGGCGGCCGGCAAGAAGGGCTGCAAGGGCGGCAAGGCTGTCGGCACGGGCGAGAGCCAGGCGGGCAACCAGGACAGCGGCACGGCGAGCGCGGCGAAGGAGAAGGCCGCCAAGCTGTGGAACTCCATCGCGTCGACGTACGGACTGACGGAGCGCTCGCGCACCCAGCTGTGAGAGCCCGTTCGCGTTGGCCGGCGTGGTGCCTTCCGGGACCGGTTCCCGGACCGGCCAACACCGGCGACACCGACCGGGGCGGCCCCGCAGCCGGTGCGGGGCCGGTGCAGGGCCGGTGCAGGGCCGTCACCGGCCGACGTGAACGGGCCCGGGCCCCTGGGACCTGCCCTAGTCGGCGCTCTCGAGCGTCTTCGACATGTTGACGAACCCCTTGCGCGCCGCCGCCAGTTGGCCCTCGCGTACGACCTGGAAGGTGACGTCGGCGTTGACGAGTCGAGGGAAGTCGACGGCCGCGATCATGTCCTCGAAGCGCCAGCTGAGGGTCGGGGTGAGCCCGTCGGTGGTCACCTTGAGACCGTCGTCGAGGGCCCGCCGGACCGTGAGCGCGGAGACCTCGCCGTCGCCGAGCGACTCGACGGCCTTCTTCAGCACCGTGTACGCGATCCAGGTGGTCTGCACTCCGGTGTCCGCGGCGTCGATCCGGTTGTCGTCGAAGGCGTAGTCGGTGATCACCTTGCGCATCGCGTCCCAGCTCGGGTCGCTCGCGGGCGGGTACCAGCCGGTGACTAACGCGCCTTCGTACGGGCTCGACGCGCCGCCGGTGGAGTTGATGACCGACTGGTCGACACTGCCGAGGACCGTGCCCACGCTCACCTTCTCGTAGACCTCGCGGTCGCGCCGGAAGGAGTCCATGAAGGTGTCCGTACGGTCGCCGAGCGCGGGCACCACGCAACCGCTTTGGAGCGGGTCGGAGGTCGCGGTCTCCAGGGCCGTCTGCGTCTGCTCCGAATACTCGGTCGCGTCGTCGGCGGCCCGCTGGTCGGCGGCGGACGCGTGGCCCGACGCCTTCAGACCGGAGTCGAACAGCACCGGGAGCTCGTCACCGGCCATGGTGTCCGGACGTACGAGCGCGACCGGGCCGCAGTCCTTGCCGAGCTGCTCGCCGAGGCCTGCCAGCAGCGCGGGCTCCCCGCCGTTGACGGGGTAGGACAGCGGACTGGTGAACTCGTCGTCGGTGACGCCGTAGCCGCCGATGTACGGGATGCCCGCGCCCTCCAGCGGGGCGAGGAAGGAGCGGCCGTGCTGGCTGTAGGAGCCGACGACCGCGACAACGTTCTCGTCGACGGCGCGGCGCGCGCAGGCGGCGGCGTCCACGCTGTCGTTGTGGTCGTTGCAGGTCAGGATGTTGAGCTTGTGGCCGTTGATGCCGCCCTGGTCGTTGACCCAGCGCGCGTAGGCCTTCGCCATGGCGGGCATGCCGGGCTTGTTGGTCGCGGCGGTGTCCTCGGGCGCCCACGTCATGACGGTGATGGAGCCATCCCCGGAGCCACCTGTGACACCGGGGATGACGCCACACCCGACGGCGATCGACGCACACGCCACCAGCGCGCCCGCGGACAGCAACGTGGCCTTGAGGGGCCGGGGGAGGACGGGGGAGGAGGTGCGCGTGCGTCGCCTGCCGGTCATGGACATGCACGATTCCGTCACAGCAATAACCAGGGAGTGACTGATGGTCAACCCGACGTGACTCAGAGGTGAATTGCAGGGGTGGATGATCTGCTCTTCACAAGGAACGTACGATCGGTGACCGTGCAAGGTTCGGAGAACTCTTCCCGTCGCGGCAGTCGCTCATCCACCATGGGCGGCATGCCACTGAACGACATGCCGTGGTGGCGCTGGCGCAGCAATGTGCGCTCCGCGCTGCACATGCTTTCCGACACCGACTTCCAGCGGGGCGTCTGGCTCGCGGGCGTCGAAGGGTACGGGGACGTCACCGACGCCGTGTACCGCCTGGTCGAGGACACCTGGCTGGACAACTGGTCCGCCGAGAAATACGTCGGCACGATCTTCCGGGACTCCCAGGAGGCCGCGCTCGTCGACACCGCCGTGCTCCGCGTCCTGCGGATCATGCACCAGGTGGGACCCGACGCCCTCGTCGCCGCGTACCTCGACCACCCGGGCTGGCCCGACGCGGTGCGCGCCGCGCGCGACGCGCACGTGCGCCTCGCGGTGAGCGACGGGGAGGACCCCGACATTCCACCGCGCACGCTCGAGCTGCTGAAGATCCTGACGCGGTCGGCGTAGACCTGCCTGGCCCTGCGGTCGCATCGGCCTTGCAGTGGCATCGGCCCTGCGGTCGCATCGGCCCTGCAGTGGCATCGGCCCTGCGGTCGCAGCGGTCGCCGGTTCCGCCCCCTGATCCGGTCCGCCTGGCGGGACGGCCGACCGTCCGGGGTGGGCGGTATGGGACCCTGTCCTGCATGAATGAGCAGTCCGTCCGCGGGGCCGCGGCCGCCGCCGAGCAGTACGTCCTGACCCTCTCCTGCCCCGACAAGCAGGGAATCGTGCACGCCGTGTCGAGCTACCTCTTCATGACCGGCTGCAACATCGAGGACAGTCAGCAGTTCGGCGATCACGACACGGGACTGTTCTTCATGCGCGTCCACTTCTCGGCGGAGCCGCCCGTGACCGTGGACAAGCTGCGCGCGAGCTTCGTGGCCATCGGAGACGCCTTCCAGATGGACTGGCAGATCCACCTGGCCGAGGACAAGATGCGGGTCGTGCTGATGGTCAGCAAGTTCGGGCACTGCCTGAACGACCTGCTCTTCCGGGCGCAGACCGGCGCGCTCCCGGTCGAGATCGCGGCCGTGGTCTCCAACCACACGGACTTCGCCGAGCTCGTGGGGTCCTACGACATCCCCTTCCACCACATCGCGGTGACGAAGGACACGAAGGCGGAGGCCGAGGCGCAGCTTTTGGAGCTGGTCCGGGCCGAGAATGTCGAACTCGTCGTCCTCGCCCGCTACATGCAGGTGCTCTCGGACGACCTGTGCAAGCAGCTCAGCGGGCGCATCATCAACATCCACCACTCCTTCCTGCCGAGCTTCAAGGGCGCGAAGCCGTACCACCAGGCGCACGCCCGGGGTGTGAAGCTCATCGGTGCCACCGCGCACTATGTGACGGCCGACCTCGACGAGGGGCCGATCATCGAGCAGGAGGTCGAGCGCGTCGGCCACGGCGTGACGCCGGACCAACTCGTGGCCATCGGGCGCGATGTCGAATGCCAGGCACTGGCCCGGGCGGTGAAGTGGCACGCCGAGCGCCGCATTCTGCTGAACGGGCGCCGCACGGTGGTGTTCGCGTAGGGGGTGTCTTTCAACCCATCAGTGTCTTTCAGCCCGTCAGTGTCTTTCAGCCCGTCCGGCGTTTGAGGACGAGACGGTTCAGGCCGATACGGGGGTCTGGGGGCGGAGCTCCCAGGTACGGGACGGGCAGGGGCGGAGGGGGCGAACAACCCCGACGCCCACCCACCTACATCCGGCTCAACGACGCCGCCGCGAACAGCACATCCCTGATCGCCTCCCGGTCCCCGTCCTGCCCCGCCGCAGCCTCCTCCGGCGACACATGCCCCGCCGCCAGCCGGCAGAACTCCACACCGTCCAGCGCGACATGGGCGACCTCATGGTCGGCGGAGGCAACCGCGCCGGGAGAGTCGAGCGGGATGAGCCACTCGCCGCCGCCCGAGCCCTCGATCTCCAGTCGCAGGCTGCGCCCGGGCGCGCCCGCCGCGACGAGGTGGCGGGGCGCCGCCGTGGAGAGCCCGGCCCGGCGCCGCTCGGCCAGCGAGGCGGGCAGCATGCGGGCCGCCAGGTCGATCATGCCGTGCAGATGGCGCGGGGCCGGCGGATCGTACGGATAGTCCACCGCCTCCGCGATGTCTCCCGCGTGCACCCAGCACTCGAAGGCCCGGTCCAGCATCGAGTCGCTCAACGGCAGCTCGAAGGCGCCGTACGGCACGGGCAGGCGCCCGGAGCCCCCGCCTGCGAACGCCACCGTGCGGACGAGGTTGTGACTCTGCTCCCGCCAGGGCCCGCGCACGGAACGGGTGTGCGGGAAGTGCGAAGCACTCCAGTACGCCTCGGTGCGGGCCGCCGGAGTCGCCTCCCGCGGGGGCGTGCCGAGCGGGTCGTCCAGGCCCAGCGCGACGGCGACAAGGCCGTCGACGGTGATCAGGTGGGCGATGACCCCGGCGACGGTCGTACGGCGGCTGGCGGGCCCCTCGCCGTCGAACCAGCGCAGCCGCACGGGCGTGTGCCACTCGGCGTCGCCTATGTCCTGGAGCAGGGCGTCGAGCCGCGCGGTCTCCGCGTCGTACGGAGCCGCCCAGTCGGGCACCGGAATCCGGGGCGGGCGCCGGCCGAGGCAGCCCTCCAGGACGCGGGTGCGCAGCGCCGGGTCGAGGTCGAGGGTCTCGGGCGGGTGCAAAAGGCCGACCGCCTCGCGCAGTCGCAGCGCCTCGTCCGCACAGGAGCCGCACTCCCCGAGGTGCTCCTCGACCGCCGCCGTCTCCTGTGCCGAGCACGCGGCGAGCGCCCATGCACCGAGCAGCGACTCAAGGACCCGGTGGTCGAGGACGAGGGGCTCGGGCGCGGGTGTGGGTACCGGCGTGGGCAGCGGCAGTCCGGTGTCCTCGACGGAGGAACGCGGCAGCGGTATGCGCGGTGGCCCTCCGGACACCTCGTCCTGAGCGCTCCCCGGCCGATCGGGACCTTGCGGGCCACCGGGACCCGCCGTGCCGCGGAGACCTCCCGCCCGGCCCGGCTCCCCAGGACCGACGGGACCCACGGGACCGACAGGACCGACGGTGCCGTCCTCGAAATCCGCCGCCCCCTCCCGCTTCTCGTCTCCGTTCTCGTCCCCGTCCTTCTTCTCGTCCCCGTCATGGTCCCGCTCGTCGAACGCCTCGAACCGGTCCGACCCTGCGCTCACCGCACACCCCCGTACTCGGGCGGTGCCCCGGAGGGGCCGCCGGTGTCGTGGGCGGTGGACAGGAGCTGCAGGCCGAGGCGGAGCCGGCGGCGGGCCTCGTCCTCGGTGACGCCGAGGTCGGCGGCGGCCTGGCGGTAGTCACGGCGCTGGAAGTAGGCGAGCTCCAGGGCGGCCCGCAGCGGGGCGGGCATGGACGTGACGATGTAGTCCGCGCGGGCGGCCACGGAGGCGCTGCGCACCTTGCGCTCCAGTTCCTCGGTGGTGCCCCGGCCGCCCCGGGTGAGCGCGGCGGTCTCCGTGGCGCGCAGCCGCTGGACGGCGAGGCGGTGGGTCAGTGTGGCGACCCAGGAACGCAGGGGGCCCTGCTTGGGGTCGTACGCGTCGGGGTTCTCCCAGACGTGCGCGAACACCTCGCGCGTGATGCCGTCGGCGGCATGCTCGTCCCCGAGCACGCGGTGGGCGAGGCCGTGCACCAGCGACGCGAACCGGTCGTAGAGCTCACCGAGCGCGGCCGCCTCTCCACGTGCGAGCCGCTGTTGCATTTTGCGGTCCCAGCGGGGCGGTGTGTCCTTCGTCGTCATGCGGCCCCCTCACCCTGCTCTTGCCCGGCGCCCGTCCCTGTTTCCAGCCTGTCTGCCCGCGTGCCCGTGCTGTGTCCAGCCTGCGCACACTCACTGTCTCGAATGTAGTCGGCACGTCCGACAGCGCACGCCCCTTTGCGTCAATGTGCGCCCCCGGCCGGTTCATGAATGGTAGGCGCCTGCCCGGGAGTGCACATATTGGAACGTACGTGACTGAAATAGCTTGCTCAGTGAGTGCTTTCGACCGTAGATCGACGCTTCTTCGAGCCCGCACCCGTGTTTCATCGAACGACGGCCGGGCAGGCGCGCCGAAAGGAAGCGACGGAAGCGTAGGAATCGCATCCGTTTCCGGTGCGTGAGGCGTCGTGCGTGATGCGTCGTGCGTGATGCGTCATGCGTGATGCGTGCGTGAGGCGTCATGCGTGCGTGATGCGTGCGGGGTGCGCGAGGAGAGCGAGAGGCGTGGCGGTGACGGTGACGCTCAAGGTGACCGACGACGAAGGGGGCGAGTGGGCCGTGCTCCGGGTGTCCGGCGAGATGGACCTCGTGACGTCACCGGTGCTGCGCCAGCGGATGCACGAGGCGGTGGCCGACGGCCGTCGCAGTGTCGTCCTCGACCTCTCCGAGGTTCTCTTCTGCGACTCCAGCGGCGTCGGCGTCCTCATCGCCGCCCGCCGCCTCATCCAGTCCTGCCGGGGCCGCCTGCGGCTGATTCTGCCCGCCCAGGGGGCCGTTGACGGTTCCCACGTCAACCGGGTCCTCGCGGCCCTCGGTGTCCGCCGCCTCTTCGACGTGTATCCGGACGTCGCCGCGGCCGTCGGTGAGGAGTCGACCCCGCTGTCTGCTTGAGGTGTCCTGATGGGCCTGCCGACGTGACGTGTGGTGATCAGACCGTGACCTGCCTGGAATTGATCACGTGGTGTGCAGCGGCTTTCACTCGGTGGCAGCGCTCCGCCACATCGTTGTCCCGGAATTCCCGCAGTCTTGGCACAAGCGTCGTTTTCCCGCTCGCAGGGAGCCTCTGACGTCGTACGCTCCGTCTCAGATGCACCCTCACGTGACGTAAGGCGGCCCGAACGACATGGCCAACAGCGAGTACGAACGCAGGATCGCTGCCCGGTTCTCCGGCTTCGACCAGGACGGCAACGGCTACATCGACAGGGAGGACTTCAACGTCGCCACCAAGGCGGTCCTCGCCGAATTCGGTACGGCGGCCCGGTCGGACAAGGGCCAGGCCCTGTACGTGGGCGCCGAGGCCTTCTGGCAGGGCATGGCAGGAATAGCGGACCGGGACGGCGACCAGCGGATCACCCGTCAGGAGTTCGTGACCGGCGCGGTCAAGCGGCTGCGCGACAACCCCGATCGCTTCGCCGAGATCGCCCGCCCGTTCCTGCACGCGGCCCTCGCCGTCGCGGACGCCGACGGGGACGGCGCGGCCACGGTCGACGACACCGCGCGCGTACTCAAGGCGCTGGGCGTCCCCGAGAACATCGCCGTCGCCGCGGCGGGCACCCTGGACACGGACGCCGACGGCCGGATCGGCGAGGTCGAGATCGTGACCGCCTTCGCCCGCTACTTCACGGTGCCGGAGTGAATCCGTCCTTCCCGGTGCCGGAGTGATTCCGTGCTTCACGGTGACTGTGTGATTCCGTGCTTCACGGCGACCGAGTGAGTCCGTGCTTCACGGTCGAGTGAATCCCTGTGAGTAGCGCTCCCTGAGCTTGTACTTGAGCACTTTCCGCAAGGTCTCGTTGCGCGGAAGGGCGTCCACCACTTCCAGTTGCTCCGGCAGCTTGTGCACGGACAGCCCTTCCGCGCGCAGGTAGGACGTGATCCCGGCGAGGGTCAACTCCTCGACCCCGGGCAACCCGTCCGCCGCCGACGGCTGTTCGGCAGCCTCGATGACGGCGCAGACCCGTTCCCCGCGTTCGGCGTCCGGCAGCCCGATCACGGCGGCGTCCCCGACGGCCGGGTGCCGGTGCAGCAGATCCTCGATCTCCTTCGCGGAGATGTTCTCGCCCTTGCGGATGATGACGTCCTTCAGGCGCCCGGTGAGCACCAGGTGGCCGCTCTCGGTCAGATGGCCGACGTCCCCGGTGATCAGGAACCCGTCGGCGTCGAAGGCCTCCGCCGTCTGTGCCGGGTCCAGATACCCCTGGCAGACGGCCTCCCCGCGCAGCCGTACCTCGCCGTCCACGATCCGTATCTCCATGCCGTCGGGCGGCCGTCCCTCCGTCGTGGCCAGGTTCTCCGCCGAGTCGTCCGGCGACCCCATGGTGATCATCGGGACCTCGGTCATCCCGTACCCGTGCGTGAGCTGGACCTTCATCTCGCGTACGACGCTGTGGTAGATCTCGGGCGGCTTCGGCGCCCCACCGCCCGCCAGGAGCCGCAGAGTCGGTATCAGCGGCTCTCCCGGTCGCTTGCGCTGTTCGGCGAGGAACATCGAGTAGAAGGCGGTCGATCCGCCGGCCACCGTCACGCCGTGTCTGCGGTACTCCTCCAGCGCGGCGGGCAGCGCGAACTGCTCGAACAGCACGGCCGGGAAGCCGTACAGCAGCAGCATCACCGTGTAGTCGGGCCCGGCGATGTGCGCGTACGGGAAGGCCATCGAACCGACGTCGTCGGGGGACAGGTGCAGCGAGTGCGCCAGGCAGGAGCCGCCCGCGATCAGCGAACGGTCGGTGTGCAGCACGCCCTTGGGGTCGGAGGTCGTGCCCGAGGTCCAGTAGATCCAGCGGACCGAGGTGCCTTCGGAGGGCGCGGCGGGGAGCAGGGAGGGGTCGCCGTCCGGCAGCCGGTCGTACGCCTCGAAGACGCCCTTCGCGCCGAGCCGCCGCGCCATCGCCGTGTGGTCGAAGCCGCGCCACTCGCCCGGTACGGCGAAGAACTCGGCCCTGGACTCCCGTAGCGCGAAGCCGACTTCGCGGTCCCGGTAAAAGGGGATCACGGGTGACTGCACGGCGCCGAGCCGGGCCAGCGCGAAGGACAGCAGGGCCGTCTCGATCCGCGTGGGCAGTTGCCAGGCGACCACCGTTCCGGGGCGTACGCCCATGTCGTACAGGCCCGCCGCCACCCGCTCGGCGCGGTCGCGCAACTCGCCGAAGCTCAGGGACCGGTCGCCCTGGAGGAGGACGGGCCGGTGCGGGGTGAGGCCGGCGCGGCGGACGACCAGTTCCCAGAGGGTGCGGGAGGAACCCAGGGCGTGTGCGGTGTCGTTCACTTCGGCCCCCTGTCACGAGCTGACGGTCAGTCAGGTTGCGTCCAGAGCGTATGACCCGCCGCCTTGTCGGTCCATAGGTGCGGAGCTAGCCTGACTTCTGACGGTCCATCAGATCACCATCAGGGCGGGCGAGTAATGGATCTCACGTACACGGACGAGGAGGAACACTTCCGCGCGCGGCTGCGCGAGTGGCTCGCCAAGGTGCTTCCCTCGCTGCCCCCGAAGCCGTCCCCCGGCGACTGGCCGGGACGGCGCGCGTACGACCTCGGCTGGCAGCGGACGCTGTACGACGCCGGGTACGCGGGGCTGCACTGGCCCGCCGACGCGGGCGGGCGCGGGGCCACCCCGACCCAGCACCTCATCTACCTGGAGGAGACCGAAAAGGCGGGCGCACCCTACGTAGGGGCCAACTTCGTCGGGCTCCTGCACGCGGGCCCCACGATCGCGGCGGAAGGAACCCCCGGCCAGCGGGCGCGCTGGCTGCCGCCCGTGCTGCGCGGTGAGGAGGTCTGGTGCCAGGGCTTCAGCGAGCCGGATGCCGGTTCGGACCTCGCGGCGCTGCGCACGCGCGCGTGGCGGGACGGCGACGACTACGTCGTGAGCGGGTCCAAGATCTGGACCTCCCACGCCGAGGTCGCCGACTGGTGCGAGCTGTTGGTCAGGACCGACCCTTCGGCTCCGAAGCACCGCGGGATCTCGTGGCTCGCGATGCCCATGGACGCCCCGGGGATCACCGTACGACCGCTGCGTACGCTCGCGGGCTCGACCGAGTTCGCGGAGGTCTTCCTCGACGACGTGCGCGTGCCGGTGGCGAACCGGGTCGGCGCGGAGAATGACGGCTGGCGCGTGACCATGGTGACGTTGTCGTACGAGCGCGGTACCGCCTTCGTCGGCGAAGTCGTCGCCTGCCGCCGGGTGCTCGGCGAACTCGCCCGCGAGGCACGGCGGAACGGCCGCTGGGACGACGACGTGCTGCGCCGCCGCCTCGGGCGGCTGAACGCCGAGTTCCGCGCGCTGTGGCGGCTCACGCAGTGGAACGTGAGTGAGTCGCAGAGCACCGGGGGAGTGCCGGGCGTCGGCGGGTCCGTCTTCAAGCTGCGGTACTCGCACGTGCGACAGGAGTTGTACGACGCCGCCGCCGAGGTGCTCGGCCCCGAGTCGCTCGACCTCCGCCAGGATTGGACCCTGGACCGGCTCTCCTCCCTGTCGTACACCATCGCGGCCGGCACCTCGCAGATCCAGTCGAACATCGTGGCCGAACGAATCCTGGGCCTCCCGAAGGGACGGTGACATCGACCCGGTGGACTTCCAACTCAACGAAGATCAACTGGCGTTGAAGGCCGGTGTGCGCGAACTGCTGACCGCGCGCTTCGGCCGCGAGAGCCTGCGGGCCGCCGTCGACAACGGGCCGGCGCTCGACCGGGCCCTGTGGCGCGAGCTCGGCGAGGCGGGGTTCTTCGCGCTGCGGCTGCCGGAGGCGGACGGCGGCGTCGGACTGGGCCTCCCGGAAGCCGTGTTGGCCTTCGAGGAGGCCGGGCGGGCGCTGCTGCCCGGACCGCTGGTGGCCACCCACCTCGCGGCGGGCACGGTGGACGGGGCGGCCACCGGGGAGACCGTGGTGGCCGCCGTCGACGGACAGCTGGTGGAGTGGCTGACGGAGGCGGACGTCGTACGAGGGGACGCGGCCGGCGCGCAGCCGCTGAAGTCGGTGGACCCGCTGACGCCGCTGCACCGGGTGCCCGTCTCCGAGGGGGCCGACCCGGCCGACGTACTCGTCACCTCCTTGCTCACCTGCGTCCTCACCGCCGCCGAACAGCTCGGTACCGCCGCCCGTGTCTGTGAACTGGCGGTGCAACACGCCCGGACCCGTGAGCAGTTCGGGCAGCCGATCGGGGCCTTCCAGGCGGTGAAGCATCTGTGCGCGCGGATGCTGGTGCGGGTGGAAGTGGCACGCGCCGCCGTCTACGCGGCCGCCGTGACCGCCGAACCGCTGGATGTCGCGGCGGCCCGGCTGCTCGCCGACGAGGCCGCCGTACGCGGCGCCCGGGACTGCCTCCAGGTGCACGGCGGCATGGGCTTCACCTGGGAGGCAGACATCCATCTGTATCTGAAGAGGGCGTGGGTGCGGACGCAACGTGCGGGTGGCGGCACGCAGAGTGAGGAGATGTTGGCCGGCGATCTGACAGCAGGAACGGCCCAGTAGGGCTCTGTGCAGGAACGGTTCGGGAAGCGTCGAAACGGGTGTCAAGGATCGTGGCATTTCGAAATCACGGAGCGTTGATATCGGGTTGTGTCCTAGGCGTGACTTGTCACGGCCTGGAGTCGGCGCCACGCTCCGGTACCTTGTGTGAGATGCGAGTGGTTCTGAGCTTGAGCCATGCCGGTGTTGCCCAAGAGGCGGCCCCGGACCCGGCGATGCACGCCGCTCGCAGGGCAGGGCGAATCCCCGCGCCTGCCTGTTCGACTCCCCGTGGCGAGCGTCGCACAGTATCCCGCACGCGTACTCCTTCGCGCTGGAATATGCCCGAAGCGCTTGTTGGGGTGACTGTACGTCAACCATGCTGTCTCGCAAGGGAATCACGTTCCGTGATCCTTGTTCTGGCCATGCAGAAAATGGCTACGATCGTGGCCCTTGTGAGGCGCGAGGCGATGTGTCCGCCGGTTCGGATGGTGTGAGCGGTGCAGGTGCTTCAAGTGCAGCTGGAGATTCGGCCCGACCCCGCGGAGGTGGGGCGCGCCCGGAGGTGGGCGCGTTCGCGGCTCGCAGGGTCCGGGATAGAGGCTGATGAGCCGCTCGCTGAGACGCTGATCCTGCTCGTCTCCGAACTCGTGACCAACGCCGTGGTGCACACGGGCTGCCCCGCTGTGCTGCGGCTGTCGCTGCCGGAGGGGGTGGAGATCACCACCGTCCGACTGGAGGTGGCCGACGCCAGCACCCGGCCCCCGGTCCCCCGGCACGCCGACGGCGAGGAGACCAACGGCCGCGGCCTGGAGCTCGTCGACGGCCTCGCGGACCGCTGGGGCTGGTGCCCCGAGGGTGCCGGCAAGCGCATCTGGGTCGAGGTGGACCGCTGTTCGTCGACCGCGGCGGCGGGGTCGACGTATCGCGGCTACGAGGACTTCGCGTACGAGGCGGTCTAGGTGCATTAGGTGCATTGCCCTGCGAGGTCGGGGACTCGGCAGTCCTGGGCCGCTCGGCGCGGGGTCGTGCGGGGTATGCATGGGCGCTTTTTCCGTGGCATATACGCATGGACGCCCCAGTCCTGACTTCGGGGACGGCCGAGTGCGCCGGGCCGTGCTTCCGTGCGCGCCATCATGAACAGGGCATAAGTGATAAATCCCCGAACGGGTGTTGACGTGACGTGTCCGTTTGATCACGCTTGATGTCAGCGATTCGCCGCGAGGGGACGGCGAGGGTTCCGGTGACGGGAGCCCTCGTCGAGTGCGGGTCGTGACTCGGCGTCAGCTCCTGCGGGGCAGCGGGAGCAGGGTGGGTGCGCCGGAGCCGGATGGCGGCGCGCGGTGCCGCGCTCGGGGCGAGCGGGGGCGCGCCGCCAGCCGACGCTCGGGTGCGGTGCCGAATACGGCAATCTCGCGAGTGTCGGCTACAGCACCGCCACGGGTGCCACCGGTGTTCCCGTGCCGCCGACGAAGGGTTCGGGCATCGCGGACAGCAGGAAGGCGTACCGCCCTTCTTCTCCACAGGCTGTGGACAACTCTTCGAGATTCCAGTTCTGGCCCTGCAGCATCCCCATCTCGACCAGGTCGAGCGCGTGCACGGGCAGCCAGAGGTCCTCGATCTCGGGCGGGAAGATCTCGAAGGTGAGGGTGTCGTTGGCGACGGCGGCGACATCGCGGGCGTGGAACCACTCGGGGGTACGGACGGAGAGACCGGGCGAGGGGTATCCGTAACCCTGCTTGTCGCCCGCGAGATACACCTGTACCTGGCCCGTCCGTACGAGGACGATGTCGCCCGCCCGTACGCGCGTACCCGCCAACTCCTCGGCTGCCTCCAGGTCTTCGGGCGTCACGGCATGCCCGCCGTCGAGCCGGTCCCGGCCCCGAGCGTGCGCGACGTCGAGCAGCACGCCCCGGGAGACGATGTGCCGCAGCTTGTCGATGCCGCTGAACTCGGCGCCGCCGTGCGGGGTGATGGTGTCGGCCGGGCGGCCGTTGAAGAGCTTCCCGGAGTGCGAGGCATGGGCGAGGGCGTCCCAGTGGGTCGCCGCCTGGAGGCTCATCGTCACGACGTCGTCGCTGCATGCGACGGTGCCGGGGCCGAAGAGTTCCTGGTTGATCTGCACCATGGCGTGCAGGGGATTGATCCGTCCGGGGATCATGCCGGTCTGTACGCCGTCCTGTTGCAGGGGGAGGGCGAGAGGGACGCGCCTGCCGGTGCGGACGGTGGCGGCGGCCTCGCGTACGACCTCGTCGGTGATGAGATTCAGGGTCCCGATCTCGTCGTCGGCGCCCCAACGCCCCCAGTTGTTCACGCGTTTGGCGATGTCATGGAACTCCGGGGGCAGCGTCTTAGGTGACATGAGTCCTCCCGGGGGCTTGTCTCCAGGTATCTGACGGGCCGTAGAATCCAGTTGAATCTAACGGACCGTCAGAAACTGCGGGAAGGGGCCGGGCGTGGGGAACTTCCTGGCAGGCAAGGTCATCGCCGTCACGGGGGCCGGGCGGGGCATCGGACGTGCGGTCGCGCTGGCCGCGGCGGCCGAGGGCGCCAGGGTCGTCGTCAACGACTACGGGGTGTCCGTCGAGGGTGCCCAGCCGACGAGTTCGATCGCCGAAGCCGTGGTGAAGGAGATCGAGGCGGCGGGCGGCGACGCGGTTGCGGTGGCCGACGACATCTCGACGATGGCGGGCGGCCAGCGGGTCGTCGACGCGGCGCTGACGTCGTACGGGCGGATCGACGGTGTCGTGTGCGTCGCCGGGATCCTCCGCGAGCGGATGCTCTTCAACATGTCCGAGGAGGAGTGGGACCCGGTCATCGCGACCCATCTGAAGGGCACCTTCACCGTCTTCAGGGCCGCGTCGGCGGTGCTGCGGAAACAGGGCTCGGGGACGCTGATCGGCTTCACCAGCGGCAACCACCAGGGATCCGTCTCCCAGGCCAACTACAGCGCCGCCAAGGGCGGGATCATCTCGCTGGTCCGCAGCGCCGCGCTCGGCCTGCACAGGTACGGGGTGACGGCGAACGCGGTCGCGCCCGTCGCACGTACCCGCATGTCGGCCGGCGTCCCCATGGAGCTGACCGAGATCGGCGAGCCGGAGGACGTGGCCGCGCTGGTCGTGTACCTGCTGTCGGAGCGGGCGCGCCAGGCGCGCATCACCGGGCAGGTCTACACGGTCGCCGGGCCCAAGATCGCGGTGTGGGCGCAGCCCCGGGAGCTGCGGGCGGCGTACGCGGAGCGCGCCTGGACGCCCGAGCGGATCGCGGACCTGCTGCCGGGGACTGTCGGAGTGGATCCGATGCCGCTGCTGGAACAGGTGGAGGCGATGGCCCGGGCGGCCGCTGAGAAGGGGCGGCCGAACCAATGAGGGTGTCTTTCGGGCCGGGGTGCCGTCCGAGGGAGACAGTGCCTTGCGAGCGGGTGGGAGTGTCTGATGTCCGCGAGCTTGTCGGCCTTCGCGTCGGCCTTCGCGTCGGCAGGCTCGGCGGCCGGCTCGTTCAAGAGCGGAGTGGGAGGGGCGCGCGTGGAGTTCGGATTCGGTTCTGAGGACGAGGTCTTCCGTGGCGAGGTGCGCGGCTGGCTGGCGGCTCACCTGGACGGCGTACCGGCTCGCTCGGTGTGGGAGCGGGAACTCGGCCGGGGCGGCTGGATCGGGCTCGGATGGAGCGAGGACGGGTACGGCAACCGGCGGGCGAGCCTGACCCAACAGGTCGTCTGGGCCGAGGAGTACGCCCGCGCCAAGGCGCCGCCCCGGTCGGGCCACATCGGCGAGAACCTGCTGGCGCCGACCCTCATCGCCCATGGGACGCGGGAGCAGAAGGCCCGCTTCCTGCCGCCCGTCGCCCGCGGCGAGGAACTGTGGTGCCAGGGGTACAGCGAGCCCGGCGCCGGTTCGGACCTGGCGGGGATACGGACAACTGCCGTACCGGACAAGGCGGGTGGGCCTGCGGAGTCGTACCGCATAACCGGTCAGAAGATCTGGACCTCCCTCGCCCACGAGGCGGACTGGTGTTTCGTACTGGCCCGTACGCGGCCGGAGTCGACGCGTCACGACGGTCTGACCTTCCTCCTCGTACCGATGGACCAGCCGGGCCGGATCGAGGTCCGCCCGATCCGGCAACTGACCGGTACCAGCGAGTTCAACGAGGTCTTCTTCGACGGAGCCGTCGCGCGGGCCGAGCATGTCGTGGGCGGTGAGGGCAACGGCTGGCGCGTGGCGATGAGCCTTCTCGGTTACGAGCGGGGTGTCTCGATGCTGGCCCAACAGATCGGCTTCGCCGAGGAGTTGGGGCGGGTGATGGAGGCGGCGGTGGCGAACGGCACTTCCGCCGATCCGGTCGTACGCGACCTCCTCGTACGGCAGTGGGCGGAGCTGCGGACGATGCGGTGGAACGCGCTGCGGACGCTGGGGAGTTCGGGGGACGGCCAGGGCGCGGCGGGTGCCCCCAGTGTGGCCAAGCTGTTGTGGGGGCGGTGGCATCAGCGGCTCGGTGAGCTGGCGGTACGGGTACGGGGTGCCGGGGCCGCGGTGGGTCCCGCGGACTGGTCGACGGCGTCGCCGTACCAACTGGACGCGTTCCAGCATCTGTTCCTGTTCAGCCGGGCCGACACGATCTATGGCGGCTCCGACGAGATCCAGCGCACGATCATCGCCGAGCGGGTGCTCGGCCTGCCGAAGGAACCCAGGGGACAGGGAGGCTGAGCGATGCGGGGCGATACGCGAGGTGCGATGCGGGGCGCGGTGCGGGGTGCCGTGCGGGGCGTGATCTTCGACGGTAAGCAGACCGAGGTCGTGGACGACCTTGAGATACGGGAGCCGGGACCCGGTGAGGTGCTGGTCGCGATCTCCGCGGCTGGGCTGTGCCACAGCGACCTGTCCGTGGTGGACGGGACCATACCTTTCCCCGTTCCTGTGGTGCTGGGCCATGAGGGCGCGGGGATTGTGGAAGCGGTCGGTGCGGGCGTCGCCCACGTCCAGCCCGGTGATCATGTGTCGCTCTCCACGCTCGCCAACTGCGGGACCTGCGCCGAGTGCGACCGGGGCCGGCCGACGATGTGCCGAAAGGCGATGGGGATGCCGCAGCGGCCGTTCACCCGGCGCGGTCGGCCGCTCTACCAGTTCGCGGCCAACTCGGCTTTCGCGGAAAGGACGTTGGTGAAGGCCGTCCAGGCGGTCCGTATCCCCGACGAGATCCCCCTGCCGTCTGCCGCCCTCATCGGGTGCGGGGTCCTCACGGGTGTGGGGGCCGTGCTCAACCGCGCACGGGTGGAGCAGGGCGACACCGTCCTGGTGATCGGCACGGGCGGCATCGGCCTCAACGTCATCCAGGGCGCTCGGATCGCGGGCGCCCTGAAGATCGTCGCGGTCGATTCCAACCCCGCGAAGGAGCAAGTGGCCCGCCAGTTCGGCGCGACCCACTTCCTCACCTCGACAAACGCCGTCAAGGACATCCTCCCCACCGGCGCGAACCACGCCTTCGAATGCGTCGGCCGCGTCGAACTCATCCGCCAGGCCATCGACCTACTGGACCGCCACGGCCAGGCAGTACTCCTCGGCGTCCCCCCGTCGACCGCCGAGGCCTCCTTCCTCGTCTCGTCGATGTACCTCGACAAGTCGATCCTGGGCTGCCGTTACGGCTCTTCGCGGCCCCAACGGGACATCGCCCTGTACGCCGACCTGTACCGGGAGGGACGCCTGCTCCTGGACGAACTGGTGACGGCGACCTACCCGGTGGAGGACTTCGAGAAGGCGGTGGACGATGCGCGCGGGGGGAGGGTGGCGCGGGCGGTGCTGACGTTCTAGATCTCCTTCCGGGGCGCGCTGGGCGGGTGCCGGCGGGTGGTGACAGTGGGGGCTCAACCCCCGCTGTGGAGAAGATCGTTGTCGACCTCCGGGAGACCGGGGGTGTTTCCGGACTGGAAGGTGCGCCGGTATGCGGTGGGGGTGACGCCGAGGGCCGTCTGTAGGTGCTGGCGCATCGACTGGGCTGTGCCGAAGCCGGATTCGCGGGCCACCTGGTCGATGGACAGGGCGCTGGCCTCCAGCAGGTGGCGGGCTCGTTCGACGCGTTGCTGGGTGAGCCACTGGCCGGGGCTGACGCCGACCTCCTCGCGGAAGCGGCGGGTGAAGGTGCGTACGGACATGGACTCCTGCTCGGCCATGTCGCGGAGCTGGATCGGCTCGTCCAGGCGGCCGAGGGCCCAGGCGCGGGCCGCGGTCGTGGTGGCCGCCTGCGCCTCCGGGACCGGGCGCTGGATGTACTGCGCCTGGCCGCCGTCGCGGTGCGGCGGTACGACGGTGCGGCGGGCCACATCGTTGGCTACGGCGACGCCGTGGTGATGCCTTGGGGAAACTGGGAGTGAGCCGATCTTGCGTACCTGCCAGCTCGAACCAGTGGGGCGGACTCGGCGGCCAGGCGCCCGCACACGGGACGGCTCCCGCTGCTTCCTGCAGGGGAGCGCCCCGATCCCTCACTGAGGTGTAGTCGAGTACCGCTCGATGCTCGCGCGGCCTGTCGATCGGTCGAGTAGGCGCAGCTCCCACGGGCCCGTGTTCACATCGAAGTCCTTGCCGAACCCGACCCACTTGCCCGCCATACGTCGGCCCGTCGGCTCGATGAGTAGCTGAATCGAACCGTGGTACCGGGCACCTTGGTAGTACCCGTTGGTCGCCGTCTGCTCGGTCCACGTACCGGTGACGACGTTCCGATCAACGGTGAGATCCAGAGACAACGGGCTGGCCGGGTTGGTCGACGCTCCGGGCAGGCTCTGAGCTGTCAGCCGGTTGCCGTGCTGGACGATCACGACGTGGTGCTTGCAGTCGAACGTCTCGTCACGGCTGGACGAGTAGAACTCGTACCGGGACAGCCAGATGCCCGCGTACTCGCTCTGCGGCTCTGGCTCCGGGTTTGTGACAGCGTCAGCCGTGCCGACTTCCCCAGCCTCCATGTCATGACCTCCTGCGCCGTCTGAATGGACGCGTGCCATCGGGATCGCGAACCCCAGCAGTTCAGGGGTGCGGCCGGTGAACCGCTTCAGCGCCCGCGCGTACAGCGGGCGGCACGTCTTGGTCTCCCCGGACTCCCAGCGTTGCACGAGTCGCTTGGAAGCGTCGTTCGGTTCCCCCAGTTCCTCGCCCGCGCCCCGCAGGCCCTGGGCGAACTCGTCTTGGCTCAGGTTCATCGACTTGCGTACGGAGGTCAGCACGTCGTTGGGGATTCGCTCATGCTCGGCCGTAGTCGTCATGATCCGAGGGTAGCCACGTCACGCCTCCAATGACACCGGTTTGACGCCCTCGGGGTGACGCCGACATGACGCCCGAGGGACGCCTTGAACGTCGCCGCGATGGTCATGCCCGATCCGGAACATGGACGTCATGTCCATCCGCATCAGCGCTTACACGGTGAGAGCCGACGGCACTCGGACCGAGCCACGAACCCTGTACGAGGGGGAGGGCGGGGAGCCTCTCGCTACTGGCCTCATGCCGCCGTGCCTGTGTCCCAAGTGTGCGGGTGGACGACGTAACCGGAGCACCACGGAACCCCAATTACGCGGAGGCAAGCCAGCATGAGCACCGTAGTAGTGATTCGCGACCCGAAGGCGTACGTCACGCCGGACGTGTGGGAGCGGGAGGTGGCCCTCCTCCGCAACCCGGAGAACACACGCGAACTGGCAGAAGCCAAGTTCGGGCAGGCCATCGCCTACCTGGTCACGTGCGGTGAGAACCCGGACCTTCTCATGGGCCCGTCCGAGCAGGTGGACGAGGCATGGCATTCGTTCATGCTCGACTCGATCCCGTACCACCACTTCACCAACCAGCACTTCGGCCGGTACATCCACCACGTTCCGGAGCTTCCGGGGTCGACGGCCGGTGTCCAGTGCGTCAGCGACGACCAGGCGATGCGGGAGGGCCACGACCCCAAGACCGGCGGCCCGCTCGTTCTGGAACAGACGATCAAGGCCATCAAGGCGGCCGGGTTCGAGATCGACCCCGACCTGTGGGGCATGGAGAACGCGGCCGACTGCAACCAGTGCCACGCCGGGTGCCACGACTCGCCCAAGTAGTAGTGAGCAGCAAGTGAGGTGGGGCCTATCCCCGTACGTTGGAGGTGGGCCCCTCTTGCCGGGAAGGATCACCACATGTCATTGGCTGAGTCCTGGGACAGATACGCGGTCGGGAGCAAGCCACGCAGGACCGTGAACGCCATGGGTGAAACGACCTGGTTGAACTGGACTCAGTACGCCGATCATGGGCCGACCGAGAGCGTTCTGGGTCCCGTGGCCGGGCGCAGGGTCCTGGAACTCGGCTCAGGGAGCGGCAGTAACCTCGCGCACCTGGTGACGCTCGGCGCGACAGGTCTTGGGGTGGACGTAGCACCCGCCCGCGAGACGGTCGCGCGGGAGCGCTGGGGCGATCTGCCGGGCCTTGAGTTCCGTACGGCGGAGGCGACGGCGTTCCTGAGCGAGACGGACGAGACGTTCGATGTCGTGCTCTCGATCTTTGGTGCCGTCTGGTTCGTCGATCCGGACACCCTGCTCCCGCTGATCCGCTCGCGTATGGCGCCGGGCGGCATCCTGGCCTTCTCGCATTTGCCTCCAGGCAGTCAGGCGCCCAAGCCCGCCAAAGCCGGACTGCGGCACGACCGCACCCCAGGTGAGTGGGGGCGCATCCTGACTGGGTACGGCTTCTCTGACGTGTGCGTGTCTCTGATCGACCCGCCAGAGGGCAGGGCCGTGGGCACGATGCTTGTCCGTGCCCTGGCAGCCTGATTGCGCGGCTGTCTCAGGAGCTCTCCACGAGGTGGCTGTAGAGGGTGGCTCGGGAGATGCCGAGAGCGATAGCGCTCACGCTCTCGACCTTCGCCTTCCTGGCACGGGCCACGGCGGCACGTCGTCATCGACCTTGGCCGGCCGCCTGTTCTTGTCGGCGGCTGTCGCCAGGCCCTCGACTCCCGGCGTGAAGGAAATTGTTGTCGACCTCCGGGAGACCGGGGGTGTTTCCGGACTGGAAGGTGCGCCGGTATGCGGTGGGGGTGACGCCGAGGGCCGTCTGTAGGTGCTGGCGCATCGACTGGGCTGTGCCGAAGCCGGCTTCGCGGGCCACCTGGTCGATGGACAGGGCGCTGGCCTCCAGCAGGTGGCGGGCTCGTTCGACGCGTTGCTGGGTGAGCCACTGGCCGGGGCTGACGCCGACCTCCTCGCGGAAGCGGCGGGTGAAGGTGCGTACGGACATGGACTCCTGCTCGGCCATGTCGCGGAGCTGGATCGGTTCGTCGAGGCGGCCGAGGGCCCAGGCGCGGGCCGCGGTCGTGGTGGCCGCCTGCGCCTCCGGGACCGGGCGCTGGATGTACTGCGCCTGGCCGCCGTCGCGGTGCGGCGGTACGACGGTGCGGCGGGCCACATCGTTGGCGACGGCGGCGCCGTGGTCGCGGCGTACGAGATGGAGGCACAGGTCGATGCCGGCCGCGACGCCGGCGGAGGTGAGGACGTCCCCGTCGTCGACGAAGAGCACGTCGGCGTCGACCCTGACCTTCGGGAAGAGCTCCTGGAAGTGCTCCGCGTGCATCCAGTGCGTGGTGGCCGGGCGGCCGTCGAGATAGCCGGCCGCGGCGAGCACGTATCCGCCGGTGCAGATGGAGACGAGGCGGGTGCCGGGGCGGATGTGGGCGAGGGCGGCGGCCAGTTCCGGGGTGAGCACGCCCTCGTCGTGGACGGGGCCCAGCTCGTAGGAGGCGGGGATGACGACGGTGTCGGCGGTCGCCAGCGCCTCGGGGCCCTTTCCGACGAGGACGGCGAAGTCGGCGTCCGTCTCCACGGGGCCCGGCGGGCGGATCGAGCAGGTGACGATCTCGTACAGGTGGCGGCCGTCCGCGTCGCGCGCCTTGCCGAAGATGCGTTGCGGGATGCCGAGTTCGAAGGGCAGCAGGCCGTCCAGGGCGAGGACGACCACGCGGTGCCGTGTGGATCCCTGCCGCTGGGACGTCTCGTACGGGGATGTCTGTCGGGATGTCTGTCGGTCTGCCATGGCCTGATCCTAGCGAATACTGTCCTTCGGGCCACTCGTTCCCGGAGATCGCAGGCCCGAAGCTCTATGACGTGACCCAGACGACCGACTCCGCCGATGCCGACCCGACGGACTTCACCGATGCCGACCTGACGGAATCCGCCGATGCCGACCAAACAGATTCCGCCGATGCCGACCTGACAGATTCCATCGAGGCCGTCGGCTCGACAGCCAAGCAAGCTCGTGACGCCAAGCAGCACCGCATCCACCGTGCGTGGTTCGTCGCCGCCGTCACCTTCGTGACGATCATCGGAGCGGCGGCCTTCCGCTCGCTGCCGGGGCTGCTGATCGATCCTCTGCACAAGGAGTTCGACTGGTCGCGCGGCGCGATCGGCGCGGCGGTGTCGATCAACCTCGCGTTGTACGGGTTGACGGCGCCGTTCGCCGCCGCGCTGATGGACCGCTTCGGGATTCGGCGGGTGGTCGCGGTCGCCCTGATCGTCATCGCGCTCGGGTCGGGGCTGACGGTGTGGATGACGGCGGTCTGGCAGTTGCTGCTGTGCTGGGGCCTGCTGGTGGGGCTCGGATCCGGCTCGATGGCACTCGCCTTCGCGGCGACGGTCACGAACCGCTGGTTCACGGAGAAGCGCGGCCTGGTGACGGGCATCCTCACGGCGGCCTCCGCCTCCGGCCAGTTGATCTTCCTGCCGTTGCTGTCGTGGATCGTGACGGAGCACAACTGGCGGCCGGCGGCCGTGACGGTGTCCCTCGCCGCCCTCGCGGTGGTCCCCTTCGTATGGCTGCTGCTGCGGGACCACCCGGCGGACGTGGGCCAGAAGCCGTACGGGGCAACGGAGTTCGTGGTGAAGCCCGCCCCGGTGCCGGGCGCCGCCCGCCGTGCGGTGACGGTCCTCCTCTCCGCCGTCCGCACCGGACCCTTCTGGCTGCTCGCGGGTACCTTCGCGATCTGCGGTGCCTCGACGAACGGCCTGATCCAGACGCACTTCGTGCCCGCCGCCCACGACCACGGCATGCCGATCACCGCGGCGGCCTCGCTCCTCGCCGTCATCGGTGTCTTCGACGTCGTCGGAACGGTGGCCTCCGGCTGGTTCACCGACCGCTACGACCCGCGCCGGCTGCTGGCGGTGTACTACGCGCTGCGCGGCGTCTCGCTCCTCTTCCTGCCGATACTCCTCTACCCGACCGTGCATCCGCCGATGATCTTCTTCATCGTCTTCTACGGCCTCGACTGGGTCGCCACCGTCCCGCCCACCCTGGCCCTGTGCCGGGAGCAGTACGGCGAGGACAGCGCCATCGTCTTCGGCTGGGTCCTCGCCTCGCACCAGATCGGTGCCGGCCTCGTCGCCTTCCTCGGCGGCGTCGCGCGTGACGTCTTCGGCTCGTACGACGTGGTCTGGTACGCGTCGGGAGCGCTGTGCGCGGCGGCGGCGCTGATGGCGCTGGTGATCCGGCGCCGGCCCACCGTGCGGGTGGCGGCCCTGACGGCGGCCTGACCGCGCGGGTCACGGCGGCCTGACCGCGCGGGTCACGGCGGCCTGACCGCGCGGGTCACGGCGGCCTGACCGCGCGGGTCACGGCGGCCTGACCGCGCGGGTCGCCCGGTGCTCTCAGACGAATTGCCCCTTGTGGAACAACAGCGGTGCCGCCTCGTCGTCGCCCGTGCCCAGCGCCTCCACCCGCCCCACCACGATCAGATGGTCCCCACCCGTGTGCACCGCGTGGATCGTGCAGTCGATCCAGGCGGAGGCGTCCGCGAGACGGGGGGAGCCGGTGGCAGGGGCGGCGTCGAACGCGACGCCGGCGAACTTCTCCCCGCCGCGCACCGCGAACCCGCGGCACAACTCGCCCTGGTGCGCGCCCAGCACGTTGACGCAGAAGACACCGGCACGGGCGATCCGTGGCCAGGTCGACGACGTACGGCCGACCAGGAAGCAGACCAGCGGAGGGTCGAGCGAGAGGGAGGAGAACGACTGGCAGGCGAACCCGGCGGGGCCGCCCCTTCCCGAACCAGAGCCGTCGGAGTCCTCGCTCGCGGGTGCCGTGACGACAGTCACGCCGGTCGCGAAGTTCCCCAGTACGCGGCGGAATTCGGCTTGGTCGACCGGCGCGCGCTCGTCGTCCGCGACCGCCCGTAGCTCCGGGGGCGGCAGCGCTTCGACGGGCTCCGCGACCGTGGGCGCCCCGACCGACCTGAGGTATCGGACAGCGGTGGCCGCCATCCCTGCGTGTCCCATCACGACATCCATTGAAGCTGACGGATAGTCAGAAGTGAATGCCGTGAGCCGTTTTGGTCAGCGTCCGCGGTACTGAGGGTCCCGCCGCTCCACGAAACTCGCGACCCCCTCCTTCGCGTCCGCGGTCGTCATGTTGATCTCCTGCGCGGCGGCCTCGGCGGCGAAAGCGGTCCCACGATCGCTGTCCAGAGACGCGTTGACCAGCTGTTTGGTGAGGGCGAGCGCGCGGGTCGGGCCGGTGGCGAGGCGCTCGGACCACTCGCGGGCGGTCTTCTCCAACTCCTGTGGCGGTACGACCTTGTTGACCAGGCCGAGCCGCTCCGCATCCGCCGCCGTCAGCGCGTCGCCGAAGAACATCAACTCCTTGGCGCGCTGCGGACCGACCAGCCGGGGCAGCAGATACGCGCCGCCGCCGTCCGGGACGAGGCCGCGCCGTACGAACACCTCGATGAACCGGGCCGAATCCGTGGCGATCACGAGATCGCACGCGAACGCGAGGTGCGCGCCGATCCCGGCCGCCGTGCCGTTCACCGCCGCGATCACCGGCTTCTCGCAGTCGAGGACGGCCGCGATGAGGCGCTGGGCACCGAGACGGATCGTACGGGCGACGTCGCCGGGCACCCGTTCCCCGGCCGCCGCGCCCCCGCGCAGGTCCGCGCCCGCGCAGAATCCGCGGCCCGTCCCCGTGATGACGACAGCCCGTACGTCCGGGTCGGCGGAGGCTTCTTCAAGCAGCCCGATCACCCGTTCCCGCTGGTCCCGGGTGAGGGCGTTCATCGCCTCGGGCCGGTTGAGGGTGATCCACGCGACGGCATTGTCAGTGGCGTGAAGTATCAATGAGTCGAGGGACTTTTCGGGAGATTCATGGGGGGAGTCGGACATGGGGGTACTCCGTTTCGCACGAGGAGCGGTGGGTTTTTTCGTACGAGGAGCAGTGGGCCTCCGGTGTGGGAGGCACAGGACGCGCCGGTGGTGCGGGACCCGCGGGTGGCGCGGGTGGTGCGGGTGGTGTGGGACGCACCGGTGGTGCACGTGGCGCGGGTGGTGCGGCAGCTCAGCGGCACACCACCAGCGCGTCCAATGCCACCGCCCCCTGTCCCCGAGGCAGCACCATCAGCGGATTGATGTCCAGCTCCGCGATGTCGTCACCGAGTTCGAGCGCCATGCGCTGGACCCGGATGACGACCTCCACCAGCGCGTCGATGTCGACGGGCGGAGCGCCGCGGACCCCGTCCAGAAGCGCCCGCCCCCGCAGCTCGGCGAGCATGGTGCGGGCCTGGTCCTCGCCGAAGGGCGGCACGCGGACGGCTGCGTCGCGGAGTACTTCCACGAGGACGCCGCCGAGGCCGACGGTCACCGTCGGTCCGAAAAGCTCGTCGTGCGTGACACCGACGACCATCTCGACGCCCCGCTCGACCATCTGGCACACGAGCACCCCGTCGAGCGAGATCCCCTCGTAGCGCGCGATGTCGGTCAGCTCGCGATAGGCGTCGCGGACCTGGCTGGCGGAGGTCAGGGGAAGCTTCACCAGGCCGAGTTCGGTCTTGTGGGCGATCGGCGCGCCGGATGCCTTCATCACGAGGGGGTAGCCGATCAGGCTCGCCGCGCGCACGGCCGCCGCCGCACTGGTCACCAACTGTTCGCGGGGCACGCGGATTCCGTACGCGCGCAGCAACTGCTTCGCCGCGTGCTCGCTCAGCTGCTGCCCGGGCCGCATCAGGGCCTGCGCCTTGCGGAAGGAGGGCGAGGGGGTGCGGGGCGCCTCGTCGAAGGGGGAGCGGTAGGCGGCGGCGAACCGGTGGTGGTCCAGATAGGCGCGTACGGCGGTGATGCAGTTGGCGAAGGTACGGAAGGTGGCGACCCGGGAGGACCCGAGCAGCGTCTCGCGGTAGGCGGCCTCCGTGCCGACCGGCGACCCCCACACCACGCACACCAGCTTGTCGCTCTGTTCGGCCGCGTCCACCAGATCCTGCGCCAGCTTGTCGCTCATCGGCGGGAAGGGTCCCGTGATGGGGCAGACCAGCACGCCGACGGAAGGGTCGGCGAGGATCGCGTCGATGATCTTGCGGCCGCGCCAGTCGCCCACCGGGTGGCCGCCGTTGTCGACGGGGTTGGCGACGTTCAGGTAGTCGGGTATCCATTCGTGCAGCTCGGCCTGCTTGTCGGGCGGCAGCGTGGGCAGGGACAGTCCGGCCCCGCTCGCCAGGTCCGCGAAGTGCGCGCCCGTGCCGCCCGAGATCGAATAGACGACGACGCCGTCCGCCTGCGGGGCGCGGGCGCGGGCCAACAGGGCTGCGGTGTCCTGGAGTTCGTCGAGTCCGTCGACGCGGATCACGCCGTACTGCCGCATTGCCGCGTCCACCACGGTGTCGGCGCCGGTCAGCTTGCCGGTGTGTGAGGCGGCGGTGCGGGCGCCGGTCTCGGTGCGGCCGACCTTGACCGCGACGACGGGTACCCCGCGCCGGGCGGCGCGGTCGGCGGCGAGCAGAAAGGAGCGGCCGTCCTTCAGTCCCTCCAGGTAGCAGGCGATGGCACCGACCTCGGGCCGCTCGGAGAAGTAGGAGATGAAGTCGGCGGTCTCCAGGTCGGCTTCGTTGCCGGTGGGTGCCCAGTGCGAGAGCCGCACACCCAGCTCCTGCATCGCGAACACCGGCCGTCCCTGGTGTCCGGACTGTGTGATGAGCGCGATCGCGGGACCGTCGAGGTCGTCGCGGAATTCCTCGAAGGCGTTGAGGTTGGTGTTGGGCCCGAGCAGCCGCAGCCCTGAGCCGGCGACGGCGGTGGCGAGCCGGGCCTGTGCGAGGGCTCCCTCGGCTCCGGTCTCGGCGAACCCGGAGGCGAAGGCGACCGCGAACCTCACCTTGGCCTCGGCCAGTTTCTCGATCATGGGAAGGGGGTCGCCGACCAGAAGCACAGCCAGGTCGACCTGTTCGGGCAGGTCCGAGACGGAAGGGAAGCACGGTATGCCGAAGACGGACTGACGGGTGGGGTGCACCGGGTGCAGCCGCGCACCGACCCGTTCGGCCCAGGCGATCAGCTGTCGCGTGATGCCGGTGTTGGGCCGCCCTTCGGCGTCCGAGGCACCGATCACGGCCACGGATTCGGGACGGAAGAAGCGGTCCAGATCGGGTACGCCCGCATAAAGGGGGCGGCCGCTGACGTCCAGGTCGTGGACCTCGGCCGGTCGGCCGTGGACGACGGGTGAGGGTTGCTCGCCGCAGGCGATGACCCGGGCCCGGCGGGAGTCGGTGGTGAGGGTGCCGTGGGTTGATCCAAGCATCGGTCCGCCCGCTCCTGTGTGACAGCCAATTAACTGACGCATAGTCAGATTACTTAACTGACGCCGCGTCAGGAACTGTTGTGCACGCAAAGACGTGCGGAGGGGCGCTTGGTTGGGGGTTCTCGGCTTCCGTACCCCCGCTCGCGAGAGTCTCATGCGTGATGTGGACCCGGGTGGCGCGCTGCAGGCGGGATCGCCCGAAACCGTGGCCGCAAGATCACCGCGAGGTGGGGCGAGGCGAGGCGAGTCGAGGTGAGGTGAGGCGAGTCGAGGCGGGGCGCGCGAGGCGGCACCGGGCAGCCCTCGGCCGGGCAGGGTCGGGCAGGGGGCTGAAGGTTGCGGGATCAGGGTGTGGACGACGGTTTGCGTGTCGCGGGGTGGCGGGCGACCGCCTTGGCGATCTTCTCGGCGTCTAGGGCGAGTTCGCGGAACATTCCGCTGATGGGGTTGGTGAAGCCGCTGAAGTAGAGGCCGGGGGCGTTCCTCGGGGTGCGGGCGCCGTGCACGGCCGGCTTGCCGCGTGCGTCCAGTACGTCGAGGTGCCCGACGAGACCTTCCAGGGCGCGGACGTAACCGGTCGCGGCAATCACGACGTCCGGGCCGATCCGGCCTCCGTCGGCGAGGGCGACCTTGCCGTCCTCGAAACCGTCCACCGCGGCCACGATCTCGACCCGGCCCTTGCGGACGGCGTCGATGAGGCCCACGTCCTGGACGGGGATGGAGCCTTCGTTGACGCGTGAGTAGAGGCCGGTGTCGGGGCGGGGCAGCCCCTGGGCGGAGAGGTCGGGGACGCTCAGCCTGGCCATCGGCCCGGCGAGGCGGTCGACGAGGCCGACCGGCAGTCGTCGTACGACGATGCCCGTGAACTGGGCGGCCCATCCGGCCGTGGAACGGCGCACGATGTGCGGGGCGGTCCGGACGGAGAGGCGGACGCGCGAGGCACCGCCGTCGATCAGGTCCACGGCGATCTCGGCGCCCGTGTTGCCGACGCCGACGACGAGGACGTCGCGGCCCGCGTAGGGGGCGGGGTTGCGGTAGTGGCCGGCGTGCAGGAGTTCGCCGGTGTAGCCGTCGCGGCCGGGCCAGTCGGGGATGTGCGGCGTGTGGTTGTAGCCGGTGGCGACGACCACCGCGCTGCCCGTCAACTCCCGCCCCCCGGTGGCGTGCAGCAGCCAGCCGTCGCCACCCGGGGCGGGTTCGACGCGCGAGACCTCGACGCCCGTCACGATCTCCAGCTGGTGGTGCTCGGCGTACTTCTCCAGGTAGCGCACCACGTTGTCTCGTGACACCCATCGTCCGAACTCACGCGGCATGGGCAGACCGGGGAGCGACGACAGTCGCCGTGTGGTGTGCAGGTGCAGCCGGTCGTAGTGGCGCCGCCAGGACGCCCCGACGTGCTCGGACTTCTCCAGTACCACGGCGCGTACGCCCTGCGCGCGCAGGGCGTAGGCCGCGGCGAGTCCGCCGGGGCCGCCGCCGATCACGTACACGGGGCGGTCTTCGTGGGACGGCACCGGGTGCGGTGTCGAGGAAGCAGAGGAGTCGGCCATGTCCGCGAGCGTAATCACGTAGTTACTTGTTAGGTCTCGGTCAAGCCCGGAATCGGTTGCGAACTGATCACGGCTGTAGGAGGGGTGGGTGGGGTTCGTGGCGTAGGTCACTTCATTGTGCCGGGTGCGTGGACGTGGAGAGGGTGGGTGTGCCGGTGCCGGGCTGAGGGGTCGCGCCGGGTGCCTCGGGGGAGGGGGTGTCAACGGGCAGCCTCCGGAGGGAAGGCTTGGCCGCCGGGAGTGCGAGCCGGGGCCGTACGTCTCTTGCCTGTGGGGCCCCGTGCGGTGAAACTGACGTACGAAACTGACGTACCGTCAGAAACCGAGGGAGTGGGTTCGCCCATGGACACGATCTGGCTCAGCGAGGCGCAATGGCTGGCCGTGCTCCGTATCGGGCTCGGGCTGTGGTGGCTGGAGAGCTGGCGGCACAAGGACAAGAAGGCGTGGTTCGAACGGGGCGCCGGGATCGCCTGGGCCGCGGACATCGCGGCGAAGCACCGATGGAACGCGGTCCGGAGCGGCTTCGACACGGTGGTGGCGCCGCGCCCGCGGACGATGGCCTACGTGGTCGCGTACGCGGAACTGGCGCTCGGCCTGGGGCTGATCCTCGGTTTCCTCACGCCGATCGCCCTGGTCGGAGGACTGCTCCTCAACCTTCTCTACCTCGTCCTCATGATCCACGACTGGGCCGAGCAGGGCCAGAACTCGATGATGGCGCTGATCTCGGTCGTCGCGCTGTTCGGGATGTCGTGGCAGACGTGGTCCTTGGACGACGCGATCGGACTGTTCTCATGACCGCCGGGTTGCCGACCTGCTCCGCCGGCCTCGTGAGTGGCGGGCGGCGGTCCTGGTGAGTGGCGGGCGGCGGTCCTGGTGAGTGGCGCGCGTTTCGATCTGCCCGAGGTGGACGCCTTCACACGGCCGTACTGGGACGCGGCGGCGGAGGGCCGGCTCCTGGTCCGTCGCTGCGGGGGCTGCGGACACGCCCACCACTACCCGCGGGAGTTCTGCCCGCACTGCTGGAGCGAGGACGTCCGGTGGGAGCCGGCGAGCGGGCGCGCCACGCTCTACACCTGGTCCGTCGTCCACCGCAACGACCTCCCGCCGTTCGGTGAGCGGGTCCCCTACGTCGCCGCCGTCGTCGACCTCGTGGAGGGACCGCGGATGATGACCGAGGTGGTGGAGTGCGCGGAGGGGGCGCTGCGGGCCGGGATGGAGCTGGGGGTGACGTTCCGGTGCGCGGTGGACGTGTGGGTGCCGGTGTTCCGGCCTCGGGGGTGAGTCGTACGCGCGCTCGGACGGCCGGGGTGTGCGGGGCCGAGCCCCTGCCGCGTGAGCGGTCGGTGCCCGGCATCCGGTGCCGGGTCGCTGGTGCTTCGGTGTTCCGGCCCCGGGGTGGGGGCCGTACGCGCTGAGGCGTTTCAATGGATGGATGGCCGACATCCACGAGCAGTACGCCCTCCGTCCCTTCCCCGAGAAGCGTGGTCACGGTCTGCGGCTGCGCCCCTGGAACGCCGAGTCCGACGTCGATGTGTCGGCGTGGCTGCGCGGGCTGTCCGACCCGGAGTTCCAGCGCTGGAACACGCCGCTGAAGATCGTCCGGGACATCGACGGCGCGCGTGAGTCGCTCCGCTCGCGTGCCGAGGCCGCGACGGACGCGAGCGGTGTCTCCTTCTGCGTCACGGATGCGGACACCGGCGAGGTGCTCGGCCACATCGGCGTCAACGAGATCGACCACGTCATACGCAACGCCCGCGTCGGCTACTGGGTTCTCCCCGAGGCCCGCGGCCGCCAGGTCGCCACCCGCGCCCTGCTCGTCGCCACCGGCTTCGCCTTCACCGACCTCGGTCTGCACCGCCTCGAACTGGGCCACGCCCTCGGCCACGACGCGTCCTGCCGCGTCGCCGAGCGCTGCGGATTCCCGTACGAGGGGACACTGCGGGGCGCGATGTTCGAGGCGGGACGGCACGACGCGTTCCGCGATGTGCATCTGCATGGGCGGGTGGCGACGGATCCGGAGCCCGCGGTGCCGTCCTCGGGCTGAGGTGCCTCAACGAGTTACAGCCCGACGCCGCTCACCTTCACGGCCACAGCAGTTCCTTGAGCCAACCGGAGTCGGTGCGGCGGTAGTTGAGGCGTACGTGTTGTCTGCTGGGGCTGCCCTGGAAGAACTCTGCTTCGTCCGGGCGGAGGTGGTAGAGGGTCCAGGTGGGGGCCGGGGTGGTGGGGTCGTGCTGGGCCTGTGACCAGGCTGCGCCGGACGCCTGCTCCAACTCCTTTAGGGAGGGCAGGACTTCACTCTGGTGACCGACGAGGGCCGCGGCGAGAGCGCCGGTGGAGCGGGCGTGCAGGTCGGCCTGGCTCGCCTCGGGCGGGGCCACGGTGACAGGGCCGCGGAGGCGGATCTGGCGCCCCTGTGCGGGCCAGTAGAAACCGAGGGCGGCGTACGGGCGGGCGGCCAGTTGCCGGCCCTTGCGGCTCGTCGCGTGCGACGCGAAGGACCAGCCCGCCGGGTCCGCCCCGTGCAGCATCACCGTACGGACGTCCGGCAGTCCGTCCGCGTCCACCGTGGCGAGGGAAACGGTGTGCGGCTCGGTCTGCCCAGCCGCCACCGCCTCCGCGAACCACCGCTCGAACAGCGGCAGCGGCTCGTCGGGCGCCGCCCCCGGATCGAAGGAGGGCAGCTCGGTGTCCCAGACTCGTTGGGACCGGAGGAGACGGACGAACTCGGCTGACGGGTCGGTGTGGTCGGCGCTCATGCCCTGATTGTCACGTGGGATCCGGATCCACGTACCCCGCTCACACCGAGCCGAGGTCGGACGAGACCCAGTGTTCGGGCCGCATGCGGACGATCACATTGGCGCCGTGTTCCTTCCAGGCGAAGTCGACGTAGGCGTCGACCTTTTCGGCCGGGAGGTAGCGGGCCGAGATCTCATGGAGCTGTTCGCGGGTGGCGGGCGTGGTGTCGAGCACCGGTCCCTCGACCGACACGTACCGGATGGTGGGTTCGAGCCGGTCGACCAGCAGCGTGAACCGGCCCGCCGCACTGATCAGGCTGTTCTTGCGGGAGTCCCGCCCTGTCATGATCCACACGACGCCGCCGGGCTCGTACTGGTACCAGATGGGCACGGTGAGAGGGGCCCTTCTCTCCCCGGCGTCGATCGCGATCGCGGCGACGTGCGGCTCGGCGAGGAAGGCTTCGCGCTCTTCGCGGGTCAGGGCCATGTCGGTCTCCTCCATGCTGCGGGCGGGCTGCGAATGGTGGCTGTCTGCGTCAGCGTGCCCGGTACCACTCCGTATTCCGGGCGACCGACACACCCGTGGGCACCCGGCACTTGGTGGGGCTAGCCGTACCCCGGGTCGGGTAGTACACCTCCTCGTGCTGAGGGCCGGGCGACGGCATCGTTGAACCCAGTTGATCCCAGAGGTTCACGGCCCCGATCCCAGAGGTTCACGGCCCCTGATTCCAGAGGTTCACGGCCTCGCCCGGAAGGAACCCCCCATGAGTTCGCTGCTGTTGTCGAAGCCGGAGACGGCGTTCGCGGCGCGGGGTTCCGAGCCGAAGGAGCCCGGCACGGACGGTGTACGCCGGACCCGGGTGGTTCCCTTGACCTCGGTGACCTCGGTGACCTCGGTGACCTCGGTGACCTCGGTGCGCCCGGCTGTCTCGGCGGTTACGGCGGTTACGGCGGCCCCGGCCGCCCCCGGTCCGCTCGCTTCCTTCGCCCGGTTCGTGCTCTGCGGTGGCGGTGTCGGGCTCCTCTCCAGCGTCGCCGTGGCGCTGCTCGCGGGGGCGCTGCCCTGGGTCGTGGCGAACGCGCTGGTCACCGTCGCCTCCACCCTTCTCTGTACGGAGTTGCACGCCCGCTTCACCTTCGGGGCCGGGCGGCGTGCCGGACTGCGCCAGCACTGGCAGTCGGCGGGATCGGCTGGGGGTGCCTACGCGGTGACCTCCGCCGCGATGCTCGTACTGCACCTGGTGCAGTCGTCGCCCGGCATGCTGACGGAGCAGATCGTCTACCTCAGCGCCTCCGGGCTCGCCGGAGTCGGACGGTTCCTGGTGCTGCGGCTGTTCGTCTTCGCCGGCGGCCGGAACAGTAACCGGATATCGGTGTCCGCACAGATGCCGGGGGCGATCCCGGCGCCGCGCAGGGCGAACGGACAGCGGATCAGTGCCCGCCGGCCGGGGCCCAACGTGGCGTCGCCTTCGGTGAGTTGAGGCAGGAGCCGATCGCGAACTCACCCCCGCCCCAGCACCACCGTCGCCGAGGAACAGAACCACCCGCCCGTCCCCGAGGCGACCGCCAGCTCCGGCAGGTGCCCGCCGGCCTTTCTCACCTGGCGTTCCCCGGCCTCGCCACGCAACTGCCGTACGGCTTCCACCAGCAGGAACAGCCCCCGCATCCCGGGGTGTTGGGCCGACAGCCCGCCGCCGTCGGTGTTGACGGGCAGTTCCCCGCCCACCAGCAGCCGGCCCTTCGCGGCGTCCACGAACGAACCCCCTTCCCCCTTCGCGCAGAAGCCGAGGTCCTCCAGCGTCACGAGCGTCATGTAGGTGAAGGCGTCGTAGATCTCGGCCAGGTCGATCTCGTCTGGGCGGATCCCGGCGCGGGCGAAGGCGAGGCGGCCGCTCTCCGCCGCCGGGGAGACGGTGAAGTCCGCCCACTCGGACATGGTGGTGTGCGAGACGTGCTCGCCGGTGCCGAGGACCCAGACGGGAGCGGTACGGCAGTCCCGTACGTACTCCTCGGCCGCCAGCAGGACCGCCGCCCCGCCGTCGGAGCGGATGCAGCAGTGCAGCTTGGTGAAGGGGTCCGCGATCATCGGGCCGGACAGCACGTCGTCGACGGTGACCGGGTCGCGGAACATCGCCTCCGGGTTCGCCGCCGCGTTCGCGCGGGCCTGGACGGCGACGGAGGCGAGCTGTTCGAGGGTCGTGCCGTACTCGTGCATATGGCGCCGGGCCGCCATCGCGTACTTGGCGATGAGGGTGTGGCCGTACGGGACCTCGAACTGGAGGGGGCCTCGGGCGCCGAAGGAGAGGTTGCCGGTGCGGCGGCCCGCCTTGATGTCGGCGCGGGCGGTGGAACCGTAGACCAGCAGGACCGCGTTCGCGTGGCCGACCGCGATCGCGTCGGCCGCGTGGGCCGCCATGACCTCCCAGGTGGAGCCGCCGACGGAGGTCGAGTCGACCCAACTGGGCCGCAGCCCCAGGTACTCGGCCACCTCGACGGGCGCCAGCGTGCCGAGGCCCGCCGACGCGAAGCCGTCCACCACCTCACGGCCGAGCCCCGAGTCGGCCAGCGCACGGCGGGCGGCCTGGGCGTGCAGGGCGTACGGGGTCGCCTCGTCGACGCGTCCGCAGTCGGAGAGGGATACGCCGACGACGGCGACCTTGCGCTTACCGGAAGCCCTGTCCTCGGAGGGAGTTCCTGGCGTCATGGACCTGACGGTACATCAGGTAATGGTGGGTGGAGGAGGGTGTGGCGGCCTGTGCGTTCCCGTGCTGCGGGGCGGGCGTTCCGCGCTGTAAGACCGTGCAGTCCCCTGGTGCAAGACCGTGCATTCCCCCGATGCAGGCCTGTGCATTCCTCGGGTGCGGGCCTAATATGACGACCCGTCAGATTTCGGAGGGAGGCCGCATGGACGCCCGTTTCACCGCTGAGCAGGAGGAGATCCGGCACACGCTGAGGGAGTTGCTGGTCAAGCGGTGCGGGCCGGAGCAGCTGCGGGCCGCCGTGCGGAGCCCCGACGGATACGATCCCGCGCTCTGGGACGCGCTCGCGCGGCAGCTCGGGCTGCCCGGTCTGGCCCTGCCCGAGGAGTACGGCGGCGTCGGCTGCTCGGCCACCGAACTCGCCCTCACCTGCGAGGAGTCGGGGCGTGCCCTCGCTCCCTCGCCGCTCCTTTCCACGGCCGTCCTCTCGGCCCCGCTGATTCTGACCCTGGGCACGGAGGCGCAGCGCGCCGAACTGCTGCCGCGCCTTGCCTCCGGCGAGGTGACCGCCGCCCTCGTGGTGCCGGGCGCTCGGCTTGCGACCGTGCTCGGACTGGTGGGCGACAACCGCGGGGACTGGGCAGGAGGCGGCCGCGCTGGGGGCATACAAGCTCGGCAGGTCGATGGTGTGTGGCGGCTCTATGGGCAGGCGGCACAGGTGCTCGACGGACATAGCGCGGGGCTGCTTGTGGTGGCTGCGCACACAGGGGGCTACGTACGGGCCCGGACGCTGTTGTTCCTCGTGCGGGTGGGGAAGACGTTCTCGACCCGAGCAGGGGACGGGGCTGTCGACGGGCTGGTACGGGTCCGACAGACGTCCCTCGACGAGACCCGGCCCCGGGCCAGGATCGAACTCCGGGATGTGGAAGCCGAGTTGCTCGGAGGCGAGGAAGCCGACGTGACCGGGGCGCTCGCCGTTGCCGGGGACGTGGCCGCCGCCGTACTCGCTGCCGAGGCCGTGGGAGCCGCCGACCGGGCGCTGGAGCGAACGGTCGAGTACGTGCGGCAGCGGGAGCAGTTCGGGCGGCCGATCGGGTCGTTCCAGGCGGTGAAGCACCGGCTGGCGGATGTGTACGTGGGGGTGCAGGCGGCGCGGTCGGCGGCGTACTACGCGGCTTGGGCGGCTGGCGTCGAAACCGGTTCCGGTGTCGATGTCGGCGCCGGTACCGGTACCGGCACTGGCACCGGCACCAGCTCCGGTGTAGACGCCGGTTCCGGTCGCGGTGGTGAGCGGGTGGGCCGGCTCGCGCTCGCTCAGGCGCTGGAGGCGCTGCGGGTCGCCGCGTCCGAGGGGATCCAGTTGCACGGCGGTATCGGGTTCACCTGGGAGCACGAGGCTCATCTGTACTTCAAGCGGGCGGCCGGCGACGAGCTGCTCTTCGGGCCGGTGCATCGGCTACGGGGGTATGCCGCCGATGTAGCGCACTTGTTTGATTGCGGCAGCCTCAGCCGTGGAAAGGTGACCGTGTGATGCGCAAGGCCAGTGCCAGTGCCAGTGCCAGTGCGGGTGCCGGTGCCGGTGCCGGTCGTCGAGTCGGAGGCAAAGTGCTGGGGGTCCGGCTGGTGCAGAGGGTCTCCTCGACCCGGGCGTTCGCGCGGCTCGCGCCGTATGTCGTTCCCGCGCTGGACCGTGTGGTGCACCGGCTGACGCGCGGCAAGGTGCTGCTCAGCGCGCAGATGCTGCCGGGGGTCGTCCTCAGCGTGCGCGGCGCCAGGAGCGGGGTGGAGCGTCGGACGCCATTGGCCTGTATGCCCGAGCCCGCGACTTCAGGCGCTTCAGGCGCTCCAGGTGCTTCAGATGCTTCAGATGTCGTGGGTGTCGGTGGTGTCGCGGGTGCCGCGGGTGTTACGGGTGCCGTCGGTCCGCGGAGCTGGATCCTCATCGGCTCCAACTTCGGGCGCCCGGATCACCCTGCCTGGACCGCCAATCTCCTTGCGCATCCGGACGCCGCGATCAGCTGGAAGGGCGAGGACATCGCCGTAACCGCTCATCTCCTGGAGGGGGACGAGCGGGCCGCGGCCTGGAAGGCGGTGGTGGCGTTCTGGCCGCCGTACGTCACCTATCAGGAGCGGATCGACCGGGAGATCCGGTTGTTCCGGATCGTACGGCGCTGAGCTCATCCGAAGGGGGCGAAGGGAAGGGTCGTGCGAAGGGGGCGAGGGGGAAGGGTTGTGCCGCGTCCACAACGCAGCGGGCGGCAGTCCACCTGGATGGATGGACTGCCGCCCGCATGACAGGAGTTGGGCAGCTGGACGGAAAGGGCAGGGCTGGGCTGGGACAGGAACAGGCGTGAAGGATGGTTACTTCGTGGGCTTCTTGCCCGTCACGCCCAGGTGCACCAACAGTGCCAGATTCGGCTTGAGTTCAGCCTGCTTGACGCCCCACGACTGGAAGCCCCGCTGGTGCGAGGCCACCGCCGCGAGCATGGCGACGAGGGAACCGGCCATCGCTGCCGGGTTCACGTCCTTGTCGACCTTGCCCTTGGACTGGAGTTCGGTGACCGTGTCCGTAAGGGAGTTGTTCACGGAGTTGAGGATCTTCATACGGATCTTGTAGAACCGTTTGTCGCCCTCGGCGGCACCCAGATCGACGACCCTGAGGATCGCGTCGTTGCGCCGCCAGAACTCCAGGAAGCCGTCGACGAGTTCCTGCGAGGTCTGCCAGCCGGCCTTGCCGACCCAGGAACGGCCATCGAGCAACTGGGCCAACCCGGCGCCCTCCGTGGCCATTTGCTCGGCGATCTCCAGGACGGCGCCTTCGACGTCCGGGAAGTACTGGTAGAAGGTCGCGGGTGAAGTGCCCGCCTTCCGGGCGACATCAATGACTTTGACGTCCCGGTAGGGCGAGGAGCTGAGCATCTCGCTGAGGCAGTCGAGCAGCTTCTGCCGGGTCGCCTGCCCACGCCGCCCGGCCACGCGGCCGTCGACGGTACGCACTTGTCCTGTCATGCCGTCAGCTTACCGAGGGGTGATCGGAGCGCGATTCGGCCGACTGCAAATGGGGTGCGGCTGCTCATCACAGGGGTGCGTGGGCCTGTTCACACCGGGTGCGGGCGCTGCTCACGCGGGGGACCGCGTGCCCGTGCGTGAACCCAGACACGGCCCCAGACACGAGCCCAGACACGAGCCCAGACACGGACCCAGACACGGCCCCAGACACGGCCCCAGACACGAGCCCGTACACGAACCCCCGTACACGAGCCCCCGTACACAAAGGGATGCGCATGCTCTGCGGGATGCGTGAAGGCCCGTTAGCTTGGCCGCATGGCCGAATCCGCCCCTTTGCCCGGGAGCCCCGCCGCCTTCTCCGAAGGTGTGCCCTGCTGGATCGACGCACAGCTCCCCGATGTCGCGGCCGGCAAGCGCTTCTACGGCGAGCTCTTCGGGTGGACCTTCGAGGAGGGGCACCACCCGGACGAACCCGGGGCTCCGGCGCGAGGGGCTGTGCGGGCGCGCCATCACGGCGAGCCCGTCGCCGCCCTCGTGCACAAGCGGGACGGCCGGATGCCCACCGTATGGACCGTGTACTTCGCGACGCCGGACGCCGTCGCGCTCGCCGGCCGGATCGAGGCGGAGGGCGGTCAGCTGATCACCGCGCCGACGCCGGTGGGCGACTTGGGCACGAGGGCCCTCGCGGCCGACCCGGAGGGCGCGGTCTTCGGCATCTGGCAGGCCGGTACCCACCCCGGCTTCGGCAGGCGCCACGAGCCGGGCACCTTCTGCTGGGCCGAGCTGTACGCCCGGGACATGGCGACCGTCGACCAGTTCTACGGCACCGTCTTCCTGGAGGCCCTCTTCGGTCCCGACGCCTCCCCCGACTTCGGGCGGGCCCCCGTGTCCGACGTGTTCCCGGCCGAGATGCCGCCCCACTTCCTCGTGCACTTCGGCGTCGAGGACTGTGACGCCGTCATCGGGACGGTCAACCGGCTCGGCGGCCGCGTCCAGGCCCCGCCCTTCGACACGTCGTACGGGCGGGTGGCGGTGGTCACGGACAACCAGGGGGCGTCGTTCGCCGTACTTGAGCGGCCCTAGCCGGTAGAAGCCGTACTTGAGCGGTCCTAGCCGGTAGAAGCCGTACTTGAGCGGTCCTAGCCGGTAGAAGCCGTACTTCAGCGGCCCTAACCGGCAGGGGCCGTACTTCCGTCGGTCCCAGCAGTCAGGTGGCGCGGCAGGGTTGTAATTGACATGGCCTATGGGGCGTAAAAAGTCTTGTCCCGGCCGTATACGGGGGTGGGGGTCCCGGCCGTGCTCGAAAGTGCGGCCATTTTGCCCCAGGACACCCCGTTCCGCCCCCGGGTTCGCAACCATCGGCTCGGACAGGAAGAATCGGGGTGCGTGCCGCCATGGCGGTGCGGTGGTGAGACGCTGCACTGGGTCGCGTTCACACGTGGATGGCGTGGCCCGTACGGGGAGGTGGCAGGCAAGTGGTGGATCAGCTGACGCAGCACGATCCGCGTCGGATCGGGCCGTTCGAGGTGCTGGGGCGGCTGGGTGCCGGCGGCATGGGGCTGGTCTATCTCGCGCGCTCGGCCTCCGGCCGGCGCGTGGCGATCAAGACGGTCAGGACGGAGCTCGCCGAGGACCAGTTGTTCCGGGTCCGTTTCTCGCGCGAGGTCGAGGCGGCCCGGGCTGTGTCGGGCTTCTACACGGCGGCGGTGGTCGACGCCGACGCGCGCGCGGCCGTGCCGTGGCTGGCCACCGCGTACGTGCCCGCTCCCTCGCTGGAAGAAATAGTGAATGAGTGCGGGCCGATGCCGGCCCAGGCGGTGCGCTGGCTGGCGGCCGGTGTCGCGGAGGCGCTGCAGTCCATCCACGGCGCGGGCCTCGTCCACCGCGACCTGAAGCCCTCGAACGTCCTCGTCGTCGAGGACGGTCCACGAGTGATCGACTTCGGTATCGCCTCCGGCGTCTCGAACACCCGTCTGACCATGACGAACGTCGCCGTCGGTACGCCCGCCTACATGTCGCCCGAGCAGGCCAAGGACTCGCGCAGCGTGACCGGCGCCAGTGACGTCTTCTCGCTCGGCTCGATGCTCGTCTTCGCCGCCACCGGCCACGCCCCCTTCCACGGCGCGAACCCCGTCGAGACCGTCTTCATGCTGCTCAGGGAGGGCCCGGACCTCGAAGGCCTGCCCGAGGAACTGCGCCCCCTGATCGAGTCCTGTATGCAGATGGAGGCCGCGGGCCGCCCCAACCCCGCCGACCTCCAGGCCCAGCTGGCACCCCACCTCTTCGGCTCCGGATCCGATGACAGCGGTACGGCGTCGGCGTGGCTGCCCGAGCGCGCGGTGACCCTGATCGAGCAGCGCCGAGGGGGCCGGCCGCCCGCGAAGCCCTCGCCGTCGGCGGGCCGCAGCGGTGGCGGGCGCGTGCCGCCTCCGCCCGCGCACGCCCCCCTGCCCGTCGGGGCGCCCGACACCGGCCCCGTACGCCTCGCGGGCGGCAAGGTGCCCATCGGCCCAGGTCCGCGCGTCGCCGACGCCCGCGCCGCCGCTGTCAAGGCACCCCCTCCGGAGGCGGGACTCGCCGCGTCCTGGTCCCGGCCGCGCGCCGGCGTGAACGGCGCCGACCCCGCGCCCGTCGCCGCGCCCCCCGCGCCGGACTCCCCGGCCGGCTGGCGGCCGTGGCGCTTCCGCATGTCGAACGACGTATGGGGTACGCCCGCGGTCGCCGACGACCTCGTCTACGTCACCTCCTTCGAGGTGCACGCCCTGGACGTCGCGACCGGCCGGCGCCGCTTCAAGACGCGCGACGTGGCCTGGTCCATGTCGGTGGCGGACGGCCGTATCCACGCCTCCGACGGCCCCACGCTCTTCGCACTGAACGCCCGGGAGGGCGGGGACCTGTGGCGGCTGTCGACGGACGCCTGGGTGTACTCGCTCAAGGCCGACCGGGGCACCGTCGTCACCGGCACGCGTGGCGGCGGCGTACAGGCCTGGGAGGCCGCCAACGGCCACAAACTGTGGGAGCTCACCGGCGCCCAGACCGACTTCGAGTCCCCGGAGGCCGGGCCCGCCGTCCACGACGGCACCGTGTACGTCTGGCAGGACGCCCGGCTGCGTGCACTGGAGGCCCGTACCGGCAAGGAGCGCTGGTCCTACCCGATCGGTGACGCGGCTTCCTGCGGCGGCGTGCCCGTGCGGATCACCCAGGGGCCCGACGGGTACGTGTACATCTCCGCCGGCACCCGCGTCCTCGCCGTCGACGTGGCGAACGGTCACGTCCGCTGGCACTTCGAGGCCCCGGCGGTCTTCCTCTGCCCGCCGACCTTCGTGCCGGGTCCCGCCGTCACCGGCGGTGGCGTCTACCTCGCCGACTACCTCGGCACCGTGTACGCCCTGGACGCCGCCGACGGCCGCGATCGCTGGCGCATCGCGACGGAGTCCCGCGCCTCCATCGAACCGGTCCTCGTCGCCGCCGGTCACGTCCACGTCGGCAGCGGCAAGGGCCTCTACACCCTCGACGCCGTCACCGGCACCCCCAAGTGGCGCTTCCAGGCGGGCGGCGACCTGGTCGGCGCCCCGGCCGTCGCCGAGGGCCGCATCCACTTCGGCTCCACCGACCATCTGCTGTACACCCTGAAGGCGGACGACGGGCGGCTGCGCTGGAAGCTCGCCACGGGGGGTGAGATCACCGGAGCCCCGGTGGTCAAGGACGGCGTCGTGTACGCCTGCAGCAAGGACCGCTGCGTGTACGCGCTGGACGCGGAGAAGGGGACGGGGACGGCTCGGACGGTGTGAGGGGGAGTTTTCGCCCCCTCCGCCCCTGCTGCACTGGCCTCAGCCCGTCCGGCGTTTGAGGACGAGCGCGTTCAGCGCGACAGCGGGGGTCTGGGGGCGGCAGCCCCCAGGAGCAAGGGACGGGTAGGGGCGGAGGGGGCGAGAAACCACCCCCACCCCCGTCACCCGCCTCAGCGGGTCCTGAACCCCGTGCCGCGGGCCGCGAACAGGCTCGCCTGGCGGTCCCTCGGCAGGTTGCCGAGGGAGACGAGATGCGGCGCGTGGGCGAGCGCCTGGGTGCGGGCCGGCTCCTGCGCGGCCCACAGCGCACGCACGGTGCCCTGGACGGCCTCGGCCGGATAAGAGGCGATGACGACGGCGCAGGCCACGGCCGCCGCCAACGCCCCACCGGAAACGGTGAGTTCGGACACCAGCCCCACCTCGTACGCACGCCGCGCCGAAATCCGCTCGGCGGTCCCCATCAACGCCATCCGCGCCACATCCCCGAACGGCATCCGCTGCGCCATGTAGACGGACTCGTACGCGCTGACCATCCCGTATGTGGTGTGCGGATCGAAGAACGTCGCCGTCTCGTCCGCGACGACGAACTCCGATTCCCCCAGTAGGTAGAAGGCCCCGCCGCAGGCCATGCCGTTGACGGCCGCGATGACCGGCTTCCACAGGTCGTTCGCCTTCGGCCCGATGGCGAGGAGCGGATCGTCCACCATGTAGGGGGAGTTGGGCTGCGGGACGTCGACGCCCCGGTCGATCCCGGTGCAGAAGGCCCGCTCGCCCGCCCCGGTGACGACGAGGGCCCTTACGGAGTCGTCGTACCGGAACTCCCGCCATGCCGAGGCGAGTTCCGAGGCCGTCTCGACGTCGATGGCGTTGAGTTTCTCCGGCCGGTCGAGGGTCAGGACGGCGACCCCGGTGTCCTTGTCGGCGCTGACGCGCAGGCCGCTGCCGCCGCTCATGACCGCTCCAGGATCCAGTGGGGCACGGACATCCCGGCGACCTCGGTGAACACGGCCTGCACCCGCGCCCCGATCCGAATCCGGTCAACCGCAACGGAGTTGAGCGGCGCGCCGGGCCCGCTCACCAGATTCCCCACCAGCCGGATCCGCGGAGCCTCCGCGAGCTCGACCACGATCGCGTTGTACGGAGCCTGCGCGGCGTACGCGGGTAGGAGCGGCGGGTGCGGGACGACGTACGACCAGATACGCCCCCGCTCGCTCATCCTGCGCCACTCGCTCGCGAAGGAGTGGCAGAGCGGGCAGCAGGGGCGGGGCGGGAAGCGGAGTTCGCCGCAGTCGGCGCAGGCCTGGATGCGGAGTTCGCCGCGGGCGGCGTACTGCCAGAAGGGGGCACCGTCGTCGTCGGGGACGGGGGAGAGGAGGGTGGTCTCGTCGTTTCTCATGGGTCGGTCAACTCCTCAGGAGAAGGGCGGAGGTCGGGACGCCCTCGCCGGCCGTGACCAGGCAGGTGGCGGCGCCCGGCACTTGGGCGGTGCTGGTGCCCCGCAGTTGCTTCACCCCTTCGTTGATGAGGTTGAAGCCGTGCACATACGCCTCGGAGAGACCGCCTCCCCCCGTGTTCACGGGCAGCCGCCCGCCGATCTCCAGCGCACCGCCCTCCGTGAACCCCGCGCCCTCGCCCTTCCCGCAGAAGCCGTACCCCTCCAGGGAGAGCGGAATGAGAGGCGTGAACGCGTCGTAGATCTGCGCGACATCCACATCGTGGGGCGTGAAGTCGGCGTGCTTCCACAGGTGTCGGGCGGCGGTCCAGGCGGGGCCGGTTAGCGGATCGTCGTTCCAGTAGTTGACCATGCCGTGATGCTGGGCGGGCAGGCCCTGGGCGGCGGAATGGACGTACACGGGCTTGCGTCGGCAGTCCCTGGCCCGCTCGGCGGAGACGATGACACACGCCAACGCACCATCCGTCTCAAGGCAGTTGTCGAAGAGGCAGAGGGGTTCGCTGATCCAGCGGGAGGTCATGTACATCTCGCGGGTGAGGGGGCGCTCGTACATGATCGCGGCCGGGTTCTGGTTGGCGCGGTTGCGGCAGGCGAGGGCGACGTTGAAGAGGTGGTCGCGGGTCGCGCCGTACTCGTGCATGTAGCGGCGTGCCAGCATGCCGATCTCGTCGGCGGGTCTGAGCAGCCCGAAGGGTCGCGTCCACTGGGCCGGGGTGGGGAGTTGGACGCTCGTGTTCGTCCAGGGCCGGGGCCCGCTGCCCCGCTTCCGCGACCGCCAGGCCACACCCACGCTCGCCTGTCCGGTGGCGATGGCGGCGGCGAGATGCGCGACGGTGGCGCACGAACCCCCGCCCCCGTACCCCACTTTGCTGAAGAAGGTGAGGTCACCGAACCCGACGGCCTTCGCCACCTCCACCTCGTCGGTCTCCTCCATGGTGTAGGAGGCGAGCCCGTCGACCTCGGCCGGCTCGATCCCGGCGTCGCGGAGCGCGGCGAGAACCGCCCGACAGGCCAAGGCCTTCTCGGACTCGGGGAGTTGCCTGGCGAACGCGGTCTGCCCGATCCCGACGATGGCAGTGGCGTCCTTGATTCCCGGCATGGTCCTGGGAGTCCTGGGAGTGGCCCTTTTCGCGGTCCTTGCCATGTGCGCGCACCTCCGCACGGAGTCCCGACTGCTGACAGACCGTCAGGCTACAGCTAATCTGACGGTCAGTCAGTTAGGGCGTTTCGGGTGGTGCAGGGAGGCGTGAGATGCGCGGAGACCTGGAGTGGGGCAGCATCCCGGGACTGGTCCGGTCGGCGGCGGCACGCTTCGCGGACCGGGAGGCGGTGGTGGACGGCCGTACGCGCATCTCGTACGAGGAGTTGGGTGCCCGCGTCGAACGCGCGACGGCGGCCTGTCTCGCGAGTGGGGTCCGGCCCGGCGACCGGGTCGCCATCTGGGCCCCGAACACCTTCGACTGGATCGTCTCCGCGCTCGGCGCGGTGTCGGCGGGAGCCGTCCTGGTCCCGCTGAACACGCGCTTCAAGGGGACGGAGGCGGCGTACGTACTGGCCCGCAGCCGAGCCCGCCTGCTCTTCGTGACCGGCACGTTCCTGGGCACGTCGTACGTGGCGTCGCTGCGGCGCGCCGCGGGGGAGGGCGACGGCGCGGGCCCGCTCCCCGGCCTCCCGCACCTTCAACAGGTGGTCGTGCTCTCGGACGACGCCCCCGCCGACTTCCGTACCTGGAAGGACTTCCTGGCCTCCGGGGAGGGCGTGGGCGCGGCGGAAGTACGCGAACGGGAAGCCGTCCTCTCCGGAACCTCCCCTTCCGACATCGTCTTCACCTCCGGCACGACGGGCCGCCCCAAAGGCGCGGTGATCACCCACGCGCAGACCCTGCGCGGCTACGCGATCTGGAGCGAACTCGCCGGCCTGCGCGAAGGCGACCGCTACCTGATCGTGAACCCCTTCTTCCACACCTTCGGCTACAAGGCCGGCATCGTGGCCTGCCTGATGCGCGGCGCGACGATGATCCCGCAACCGGTGTTCGACGTCGACACGGTCCTCGCGAACGTCGCCTCGGAACGGATATCGGTCCTCCCGGGCCCGCCCACCCTCCATCAGTCCCTGCTGGACCACCCCTCCAGGGACGCACACGACCTCTCCGCGCTGCGCCTCGTCGTGACGGGCGCGGCGGTGGTCCCCCTGCGGCTCGTGGAACGGCTGCGGACAGAGCTGAAGATCGACACGGTCCTGACGGCGTACGGGCTTTCGGAGGCGAGCGGCATCGTCACGATGTGCCGCCGTGGAGACGCCCCGACCGTGATCGCCTCGACGTCCGGGCGGGCTATCCCGGACACGGAGGTACGGGTGGTGGGGCCCACAGGGGAGCCCCTCGCGCCGGGCACCCCCGGCGAGGTCCTCGTCCGCGGCTTCAACGTCATGCAGGGCTACTTCGAGGATCCGACGGCCACGTCCGCCGTGCTGGACGCGGACGGCTGGCTGCGCACGGGCGATGTGGGGGTGCTGGACAGGACCGGCAACCTCCGCATCACCGACCGCCTCAAGGACATGTTCATCGTGGGAGGCTTCAACGCCTACCCCGCCGAGATCGAACAGCTCCTCGGCCTCCACCCGGACGTCGCCGACGTGGCGGTGATCGGGATCCCGGACGGGCGCCTTGGGGAAGTCGGCAAGGCGTATGTCGTACGGCGTCCGGGGGCCGTGGTGACGGGGGACGACCTGATCGGCTGGGCTCGACGCGAGATGGCGAACTACAAGGTGCCGCGGGTGGTGGAGTTCGTGGGGGAGCTGCCTCGGAACGCCGGGGGGAAGGTGGTGAAGGGGGAGTTGCGGGGGCGGTGAGGCGGCGGGGATGGGGTCGGGATGGTGGGGGCTGTCGGCGACGGGCGGCTGCCAGGCGTGGGGTCGGGATGGCGGGGCTGTCGGCGACGGAGCCCGTGCCACAGGCATGGGGAGGCTACGCTTCCGCGCTTCCTGGGCGGGTAAATGGGCGGGTAAATGGGCGCGGCTCGGTGAGCGGACCGAGCTTGGTGAGGGCCTGGTGGATCTCCTCGATGATCTGGGCGGGGCGTCCGAAGGCGTCCGCTGCGGTGTAGCGGAGGAGGAGGCGTACCTCCGGGCACTGGAGGACTTCGTTGTAGCGGGCGATGTCCCGGTGGTGGGACGAGCGGGTGCCGTGGTAGGCGTAACCCTCGATCTCGACGGCCAGTCCCTCCGCCCGGAAGAGGAAGTCCAGGCGGCAACGGCGGCCGCCGGGGGTGAGGAGTTCGGCCTGGGGCTCCGGATGGAGGCCTGCGTCGTGCATGCGCAGCCGTGCGATTGTCTCCGCGGGTGAGCCGGCGTACCGGTCGGCGAGCTTCAGCCGGCGCCGGGCCCTGGCCGCCCCGAGCAGAGGAGCTTCCAGCGCGGCTGCGATCACGTCGCGAGTCGCGAGCGGTGCGCGGCGGATTCCGTCGACCCTGCGCCAAGTGAGCGCCGACTCGGTGGCAACGAGTGCGTCGTCCCTCGACCCGGCTCGCAGCAGATCCGCGAGCGTGCGCCCGACACTCGTGATCCGCAGGCCCCCTCGCTCGACCACATCGCCCCGCGCGAGAGGCAGCCGGTACACGCGCACGCCGTTGCCCTCCCGCCGGACGGACAGACTGGGGTCACAGAACTCCAGGGCGGTTTCTGGAGCGCTCCTCTGCGTCGCCGCTCCTTGGGCTGCCATCCCTGGCACCGTCGGCCCTTGCGCCGCCACCCCTGGTGCCGTCGGCCCTTGCGCCGCCACCCCTGGCACTGTCGGCCCTTGCGCCGCCACCCCTGGTGCCGTCGCTCCCCGTGCTGCCGCCCCTTGTGCCGTCGTCCTCTGCGCCGTTCCCGCCGTTCCCGCCGTTCCTTGGGGCAGGTTCAGCACCTCGATCTGCCAGAGTGCGGCCGCCGAGCGGTGGCTGATCACGAGCTGAGGTGTGAGCAGCTGCACGGCACGCAGCCGCACGGAAAGGTCCACGCGTCGCCCCGGCTCGGCCCAGGCCCCGGCCCGAATCCGGGTCCACCCCTCCACCCCGAGCTTCCGGAAGAGACTCTGCCTGGCCCACCCACCCTCAAGAGCACGCGAAACAAGCAAAACCCCTTCATCAGCAATCGCACCCAACCCCATCCGCTCCACACCCCCACACTCCCGCACCTCCCCCCCTTCCACTCCCCCTGTGGATATCGGAGGTCGGCCAGGATGATGAGGGATTGGCAGATATGTCCCAGCGGTGGGGCTCGCGACCAGGCATTTTCGTGATGGTGGGCGGGACGTATCTGCCAATCGCCGCGCGAAGCGGGTTGGGCGCCGGGTATGCATCGGCCGCGGTGGCTCCCCCTCCGCGCCACCGCGGCCGATCCCCGTCGGGATGGAGGTTCTTAGCGATCCAGGTCCAGGACGGGCGGGGCGGGGGCGTGGTTGTCCATGGTGGCTACGGTGTTGTCGACCGGCGGGGCGGGCGCGTGGTTGTCCATCGCGACGATGGTGTCGTCGGCAGGTGGGGTGGGTGCGTGGTTGTCCTCGGCGGCGTTCGTGCCGTCGACCGGCGGCACGGGCGCGTGGTTGTCCTGGGTGGTGGCGTCAGCGTTCTTCTGCTTGTCACTCATGGCTGCGAACTCCCCGCTTTTCGACTGAAGTCTGTTGGGAGCCCCTGTCCGGCAACTCCCCCGAGGGTCGCCGGACAGGGGCCGAATGGACTCTCACACAAGGTGGTGAGTCCCAGTGACCCGCCTGCCCCCCGACGCAACGGATCAGTGCGCTGAGCATGTCAGCGGGGCATAAACAATCGATGAACGCCCTTGAGTCGGACGTCTCAGGCAGCGGAGGCGGGAGCGAGCAACGTTCGTACGTCCGCTGCCTCCGCCGCACCGGACGCTTCGTACAGCGCGAGCGCCTCGAGCCAGCAGGCGCGTGCGCGGTCCACCTGGCCCAGGGCGTCAAGTGATCGCCCCAGGGTCGTAAGGACGTTGGCTCGCATGCGGTCTCCACCGATGCAGCCGATCGCGAGAGCCTGCTCCGCATGCTGTGCGGCCATCGCCGATTGACGCCCCGCGAGGTGGGCCTGCGCGATGCGGAGGTGGGTGGTTCCCTCCCAGAGGCGCTGGCGGTTCGTCTGGAACATCTGTAGGGCCTCGTTCAGCTCACTCAATGCCTCCGACGGGCGCCCGGCCTGTGTGAGGGCCAGCCCCAGGGCGTACCGGGCGTTGGCCAGCCGCAAGGTCAGACCCAGGCGGTCATAGATGTCAATGCCTTGCTGGGCGAGTGAAATGGCACGCGCAGTACGGCCCATGGCGAGATGAACCCGAGAGAGGTTGCACAAGGCGCTTGCTTGGAGGGGATGGTTTCCGTCCGCTCGTGAACCTTCGATCACCGAGAGGAGGTGCTCCTCGGCGTCTGCGTTTCGGCCTTGGATGAACGCGATGATCCCTCGGTCGTTGCTCGTCCAGTGGAGCGCGGAGGCGTCATCGACCGAGCTCGCGAGCAGCACTGCCTGGCGCGCCTCTTCGTCGGCCTCGCCATAACGCCCGGCCACGAGATGGACGTTGGTCAACGTTGTCCGGGCGCGCCCCTCCGCACGGTGGTCGCCGAAGGCGTGGGCGGCGTCCCTGGCGGCGAGAGCCGCGGTCTCGTACTGCTTCGAGTTGGCCCCCGACTCCCCCAAGTCCTTCGCGGCCCACAGCAGGTCCACTCCTCGGCGCAGCCGACTGCCTCCAACTGCCTGCCTCGCACACGCCAGTAGGCAGTTGGCCTCGGAGTACAGCCAGTCGAGAGCCTCCTGGCGGTCGCTGAACTGCAGGCCTGCGTACTGTGTCGGCTCAAGGTGATCCACCAAGCGGTCTCCTGGCCGCTCGATCGCGAAGACACCCGCCGCCGTAGCCAAATAAAAGTCCAGCAACCGGGACATAGCCGCATCCCGCTCCCCACCCGGCTGCTCATCCCGCTCCGCGCACGCCCGGGCGTAAAGCCGCACCAGATCGTGGTACCGATACCGCCCCGGCGCCGCCGACTCCAGGAGCGAGGTGTCGACGAGGGACTCCAGCAGGTCCTCGGTGTCGTCCACCGTCAGGTCGAGGACCGCGGCTGCCGCTGCCAGGGACATGTCGGGACCGTCCGCCAGCCCCAGCAGCCGGAACGCACGGGCCTGTGCCGGCTCCAGCTGGCCGTAGCCCAGTTCGAAGGTCGCCTTGACCGCGAGGTCGCCCGCCTGCAACTCGTCCAGGCGGCGCCGCTCGTCCCCGAGCTTCGCCGCCAGTACGGACACCGTCCACGTACGCCGGGCGGCCAGCCGCGACGCCGCGATGCGGATCGCCAGCGGAAGGAACCCGCAGGCCGCGACCACGTCGAGCGCCGCCTCGCGCTCCGACTCCACCCGCTCCCGCCCCACGATCTTCGTGAAGAGCTGGAGAGCCTCCTCGGGCGACATCACGTCCAGGTCGACCAGATGGGCCCCGGCCAGGTCCACCATGCGCACGCGTGAGGTGACCAGGGCCGCGCAGCCTTCCGTCCCCGGAAGCAGCGGACGTACCTGTGCGGCATCCCGGGCGTTGTCCAGCAGGACCAGCACGCGGCGGCCGTCGAGTACGGAACGGTAGAGGGCTGAGCGCTCCTCCAGGGAGTCCGGGATGGCGGAGTCGGCCGTGCCCAGGGCGCGCAGGAACGCGCCGAGTACCGTCTCCGGCTCGGCCGACCGCGCCCCCGCCCCCTGGAGGTCCACGTACAGCTGCCCGTCCGGGAAAGCACCCCGTGACTGGTGGGCCACGTGCACGGCCAGCGTGGTCTTCCCGACGCCGCCGATGCCCGCCAGCGCGGAGACGGCCATGACGCGGCCCTCGCCCTCGTCGGAGGAGGCGGAGGCCAGGACGTCGCTCAGTTCCTGGACGAAGGAGACGCGGCCGGTGAAGTCCGTGACCGTGGCCGGGAGTTGGGCCGGGCGGACCGGCGCTGTCGCGGGCTCCGCGGCCGGGGCGGACGGTTCGGCCAGGGCCGGGTCCGCCTGGAGAATCCGCTGTTGGAGTTCCTTCAGGCCCGCTCGCGGGTCCACGCCCAGTTCGTCGGCAAGCAGGCGCCGGGTGTCCGCGTACACGGCCAACGCCTCCGCCTGTCGCCCGCTCCGGTACAGCGCGAGCATCAGGAGTTCACGTAGGCGCTCCCGGAGCGGATGCGCCGCCGTGAGCGCGGTCAGCTCGGACACGGCCTCCGCGTGGCAGCCCTGCTCCAGGTCCATGTCCAGGCAGGATTCGAGGAGTTGGAGGCGGAACTCCTCCAGCCGCGCACGCTGCGTATCCGCGGAGGGGCCCGGCATGTTGGCCAGCGGCTCGCCCTCCCACAGGCTCAGTGCCCGCCTCAGTACATCGCGGGCGTGGCAGAGATCGCCGGCGGTGCGTGCCTTCTCGGCGTCGTTCGCGAGTTCCTGGGCGAGGGCGAGGTCCAGCGTTCCGCCGCCGCCGGACAGCCGGATCGCGTAACCGCCGGACTCGCTGACCAGGATTTCGGGGCCCAGCGTCTTCCTGAGCCGTGAGGCGTACGTACGGACGGTGGCCAGTGCCTGGGCCGGGGGATCGTCACCCCACAGGGCGTCGATCAGTTCGGCGGCCGTGGCCGTACGTCCTTCGCGGAGCAGCAGGACCGCCAGCAGGGCGCGTTGCTGCGGGGAGCCCGCGGGCAGGAGTTCCTCTCCGCGCCAGGCGCGCACCGGGCCGAGCACGCAGAAGCGCAATGCCGCCGGTTCCTCGCGACCCCGCTGCTTCGGTACTCGCGGCACACCGTCCATCGCTGCCCCCTGCCGAACCGTTGGTACTGGGACGCCAGTTTGCCTTGTTCATGGCGGATGCGTCAGCAGTGGGAGACGGCGATCACAGGCCGCCGTGCCGAACTCCCCGGACGATCACAGGGTCCACACGCGGTCCACGCAATCGAGCGGGCACCGACCAGAGAGCTGACGGCCCGTCAGATCGGCGCTACCGTACAGAGCATGGAGACCTTCCCGAAGATCATCTCGGTGGACGACCACACGGTGGAGCCCCCCAACGTCTGGCGGGACCGGCTCCCGTCGAAGTACCAGGACCGAGGCCCGCGCATCCTTCGCGCGCCGCTGAGGGAAATGAGCTTCCTCGGCGGCAAGTTCGCGCCCGTCATGGGCAACCCGGGCGACGACGGGCCGACAGGCGACTGGTGGGTGTACGAGGACCTCCACCGGCCCCTCACCCGCCTCGACACCGCGGTCGGATACGACAGGGACGAGATCAAGCTCGAAGTCATCACGTACGAGCAGATGCGGCCCGGTTCGTACGACGTGCCGCAGCGGCTCGCCGACATGGACGTCAACCATGTCCAGTCCGCCCTCTGTTTCCCGACCTTCCCCCGCTTCTGCGGCCAGACCTTCACCGAGGCCAAGGACCATGAGCTGGGCCTGCTGTGCGTGCGGGCCTACAACGACTGGATGGTGGAGGAGTGGTGCGGGCCGGACGCCCGCGGGCGGCTGATACCACTCACCCTCATCCCCCTCTGGGACCCCCGGCTCGCGGCGGAGGAAGTGCGCCGCAACGCCGCCCGTGGCGTACGCGCCGTGGCCTTCTCCGAGATCCCGCCGCACCTCGGACTGCCCTCCATCCACACCGACGACTGGGACCCCTTCCTCGCCGCCTGCGACGAGACCGGCACGGTCATCGCCATGCACATCGGGTCCAGCAGCAGGATGCCGTCCACCTCCGCCGACGCCCCGCCCGCCGTCGGCTCCACCATCACCTTCGCCAACTGCTGCTTCTCGATGGTGGACTGGCTGATGAGCGGGAAGTTCGAGCGCTTCCCGGGTCTGAAGGTCATGTACGCCGAGGGTCAAATAGGGTGGATTCCCTACATACTTGAGCGCGCGGACGTGGTCTGGGAGGAGAACCGCGGGTGGGGCGGCGTCGCGGACAAGGTCCACCGGCCGCCCTCCGAACTCTTCGCCGAGCACGTCTACGGCTGCTTCTTCGACGACGCCTTCGGCCTCAGAAACCTCGATGACATCGGGGTGGGCAATGTGCTGTACGAGACCGACTACCCGCACTCCGACTCGACCTGGCCGAAGTCCCGGGAGGTCGGCGAGGCCCAGATGGGGCACCTCGACGCGGACGTGGTCGACCGGATCGTAAGGGGCAACGCCATCGAGCTGCTCGCGCTCACGCAGGACGGGCTGTGGGCCGGTCCGGGCGGTGCGCGTTCTGGTGGTGCACGTTGAGCACGGGCAGGCCGCCGCTGTACGGGATGCAGCTCCCGATCCAGTCGCAGAGCACCATCTACGCCGAGCCGTGGGAGGCGGACGCCGGCCCCGCCGACCTCGTCGAGATCGCCCGCGCCGCCGACCGCTCCGGCTTCGCGTATCTCGCGAGCTGCGACCACGTCGCCATCCCGCGCCGTCTCGCGCGCGCGATGAGCACCGTCTGGTACGACCCCGTCGCCACCCTCGCCCTCCTCGCGGGCGTGACCGAGCGCGTACGGCTGCTCAGTCACGTCGCGATCGTCGGGCTGCGACATCCGCTGGTCACCGCCAAGCAGTACGCGACCCTCGACCACCTGAGCGGCGGGCGGCTGATTCTCGGCGTCGGAGCCGGGCACGTACAGGAGGAGTTCGAGGTCCTCGGGGTGGACTTCGCGCGGCGGGGGGCGGTCCTCGACGAGTCGATCGACGCGCTCAGGGCCGCGCTCGGGCCGGACGAATTCCCCGTGCACCACGGCAAGTTGTACGACTTCGAAGGGCTCGGCCAGCTGCCCAGGCCCGCGCAGCAACACGTGCCGGTCTGGGTCGGCGGGTCTTCGCCCGCCGCCGTACGCCGGGCCGCGCTGCGCGGTGACGGGTGGCTGCCGCAGGGTGATCCGCGCGACCGGCTGCCGGAGCAGATCGCCAGGCTCCGGGGGATCAGGCAGGACGCGGGCATCGAGGACCCCGTCACCATCGGCGCCATCACCGAGCCGCTGTACGTCGGTGAGCCCGGCTGGGATGTCGGGCGGCGCACCCTGCACGGGGCGCCCGAGGTGCTCGCCGAGTCGCTGCGGGCGTACTCCGCGATGGGTGTGGACCAGGTGCAGGTGCGGTTCCGCAGCCGGAGCCGCGCCGAACTCACCGACCAGATCGCGGCGTTCGGCGCCGAGGTCGCTCCGCACCTGAGCTAGCCGACTTCGCTCCGCACCTGAGCTGACCGAGGTCGCGCCGCACCTGAGCCGGCCGACTTCGCTCCGCACCTGAGCTAACCGAGGTCGCTCCGCACCTGAGCTAAACCGACTTCGCTCCGCACCTGAGCTGAAGGAGAGCCGCAGGCCACACCCGGCCCTCCCGGGCCGGCTGACACTTACGGAGAGCCATGGGCAAGCTGGACGGACGCGTCGTGCTGATCACCGGTGCGGCGCGCGGGCAGGGCGAGCAGGAGGCGCGGCTGTTCGTCGCGGAGGGCGCGCGGGTCCTTCTCGCGGATGTGCTCGACGACCAGGGGGAGACCCTGGCCAAGGAGATCGGCGCGCGGTACGTACACCTCGACGTGAGCCAGGAGGCCGACTGGCAGGCCGCGGTCGCTGTCGCCAGGGAGGCGTACGGGCGGATCGACGGTCTCGTCAACAACGCCGGCATCCTGCGCTTCAACGAGCTGGTCAACACCCCGCTTGACGAGTTCCAGCAGATCGTGCAGGTCAACCAGGTCGGCGTCTTCCTCGGGATCAAGACCGTCGCTCCCGAGATCGCGGCGGCGGGCGGGGGCACCATCGTGAACACCGCCTCGTACGCCGGGCTCACGGGGATGGCCTGGGTGGGCGCCTACTCCGCGACCAAACACGCCATCGTGGGGCTGACCCGGGTCGCCGCCCTGGAGCTCGCCGCCAAGGGGATCCGGGTCAACGCCGTCTGCCCGGGGGCCGTCGACACCGCCATGAGCAACCCGGCGCTGCTCGACCCGGACGGCGACCCCGCCGGCCATACGGCGCCCTCGGCGGCGGTCGACGCGCTGTACCGCAAGCTCGTGCCGCTCGGCCGGATCGGCAGGCCGGAGGAGGTGGCCCGGCTCGTCCTCTTCCTCACCGGCGAGGACTCCTCGTACATCACCGGACAGCCGTTCGTGATCGACGGGGGGTGGCTGGCGGGGGTGAGCGTCATCTGACCTCGCACAGCCTCCAGCTGACGCGACGTCAGCTATTGACGCCTTACGGGCGCGGTGGAACAGTCGGCAGATGAACCTGACGGTACGTCAGATAGCTGGACACGGACGTGGGGACGGTGAACCTCCTTGGAATTCGGGCTCTTTGTACAGGGATACGTGGGCAAGCGGGCCGAGACCGATCCGCTCGCGGAGCACAAGGCGCTGATGGAGGAGACCGAGTACGTCATCCAGGCGGACAGGTCCGGCTTCAAGTACGCCTGGGCGTCCGAGCACCACTTCCTGGAGGAGTACTCGCACCTCTCGGCCAATGACGTCTTCCTCGGCTACCTCGCGCACGCCACGGAGCGCATCCATCTCGGCTCCGGGATCTTCAACCCGCTCGCCCAGGTCAACCACCCCGTGAAAGTCGCCGAGAAGGTCGCCATGCTCGACCATCTCAGCGAAGGCCGCTTCGAGTTCGGCAGCGGCCGGGGCGCCGGCTCGCACGAGATCCTCGGCTTCATTCCCGGCGTCACCGACATGAACTACACCAAGGAGATCTGGGAAGAGACCATCGCCGAGTTCCCGAAGATGTGGCTCCAGGAGGAGTACGTCGGTTTCCAGGGCAAGCACTGGCAACTTCCGCCCCGCAAGATCTTCCCCAAGCCGTACGGGAAGTCGCACCCCGCCATGTGGTACGCCGCCGGGTCGCCGCCCTCGTACGCCATGGCCGCCCGCAAGGGGCTCGGGGTCCTCGGCTTCAGTGTGCAGAAGGTCTCCGACATGGAGTGGGTCCTGGAGCAGTACAAGACGGCGATCGTCGAGGCGCGGCCGGTCGGGGACTTCGTCAACGACAACGTGATGGTGACCTCGACGGCCATCTGCGCGCCGACGCACGCGGAGGCCGTACGGATCGCCGCCGGTGGCGGACTGCACTACCTCCAGTCGCTCGTCTTCCGCTACCACGACACCTTCCCGCGTCCCGAGGGCTTCCCCGTCTGGCCGGAGACGCTCCCCGAGTTCAACGAGGAGATCATCGAACTCCTCATCTCCGAGGAGTTGTTGATCTGCGGCGACCCGGCCGAGGTGCTCACCCAGTGCAAACGGTGGGAGCAGGCGGGCGCGGACCAGCTCAGCTTCGGGATGCCGATCGGGATCTCCCGGGAGGACACCCTCCAGTCGATCAGGCTGATCGGCGAGCACGTGATTCCGAAGATCGACACGGATCCGGTGCACCGGACGACCCGGTTCCGCAACGCCGTATAAACGCCGTACAGGGGGTTCCCGCGCGATGCTCGACCATCTGATCAAGGGCGCGACCGTCGTGGACGGGAGCGGTGCCCCTGCGTACACCGCCGATGTGGGGATACGGGACGGCCGTATCGCGGTCATCGGGGCGGTGACGGAGGACGCGAGGACGAGCGAGGACGCCCAGGGGCTCGTCCTCGCCCCCGGGTTCGTCGACCCGCACACGCACTACGACGCCCAGCTCTTCTGGGACCCGTACGCCGCCCCGTCCCTGAACCACGGGGTGACGACGGTCGCGGGCGGCAACTGCGGCTTCACCCTTGCCCCGTTGAACCCCGACCGGCCCGAGGACGCCGACTACACGCGCCGCATGCTGTCCAGGGTCGAGGGCATGTCGCTGGTCGCCCTGGAGCAGGGCGCGCCCTGGAACTGGCACGGCTTCGGGGAGTACCTGGACGCCCTGGAGGGGCGGATCGCCGTCAACGCGGGCTTCATGGTGGGGCATTGCGCGCTGCGGCGGTATGTGATGGGCGCGGATGCGGTGGGCGGGCAGCCGACCGAGGAACAGCTGGGGGAGATGCTCGACCTCTTCCACCAGGCGATGGCTGCCGGGGCCTGGGGGCTGTCCACCACCCAGTCCTCCACGCACTCCGACGGCGACGGGCAGCCGGTCGCCTCGCGGCACGCGAAACCCGCCGAACTGCTGGCCCTCTCCCGCGCGGTCGGCGAGCACGAGGGCACCCAGATCGAGGCGATCGTCGCGGGCTGCCTGGACCAGTTCAGCGACGACGAGATCGATCTGTTCGTGGAGATGAGCGCGGCGGCGGGCCGTCCCCTGAACTGGAACGTGCTGACGATCGACGCCGCCGTCCCCGAGCGCGTCCCCCGGCAACTGGAGGCGAGCGAACGCGCCCGCAAGTCCGGTGGCCGCGTCGTCGCGCTCACCATGCCGATCCTCACCCCCATGAACATGTCGCTCGGCACCTTCTGCGCCCTGAACCTCATCCCCGGCTGGGGCGAGGTACTGGCCCTTCCCGTCCCCGAGCGGATCGCCCGCCTGCGCGACGGCGACGTACGGGCCGAGATGCTGCGCCGGGCCGCCGGCAAGGAAGCGGGCGTCTTCCGGCGGCTCGCCAACTTCGGGCGGTACGTCATCGGCGACACCTACAGCGCCGCGAACGAGGGACTGACGGGGCGGGTCGTCAACGACATCGCCGCCGAGCGCGGACAGGAGCCCTTCGAGTGCCTTGTGGAGATCTGCGCGGCCGACGAACTGCGCACGGTGCTGTGGCCGATGCCCACCGACAACGACCCCGACTCGTGGGCGCTGCGCCAGGAGACCTGGCGGCACGAGGACGTCATGCTCGGCGGCTCCGACGCGGGCGCCCATCTGGACCGCATGTGCGGAGCCCCGTACACCACCCGTTTCATCGGTGACTGTCTGCGCGGGCGGAAGCTCGTCACGCTGGAGGGTGCCGTGAAGATGCTGACGGACGACCCGGCGCGGCTCTTCGGGCTGCGGCAGCGGGGGCGCCTGGAGGTGGGCTGGCATGCGGATCTCGTCCTCTTCGACCCGGAAAGGATCGACGCCGGCAAGGCCACCCTGGTGCACGACCTGCCGGGTGACAGTCCGCGCCTCGACTCGAAAGCAATCGGGATAACAGCGGTCTGGGTCAACGGAGTTGAGGCGATCCGCAGTGACGAGGTGACGGGTGCGGTACCGGGAAAGGTGCTCAGGTCCGGGCGGGACACGCAGACGGTGAGCACCAGGTGAGCGCTGCCGTGACCGGGGGAGTGGCCGACGGGCAGCGGTTGTTCATCGGCGGTTCGTGGGTGGCGCCCGACAACGGGTTCTACGAGGTGACCGACCCGGCGACCGAGGGTGTCGTCGGGCGGGCGCCGGAGGCCTCGCGGGAGCAGGTGTACGCGGCCGCCGCCGCGGCCCGCGAGGCCTTCGGACCGTGGTCGCGCACCCCTGCCGAGGAGCGCGCCGCCGTCCTCGGCAAGGCGGCCGGGATCATCCGCCGCAACCTGCTCCCGTACGCCGAACTCGCCCAGGCCGAGAGCGGCGCCACCACCGGGACGGCCCGTGCGATGCAGGTGGGCGTGGGTATGGCCCGCTTCCGCCGGTACGCGAAGGCCGAACCCGTCGAGCAGCCGCTGCCGCCGCAGATCAACGAGGCGGGGCCGTTCGGCGGGGCGGCCGTCATAGGCGCCTTGGCGGTACGCCAGCCGGTCGGCGTCGTCACCTGCATCACCTCGTACAACAACCCTTGGGCCAACCCGGCCGGCAAGGTCGCCCCTGCCCTCGCCATGGGCAACACGGTGGTTGTGAAGCCCGCCCCGCAGGACCCCCTCTCCGTGTACCGGATGGCGGAGGCCCTGGAGGCGGCGGGCGTCCCGCCGGGCGTCGTGAACGTGGTCAGCGGCACGGGAGTCGAGGTCGGCGAGGCGGCGGTCGACTCCCCGGACATCGACATGGTCAGCTTCACCGGCTCGACCGCCGTCGGGCAGCGCATCGCCGAGGTGTGCGGGCGCGGTATGAAGCGGCAGTTGATGGAGCTGGGCGGCAAGGGCGCGGCGGTCGTCTTCGACGACGCGGACCTGAAGTCGGCGGTGTCGGGCATCGGGACGACGTTCTCCTTCTACAGCGGGCAGATCTGCACGGCGCCGACGCGGGTGCTGGTGCAGCGCGCCGTGCACGACCGGCTGGTCGAGCAACTGGCCGCGTACGCCGCCCACTTGAAGGTCGGCGATCCGCGTGACCCTGGCACGGTGGTCGGCCCGGTCATCTCCGCGGCCCATCGCGACCGGGTCGAGTCCTACGTCGAACTCGGCCGCAAGGAAGGCGCGCGGGTGCTCGCGGGCGGCGTACGGCCCCCACTCGACCGCGGCTTCTATGTCGCCCCCACCCTCCTCGCCGACTGCACCCCGGACATGCGGGTGGTCCGCGAGGAGATCTTCGGCCCCGTCGTCGTGGTCGTCCCCTTCGAGGACGAGGAGGAGGCCATCGCCCTCGCCAACGACAGCGACTACGGCCTCATCGACTACGTCTGGTCCGGCGACATAGCCCGCGCCTTCCGCGTGGCGCGCCGCCTCCGCGCGGGCGGCGTCGGCGTCAACACCGTCGGCCGCAACATGGAGGCCCCGTTCGGCGGCTTCAAGAAGAGCGGGGTGGGCCGGGACGTGGGGTCGTACGCGCTGCACGCGTACAGCGAGGTGCAGGCGATTGTCTGGCAGGGGTGAGCCGGGCCGCGTCCTGCATGGCTACAGATCGAAGACGGCCCGGAGCCCGATCTCGACGGCTTCCATGACCCGTTCGTCCACGGGCCCCAGGTCTTTGGTGTATCGAGGGGCCGACAATGTGCGGAACTCGCCGAGGATGACGGTCCCCGACGAGGGGGTGCTGACCGGAATGTCGACGAGTGTCGCCTCGCGCACCTGCTGCGGGTAGATCAATACGCAGGTGGCGGTCTTGTTCTGCGCGTTCAAGGCATCGGACGAGATCACCAGGACGTGCGCGGGACCTCCGGCGAAAGACAGTTGGTAGACGTGTCCGCGCTTCACCGGCCAGCCACCCGTGCCCAGCGCTCCAGGGTGGTGTCCTCGCTCTCGGCGGGCTCCGCCGCGGTGGTGACGATCCCGGCCTCGGCCCGCACCTGTGCGGACCTCTCTAGCTCTTCGGCGAGCATCTGGCGGCGCAGTATCCGGGCGGTGTACGCCGAGGCGTTGCCCTTGGCCTTCACATACGCGGCCACGTCGTCCGGCAGGCTCATCGTCATGTTCACCGTCATGCCAGCATCATACATAGCTCAATGTCGAAAGCATGACGTAGTGCCGCTACGGCCGTGGGTAGCGTTGCTACCTCTTTAGTGTTAGCGTTGTTCCTGTCGGGGGGCGGAGACCGCTACCCCAGTCACGACTAGGAGCAACGTCATGAGTGAGCAGTCCAGCACCGGTACGGACGCCCGCGTGGCCGTCGTCACCGGCGGTTCGCGTGGGATCGGGCGGGAGACCGCCGAGCGCCTGGCCGCCGACGGGTTCGCCGTCGTCGTCAACTACGCGGGCAATGAGGCCGAGGCCGACAAGGCCGTCGCCGCGATCACCGGGGCCGGCGGGCAGGCGATCGCCGTGCGTGCCGATGTGGCCGACGAGACCGAGGTCGCGGCGCTCTTCGACGCGGCGGAGAACGCGTACGGCGGGATCGACGTCGTCGTCCACGCGGCCGGTGTCATGGCGCTGGCCCCGCTCGTGGACCTCGACCTCGACGCCCTCGACCGGATGCACCGCACCAACATCCGTGGCACGTTCGTCGTCGACCAGCAGGCCGCGCGGCGGCTGCGGGCGGGCGGCGCGATCATCAACTTCTCCAGCTCCGTGCTGGCGCTCGCGATCCCCGGCTACACGGCGTACGCCGCCACGAAGGGCGCCGTCGAGGCGGTCACCCTGATCCTCGCCCGCGAGATGCGCGGCCGGGACATCACCGTGAACGCGGTGGCACCCGGCCCGACCGCCACCGCCCTGTTCCTGGACGGCAAGGACGAGGAGACCATCGCGCGGATGGCCGCCCAGCCGCCGCTGGAGCGCCTCGGCACCCCCGAGGACATCGCCGGGGTCGTCTCCTTCCTCGCCGGTCCCGCGGGCCGCTGGATCAACGGCCAGGTGCTCCGCGCCAACGGCGGCATCGCGTAGTCATCCGAGGTCCCAACCCCCTTTCAGATTCAAGGAGTTCAGCCATGAGCAAGGTGATCGTGATCACCGGTGCCGGTTCCGGCTTCGGTGCTCTCTCCGCCCGCGCGCTCGCCCGCGCCGGGCACACCGTCTACGCCGCGATGCGTGACGTCGCCGGCCGCAACGCGGACCGGGTCACGGAGGCCGCGGCGTACGCCGCCGAACACGAGGTGGACCTGCGTACGGTCGAACTGGACGTCCTCTCCCAGGAGTCGGCGGACGCGGCCGTCGCCACGATCCTGGCGGAGGCCGGCCGCCTGGACGTCCTCGTGCACAACGCGGGCCACATGGTGACCGGCCCGACAGAGGCCTTCACCCCGGAAGAACTGGCGGCGGTGTACGACACGAACGTGCTCGGCACCCAGCGGGTCAACCGGGCCGCGCTGCCGCACCTGCGGGCGCAGGGACACGGCCTGGTGCTGTGGGTCGGCTCCACGTCGACGAGGGGCGGCACCCCGCCGTATCTCGCCCCCTACTTCGCCGCGAAGGCTGCGATGGACGCGCTCGCGGTGTCGTACGCCGCCGAGCTCGCCCGCTTCGACATCGACACGACCATCGTCGTACCGGGCTCCTTCACCTCCGGCACCAACCACTTCGCCACCGGCGGCCACCCCGCCGAACAGACGGTGATCCCCGCCTACGAGGAGCGCTACGCGGGCCTGATGGACCAGGTCTCCCAGCGCCTGGCCGCCCTCGCGCCCGCCGGCGCGGACGTGTCCCAGGTGGCCGACGCGATCGTCGAGGTCGTCGACACCCCGCACGGCCGGCGCCCGTTCCGGGTCCACATCGACCCGGCGAACGACGGCTCCGAAGAGGTCAGCGCGGTCGCGGACCGTATACGCGCCGAATTCCTGAAGCGGATCGGCCTGGACGACCTGCTCGCCCCCCACCAGGCGGTCTGAGTGGCATCCGTTAGCGTCGCTACCGTGAGTACGAAGGCGCGCATTCTCGAAGTGGCGGCCGCACTGGTCGCCGAGTCCCCGGACGGGGATGTCTCGACCCGGGCGGTCTGCGATGCGGCGGGAGTCGGCGCCCCTGCCCTCTACCGCCACTTCGGGGACAAGGAGGGCCTGCTGTCGGCGGTCGTCGACCACGGCTGGGACCGGTATCTGGCGACCAAACGCCACCGCACCCCCGGCACGGACCCCGTCCAGGACCTGCGCGACGGCTGGGACACCCACACCGAGTTCGCCCTGCAGAACCCGAACCTCTACCGCCTCATGAACTCCCCGGCGATGCGCACACCCCCGGCCGCGGCGCAGGAGTCCCACCAGATCCTCACCTCCGACCTCCAACGGGCCGCCGAACAGGGCAAGTTGCGCCTAGCCCCGGAACTCGCCGCCCAGATGATCATGTCGGCGAACGTCGGCGTCGCCCTGATGCTGGTCTCGCGCCCCGCGACCTTCACGGACGGGACGGTGTCGCGGCGGGTACGGGACGCGGTGCACGCGGCGGTCTTCACACCGGACGTGATGGACTCCCGTACGGCATCGGGGTCCCGTACGGCATCGGGGTCCCGCACGGCATCGGGGCCCGACGCCGAGGGAGCCCGCGTCCCTGCCACGGCCGCCCGCCTCAACGCCCTCCTGCGCCAGACCACGCCCCCGACCCTCACCCCGGCCGAGACGACTCTCCTGACAGAGTGGTTGAACCGCCTCTCGAACGAGTGACGGTGAGCGTGAAGGGGAGCCGATGACACAGGCAACGTTCCTTGTCGGTGGGGATCTGACCGTGGGGCGGCTGGGTTTCGGGGCCATGCGCCTGCCGACCGATCCGGGACCCGCGCGCGAGGCAGCGGTGACGGTCGCCCGCCGGGCTGTCGAGCTGGGCGTGACACTGATCGACACCGCCCATATGTACGGCTGGGGAGCCAACGAGGAGTTGCTCGCCGAGGCCCTGCACCCCTACCCGGACGGGCTGCTCATCACCACCAAGGTCGGTGTCGCCCGATCGGCGTCGACGGGGGAGTGGGGACTCGACGGCCGCCCGGCCGTCCTGCGCGCCCAGGTCGACGAGGCCCTCCGCCGCCTCCGCGTAGACCGGATCGAACTTCTCCAGCTCCACCGCATCGACCCGGAGACGCCGCTCGCCGACCAGCTCGGCACGCTGCGGGAACTCCGGGACGAGGGCAAGGTGGGCCGGATCGGGCTGTCCGAGGTCACCGTCACCGAACTCGACCGGTCGCGGGAGATCGTCGCCATCGCCAGCGTGCAGAACCGCTACAACCTCCTCGACCGCGAGTACGAGCCCGTGCTCGCGGCCTGTGAGGCGGCGGGGATCGCGTTCCTGCCGTGGCGGCCGGTCGCGGCGGGAGACTCAGGAGCAAGAGCCGAAGTTGCCGCCGTGGCATCCGAACTCGGCGCCACTCCCACCCAGCTCTCCCTCGCCTGGCTCCTGGCCCACTCGCCGGTCATCCTCCCGATCCCGGGCACCGCCCGGATCGACCACCTGGAGGAGAACCTCGCCGCCACGCACATCCAGCTGACCCCCGGGCACCTGGACCGGCTCGACCGGCTGTACGAGCAGGGTGAGGGCGGGTTGTGAAAGTGCCGGTTACGGCCACTTGTTGATAGCTGCGACCGGCAAGGCAGCTTCCTGGAGAGCGGTGGGCCTGTCCGCATCGGTGGGCCCGGTCCTCCTGGTCGCCAAGGCCTGAACCAGTCGGCGATTCGCTTCCTGGGCGGTCATTCCCCAGTCCCACTCGGCTTTGTGGAGCCGAAGGGAGACGACACCGTGCCACGCCGACCACAGCAGGAGTGCGGAGGCGAAGGGTGCGTCCGGGTCGATGAGCCGCGCGAGTTCGACGATGCGCGCCTGGAGGCGGGGGCCGTGCGCGGCTCTGGTCTCCGGCAGGGCGTCATTGCTCTCGAACAGGAGCTGGTACGCGCCCGGGTGGGCGGCGCCCCAGGCGATGTAGGCGTCGCCGGCGACGACCAGCTGGTTGCCGGCCTCGTCCGTGGCGTTGAGGGCCGACTCGACCGCTTCGACCAGCGAGGTGTACTCGGCGTCGAGCACCGCGGAGCGCAGGTCCGCCTCGGAGGGGAAGTGCCAGTACACGGCCGAGGGGGCAACCCCGCAGGCCCGGGCGATCGAGCGCAACGACGGAACGGCCACCGCTTGGGGCTCCGCCAGCATGCCGATCGCGGCGGCCACCAGCTCGGAGCGCAGGTCGCGGTTTTCTGTCTTGGTCACCGATTCATTGAACACCTGTTCATGGTAGCTTGCAATGAACAGGTGTTCAGGAAGGTGGTGTCGGCATGCTCAGGCTGATGACGGTGATCAGGAAACGCCCGGAGATTTCCACGGAGGACTTCCGCCGGTTCATGGAACTGGAGTACGGACCGACCTATGTGGCACTTCCCCAGGTCAAGGAGTACGTGCAGTACTACCTGACCGACCTCGCGACGGACGGGGAGGAGGAGCCGATCGACGCGATCGTGCGGATCGCCTTCGAGTCGGAGAAGGAGATGCGCGAGGCCCTCGCGACCGAGGAATACCGGAAAGCGCACGAACTGCGGACGGCGTACATGCGGGAGACGTCCGTCGGTATTCATTCGGCCGTTCTGGACCGCAGGGTGCAGTTGGTCTAGGGAGCGGCCTACTTCGATTCGATGCGTCCGAGCGGGTCGGGGTCGGATGCCAATGCGTCACGCGCCGTCTGCCAGGCGGGGTCCCCGGGGTGGAGCTCGCTGCGGAGGTAGGCCCAGGTGAGCTGCTGGACCGCGGCCACGCGTGCGGGGTTCTCGTCCGTGGTCTCGGCGACGTCGTATCCGGAGATCCCGCCGAGCCCGTGCTCCGCGTCGAACAGGGTGAGCAGGGACTTGGGGCCGGGAGAGAGGACGTACGGATCGGCGTGCCAGTCCGGGCCCGCGACCGTCAGGTGGGCGGAGGTGTCCTTGTCGCCGGCGACCACGAGCGTGGGCGTCGCCATCTCGGCGAAGTCCATGGTCAGGAAGAAGGGGTAGTTCTCGGCCACGAACTCGCTGACGGCGTCGCCGCCCCTGCCGGGCGCGGCAAGGAGCACACCCGCCTTGACCCGGGAGTCGGCCAGCTTCACCACCGTTCCGTCGTCCGGATCGGTGAGCCGGGCGCCCAGCAACAGGCTGGCGGTGTGCCCGCCCATCGAGTGCCCGGCCACGGCGACCTTGCTGTGGTCCAGGCGCCCGGCGAGCTGCGGCACGGCGGCCTCGATCACGTCGAGGTGATCGAGAATGCGCGTCATGTCCTCGGCCCGTGAACGCCAGTACATCGGCGCCCCCGGGGTCTCGGGGTCCAGGTTCAGCTTCCTGGAACTCAGATGGGTGGGCTGGATCACGACGAAGCCGTGGGCCGCCCAGAAGTTGGCGAGAGGGGCGTAGCCGTTCAGGGAGGAGAGGTGGTTCGAGTAGCCCTGTCCGTGCGAGAGGAGGATGACCGGCAGGTCGCTCCCGGCCACGGGTGCGGAGACCCGTACCTCCAGGTCCACGACTCGATCGGGAGCCGGCAGCACCACCGGACTGACGGAGAGGACGGGAGTGGGCGAGCTGAGGATGTCGGCGGGGTAGGTCGATTCGCTCATGTTGCTGGGTCCGTTCAATGGCTGGCTGTGCGATGGCAGCCGTCCCCGCTGTAGGCCCGGGGAGGCGGTCGGGAGGCGTCGGCTCCAGAGGCCCGGATCGGGATGCGCTGAAGCGGAGCGTTGTTCCGATTACGATACGGAACATCGTTCCGCTTTGTCAACGCGTCAACGCGTCAACGCGTCAACGCGTCGATGCCGGGTGGGGCGCGTGGCGATGTGCGTTCCGCGCGGGGGCGGGCGGGGATGGGCAGGGATGGGCGGCATCGCGCTGCTGCCCCCCCGCGTCCGTCATCGGCCTCTGGACAGGGGGAAGGCTTCGTGTCCGGGCGGAGCGGCCGTGTCGATGACCGCCTGGAGATCCACCTCGCCAGCTGTCTGAACAGAAGTCCTGACTCAGAAAACCAGCCCTGGCCCCGGTACCTGCGTTGTGCCGGGGCCCGTCATTTCCCCCGCCCCCCGCCCCCGCTCCGAGCCGCCTGCACCGCCGGTCAGCACCGGGACGGTTGCTGGTGGCTTCCAGTGCCTCGTCGACCATCTCGAAGGGCACAAGCTGGATGAGTTCGCCGAGATGGCCCGGGGCGAAGGGGCCTTCGGCCACCCGGACGGCGCGGGTGATGGCGGACCTGTCTGGACAGCGGAGCCACCGTGTGAACGGCTTGTCTTGGTCGACTGCCAGTTCTACCGGGGCTCCGCTCCTCACGTCCGGCGAAGCCGCAGCCTACGGCCCCTGGACAAACACCACCCACCCGGAAACTTCGCGGCCTTGAGGCTAGCCGTGTGAGGCCGCGAACCCGGTGGCGACCCAGCCACTGCCACTCCAGTGCATCTCGTACCCGTACGCCACGGCCCCGGGATCGTTTCCGTGCAGGGACTTCATCCGATCCCAGCTCTCGTCGCTGGACTCGTCCGGCTGGTACACCGCCATCCAGTACTGCGGCGTCGACGTGTCGCCGCAACTACGGTGCCCCCAGAACTTCAGCGTGTGCGTGCTGTCGGTGAACACGGTCCGGTCCGTGTCGTTGATCGTCCACCAGTCCCGACAGTCCGTGCTGTCCGCCGCGGCGGGACCGGCAACGACCAGTCCGCACCCGATCGCCGCGACAGTGGCGAGAGCCGAGGCCCGTAACCAGTTCATCGAAAACTCCTTTGATCGTGGTTTTCGGCAGCGTAATGGAACGTTCGTTATATCGGGTTAACAGAATTCCAACGCTCGACCGCCAACGTCGAGATCGCCTGCACCCTGACAAACTCCTCCTGGCTCAACCGGATCGAAGCCCAGTTCACTGCCCTGCGCTACTTCACCCTCGACGCACCGACCACGCCGACCACAAGGAACGGGGCAGCATGATCCGCCGCTACATCATCTGGCGAAACCGCCACGCCGACGACCGGCGCCTGCGCGCCGTCGTCGACAAGGCCAACGTCGCCTGACCGCGCAAGAAGGCAGGGAAGATGACCACACAGAACGACCGTGTCGACCACGAACTGATCCGGGCAGCGGCGCACGTCGCAGCCACCCGCTGCCGGGGCGACAACCACACCATGGCGGCTGCGGCCCGCACCCGGGACAGCCGGATCGTCACCGCGGTGAACGCCTATCACTTCACCGGAGGCCCCTGCGCGGAGCTGGTCCTGATCGGCACCGCTGCCGCCCAGGGCGCTTATGACCTGGACACCATCGTCGCCGTGGGTGACCGCGACCGAGGCGTCGTGCCCCCATGCGGCCGTTGCCGCCAGGTCCTTCTTGATTACTTCCCCGCCCTCAAGGTCATCGTCGGGACAAACGACAGCCTCCGAACAGTGCCCGTCACCGACCTGCTTCCCGAAAGCTACATCTGGGCAGACCACCAGCTCGACGCAGAGGAGAGCGCACCACTCAGCACGAGCTGACACCCCAGGCAGTTACAGGGCGAACGTTGCCTGCTTCGGAGCTAGCCGCCGACGCCGATCAGCCGTCCGTCAGATCCACCCGCACCGTCAGCAGGTTCGTGCCGAATGCACGGACCGCGGCGCTGTTCAGCCGGGGCAGGGACCTGAGCCGTTCGCGGGCGTCGTCCCGGGTCAGCAAGTGGGCCGTCCCCTCGTGCCAACGCCCCTTGACGCGCACCCGGACCCTCGGGTCGGCCTTGATGTTCCGCACGTACTGCGACTTCTCGCCGTACTCGGACACGATCCAGAACTCCCGCCCGACGCGCCGCCCACCGACCGGCGTCCGGCGCGCCAGCCCCGACTTGCGCCCCGTGGTCTCCAGCAGCGTCTGAAACGGCAGCAGCTTCATGACCGGGTTCCCGATCCGTCGCTGGAGCGAGGTGACGATACGGAACTTGAGTTCGTGGTGGCGGGGCATGTGGGGGCTCTTTCGTTGGCGGACCCGGGCGCGGGTCAGTTGTGGTTCTTCTTCAGCGCTCGGAGGAAGGTCGCGAAGGTGTCCGGGTGGGTCGAGAGTATGGCTCGGGTGAGGTCGCTGCTTTCGGTCAGATGGACCGTTTCTGCGGTGGCGGCGACGTGGAGGCAGGATTCGCCCTGGGCGCAGTGCGACGATTTCTGCCAGACGTGGGCGGGCATGGCGGTCTCCTTCACAGTTCGGTGGAAAGGCTGTGGATGAAGTCCCTGGATTTTTCCGGGGGGAGTGCAACCGACTCCATGCGGTTGAGCAGGTTCCGGTACGTGTCCAGTTCGGCCTCGGCGTCGACCTGGGCGGGCCCGTGCGACTGGTCCAGTGAGACCGTGTCGAGCCGGGGGACCGTCCCGTGGAGGTACAGGAATGTCTGCCCCGAGCCCGGGTGGGCGCCGATGGCGAACGGAATGACCTGGACAGTGATGTGCGCACGTTCGCCTTGCGTCAGCAGATGGGCCAACTGCCGCTTGGCGACGTGCGGGCCGCCGACGGGAACGCGCAGCGCGGCCTCGTGGATGATCGCCTGGTACGGGATGGGGGTGCCCTCATCCAGGAGTGCTTGGCGTTGGAGCCGGTGGCTCACCCGGTGTTCGATCTCCCGGCGGTTGAACTCGGGCACCGCCTGTTCGTAGATGGCGCGGGCGTGGTCGGCGATCTGGAGCAGGCCCGGGATGTGTGCCGTGTTGGCGGCTCGCAGCCTGACCGCGTGGTGCTCGACCTCGGCCAGGTCGAGCAGCCCGGCCGGCAGTACCTCCCGGAACGTCTCCCACCAGCCACCTTTCCGCTCCGTGGCCAATTCGATCAATCCGTCGACGTAGGCGTTGTCGGAGCAGCGGTAGATACGGGCCAATGCGCGCAGCCTGTCGGGGCTCACGCCGAACCGGCTGGCCTCGATGTTGCTGAGCTGCGCCTGACTGACGCCCAGTTGGCGAGCCCCCTCGGTCACGGTCAGCCCTGCGCGCTCGCGCAGCCGCCGCAACTCCGTGCCGAGGCGCAGTCGACGGGCGGTGGTGGCGGTCCTGGGCGCCATGACTCAACTCTCCTTGAACGGGCGATCGTTGGGGTCACCCACACGAGGGAAAATCTCACGTGATTGCCCAAATGGGAAATGTATTAAGTCGCGAGCCACTAGCTTAATGACCCAGGCGCCCCGCCCGGGAGTACCCCGCTCGACGGAGCGGCATCGTCACTGGGCTCCGCAGACCAACGACCCCAACTCCCTCTAGTGATCGGAAACTTCCGTGGCAACCGTATCGCCGCACTGGTCCTACACCCTGCAACTTCCGCACGATCCGCGGGCTCCGGGCATCGCCCGGGGAACCCTCAGGCTGATTCTGGCCGCCCATGAAATGTCCGAACTCTCCCCGACGGCAGAGCTGTTGGCGGCGGAACTGCTGACGAACTCGCACTGTCACACCAGTGGCCCGTATGCCCTCCGGGTCCTCTCGACCGAGTCGGACCGGCTGAGGGTCGCCGTATGGGACTCCGACCCGAGAATCCCGCCCGGCTTCGGCGACGTACCCCCGCCTGCCGCGGAAACCGCCGAACACGGCCGCGGCCTGCACCTCGTACGGGCCTGCGCCGACGCGTGGGGCGCGTCTGTGCTGCGTGAGCTGGGCGCGTCGAAGGGCGGCAAGCTGCTGTGGGCCGAGTGCGGGCGCGGAGTGGCGGCGTGGTGAGCGGGGCGGTGCGGGCCGTGGGGAATGGCGTGCGATGTCCGTCCGGGGCGGGGGCCGCCATACTGGGAGGTGGAGCCATGCCCGTTCGTCAGGAGCAGACCATGAGCGCACAGCCTGAGCACGGCTGGGGGGCTGTGCCCCTCCCGGAGATCCGGACCGTGGACGACCTGCGCAGCGCACTCAGCACATGAGCGATTTCCCGCTGGAGGAGGCCGAGCCCGCCAAGAGGCGTTCGGGGACCTCACGGAGGGGGAGCGGGAAGTGGTCCGGGACGCACTCAAGGTCATCGGACGGGATCCGACGGCGGGGCGCGAGATCCCAGGGTGGCGCCCACCCTCCGCGGAGTACACGTACACCACGCCGCTCGCTCACGACTCTGCCGAAGCGATCACCATCGTCTACACGCACACCCCTGGCATGGGCGTGACGGTCGTGTACTACTTCCGCGATCCACTGGTATTGGGCTAATACCGAGGATCTCTGCGCGACGGTGGTCGCTGGTCCACGAACTCGCAGATCACACGCCTCCGGCCAAGCGCGACCTCCGGCCAGCCCGACCTGCGATCGGACATCCGCCCCCACGTACCCAGGCCGACGCGGTCCGTCACCCGAGGACCGGCCGCGGGCGCTGCTGAGAGCACTCGACCGCGGAAACGCGGCCTCACCCGATCTCCCCCTCGCCGTCGAAGCCGGATTCCACGTGCACGATCGCCGTTTCGGTGCGAGGCCGCGCAACGCCGCACCCGCCGTGGTGCCTGCTTGTAGCGCTTTTCCACGAACTGTACGAGTTCGGCCCGCCGACCCACCGCGGTTGCGGTTCTACAATTGAATGTAGTAGTTCTACTATGGATCGTCCAAGGAGTACGAAGAACGTCAAGCCTTTGAGTGTGAGGAGAAGCGCATGGATGGCACGCTGCGAGCCGCCCGGCTGCCGTGGGTGGCGCCTGATGCCTGCTGACAAGCAGGGCAATGGTGACGGAAACGCCTATAACCGGATCCCGATGCTGCGGGCCGAACGCGGTGTCTCGCGCCGTGACTTGGCCACCGCCCTGGGCGTCCACTACCAGACCATCGGCTACATCGAGCGTGGTGAGTACAGTCCCAGCCTCCACCTGGCGCTGCGCATCGCCGAATACTTCGAGGTCCCGGTCGAGGTGGTCTTCTCCCTCAAGCCCTTCCCCCGGATCGGAAACACGTCATGACGAACGAAGAACGGTCTGCGAACGACCACGACTCCGCCCGTCTCTCCTGGTGGAGCGAACAGCAGGCGAAGTCACAGCTCAGACGCACGGAGCGCCTGCGTGCCCTTGACCCGCAACTCGAGCGACTGTCCGCCCGCTATGCCGGCCGACGCCCCCGCCGTGTATTGGCGGTTGCGGGAGGCTCGTGCCTGGGGCTGCTCTGGGTGGATGCCGCCGTCTCATGGGCTCTGGCCCCGAGCGACACGGCGATGATCGTCAACTTCGTGGTCCTCGGCGTCATGTTGGTGGTGGGCGTCCCGCTGGCCGGCCGGCTTCTCGCGACCACCCGGGGAATGATCTCCAGGCGGGAGCACGAACTCGACGAACGGGAGCTGGCCGGCCGTCTCCGCGCGTTCTCAACTGCGCACCGATCTAGCACCGTGGTGATGGTCCTCCTCTGGGCTGTGATCATGTTTGCCACGCACGGGGACGGCCGGGACTCGCAGATCCCGGGCGCCGCGCTGATTCTGATCCTCTTCGCCCTGCTGGTGACCCACGCCCTCCTGCCGCTCATCGTCGCGACCTGGCAGATACCCGACCCGCCCGCCGACGAGGACGAGTTCGACGACATCAGCCATTCAGCAGGAGAAGATCACTGAGAACGTGAGGTGAGTGAACCAGCCAGGCGGAGCCTGTTGCTGGGCGCGGCTGCGGCCGGGCTCGGTCTTGTCGGCTGCACGGGCGGGGGCGAGGGCAAGGAGCCGGCACCGAACGGCAGTTCACCGAGTACCAGCTCCTCCAGCACGTCCTCCAGTACGTCCCCCTCGTCGCCCCCGCCGGACCCATTTCCCGTCCGCCTTCCCCTGGCACTTAGTCCGTACCGAGGTCGAACCCCAGGTCAAAGGGGCGGCCGTACGGCTCCTGGAAGCCCCCGGTACCTGGCCGCGCGTCGGCGAGAGGCCGAGGCTACTGAGGTGACGGCGGCCGGTTCGTCGTGGTGGTCCCGCCCACGCGGGCCTCGACGCACTCCCGTTCGCCGTCCGGGGACGCGGGACGGAAGCAGGCCTGGACCGTGCTGCCGGGGTGGGTCGCGGTCATCTCGGTGTAGACGTAGGTTTCCGTGTCGTCCGTGTCCTCGACGCGCACGTCGTGGGTCGGGCCGCCCGCGGTGACCTCCAGCCGGTCGCCGATCCGGGTCGCCCAGGCACGGGCCCAGCTCGCGCCGCACCTCTCGCTGTAGCGCAGCTCCACATGGGCGCCGGTGGCGGTGCGGTACGTGGTGAGGGTGACGGGGCTGATGCCGCAGGTCAGGAGCAGCGGGTCCCGGCCCTCGCAGGCGGTTCCGTGGCATTGGGGGGCGAGAGAGTACGGAACGGAGGCCGACAGCGCTTCGTCCTCCGGGGCCTCCCGGTCCGGCGGCAGGAAGAGCGCCAGTGCCACGCCGCCGACGAGCGTGGCGTACACCGACGCCAGCACCACCATGAGCCGGCCTCTGCGGCGGAGCGGCCGCCCGGTCTCGGGGGGCCGGGACGGTTCCTGCGGCTGTGGCGGCGGCTCGTCGGCGGCAGGGGCGGGGACCGCCGCGCGTCCGCTCCAGTCCGACTCGGCGATCTCCCACAGGGCCAACGGCCGCCCGTCAGGTTCGTTCGCGATCCGGCACAGGTCCTGCACGGCCTGACGAGGGGGCAGGCTCTTGCCGTTGAGGTAGCGCTCCCAGGAGGACTTGCTGTACGACGTTCGTTCCGACAGCGCCGCCAGGCTCAGACCCGTACGGGCCCGCAGCTCCCGCAGTACGGTGGTCAGCCGGGTGCGTTCCGCGGTCACTTCGGTGCCGCCTCCCGTAGGGCCTTCCAGGTGCTCAGGCCGATGACGCCATCCACGACCAGCCCGTCCCGTGTCTGGATGCGCTTGACCGCGGCCTGTGTCTTCGGGCCGAAGACGCCGTCGATCTCTCCCAGGGAGTAGCCCGCCCTGCGCAGCAGGCACTGCGCCTCGGCCACTTCCACCCCGATGTGGGTGTTCGCCAGGATGGTGTTCGTGGTACGGCTGAGGCCCGCGTACCAGAGGCCGTCACGCTGCTCCAGTCGGCAGGTGTAGATGACCGGCACCAAGGACTCCGACACGACGGCCGGGGTCGCCGCGACCGTATCGGCGCGGATGTCCGCGAGCTCGGTGCGGGCGTCGGCGAGCCGCACGGCCAGCAGGAGCGCCGCGGAGACGGACAGCACCAGGGCCACCGCTCCCGCCGTGACGGCGACGCGCAGGTAACGCCCGTACGGCTGCTGCTCCGTGGGCGTGTGTGCAGGCGTCTCCGGTGCGCTCTCCGGGGCATCGGTGGTAACCACGCGTCCCTCCGCCCAACGTTCGGCGGCTATCTCGTGCAGCACCAGCAGCCGGGTCGGATCGTCACTGCCGATGCGGGCGATCGCCTCGACGGCCTCCCGGGGCGGCAGTGACCTGCCGTTCAGATACCGCTGCCACGACCTCGCGCTGTACCCGGTCTTCGCGGCCAGTTGACGCGTGCTCAGTTGGCTGCGGTCCTTCAGTTTGCGCAAAGGCACGACCAACTGGCGGATGTGTGGATGCAGTTCAGCAGGCAACTCTTTCCAGCGCGACATGTTTCCCCCGGTTCGCGTCAGGGACCGCTGGTCCGGCCCCGTATCCCGGTCTCATTCTGCATCAGCCGTCACTGCGCTCGCGGAGCGGCTACCACGCCCCCGTGCAGAACTGGCCATCCCCGCTCACGGTCGTCCCCCCGTAGCGACTCGGCGTGCAACGTCCCAGCAGGTCAGCGGGTGGGACGTCCCGGGACGACGCCACTTCCACGTCAACTGTGGCTGACCGGCGCGCCGAACCCGCAATCTCGTTGTGGAGCCGGCCGGTGTGGTCGGTTGCCTTCATCGCAGGTCAACGGAGGAGAACAGCATGAGAGCTCTCACGAAGGCACTCGTCAGTGCCACCGCCGCGGTCGGGATCGCCGTCGGCGGCCTGGCCACCGCGGGCACGGCCATGGCGGCACCCGCGTCGGCCCAGCAGCAGGCGGTGGCCGGTGAGGTCGGCACGCTCGCGGTGGTCAACCTGGGGCTGGACACTGCCCATGCGAAGAACTGGCAGTGCTGGCTGCGCGACACGGGTTACAACCCCGGCACGATCGACGGGCTGCTGGGCACCAACAGCTGGAAGGCAGCGCAGGAGAAGTTCGACGACTTGGGTTACTACAACGATGCTATCGACGGCATCGTCGGACCCAACACGATCAAGGCTCTGCAGCTCTACCTGAACCTCCAGGGCGCCAACCTTGTCGTCGACGGTGTCGCAGGGTCGGCGACCAAGGCCGCGTTCTGGGAGTTCACCGGGAGGTTCAGCACCTGCTGAGCCGACCCGACGACCGCACACACGCCGCGGCCCGGTCCTCCCACCAGGGGGAGGACGGGCCGCGTGCCGTGTCTCGACGCGGCCCAGAGCCGCCCGGGCGTCCTGATGGCCCAGCATGATGTCGCCGGTCCAGAGGGCGGTGGCGCCCGCGCCCGCCTCGCCCTCCGCAGCGACTGTCACGGGGTATCCGCGCGGGACCGGGGCGTCCGCCCGCACCACGGCCACCGTGTCCGGGGCGCGCTGTACGGTCAGGACCGCGTCGGGTCGGCGCGCTCGGGCAGCATCGCGGGATGGCTGTGCGGTAAACCCCCCGGAACATAGGGGGGTTGGCGGGATGTGACGGTGAGGGGCGGGCGGCGAAGCTCTTCCGTATGACGAAGACCACACGGAATGTCGCCCTGATCGCGGCCGCTGTCGTCGTGCTCGGCGTCACCGCGCCGCTCACCGTGACGGCCGCCGCAGCTCCCTCTGCTTCTCTTACTCCTCAGCCCCTCGACTGGGCGAAATGTGAGGGGAACGGACTTGATCCCCGGCAGGAGTGCGCGACCGTACACGTCCCGATCGCCTACTCCGATCCCGGTGGCAAAAGGATCGGTATAGCCGTCTCCCGTATCCCCAGCGAGAACCCGGCCTTACGCCGTGGGGCCTTGCTGCTGATCGCCGGCGGGCCCGGCGGCGGCAGCCTCGATGAACTGTCCCAGAAGGGGCAGACGCTGCCGCAGGAGGTGCGGGACGCGTACGACCTGATCGGGTTCGATCCTCGGGGGGTCGGCCGTTCCGCGCCGGTCAGCTGTGGTCTCGACGCCGGCGACCTCGCCAGGTCCACGTTCTGGCCGTGGCCGGCCCCGGACGGATCGGTCACCGAGAGTATGGTCACCGCCCAGCGGATGGCCGACGCCTGCGCACGCGACGGAGGCGAGCTGATGGGGCACATCAGCACTGCCGACAACGCACGTGACATCGACCGCATCAGGGCGGCGCTGGGAGAGCGGAAGCTGTCCGCGTGGGGTATCTCGTACGGCTCGTATCTCGGCGCTGTCTACAGCCAGTTGTTCCCTCAACGCACCGACCGCTTCGTGCTGGACAGCAACCCGGACGGCGATGGCGACCCTTCACGTGCCTTGTGGGCGGGATTCGAGACCGGTGTCGAGGACGTCTTCCCTCAGTTCGCCAAGTGGGCATCCGGACCCGGAAATCCATACCGGCTGGCCGATACGGCGGCCGAGGTGCGGCCGCTGCTCCTACGGCTCGCCGCCCGGCTTGATCGTGAGCCGATCCCGTGGCCCGGAGCCAATCCGGCGGAGTTGAACGGGAATGTGCTCCGCCAGACCATGGTGGACACCTTCTACGACCCTGACGGATTCCCGGCTCTGGCCCAGCTGATCCTGGCCGCGCAGAAACGCACTGTACCGCCGGCGCCCGAAGCGCCCCCCGAGCCGCTGTTGCAGAACGGCCTCGCCGTCGCCCTCGCCACCTTCTGCAACGACGAGGAATGGCCCAGGTCAACATCCGTGTACCAGAAGGAGGTTGACGAGAGCCGGGCCAGGTATCCGCTGACCGCCGGGATGCCGAGGAACGCGACGGCCTGTGCGGCCTGGCCGTATCCGCTGAAGGAGAATCCCGTACGGATCACCGATCGAGGTCCGTCCACGGTCCTGCTCGTCCAGAACGAGCGCGACGTGGCGACCCCGCTGAGCGGAGCCCTGAAGCTCCGCGCCGCCCTCGGCAAGCGCGCCGTCATGGTGACCGTGAACTCCACCGGACACGACGCTTACCTCGCCAACGGCAATGAGTGCGGGGACCGGATCGTCACCCGCTACCTGGCGACGGGGGATCGGCCCCGCCGGGACACCTACTGCGGCTAGGAGACCCGCGTTGACAGTGTGACCCCACAGCGATTCCGGTGGGGTGAGCGAACCAGCCAGTCGGGGGCCGCCCGCCGGGACCGCAGGCCCCCGCCACCTCCTCGTCCTCGTCCTCGTTCTCGTTCTCGTTCTCGTTCAGCCAGGGTCAGCGCCCCAGAAAGATCGGATTCGTGAACGCCGCCAGCGCCCCGGGCAACGGCGCGAGCACCACCTCGTGACGCAGCTCGGCCCGTACGTACGCCGCGTACGAGGCCGTCGTACGCCACTCGACCGTGCCGGAGCCGTGAACCGGCAGCGGATCGCTGGTGAACAGGACGCCCTGGTCGGTGACGAGACGGACCGTGCAGCGGGGTGCGCCGGTGGCCTCCAGGCGGACCGTGACCGGGGTGTCCTTGTCCACCTTCAGCCGCTCGCCGATGCCCGCGTGCTCCCCTTTCGGACCGACGGCCGAGAAGGCGAGCGACACGGCCTGGGACTCGGCCACGTACGAGCGGCCCGCCCGGATGCCCTCCTGGATGGCCTCCCGGGTCAGGTCGTCGGCGAGGACGACCGTCTGGGGGCGGCCGATCGGGTCGGGATCGCGGTGGGCGTCGCTGTTGCCCATGGCCGGGATCCAGCCACGGCCATCACGGCCCTCCCGCACCGCCGCCACCAGCATGCCGTCCCAGTCCGCGAGGGCCACCTCGTCGTCTGGGCCGTACGCGCCGTTCCACACCTCGACCGCGTCCGCCTCCCCGAACCCGAACTTCCAGTTGCAGCCGATGCAGGTGGCGTGCGGGTGGGCGGGCACGACCAGGCCGCCGGAGCGGCGGATCTCCCGGGCGTACCTGCCGAAGCGGTTGTCGCGGGCACGGTAGCGCCAGTCGATGAAGGTGCCGGGGTCGGTGCCGAGGGCGAGGACGTGACCGTTGCGCGTGGTGACCTCCTCACCGAGCAGGATCAGCAGTTCGCCGTCGGGATGAGGACCCGCCTGGTCCGCCCAATGGGCGTGCGCGGACGTGGTGTTGTGCTCGGAGGAGTTGATGAAGTCCAGGCCGGCGGCGCGCGCGAGGGCTGCGATCTCGGCCGGGGTGCGGCGGCCGTCCGAGTACCAGGAGTGCAGATGGCAGTCGCCGCGGTACCAGGCGCGGCCCCTGCCCTTCGCCCGCGAGGGCGGGTACACCGGCTGCACGGTGGGGCTCGGCTCCCCGTAGGTGAGCGTGATCGTGATCTCGTACGGCAGTCCCTGCGGGGAGACCGTGTACGGGCCGAGGGCGATGTACCAGGTGCCCTCGTGGACCGGCCCCGGGAGGTAACCCGGTGTCGCGTCGTCCGCGCGGATGAAGAACTCCGTGCGGGCCCCGCCCGACCAGCCCCGGAAGCCCTTGCCGGCCGGTTCGGTGCCGCGCTGGTCGAAGACGCCGATGTCGAGGGCGTTGCCCTGGGTGCCCGCCGGCACGGGCGGCCGGTCGTAGGTGTACGAGACCTTGATCTCCCTTACGCCCGCCGGGACCTCGACGGGGAGGTACACGAAGTCCGGCGAGCCGGTGGGCAGCGTGCCGCGCACCGTCCTCGTCTCCTGCTCGTTCGCCGCCTCGGCGTCGTAGCCCGGTGAGAAGGTCACGCTTCCCAACGTAAGCGCGGCAGCCGCTCCCGTCACGATCAGAGCGGAGCGCGTCTGCCCATGGCGTTGGTTCGTCGATGCCGCCGATGCCGTCGGTGCCCTGGTCGTCCTCACGTACGGCGGCGCGCGCCCGCGCGGCCACCGACACAGGGCCCGTCCGTAACGACCCGCCGCATCGGAGTAAGCCGAATCGGAGGAAGCCGTATCGCGGCAAGCCGCATCGGAGGAATACGCCTGTGCCCGGTGGTCCCTGATCACCGCGATCGTATGCTCGAAGGATGACGACTTCCGCGACCTCTGGAACCGGCCCGACCGAGAACTCCATGCGTCGCGCCCTCAAACGCGCCCGTGACGGCGTCGCCCTCGACGTCACCGAGGCCGCAGTGCTGCTCCAGGCCCGCGGCGCCGACCTCGACGACCTCACCGCGTCCGCCGCCCGGGTGCGGGACGCGGGCCTGGCGGCGGCGGGCCGCCCCGGCGTCATCACGTACTCCAAGAGCGTGTTCATCCCGCTCACCCGCCTGTGCCGGGACAAATGCCACTACTGCACCTTCGTCACGGTCCCCGGCAAGCTGCGCCGGGCCGGCCACGGGATGTTCATGTCCCCGGACGAGGTCCTCGACATCGCCCGCCGCGGCGCCGAACTGGGCTGCAAGGAAGCGCTGATCACCCTCGGCGACAAGCCCGAGGACCGCTGGCCCGAGGCACGCGAGTGGCTGGACGCGCACGGGTACGACGACACGATCGCGTACGTACGGGCCATCTCGATCCGCATCCTGGAAGAGACGGGGCTTCTCCCGCACCTCAACCCCGGGGTGATGTCGTGGACGGACTTCCAGCGGCTGAAGCCGGTGGCGCCGAGCATGGGCATGATGCTGGAGACCACCGCCACCCGCCTCTGGTCCGAACCGGGCGGGCCGCACCACGGCTCACCGGACAAGGAGCCCGCCGTACGGCTGCGGGTGCTGGAGGACGCCGGCCGTTCCTCCGTCCCCTTCACCAGCGGGATCCTGATCGGGATCGGGGAGTCGTACGAGGAGCGCGCGGACTCGCTGTTCGCGCTGCGGCGCATCTCCCGTGCCTACCACGGCATCCAGGAGCTGATCATCCAGAACTTCCGCGCCAAGCCGGACACGGCGATGCGCGCCATGCCGGACGCCGAGCTGGACGAGCTGGTCGCCACGGTCGCGGTGGCCCGGCACATCATGGGTCCCGCGGCCTGCCTCCAGGCGCCGCCGAACCTGGTGGACTCCGAGTACGGGCGGCTGATCGGCGCGGGGATCGACGACTGGGGCGGGGTCTCGCCGCTGACCATCGACCATGTGAACCCGGAGCGTCCGTGGCCGCAGATCGACCTGCTGACCGCGGAATCCGCGGCCGTCGGCTTCGAACTGCGCGAACGCCTCTGTGTCTACCCGGAGTTCGTGCAGCGGGGCGAGCCGTGGCTGGACCCGCGGCTGCTGCCGCACGTACGGGCGCTGGCGGACGCGGAGTCGGGGCTGGCGCGTGCGGACGCCGTCGTCGAGGGGCATCCGTGGCAGGAGCCCGAGGAGGCGTTCACCTCGTCGGGGCGTACGGATCTGCACGCGTCGATCGACACCGAGGGCCGCACCGGCGACCGCCGCGAGGACTACGACCACGTCTACGGCGACTGGGAGGCGCTGCGGGAGGCTGCGGCGCCCGGGATGGTGCCGTCGCGGATCGACACGGACGTACGGGCCGCGCTCGCGACGGCCGCCGACGACCCGACCCGCCTGAGCGACGACGAGGCGCTGGCGCTGCTGCACGCGGACGGGCCCGCGCTCGACGCCCTCTGCCGTATCGCGGACGACGTCCGCAAGTCGGCGGTCGGTGACGATGTCACCTACATCGTCACCCGGAACATCAACTTCACCAACGTCTGCTACACCGGCTGCCGCTTCTGCGCCTTCGCCCAGCGCCGCACGGACGCGGACGCGTACACCCTCTCCCTCGACCAGGTCGCGGACCGCGCCCAACAGGCGTGGGACGTCGGGGCCGTCGAGGTCTGCATGCAGGGCGGGATCCACCCTGACCTGCCCGGCACCGCCTACTTCGACATCGCGCGTGCGGTGAAGGAACGCGTCCCCGGCATGCACGTGCACGCCTTCTCCCCGATGGAGGTGGTGAACGGCGCGACCCGCACCGGCATGTCCATCCGCGAATGGCTCACGGCCGCCAAGGAGGCGGGCCTCGACTCCATTCCCGGCACCGCCGCCGAGATCCTCGACGACGAGGTCCGCTGGGTCCTGACCAAGGGCAAACTCCCCACGGCCACCTGGATCGAGGTCGTCACCACGGCCCACGAACTCGGTCTCCGTTCCTCCTCCACGATGATGTACGGCCACGTGGACCAGCCCCGCCACTGGCTCGGCCACTTCCGCACGCTCTCCCGCATCCAGCAACAGACCGGCGGCTTCACCGAGTTCGTGACCCTCCCGTTCATCCACACCAACGCGCCCGTCTATCTGGCCGGGATCGCCCGCCCCGGACCCACCATGCGGGACAACCGCGCGGTCATCGCCATGGCCCGCCTCCTCCTCCACCCGCACATCCCCAACATCCAGACCAGCTGGGTGAAGCTCGGCACCGACGGCGCCGCGGAGATGCTGCGCTCCGGCGCCAACGACCTCGGCGGCACCCTGATGGAGGAGACCATCTCCCGCATGGCGGGCTCGTCGTACGGCTCGTACAAGTCCGTCAGGGAACTGGTCGCGGTCGCGGAGGCGGCGGGCCGCCCGGCGAAGCCGCGTACGACGTTCTACGGCGAGGTGTCGCAGGAGCGGCAGGAGTCGGCCGCGGCGTCCGACGGCCACCTTCCGGAGTTGTTGCCGGTGTTGGACTGAAACTGCGGCGGAGTGGGGCGACCGGCCCCGGCCCCGGCACGGCGAACGCCGCCGAAAGGATGAACACCCCCCAAATGTTCGCGTTACGGGCAAGCCACGGCAAACTGTAGGAGTGACTGCCCCGCTGGTCCCTTGCTGCGCACGTAGCTCGTTTGGTGAGAACGGTCGTGATCGTGGAGCGAATGCTGTCGGAGCCGACGCCGATTCCGGGATGGCCGACAAGGGCTGTTGACTGGCACCGACCGGTCCGACATGGCCTGACACTCGCCCCGCGAAGCGATTCGCCCACGCGGGGAAGCGGGCCAGGGAGGTGAGCCGGGTGCCAGGGCCGCGGTCAAGCAGCAGGACCGGCGTCTTCACCGTTCTGCTCGTCTACATCGGGCTGCTCTCGGTCGCGCAGGTCCCCACGTCACAGGGTGGGGCGATCAGGCTCGGAGGCTTCTCCATCCTGGCGCCGCTCGTGGCGAGCGCACTCCTGTCGTACCGGCGGACGCTGATCGTCTGCGGTGTGACCATGGCGGCACTCGTGTTCATCTACGGAGGAGTCGTCCCGGGACTTCCGGTTGTCCAGCGCGTGGTCACCATCGTCCTGGTTTCGCTGGCGGCGGCCGCCAGCCTGCTTGTGTGCCGTGTCCGCATCGAGCGTGAGGAACGCATCAGGCGGCTCATGATCGCCCGGGACCGGCTCACCCTCCTCACGGAGGCAGGAGAGCGGGTGGGCTCGACGCTCGACATCTCCCGCACCGCCCGGGAGCTGGCAGACATCGCCGTTCCGCGATTCGCCGACCTCACCGCGGTCGACCTCTTCGACACTGTGCTCTCCGGCGACGAACCACCCGCGCTGACCACCGAGGAACCGGTCATCCTGCAGAGGATGGCCTACAGGACATCGAGGGCGCAGGCCGGCCAGGGTCCCGGATCGGGTCCGGGATCGGACCCCGGACCCGGTCCCGGATCGGACCCCGGACCCGGTCCCGGATCAGACCCCGGACCTGGCCCCGGCGGCCCGCGGGTCTACCCGCTCGATTCCGTTCCCGGCCGGGCGCTGGTCTCGGGGCGGCCGATCCTTGCCTCGATCACAGGTACGGCCGACGCTGCGGACTGGCTCGGTACGGCGGATCCGCAGGCGGCCGCCGGGGCAGCCGATTCCGGTCCCGGCTCCGGCTCCGGCCCCGAGCCCGCCCCCGCCGCGCCCGGCCACCGTGCCGCTCGCGCCTACCGCTCCGGCATCGCCGTGCCCCTGCGCGCACGGGGTACCACCCTCGGATTGGCGATCTTCGTCCGGGAGGCGCACAGCGAGCCGTTCGACGCCGACGACCTGCTGCTCGCGGAGGAGATCGGGGCACGCTCCGCCGTGTGCGTGGACAACGCTCGCCGCTACACCCGGGAACACCTGGTGGCCCTGGCCCTGCAGCACAGTCTGCTGCCGCACGGCCTGCCCGAGCAGGACGCCGTCGAGGCCGCGTACCGCTACCTGCCCGCGCAGCAGGGAGCCGGTGGCGACTGGTACGACGTCATCCCGTTGTCCGGTGCCCGGGTGGCGCTGGTCGTGGGCGACGTCATGGGCCATGGCCTGCACGCCGCCGCGACCATGGGGCGACTGCGCACCGCCGTGGACAACTACGCCGCCCTCGACCTGCCGCCCGAGGACCTGCTCACCAACCTCGGCGATCTCGTGGGCCGCCTCGGCATCGAGGACTATCTCGCCACCTGCCTGTACGGGGTGTACGACCCGGTGTCCCGCCTCTGCACATTCGCCAGCGCCGGTCATCCGCCGCCTGCCCTGGTGCTTCCCGACGGCACGGTGAAATACCTCGACATCCCGGCGGGGCCGCCGCTCGGCGTGGGCGGCACGCCCTTCGAGTCGGTGGAGGTGACGGTGCCCGAGGGCACCCGGCTGGCCCTCTACACCGACGGTCTCATCGAGCTGCGGAACCGTCACGTCGACACCGGGATGGACATGCTCCGCAACGCGCTGGCCGACCGGCCGGACCGCTCCCCGGACGAGATGTGCGAGGCGGTGATGGAGACGATGCTGGACGGCAACTCCCGGGACGATGCGGCTCTGCTCATTGTCCGTACACAGGGCTTCGACGCCGACCGGTGGGCGGACTGGGAGGTGCCCGGCGACCCGGAGGCTGTCTCCGCGGCGCGTGACAAGGTGCTCAGGAAGCTGGAGGAGTGGGGTCTGACGGAACTGGCCTTCAGCACCGAGTTGATTGTCAGCGAGCTGGCGACAAACGCCATCCGGTACGCCGGCCCGCCCATCTCCCTGCGGTTGCTGCGCGAAGACCATGCCCTGATCTGCGAAGTGTCGGACGGCAGCAGCACCTCACCCCGCCTGCGCCGGGCCGATGTGGCCGACGAGGGCGGCCGCGGCCTGTTCCTGGTCGCCCAGCTCGCCCAGCGCTGGGGCACCCGCTACACACCGAAGGGCAAGATCATCTGGGCCGAGCAGCAGCTGCCGTAGAACCGGACCGCTGGGAAGCATCCCGAAGATCTCGATCACCTCGATACCAGCCGCTTTGCCGAGACAGCCTGAGTGTGCGCGACTGCGGCGGAACTGCGGCGGAGTTAACGGGCCCGGTGCGGTTCAGCGCTCGATACGGATCTGGGCGGGCGGACAGGGGTAGGAGGACGTGGTGCCGACGGCCCAGTAGCCGTTGGCCGTTCCCGGCACCCGTGCAAAGGAGTTGATCAGGACGGGAGTGGAGGACACCAGCCCCCGCTCACTCACCCAGGCCGTGCCGTCCCACCGCAGATAGTGCGCCTGGGTCCGATCCCAGAATTCCCAGCCCGCGTCTGTGCGCGCCCTCAAGATCGCAAGCTAGATACTGATCCAGTACCGCCGCGTGCAGCCGTGCTCGGTGTCCCGGACGCCCTCGATGACGCCGCCCCGCTGCTCGATCGTCTTCACTGAGGCCAGGTTGCCGGCTTCGCAGACGATCAGCACCCGGTCCAGGCCGAACTCCCGCGCCTCGTCGAGCATTTGGCCCAGCGCCCAGCCGGCCAGCCCACGCCGCCGTGAAGACGGCCGGATGCCGTAGCCGATGTGGCCGAACCGCAGCACGTGGTCGTCGAACCCATGCCGCAGCGCGATCCCGCCGTGCACCTTGTTGCCCTCGACGATCCATCGGTACGTACAACCCCCGTCGGCCTCCGCCGCTTTCGGGCCCGACTCGTCAGCCAGCCGCGCCACCCAGGCCGCGAACCCTTGCGGCGAGTCGACCTCGTCGGACGGTCCCAACCCGAACCCGTCCTCGTGGAGGCCAGGACCCCACTCGTCACGAGCCTCGCGCCAGGCGGTGTGCAGACGGACGGTGGGTGCGATCAGTTCAGGCACACGGCAACGATAGTGATCGAGACCATCACGATCTACGGCCACGGTAGCCAAGCTCCGCGGAAGGAGGCGGCGTTGCAGGGCACTCGCTCTGTGCCCGGTGGCTCCTGTCGCGAGATTCAGGAGCGCCCCCTCCCATCGGCGGGCGACCAACAGGAGGAGACGCCGGAAGCTCAACCGGACATCAGGCCAAGGGTATTCGAATCAGGGGAGATTCGAATCAAAGGGCATACGAATCAGGGGGCATTCGCATCAAGGGGCTTTTGAAGCGGTCGCCGACTCGCCCCACGGGAGATGAATGACCACCAGCACGACCCCGCTCAGCAGAAACACCCGCATCGCCGCGTCGAGCCCGTTCCAGTCCCCCGACTGCCACATGGAGAACCACTCGCCGCCGATGCCGATGAAGCCGGCGCCGAAGAGGAGCATGAGCATCAGGAGGCCGAGGGTGGAGACGGAGCGGGCGCGGATGTCGTCACGGCGGGCCCAGAGATACGTCCCGGCGATGAGGACGAGGGCCGCGATCGTCTCCCAGGCGATGATCACGACGTACACCGCGTCCTGCAAGGCGTGTGACGTGATGGCCCGCCACATCAGGTCGTCGTCCTTGAACGTCGTGTCCATCGCGAGGACGTGGCGGACGAACTGCTGGTTGGTGCCGAAGTCGGTGATGTTGCCGAAGGCGACGAGGGTGATGTAGAGGGCGATGGTTGCCGTAAGGAGGGTGGAGGTGAGGCGGAGGACGGTGGTGCGGGGGGTTCTGGTTACAGGCATGATCCCAATATGGCCCTGGGGGGCCGTCAACAACCATGCCTTTTGAGGTGGGTTGGGCCAGACTGATCGCGGTCCGGACAGGCGATTGCGGAGGAGACGGGCGGATGGTGCGGGCGCGGCCTTCGATGCGGGAGCTGATCACGGGCCGTTCGCGGCGCGGTTTCGTCGGCAGAGGTGCTGAGCGTGCCGCGTTCCGGGAGAACCTGGAGCTGGCGGCGGAGGACGAGCGGCACCGGTTCCTGTTTCATGTGCACGGGAACGCGGGGGTCGGGAAGTCCTTTCTTGTACGGGAGTTGGAGCAGCTTGCGCGAGAGCGCGGGGCGCTGACCGCTTACGTCGACGAGAGCGTCGGCAGTGTGCCCGAGGCGATGGCGGCCATCAGTGACCGGTTCGCCCTGCAAGGGCATCGGTTCAAGGAACTCGACAGGTTGCTGGCCACTCATCGGGAGCGGCGGCACGAGGCCGAATCGACGGTCGTGGAGACCGTCGGGATGCTTGAGCCCCAGCCGTCGCCCGCGAGCATGACCGCCGCCCGCGCGGGCCTGGTCGGCCTGGGGCTCGTGCCCGGCGTCGGCGCGTTCGCCGGAGCCGTCGATCCGGCCCAACTCGCGCAGGGAGCCGACCGGTTGCGTGCGGGACTGAGTGCCCGCTTCCGCAGCCAGGAGGACGTGCAACTGGTGCTGTCGCCCGAGCGCGTCCTCACGCCCGTCCTGCTCACCGAACTCGCCGATGCCGCCGACGCCGCCCCCTGGCTCGTGCTGTTCTTCGACACCTATGAGCGGACCGGGCCCTTCCTCGACGGATGGCTGCACGACGTGATGACGACGGACAAGTACGGCGGCTCGCTGCCGGCCAACACCGTGGTCGTGACGGCCGGGCAGCGGGCCTTCGACACCGCCCGCTGGGGCGGCTTCGCGGACTTCGTGACGGACCTTCCGCTGGGGCCTTTCACGGACGCCGAGGCGCGGGGGCTGCTGGCAGGCAAGGGCGTGGTGGAGGAACCGGTCGTGGAGGAGGTGCTGCGACTCACCGGCGGGTTGCCGGTACTGGTGTCCACGCTGGCCGAGGCACGGCCGGCCGACCCGGACGATGTGGGTGACCCGAGCGCCACCGCCGTAGAACGGTTTCTGAAATGGGAGCAGGACCCGGCGCGGCGGGCGGTGGCACTGGCCTGCGCGCTGCCCCGGAGGCTCGACGCGGACGTATTCCGGGCAGCCGTGGAGTGCCCGGACGAGGAGGCGGACGCACTGTTCGGGTGGCTGAGGTCGCTGCCCTTCGTCAGTGACCGTGGGGATCGGGTGCAGTACCACGATGTCGTACGCGCCCCGATGCTGCGCCTGCAGCGCGGCCACTCCCCGCGCGGGTGGGCGGAGCGGCACGTACGCCTTGCGGAGACGTTCGGACGGTGGCGGGTCGAGGCCGAAGCCGGCCTGGAGACCGAGGAGTTGTGGGCGGACGACGGATGGCGGGAGCTGCGGCTCGCGGAGTCGTATCACCTGTTGTGCGCCGGAGTGCGAAGTGCCCTGCCGGCGCTGCTGCGGGACTTTGTCGATGCCTGCGACAGCGGTGATGTCACCGCTCGTCGTTGGGCGCAGGTCCTCATGGAGGCGGGCGATGACGCGGATGCGACTGTCGTGCGGAAATGGGGGCGCGACCTTCTGGCGGCGCTCGCGGAGGGCGGGGTGGCCGCCGCACTCGGGCTGCTGTCCAACCGGGCCGGGTTCGATGAGCGCCAACAGGCCCTCGCTCGGACGGTGCGGGGAAGCGCGCTGCGGCGCAGCGGCGCGTATGAACAGGCGATGGCGGAGTACGACCGGGCCGTCGCGCTCGATCCGGAGCTGGCGCGGGCCTACCGTGGCAGAGCCCTGAGCCGCGACATGCTGGGTGACCACGAGGCGGCGATCGCCGACCTGGACCGGGCTGTCGCGCTCGCGCCGAACCATGCCGGCACCGTCGCCGCACGCGGCGAGCACCACCGCCGCCAAGGCCATGACCGGGAGGCGGTCAGGGATCTGACCCGGGGAGTCGAGCTCGACCCCTCCCATCATTTCGCCTGGGCCTCCAGGGGAGCCGCCCATCAGATGCTCGGAATGCTGGACGAAGCTCTCGCGGATCTGAACCGTGCACTGGAACTCAACCCGGAGTACCCCTTCGCGCTGATGCGCAGGGCCCGCGTGTGGCGAGCTCTTGGAGAGCCCGCACGGCAGATCGCCGACCTCGATCACATGATCCGACTGAATCCCGACAGTGCCTGGCGCCGCTGCGAGCGAGGCGACGCCCTCCACTCCGCGGGCCGCCACGAGGAAGCCGTGGCCGACTACGACCGGGCCATCGACATCGACGGTGAGCACGCGTCGGCCTACGCGGGTCGTGGCGTCTGCCGGGGCGGGCTGGGCCGGTTCGACGAGGCGTTCGCAGACCTGGACCGGGCCCTCGCGCTTGCACCCGAGTACACCTGGGCACTGTGGCAACGCGCGGAGATCCATCTCCAACTGGGGTCCTACGACCGGGCTTTGTCCGACACCGACCAGGCGACGCGGCTCCGCCCCGACGATGCGGAGATCCTCGTGTGCCGCGCCCGCGCGCTCATCGGCCTGGAGTGCTTCGCCGAAGCCATCGCCGACCTGGACCGCGCTGCCGCACTCGTGCGGTCCGCGACGGTGGAAGGGGCCGGCCTCGCTCCGCTCCTGGGCCGGATCGACGTGGCGCGTGCCGCCGCCCGGGAGGGGAGCGCGCAGTAGTCCCTCAACGTGCTGCCGCGAAGCCCACCGAACACCTGTCAAAAGGTTCCTAATCGTGACCGGTCGGACCACATTTCGCATACCGTTCCGCCCCTAAACCGACCGTTCCCGTTCGATTACAGTGCTGGGCAGTCGGACGTGCGGACGGTGGCGGGAGGTCTCGGTGGGTGCGACAGCCGGTGCCGTCTGGGGCCGTGCCGAACAGCAGGACTTCCGTAGCCGGGTGCGCGGAACCTTGCTGGGCACGGCCGTCGGCGACGCGCTCGGCGCGCCCCTCGACGGGCTCGGCCTGGACGAGATCCGGGAGTCGTACGGCGCCGAGGGCCTCACCGACCTGACCTTCGGGCACGGCAGGCGGGGCGCCGTCACGCACCTCACCCAGCTCACGCTCTTCACCTTCGACGGGCTGGTCCGCGCCCAGGTACGCCGTGACACCGGCGCCTGGCACCCGCCCACCGACCTCCACCGGGCCTACCGCCGCTGGGCCGCGACCCAGAGCGACTGGGGCCCCGACGAGCGCCGCAAGGACGACGGCTGGCTGGCCCGCGAGGAGTGGTTGTACGCCCGCCGCGACCCCGCCCGCGCCTGCCTGCTCGGCTTCGGCGACGACACCATGGGCACACCGGACGCCCCCAAGAACCCGGGGGAGGCCGGACCCGAGGCCGCCGCACGATCCGCGCCGTTCGGGCTCCTCGTCGGCTGGGAACCGCAGCTCGTGATGCAGCTCGCCGTCGAGTGCGCCGCGCAGACCCACGGGCACGTGACCGCGTACCTGTCTGCGGGCGCATACGCCGTCATCGTGCACGGGCTGGCTCGCGGCGAGAGCCTCGACGGGGCCGTGCAGCGCGCCCTGGGGATGCTGGCCGCGCGCCCGGGGCACCAGCCCGTCACGGAGGCCCTCCAGCACGCGCTGGGCGCCGTACGGCAGGGTCTGGCCACGCCGTCCCGGGTGGAGGAGCTCGCCGGGGACGGCAGGGCGGAGGGGCTGCTGTCCGTCGCCGTGTACTGCGCCCTGGTCGGCGAGGACATCCGGCACGGGTTGTGCCTCGCGGTGAACCATGGTGGGGCCTCGGGGGCGGCGGGTGCGCTCACCGGGGGGCTGCTGGGGGCGCTGCACGGCGAAACGGCCCTCCCGCCGGCCTGGCTGGCCGAGCTGGAGGGCCGTCCCACGATGCTCGTCCTGGCGGACGACTTCGCGATGGAGATGACGCAGGGGCCTGCGTTGCACGGGCCCGGGGGGTCGTCCCCCGGGTGGCTCATCCGGTATCCGCGGGCGTGAGCGGGCGTGAGCGGGCGTGAACGGGCGTGAGGGCGGAGAGGGTTTCGCCCCCTCCGCCCCTGCCCGTCCCTTACCCCTGGGGGCTGCCGCCCCCAGCTTCCCCCGCTTCGGCCTGAACGGCCTCGTCCTCAAGCGCCGGACGGGCTGAGGAATGCGGATGGCGCGGCCTCGTCCTCAAGCGCCGGACGGGCTGAGAAATGCGGATGGCGCGGCCTCGTCCTCAAGCGCCGGACGGGCTGAGAAATGCGGATGGCGCGGCCTCGCCCTCAAGCGCCGGACGGGCTAGAGACCGGCGCCGGACGGGCTGGCGGTGCCCGCGTCCGCCTGCGTCGGGATCGCCGCCGCTGCCGAACCCGAGCCCCCGTCGTCGCTGTTGATCTTCGCGATGAGCTCGTCCCGTTCCGGGGTGTCCTCCGGCTTGATGTATCCGACGAGGATGTAGAGGACGAGGGAGACCGCGAGCGGGATCGACACCTGGTACTGCAGCGGTACGCCGCCGTCGACGTTCCAGCTGATCGGGTAGTTGACCAGCCAGAAGGTGAGCAGGCCGACGCCCCAGCTGATCAGGGCGGCGGTGGGACCGCTCTTGCGGAACCAGGGCAGCAGACCCAGCATCAGCGGGATGGCGATCGGGCCCATCAGCCCGGCGACCCACTTGATGACCACCGTGATGATGTCGCCGAAGAAGGCGGAGTTGACCTGCGTCGCGATGGACATCGACAGACCGAGGAAGAGCAGTGTGGTCAGGCGCGCTGCCAGCAGCCCGGCCCGGGTGTCCCACTCGCGTGCCTTCTGCGAGACGGCGGGCATGATGTCACGCGTGACGACGGCGGAGATCGCGTTGGCGTCCGAGGAGCACATCGCCATCGTGTGGGAGAAGAAGCCGACGATGACCAGCCCCAACAGGCCGTGCGGCAGCAGTTTCTCGGCCATCAGCGCGTACGAGTCGGCCGGCACGTCCGTCTTGATGATCAGCGGCGCGACCCACATGGGGAAGAACAGCACCAGCGGCCAGACGAGCCAGAGCGAGGCGGACAGGACGCCCGAGCGCGTGGCGGACTTCGCGGAGTCGGTGGCCATGTAGCGCTGGGCCTGGTTCCACATGCCGCCGTTGTACTCGAAGGTCTTGATGAAGAGATAGGCGATCAGGAAGACCATCATGTACGGGCCGGCCAGCGGCTTGGTGTGGCCCTCCAGAGCGGGCGCGTCCCACACGTTCCACAACTGGCTGAAGCCGCCCAGTTCGGACAGGACCGCGGCGAGCATCGCGATACCGGCGATGAACTGGATGACGAACTGGCCGAGTTCGGTGAGCGCGTCGGCCCAGAGCCCGCCGACCGTGCAGTAGACGGCCGTCACCGCGCCGGTGATGAGGATGCCCATGTTCAGCGAGACGCCGGTGAACACGGACAGCAGGGTCGCGATCGCGGCCCACTTGGCGCCGACGTCCACGATCTTCAGCAGCACACCGGACCAGGCGAGGGCCTGCTGGGTGGGCAGGTTATACCGGTTCTTCAGGTACTCCAGCGGCGAGGACACGTGCAGCCGTGAGCGAACCCGGTTGAGCCGCGGGGCGAAGAGCTTCGCGCCGATCGCGATGCCGATGGCGATGGGGAAGGACCAGGTGACGTACGACGTAACGCCGTAGGTGTAGGCGATCGCCGCGTACCCGGTGAACATCACCGCGCTGTAGCCGGACATGTGGTGCGAGATGCCGGACAGCCACCACGGCATCTTTCCTCCGGCCGTGAAGAAGTCGCTGACGTCGTCCACCCGCTTGTGGGACCAGACTCCGATCGCGACCATCACACCGAAGTAGCCGATGAGCACGGCCCAGTCGAGACTGTTCATATGCCCCCTCCCAGGGTCCGCCTTGTGAACTGCGATGACACGCGCGGCACTTCGCCAGTGCAGCCCGAAGAAGCCGCGAAGTGCCCGCTCATCGTGAGTTCGGTGGCATGGCGGCGACAACAGCTCGTAGGGTCAAGAGGGAGTAAAAATGTTCTCGTTGCTGACCTCGGTTCACATGAATGAACAACCAGGGGATGTCACATAGGCTGCTAACGCATCAATTCGCCCGCGTTCACCAGCAGCGACTGCCCGGTGATCGCCCGAGCGCGGTCCGATGCCAGGAACACCACGGCGTCCGCGACGTCCGCGTCCGTGGCCAGCTCGGGCAGCGCCATCCGCTCGGTGAGCCGCGCCAGCACCTCCGACTCCGGTACGCCCTCGGTGTGCGCGGTGAACTGGACGTACGCCTGGACGGGTGGCCCCCACATCCAGCCCGGCAGCACCGTGTTGACCCGAATCCGGTGCGGGCCGAGCTCCCGGGCCAGTGAGTACATCGCGCTCGTCAGCGCCCCCTTGGAGGCCGCGTACGCCGCCTGCCACACCTGCGAGGGCGCGGCCACCGCCGACTGGGTCCCGATGACGACGACCGAGCCGCCGCCCGCCTTCAGTGCGGGGAGGCAGGCGCGGGTCATCCGCAGCGTCCCCAGCAGGTTCACATCGATGATCGACTGCCAGGTGGCGAAGTCGGCGTCCTCCAGACCGCCGAAGTAGCTGTCCCAGGCGGCCACATGGACGACGCCGTCGATCCGCCCGAACCGCTCCACCGCCAGCGCGGCCAGGTCCTCGCACTGCCCCTCGTCCGTGATGTCCGTCGCCCGGTACGCGGAGTGCGCGCCGTCCGGATCGAGTTCGGCCGTGCACTTGGCGAGATTCGCTTCCGTGCGCGCCCCGAGCACTGCGTTGCCCCCGTCCCGCACCACGGCCGCCGCGACCTGGTGACCCAGCCCGGGTCCGACCCCCGACACGACGATGGTCCTGCCCGCGAGCAGTGCTGACATCGGACGCCTCCCCGGCTATGGCACATTTCCTGACGGGGCGTCAGAGTATGGGCGTCCAAGGGAGGAAGGAAGGGGAGCGACGTGAGCGAGGAGACCCGTGCTGAGGAGAGTCGCGGTGAGGAGATCCGCGGTGAGGAGAGCCGTGGTGAGGACACCCGTAGCGAGGTGTACGGGGAGCTGGCCGCCGTCGGTCCGTACGGCGTCCACCCGGGCCACGCCCTGATCACCATGGTCGAACCGCATCCGGGCCACGAGTACGCCTACAACCGCTGGTACGAGGACGACCACTACTACGCCGGCGCGATGGCGATGCCCTGGATGTACGCGGGCCGCCGCTGGGTCGCCACCCGTGACCTCCAACTCCTGCGGCACCCCGAGAAGTCGGCGGTCGCCAAGCCCGTCACCGCCGGCTGCTACCTCTCCACGTACTGGGTCACCGACGGCCGCTACGACGACCACATGAAGTGGACCGTCGGTATCAACAAACGGCTCAACCGTGACGGACGCGTCTACCAGGACCGTACCCACGTGTTCACGGCCTTCCAGGACCACGAGGTCACGGTCTACCGGGACGGAGCCGCGGGGCCCCGCGACTTCCACGCCCTGGACCACCCGTACGCGGGCCTGGTGTTGCAGGTCGTCGACGCCGAATCCCCTGAGCAACGCGCCGAGTTGCTGGAGTGGCTGCGCTTCCGGCACCTCCCGAAACGGCTCGCGGGGTCGCCGTCCGCGCTGGTCACGGTCTTCCGCCCGACCCCGCTCCCCGGTGACCGGATGACGTACGTCAAGCAGGTCGAGGGGGTGGATACGCGGCTGACACTGCTGTGGTTCCTGGAGGCGGATCCCCGGGACTGCTGGGAGGGGTACTTCGCCGGGACGGACGCGGCGGTTACAGAAGTGGGCCTGGGGAAGGTGGAGTTGGTGGCGCCGTTCATCCCGACGGTGCCAGGGACGGACAAGTACGTGGACCGGCTCAGGTAGAAGACCGTGGAGTTCGTGGAGTTCGTGGAGTCCGTGGAGTTCGTGGAGTTCGTGGAGACCGTGGAGTGGGGCGGTGGGGCCGCGGACGGTGGTGGCGAGTCTCCGGGGAGAAAGCCGAGCCCCCTCGGCTAGGACGGCGGGCCAGTCGAGAGGGCTCTGTCGGTGGTGCGTATGCGGTTGTTCGGTGCAGTTGTGGTGGTGGGCGATGGGTGGAATCTGTGCATCAGGCGAGGTCGGAGGTACCCCGGCTCACCTCTGTCACGAAGGCGTTCCACGAACTCGCGGGAAACGCCAGCGTGGGGCCCTGAGGGACCTTGGAGTCCCGTACCGCCATTGCCGCGAGAACGGGAGACTTGACCTCGACACATGCGCCGTTGCCAGTGGAATACGACGACTTGGTCCAAGTGTTCAGCGTGCCCTGCTGGATTGCCATGTTCACTCCGGTCAGCCAGTTGTTGAGTTGCTGTCACCGCACAACGGGTTCCTTCTGGAACGCGCTGTGCGGTTTGCGCCAACGTTGTTGCTTGATGGCGTGATCGACGCTACTCGCCAACATCGGCAGGCGAATGAAGTGTTCACTCGACCGGGTGGCATATTCCAATGGAGCTTCCGCTCAGCTGTGACGAAGGTGTAGAGTCCGGCACCTTCGCGACGAGGGTGCCCCTGTGAGCCTCACGAGCCTCAGCGTGCGTAGTCTTTCGCGATGTCCGCGATGAACTGCCGCGACTGCTCCACATTCAGGGCCTGGGCCCGCAGATGCTCGTACATCACGCTGTATTTCTGGACGTCGTTCGCCTTCTCCAGATACAGGTCGCTGGTGACTCCCTCGATGTAGACGACGCTCGAGTCCGCCGCGTCGGGGAACTCCAGGATCGCGTACTGCCCGTTCAGTCCCGGATGCGCGCCCATCTCGAACGGGATCACCTGGACGGTGACATGCGGGAGCTGCGACTGCTCGACGAGGTGTTCCAACTGCTCACGCATCAGGGAGCGGTTGCCGACGACACGGCGCAGGGCGGCCTCGTCGAGGACGGTCCACAGGCGGAGCGGGTTCTCCGGGGCGGAGATACGTTCCTGTCGGCGCAGTCGCACCTGGACACGCTTGTCGATCTCGCCGGTGGCGGTCTCCGGCAGCGCGCCGGCGATCAGGGCCTCCGCGTACGGGCGGGTCTGCAACAGGCCGGGGACGACCTGGGGGTCGTACACACGCAGGCTCGCGGCGTCCGTCTCCAGGCCGATGTAGACGCTGTACGGGATGTCGCCGAAGGAGTGCCACCAGCCCTGCTGGCGTGAGTCCTTGGCCATCTGCATCAGCGAGTCGACGATACGGACGTCCTCCACTTCGTAGACCCCGCAGAGGTCACGGACGTCGCGCTGGCTGATGCTGCGCCGCCCGTTCTCCAGGCGGCTGATCTTCGACTGGGAGACCAGCAGTCGCTCGGCGACCTCTTCGGCCGTCATGCCCTTGAGCTCACGGAGCCGGCGCAGCTCCTGGCCCAGCCGGCGCCGCCGGACGGTGGGATTGACACTTGACGCCACGGGACGTGCACCTCCGGCTGCGAACATCTACTTTGCGTATCTGCTTTTGAGCAGACTGCCACCAAGGTGCTTTCTACCGCTGGGAAACCGTGGATATGCGCTGGGTAGCCGCCAGTTCGGGGATCTGGCCGGTATGCGCGCGTGTGCGAGCTATCCGCGCGTGTACGAGCGCGCGAGCCCGTGTGTGAACGTGCCCGCCCATGCTTGAACGTGCTTGAAAATGTGGCCGCGCGGGGCGGTGAGTCCGTGTCGTCGTCCGGACGTACGGTCTCATCGCCCCGCGCGCCAGCGGCTCCCGGACCGGTTCCTGGGGACTGCGGTGCGGCGCTGGTGTTGCGGTCGTACGGTTCCTGCGGTCGTACGTTTCATGCGGTCATGCGGTCATGCGGTCACGCTGTTGTGTTGCTGTGCCGTGGTACTGCGGCTCAGTGGGCCACGGCGCGCGCCATTGAACTGTGGCGCGGTTGCATCGGAACACCGCGGGCGGGTTCCGGTGCGGACCTGACTCCGGCGCCGGCCGAACGGCCTGCCGGTGCCGGGCTCCGGCGTGGCTGTGCGGCCACACCGTTCTGGACGTCCATGACCGCGTGTGCCACGAGGCCGCCCATGGGGTCGTGCCTGATCAGATCCCGTAGCCGGGAGCGGGACGAGCGTCCCTCATTACCCGGATACAGGTGCTTGCCGAGTCCGACCGCGTGGGCCAGTGCGGCGAGCGCCGCGGTCCGTGGGTCCGGCGGAACGCCGGTACGGATCGCGCTGTCCAGCCGGGCCTTGATCTCCCGGCTGATCGCCGTGTCCGTCGCTTGGTAGCGAGTCGTCGGCAGCACCCCGCACATCTGGCCGGCCACGGCATGAACCATGCCGCACCTCTCCAGATGCGAGAGATAGGTCTGGCGCAGCCCCAGTCGGGGTCCGCCAATCCAGTTCACTGCGCGTACGGGTGCTCCGCGTCGGCGAAGCAGTTCCAACGCACAGTCCAGTGTTGGATCTCCAGTCGGCCGTGGTACGACCACGGCGATACGATCCCCGTCCGGGGCTATCCGTCCGGCCAGCGCCAGCTCCACTAGCTGTGCTCCGGCCAGACCGAGGTCGAGCGACTGCGGCTGTGCGGTGGTACCCGTGGTCGGGTCCAGCGCCAGCAGTAGAAGCTCTTCCGGAATTGATCTGCGGCTCCTGCCCATCCATGCCTCCCCGCGTGGATGAATGACAGGGTGACCCCTCTCACATTCATCTGTCGAGAGGGCGTGACCGGTTCGTAGTGGAACCGGTAGGTATGTCGTTCTCGTCCACCACGGAGGACAAGCCCCCACACAGGACACTGGTACATGGTTCGGACAGCGGTGTCCGGGCGGCAGATCAAGGGTTTTCGCGGGTTTCACGGGTTTTCACGGTTCGGATGGGCGCACTGCGGGTGTGCGCCGCAGGAGGAGGCATCGGTGGCGGGCGAGTCCCCCGACAGGTCGAAGCAGCACGAGTCGTCGGCAACGACGTCGTCGGGAGAACCGACGTCGGGGACTGCGGCCGCGGTTCCGGGTCCGACGCGGGGGGCGGGGCCGGTGTCGGCTTCGGCCCCGGTCGACCCGCGCATGGCGATGGCCCGCGAAAGGGCCGCCACGGTGCGGGTGGATCAGGCCACGGCGGTGTTCACGACGCGGGCACTGAGGGACGGGGACGGGGCGGACGGGGTGGCTGTCGCCGACGGTGGGCCGGCCGGGTCGGCTGGTGTGGGCTCCGACGGTTCGTCGGGCTCGGGGCGGTCCGGTGAGGCCGGCCCCGGATCGGAGGGGGCCGAGGGCGGTGTCCCCGAGGACGGGCGTCTTCGGGCGGCCGTCGCCGCCTGGGTGGCGACCGCCGATGAGGACGCGGAGGTGCCTGACCCGGCCGGCGGTGGCTCTTCCGCGAGTGACACCTCTGCGAGTGACACCTCCGCGAGTGACACCGCCGTGCTTGGCGCTACGTCGGACGCCGCCGGGGAGCGGGAAAGCGCAGCCCTGCCCGAGGCGGGCGCCGCGACGGACGACGCCGACAGGGCCGCGAGTGCGGTGGATGCCGCGACGGAGAGCGCTGCCGAGTCGGAGTCGGAGTCCGGGTCCGGGTCCGGGTCCGCGAGTGCGGTTGACGCCGTGACGGAGGGCGCTCCCGGGTCCGCGACCGCCGACGGGCCGCAGGCTGCCGCCGACGCTGAGAGAGCGCCCTCGGGCGCGTCCGGAGGCGACAAGGCTGCCGACGTGGGGCCTGCCGTCCATGGGTCTGCCGTCCATGGGCCCGCCGTCCGTGGGCCTGCCACCAATGACGGCGACAGCACCAGTGCCCAGCCTGAGGCGCACGCAGAGCGGTCCTCTGCGGCTTCCGCTGCCGGGAGTGCGGAAGGCTCCGGAACGGTTGGCGAGGCGGGGCCTGGCGCCGGTGCTGGGCCTGCTGGCGGCGAGCCTGCTGACGCCGAGCCCGAGGCGGACGTCTCGTCGTCCGCTGAGGCTCCCGAGACGTTGAGTGCCTCCGGGCGTGACGCGAGCGCGGAGCCCGCCTCTGAGGCCGACGCCCAGCCGTCCGCCGCCGAGGACGCGTCCGCGCGCGACGCGGACGCCGACCCGAAAGCCCCCGTGCGCACCTCCGACGAAGCCCCTGGCGGGGCCGCGGACGACGAGGCGGGCGATGACACGGGCGACAACGCGGTGTCCAGCCCGAACGGCTCCCCGAAGGCACCCTCCGAGGATCCCCGGGTGGACCAGCCCACCGCCGTCTTCAAAGCTCCGCGCCTCCCGGCCGTGGACCAGCCCACCACCATGCTCAAGCTAGGCGACACCAAGCGGCCCACTGACAAGCCCAAGCCCAGGCCCGAGCCGAGCGACAAGCCCACCCCCGAGCCCACCGACAAGCCCACCCCCGAGCCCACCGACAGGCGCGGGCCCGCGCCCACCGACAGGGCCAACCCCGAGGCCCCCGCCGAACGCACCAGCAAGTTCGTCGCCCTCAAGCCCCTCGACTCGCCTGCTCCGGTGTGGCCGAAGCCCGCTCCCGGCGCCCCCGGTGGCACCGCCGCCCTCCCGCAGGTCGGCCCCGGGCGTCCTCAGGCGGGCCCCGAACGTCCCCAGGCCGGCCCCGACCGCACCACCCAGCAGCCCCTGCCGCCCAAGCCGCCGCTGGACCTGCTGGCCGAGCTGACGAACACGCCGCCGCCCGCGCAGACCCCGGTGCGGACGATCGTCCGGCGGGTCAAGATCTGGACCCCGCTGGTCCTCCTGCTCGCGGTGGTCTTTGCAGTCGTACAGGCCGTACGGCCGCTCCCGGCGACAGCCCTCACGCTCACCGCCGACGCGACCTACACGTTCGAGGGCGGCACTCTCGACCTGCCCTGGCCGGGTCAGGGCCAGTCGGCGATCGAGGTCGAGGGCGTCGGCAGTCTCGGTACGGACGGCAAGCAGACGGCCGCGCCCATCGCGAGCGTCGCGAAGATCATGACGGCGTACGTGATCCTTCAGGACCACCCGCTGAAGGGGAACGAGGGCGGCGAGAAGATCACCGTCGACCAGCAGGCCGAGGACGAGTCGAAGAACGTGGACGAGTCGACGGCGGCCATGACGAAGGGGCAGCAGTTCACGGAGCGGCAGATGCTCCAGCTGCTGATGATCCCGTCGGGCAACAACGCGGCGCGGCTGCTGGCCCGTTGGGACTCCGACAGCAAGGCCTTCGTCGGCAAGATGAACGACGCCGCCAAGAAGCTCGGCATGACGAACACGACGTACACGGACCCGAGCGGTCTGGAGAAGACGACGGTGAGCACCGCCACCGACCAGCTCAAGCTGGCCAAGGAGGTCATGCAGAACCCCGTGTTCGCCGACATCGTCGGGATGGCCAGCGCGACGATCCCCGGGCTCGACGGCACCATCTACAACAACAATGACCTGCTGGTGAAGCAGGTCGGCGTGACCGGTCTCAAGACGGGTTCGTCGACCCCGGCGGGCGGCAACCTGGTGTGGGCCGCGACAAAGACGGTGAACGGCAAGACGCAGACGGTCTACGGCGCGGTCCTCGGCCAGAACGCGGGCACGGGCAAGGTCTGGGACAGCCTCCAGTTGGCCCTCACCAACAGCCAGAAGCTCATCGACAAGGTCCAACAGAGCCTGACGTCGGCGACGGTGGTGAAGAAGGGTGACGTCGTCGGCTACGTGGACGACCAACTCGGCGGCCAGACCCCCGTCGTCGCCACCAAGGACATGACGGCGGTCGGCTGGCCCGGTCTGAAGACGAAGCTCGCGATCGGCACCGCCGGTGGCGATACGGTTCCGCACTCCGGCAAGGCGGGCACGGTCGTCGGTGAGCTGACGGTCGGTGACGGTTCCGACCACGCCGTGGCGATTCCCGTCGCGCTCCAGTCGGACCTCGCCGAACCGGGCTTCGGCGCGAAGCTGACCCGCGTGGGCTGACATGGGCCGAGCTGACTCGCGTGGGCTGACATGCGCGAAGCTGACGCGCGTCGGGCGACATGGGCCAAGCTGACTCGCGTCGGCTGAACGGGCGTACGCCGGAGGGTGCGGCGAACATCCCGTGAACGCCCTCCGAACACCCCGCACCCCGCCGATGACGCCCCACCCGGGCGCTCACCGGCGGGGTGCGTGCTAGCGTCGCTAGGCGGCCTGGTCGCGGGCCGCCGGTCCCGGCCGAGAACGGAAAACGGGACACGGGAGTGCCTTGCAGTGGCGACAGCGGAGCCGACACACGCCGATGACGCCGATCCGGGCAGCCCAGGATCAGGCCCGCGAATACCGCTGACCGCCGGCTCGCGGAACGGCGAACCCCGTCCGCGCAATGACGAGTTCCGCACGCAGAACGGCACGTCCCGCACCCTGAACGCCGAGCCCCGTCCGGAAGCCCCCGAACCCGGTCCGCAGGCCGGCGAACCCCGCGCGCAGGACACCGAACTCCCTGCGCACGACAAGACGTCTTCGCCCCGAGTGCCCCGAGTGCCCCGAGTGCCCCGAGTGCCCCGAGTACCCCTGCTGACCCGTCTCCTCCGCCATCCCATCATCGTCGCCACCGCCGTCGCCGGCGTGCTCCACGTCGTCTGGTTCTTCACGTTCGCGAACAGTGGCGGGGACCTGGCGGCGCAGGACGCGTGGGCGGAGTTCGTGGGGCAGCATCCGGACTCGGCGTACAACCTCGCCTGGTACGGCGGGATGCACCCGGTGTCGTACAGCGTGGTGTCGCCGTATCTGATGTCGGTGCTCGGCGTCCGTACGACGATGATGATCGCGGGGACGCTCTCGGCGAGCCTGCTGACGCTGATACTCATCCGCAGCCGGGCGGTACGGCAGCCGCTGTGGCCGGCACTCGCGGGCGTGTTCGCGCTGCTCTGCAACGCCGCCTCGGGCCGGGTGACGTACGGCCTGGGCATGCTGTTCGGGCTCGCCGCGGTCGCCGTCGTCTTCTGCTGGCCCTACCGCTGGCGCTACAAACGCTGGGCGAAGGCCCTGTGCGCGGCGCCGCTCGCCGCGCTCGCCACCGCCTCGTCGCCGGTGGCCGGCCTGTTCGTCGGCCTGGTCGCGGTGGCTCTCTTCCTCCAGAAACGCCGCCCGGGCGCGTACGCCCTCGGTATCGCGCCGGCTGTCGTGGTGGCCCTCTCGGCCTGGCTGTTCCCCTTCTCCGGCACCCAGCCGATGGCCATCGGTTCGGCCTCGCTGCCGTTCCTGTCGGCCGTGGTCGTCTTCCTCCTGGTCCCCAAGGAGTGGAAGACGGTACGGATCACGGCGGCGGTGTACGGCCTCTCCGTACTCCTCGTCTGGCTGATCAGCTCCCAGATCGGCTCCAACATCACGCGCCTGTCGATGCTGTTCGCGGGTGTCGTGCTGCTGGCGGCCCTGCCGTTCACGATGCCGCGCTCACGCAGGTGGTACGCCATCGTCCTGGCCTTCGTCGGATTCACCGGGTGGATCGGCTTCAAGACGGTGGACGACGTCGTACATACGACACCGGCGGCGTCCTGGGCACGTGAGCTCGCCCCGCTGGTCAACGAGCTCCAGGTCGTCGGTGCCGAGAAGGGCCGGGTGGAGGTCGTCCCCTCCCGCTCCCACCGAGAGGCCTCCGCCCTCGCCCCGTACGTCAACCTCGCCCGCGGCTGGAACCGCCAGGCCGACATGGAACGCAACCCGCTCTTCTACGACGACACCCTCAACTCCGCGAACTACCACGAGTGGCTGCAGCGCTGGGCCGTCCACTACGTGGTGCTGCCGAAGGGGGAGCCGGACGGCGACGGCGGTGAGCGCGAACGCGAGCTCGTCCAGCGCGGGATGCCCTACCTCAAGCAGGTCTGGGGCGACGCCAACTGGCAGCTCTTCACCGTCACCGACCCCGCGCCGCTCGCCGAGCCCAACGCCGTTGTGGAACGGGCCGAACAGGGTGAGATGACCGTGCAGGTGAAGAAGGCGGGCCGGGTCCTGATCCGGATCCCGTACTCCCCGTGGCTGAGCATCGTCGACGCCGACGGCAAGAGCCTCGAGCCTCCGCAGGAGACCGAGGCGTCCAAGAACCGCGAGGGCGACGACGACACCCCGAAGACGTACGACAACCTCAACGGCTGCCTGACCCAGGCCCCGGAGAACGCGACCGGCGACAAGTGGACGGAGCTACTTGCCCCGGCGCCGGGGACCTACCGCCTGGCGGCGCCGTACCAACTCCCGCGCGGAACCCCGTGCCCGGAGGAGCTGAAGTAGGTCCCTGACCTCGTCGACGTGCGCCGGAGCCGGCAGCCAGGGCCGGCAGCCCGAGCCGGTCGCCACGAGCGGCCCATCCTCCGTCACCGGGCGCCTTCCGCCCGGTGACACAGGACGATGGTCCCCGCCCCAGGGCAGGACGATGGTTCCTGCCCCAGGGGCAAGGTCAATCGGTGTCGGGCCGGATCAACAGGTGCGCCCGACGTAGTACGCGCCGTTGATCTTGCTGGAGCGGCCGAGCCAGGAGTTGCCGGGGCCCACGCACTTCTCGTAGTTGGGCCCGAACACCTCGACCTCGATGACGACGCGCGAACCGTCGCTCGTGCAGTGGTTGTAGAACGCGTCGCTGCCGGTCGCGTAGAACCCGCAGGGGTTGGCGGCCGCCGTTGCCGGAACGCCGACGACGAGCGCCAGGGCACTGGCGGCGGGAACCACGGCGGCGATGACAGTGGGCAGGAAGCGGCGGACGCTCATGGACGATCTCCTTGGGAGGCGAAGTGCCAGGTCCCGAGCCGGAAGGCTCGGACACAGGCAGCTTCGATGATCACCGATCCATGGGCCCAGCGTTTTCCTCGGACGGAGTACGTGGTTCACGCTTCCGGGTGCCTACGCCGCCGGATCACCGGAGCAGAAGTCCGGCCGGGCAGGAAGCTGACGTGCCGGTTCAGTCAGCACGATGTGCCGAGAATCCGCTGACGTGCCGGTTCAGTCAGCACGGTGTGCCGAGAATCCACCGATGTGCGGGTTCAGTCAGCACGATGTGCCGGGGAATTCAGCCGATCGCCTTCTCCACCGCCGCCACGACCTCCGCCGACTCCGGCTCGGTCTGCGGCGAGAAGCGTGCCACCACCGAACCGTCGCGCCCGATCAGGAACTTCTCGAAGTTCCAGCGGACGTCACCGCTGTGCCCCTCGGCGTCCTCGGTCTCCACCAGCCGCGCGTAGAGCCCGTGCCGCCCGTCCCCGTTCACGTCGACCTTCTCGGTCAGCGGGAAGGTCACGCCGTACGTCGCCGAGCAGAACTCGGCGATCTCCTCGGAGGTCCCGGGCTCCTGCCCCATGAACTGGTTGCAGGGCACCCCGAGCACGGTGAACCCCTGCGCGGCGTACCGTTCCTGCAGCCGCTCAAGTCCCGCGTACTGCGGGGTCAGTCCGCACTTGGAAGCCACGTTCACGATGAGCACGGCCTTGTCCCGGTACTGGCCGAGGTCCGCGGAACCGCCCTGCAGGGAATCGATCTCGACATCGAGGACAGAGTTGTCAGTCGTCATAAACGGATGCTAACTCCGTTTGTCCCGCAGCTGCGGCGCGATCTCGGTGGCCAGCAGTTCCAGGTGGTCGAGGTCGGAGAGGTCGCGCAGGCGGACGTACACGCGGGATGCGCCGAGGTCGGCGTACTCGCCGAGCAGGGCCACGATCCTCGCGGGGGAGCCGTGCAGGGGCTCCTCCGGGGGAAGGCGGGACGGCTCGTGCAGGACGGCGAGGCGGGCGTCGGTCTCCGCCTCGGTGCGGCCGGAGGCGATGCCGAGGCACACCGAGAGGATCAGTGGAGGGCCGCCGGCGGCTGTTCTGGCGGCGCGCGCCCCGGCGTACAGCTCGGCGCTCTGCGCGGGGGAGGTGAACGGCAGGTTGAACTCGTCGGCGTAGCGGGCGGCGAGGGCCGGTGTGCGGCGGGGGCCCCGACCGCCCACGATCAGCGGCATACGGGGCTGCTGTACCGGCTTCGGCAGGGCGGGCGAGTCGGTCAGACGGTAGTGCCGGCCCTCGTACGAGAACTGCTTGCCGGGCGGCGTGGCCCACAGGCCGGTGATCACCTGGAACTGTTCCTCCATCCGCTCGAAGCGCTCGGCGGGCGGCGGGAACGGAATGCCGTACGCGCTGTGGTCCAGGGCGAACCAGCCCGCGCCCAGGCCGAGTTCGACTCTGCCGCCGCTCATCGAGTCGACCTGAGCGGCGATGACCGCGAGTGCTCCGGGCTGCCGGAAGGTGGCCGAGCTCGATCCGTGTTCATGCAATCGGTCCATGCGTTCACAAGGGCCACGCGAGGCGACGACAACCCCAGGTGAGGAGATCACAGACCGCATCTCCAAAGCCCAACGTCGCCTGGTCGTAAGGCCCATGAAGCTCCTCGAAGGCCTCACCGGACCCGGCGCCCGAACCGCCTGGTACGCCGATGACATGACAGACGAGCGCAGGAACGCGGTCCTGCGATTCCTCTTCTCCGGCGTGATCATCGACGCCTCCGGCAAGCCGCCCGGGATGTTCGACTGGGACCGGATCAGCATCGAGCAGAACCGCTCTAGCCGGCTCTAGCCGGGGTTGCGGCCCGATTATCATGGAAATCCGGCCTCACCAAAACGCACATCGCATGAAAGAGCTCATCAACTGGTCTTCACCGACCGGGTGATCGCGACCCTGGTGATCCTGCGGTTCCAGCTTCCGCACGCCGCACTCGCCGTTTTCTACGGCGTGGACCGCTCCACCGTCACCCGGGCCGTCCACGAGATCCGCCCACTCCTGGCAGCCCGTGGCTTCGCGGTCCCCGGCGAGGCGGGACTGCGCCTGCACACCTTGGCCGATGTCTTCGCCTACGCCAGCGCGAAGGGGGTGGAGCTGCGCCTGGACGGAACCGAGGTGCGGGTGCGGCGTCCGAAGGCGGGCGGGCCCGGGCGGCGGGCGTTCGTGTCCGGCAAGATACGGCAGAACACCAAGAAGGCCACCGTCGTCACCGACGGGCAGGGCCGTACCTTGTGGACCGGCGCGATCCGGCCCGGCCGGATGCACGACCAGACGGCGGTCAAGACCGAGGGGATCGAGGCTCTCTTCGAGCAGTACCCGCAGGTCAAGGCCAAGGTCGATGCCGGATACCGGGGCCTGGCCAAACGGTTTCCCGACCAGGTCACCGCTCCGCCGAAGAAGCCCGCCAAGGACGCTTCGGCCGAGGAGATCACCGGTTGGGAGGAGGCCCGCAAGAAGCAGTCCTCCGAGCGGATCTGCGTCGAGCACGCCAACGCCGAGCACAAGCAGTGGCGGCCCCTCCAGCGATACCTCGGCCGCCGCGAGTACTACGACCAGACCCACCTGGCCATCGCCGGACTCGTCTCCGACCGCGCCGCCGAGCGGTAACCGCCCTCCAGCCAACCCGCCAGGCCAACACAACTCAACCTCAGTCGTACACCACGCCGTTAGCGCCGCGCGCGTATCAGGAGAGGCTTCTTTGAGCAACCTCACATTTTCCTTAATTCTGTTGACAGCAGGCGAGTGCCACTGCGAGCTTATCGGCGGAGCGCTACGGGAAATGGATGGTCGCCCAGGGCGAAGCTGTTGCCTGTGTGTTCCTGGAACTATAAAAAGCGGGGGGCCGCAGATGTGCCGTAGTACGCAAATGTGTCGTTGTGCGCAAGCTCGGGAGACGGCGTCGTGACCCTCGTGGTCGTCGGGGCCAATCCGACGGTGGCGCAGGCGGCGGCGAAGCTGCCCGGTGATGTGATCCACGTGCAGCTGCCCGGCGCCCCAGCCTTTGGTCGGGACACTGCCAAACACCGGACGGTGTTGACCGTCGACTTCAGGGAAGGCTCTGCATTCCTCGCCTTCGTCGACGAGGTGCTCAGGCCGTTATCGCCCACAGCCGTCGTCTCGCTCACCGAGTCTGGCCTTGAACCGGCGGCGGCCGCGGCGGAGAGCCTCGGTGTCAAGGGCGTGGCCCGGGAGGTCGTCAGGGTCACCCGCGACAAACTGGCAATGCGGCGCGTCCTCGAGCGGAAGGCACCCCATCTGAATCCGGCCTTCGCGCCGGGCGACGACTCGGACGCCGTGGCGCGGCTGTTCGCCGAGCACGCGCCGGTGGTGGCCAAGCCGGTGGACGGCTCTGGCAGCACTGCAGTGGCGCTCTTGGACAGTCTCGTGGATCTCCCGCAGGACCGCAGGACCGCCGCCACGCTGCTCGAACAGTTCGTCGGCGGACTGGAGTTCAGCGTCGAGGCGCTGTCCACGGGCGGGCGGCACACCTTCGTGGGCATCGCTGAGAAGGGGACGACGGGCGGGTTCGTCGAGGTCAGCCACATGATGCCGCCGCCGTCCCTGGACGCCCGCCGACAACAGCTGGTGGAACGGGCGGTCGGGGAGCTTCTCGACGCCCTCGGCCTCACGGACGGTCCGAGCCATACCGAGGTCAAGGTCGTTGGCGACAAGATCACCGTGATCGAGACCCACAACCGTCTCGGCGGGGACGGCATCGCCGATCTGGTGCGGCTTACCTCCGGCATCGATTGGCGGCGCGCCGCCGTCGGATGGGCGGTCGGCGCGGGGCTGCGACGGGAGGAAGCCACGGCCGCCGCGGCGGCCACCGTGTTCTTCACGGCACCGCCCGGCCGGGTGTCAGCCGTCGCGCAGCAGCCCTCCCTGACCCACGGATCGATTGTGGAATGGGACATCTCCGTGCGGCCCGGAGACCTGGTTCATCCGCTCAGATCCTCGGCGGACCGGCTCGGTGTGGCCACCCTGGCCGCCGCCAGCGCGGCCGAATGCGTCACGGCCGTCGCCGAACTGACGGCCCTTCCGATTGTCACCACACTTCCCGCGCGCTGAGCCCACAGGCCGGACTCTCTTCACGGATATCGCGCGCCGCGAGTCTTCTCCATGCGTACTTCCTGTCCTTCAGCTGTCTATGCACCATGAGGGAGAAACATGCCTGTCGAAAACGCGCCCATTTCCTACGACTTCCACGGTGACACGCCATTCACCACGCCCTTCCGGGACATTAAGCCCGAGGACATCCACATCTATCTCGACCTGGACACCAAAGTCGGAAAGAATACGTGCGGACAGAAATGTACACACTGTTGGTTCGTCAACTACGAGAAGGTGTACAACAAGTCGTTCGCGATGGAGGAAGGACCACTAATCCTGGCGGGTCTGCAGTCGCACGGCTACCATGTCTACCCGCGCTACGTGGACAGCTTCGCGTACGACGGCGAGTTCATGCGCCTCTACGGTCCGGCCAACAACCGCGAATTCCGGCAGGAGTCCGACCATAAGCCCACCGAGACGATGGAGAACGGCGACGCCTGGACCAGCGGCCGCCCGCTGCTCGCCGACAACTACATCGAACTCCTCGACCTCGCTCGCGAGAACGGTTACGGCACGGTCTCCATCACCTACCACGGTGTGATCGACGAGGACCTCGCCGTTGTGGACGACGGCGGCTATCCGATCAAGGGCGTGTTCAGCGGCGCGAACACCGAGGAGGTGCTGCGCCGGATCGCCCACTACAACGAGCGCTACCAGGCCGGCTTGCCTACGGGCGCGGAGCCCTCGGACGCGTTCAGGGTCAACATTGGCGTCACGATCGGCCGTCATAACCACGGCCGCCAGTCCCTGGAGCGTTACGCCCGCTACTTCAACAAACTGGGCGTCGACACCGTCCGGTTCAACAACTTCTCCGACCACGGCGGCCGCCACCCCGAACTCCAGTTGAGCTACGAGGAGATCGAGCAGGCATACCGTGACTTCAAGTGGCTGCACGAGAACGTGAAACTGGATTTCCAGCTCGGCGTCAGCGAGGACTTCGGCACCTTCGGCATCAAGGCCATGGGCTTCCCCGGCCATGTCGGCTGGTGCCGGGCCGGCCGCCAGCTGTTCGCCGCCATCCCCACACAGGAGACGGTCCTGTCGGAGTCCGCGGACGGGCGCCGCGAGAAGATCGGCGACATCGTCGGCTGCGTCAACACTTTCGAGCCGCACCTCGGCATCCTCGTCCGCATGGTCGCTGATGGCGGGCAGAACGTGAGCTACGCCCTGGAGTTCGACCACGAGGAGATCGAAGCCTTCACCGCCAAGCGGCTCTCGGGCGTCTACAAGGACGGGTGCTTCGCCAGGGAGCTCTCACAGGAGCAGGGCCTGGTGTCGCGCGTGCCGGAGCGGCGCCAGCTGCCTATCGTCGAGACGACGGGCTGAGAGGAGACGACCATGCGACATGTCCTCGTCTTCGCCAAGACACCGTACGCCAAGACCCCTTACGACCACTGGCTGGCAGGCTCCGGGATCGAGCCGGTCATCCTGACCACGACGGAGTACGCGGCGGGTTACGCCCATCTGCCGCACGTGCACGCGTTCGACCGCTACGACACGAACCAGATCGTCGAGAAGACGGCACTGCGACTGGCCCGCGCCCATGCGGTCGAAGCGGTCTTCGCCCGGGCTGAGGCGGATGTGATCCGGGCCGCCCAGTTGCGGGACCTGTTGGACCTGCCGGGGCAGCGGACCGCGAGCGCGTTCGCCTTCCGCGACAAGGTGGCCATGAAGGACCATCTGGTCGGCGGCCCGGTGGGGATCCCCGCCTACCGGCTCCTGGACTCGGCCTACACGGCCGTGGAGTTCATCGCGGAGCACGGCTACCCGGTGGTGATCAAGCCGGTGTCCGAGTCCGGCTCCTTGGGCGCGAACATCATTCGCAACGAAACGGAACTGGACGCTTACCTCGCCCGTCCGTGGCGCGGGACCAGCCAGATCGAAACGTTCGTTCCGGGGCAGATGTACCACGTCGACGGGCTGATCGTGGGCGGCGAGGTGGTGTTCGTACACCCCTTCCGCTACGTCAATGACTGCTTGTCGTTCCGCGCCAACGACTGGGTGGGCTGCCTCCCGCTGGCACCGCAGGATCCGACGTACGGCCGCCTGGTCAAGGCGGCGGAGGCGGTGCTCGCGAAGCTGCCCACCCCGGCGCACACCGCCTTCCACGCGGAATTTTGGATCACCCCGGACGACCGGGTGGTGTTCTGCGAGATCGCGAGCCGCACCGGCGGCGGCATGATCAGCGCCATGGTCAGGCACTCCTTCGGGATCGACTTGGACAAGGAGTGGCTGTACGCCGAGTGCGGTCTGCCCTCGACCCTCGGCACCCTCGCTTACCGGCCCACCGGGTGCCTGAACATCCCTCCGTCGAACGGCGTGCTGGAGCACCTGCCCTCGGGCGGGGAACCCGACTGCGTCCGGGAGGTGTCGTTCACCGGAGCGGCCGGCCAGGAGTTCCACGGGGGTGTCAAGTCGGGCCTTTACCTGGCCGGTTATGTCGTCGACGGGGAAACGGAGGACGATGTGGCCGCGAATATGGACAAGGTGGCGGCCTGGTTCTCCGAACGGACCATGTGGCGTCCCACCGAGTCCGGGACAGGAGGCACACTGTGAGCACGCGACCCACCTCCGGCCCGCTCCCGGGTCCGCTGGTAGGAACCGGCTGGCTTGCGCCCCGGCTGGGCGAGCCGGGGCTGGTGATCGTCGACGCCTCGGTGGGCGCGCATCGTGACGCGAAACAGCGGATCCCGGGGGCGCGGTCCTTTGACATCGACGGGGCGCTGTCCGATCATTCCGGCGCGCTGCCCCACACGATGCCCGGCTCCAACGCCTTCACCGAGGAGATGCGCTCCCTGGGCATCGACGACACCGACACCGTCATCGTCTATGACGGTGTCGGTATCTACTCCAGCGCCCGCGCGTGGTGGATGCTGCGGGCGATGGGCTTCGACCGGGCCGCCGTGCTCGACGGCGGCCTGCCCGCCTGGGCCGCGGACGGGCTGCCGCTGGAGGACGGCGGGCCTGTGCCCGCGGCGCGGTGCGGTGACTTCACCGCGCGGCCCCGCCCCGGGCTGCTTGTCGGCAGCGGCGAGGTGACGGCCGCCCTGGCCGATCCGGCCTCGGCGGTCTTCGACGCCCGCTCCCGGGATCGGTTCTCCGGCGCGGCCGCCGAGCCCCGTCCGGGGCTGCGCGGCGGCCATATGCCCGGGGCGGCGAACCTCCCCTTCGGCGAGATCCAGCACGACGGCCGGATGCTCCCTGTGACTGAGCTGCGTGCCGCCTTCTCCGCCCTCGCCGGCGATCGGGAGAGGATGGTCTTCAGCTGCGGGTCGGGCGTCACCGCCTGCGTCCTGGCACTGGGGGCCGAACTGGCCGGGTACCGCGAGCTGTCCGTGTACGACGGTTCCTGGAGCGAGTGGGGTCTTCCCTCTGACCTGCCGGTCGTGACCGGTACGGAGAACGGGGGCCCGCAGCTGTGACGGCCTCCGTCTCCGCCAAGTGGAGGACCTTCACGGGGTTGTCGCCGAGTTTGAAGTCCCTGATCGTCCTGTCCTTCGTCGTGGCTCTCGGCAGCTACATGGTCACCCCGTTCATCGGGGTGCTCATGGTCGAGGCCGTGGGCTTGGACGTACGCCTGGCCGGTGTGCTGGTGGCCGTCGCTACGTTCATCCAGTTCGGCGGCAGCATCCTGGGCGGCCCAGTTGTGGACCGGCTAGGGCTAAAACGGACGATGGTCTTCTCCTTGGCCCTGCGGACCGCGGGCCTCGTCCTGCTCGGCCTGGCCGTCAAGGTCCCCACAGTCGCCTATCCGGCGGTGTTCCTCGTCGCAGTCGGCCCCGCCCTGTACCTCCCGGCGAACAAGGCGTACGTCGTCACCTCCGTCTCCGACGACCTGAGGCCGCTGTTCCTAGCGATCAGCAGCGCTGCCCTCAACGCTGGCATGGGGCTGGGACCGTTGCTCGCCGCCCTGCTGCTCGACGCCGATCCGGTGCTGCTGCTGCTCAGCGCCGCGGCCCTGTTCGCCCTGATCACCGTGGCCCACCAGATCACCATGCGGCCTGTGACCCGTCGCCCGGCCGCACCCGGGAACCCGCCTGGAGGCGCGGAGCCCGCGCGAACCAGCAAACGCCAAGCGCTGCGCGGCGCAATGCGGCCGGTGCTGTTCGCGGCCGTGGCCTTCTATCTGTACTTCTTCTTCCAGAGCTTCATGGGCCTTTACGCCGCGGGCGTGTCCAACATCCAGGTGCTCGGCTGGGCCATGCTCGTCAACTGCGCGATGGTGGTGCTGCTGCAGCCTCCGCTGTCGGGCTGGATCGCCCGGGCCGACTACCGCCGGCTGCTCGCCGGCTCGTTCGCGCTGATGGCGACGGGCATGGCCGTGATGTCCATGGGAGACACCCCGGCCCTGCTGGTGGGCACCGCCCTGTTCACGCTCGGTGAGGTGTTCCTGTTCCTAAGGTGCGATCTGGAACTCGTCGACCGTGTGCCAGGCAATCCGGCCTTCGCTTTCGGGGTCCAGCGGCTGACCGCGGGCATCGGCGGACTGCTCGCCGGGGTCATCGGCGGCTTTGTCTTCGCCCACTACCAGGGTGAGGGCGACCTGGGCATGTTCTGGATCGTCGTCGCGATCCAATGCGCGGTCGCGGCGGTCGCGGCGCTGCTGTTCGGCGGACGCCGGGCCGCCGCCCGCGAGAAGTCCGGCCTGGATCCCGAGCTGGAGGCGGTGTCATGACCGACGGACGCCCCTCCATGGAGACCCGGTTCGTGCACGCCGGGTCTGACCCCCGGCAGCAGCACGGCTATGTAAATCCGCCGGTCTACCGGGCCTCGACGGTGCTGTACGAGGACGTCGCGGCGATGGACGCGTCGCAGGCAGACCCCCTCAAGCGCGAGATGCCGGTGTATGGCCGGTTCGGCACGCCCACCGGCCGTGCCTTCGAGGCGGCCCTGACCGAGCTGGAGGGCGGGTATGCCGCCGTCGTGACCTGCTCAGGCCTCGCAGCGATCACGACCGCGATCCTGTCGTTCGTCCGAGCCGGCGACCACATCCTCGTCAGTGACTCCGTCTACCTGCCCACCCGGAAGTTCTGCGACTCCCTCGCGGGGTTGGGTGTGCAGACCGAGTACTACGACCCCTGTCTCGGCAAGGCCATCGAGGAGCTGATCCGCCCCTACACCCGCATGGTCTATCTCGAGTCTCCCGGCTCCACGACCTTCGAGGTGCAGGACGTCCCGGCGATCACCGATGTGTGCCGGTCGCAGGGCGTGGTCACGGTTATCGACAACACCTGGGCCACGCCTGCCTTCAGCCGACCACTGGAACTGGGCGCGGACGTCGTCGTGCACTCCGCGACGAAGTACCTGACCGGCCACGCCGATAGCATCCTCGGCGCCATCGTGTGCACCGAGGAACACTTCGCTGCTGTCCGCAGCGCGGCGATGAGGCTGGGCCAGTGCGCGAGTGCGGACGACGTCTACCTGGGTCTGCGGGGCCTGCGCACACTGGGCGTCCGGTTGCGCCACCACCAGCGTCAGGCCCAGGAGCTCGCGTACTGGCTGCGGGCGCAGGACGGGGTCGCCGATGTGCTCTACCCGGCGCTGCCCGGCGATCCGGGGCATGAGCTGTGGCGCAGGGACTTCTCGGGTGCGGCGGGCCTGTTCGGGCTGGAGTTGGAGCCCCGGTTCGGCAAACCCGCCGTACGCGCGATGCTGGGACGGCTGCGGCTGTTCGGGCTCGGCCACAGCTACGGGGGCTACGAGAGCCTGATCGTGCCGGTCGACCCGATCGGCCACCGGCTTCCCGGAACCTGGGCGGGCCGGGGCCAGCTGCTGCGTGTCCACTCCGGCTTCGAGGACCTCGACGATCTGAAGGAGGATCTCGCCGCAGGGCTCCGCGCGCTGTCCGATCACCGGGCGTGACCCTGTTCCCGCGCCATGGCACACCGGCTACCGTGGCGCGGGGCTGATCATCGAGGCCTCAGTCCATATGGGACCGGGCGTCACACGGCGCGCATTTCGCGGACCTGTGCCCTCGTAATGCGTAGGGTTCCGCCCGGGATGGGGCAGCCCGAACCTGGATTAGGACAAGATCGTCGGTGTCACGGAAGCGCTGGTTGAGTCTGGGCCTCTGATCGGAGCGACGTAGGCCCATCGCCATGGGCCTACGTCTGAGTACCGTGATCCTTCCCGTCGACCGCTGGCACGAGGGGGGCCGCTCGAAGTGGCAGTGGGCTGAGGAACTCGGATTCCAGGCGGCCTACACCTACGACCACCTGTCCTGGCGGTCGTTTCGGGACGGTCCCTGGTTCGGCGCTCTGCCCACGCTGACGGCCGCCGCCGCGGCCACGGGGCGCTTGCGCCTGGGCACCCTCGTTACCTCGCCAAATTTCCGACACCCTGTGACCCTCGCCAAGGACCTGATCTCCCTCGACGACATCTCGAATGGACGGATCACCCTCGGGATCGGCGCCGGCGGCACCGGCTTTGACGCCACGGCACTCGGCCAGGACCCCTGGACCCCGCGTGGGCGCGCCAGCCGCTTCGGCGAGTTCGTCCTGCTGCTCGACCGGCTCCTGACCGAAGACTCCGTCTCCCACGAGGGCGACTACTACTCAGCGCACGAGGCACGCAACATCCCCGGCTGCGTCCAGCGCCCCCGGCTGCCCTTCGCGGTGGCCGCCACGGGACCGCGCGGGCTGCGGCTCGCCGCCAGACACGGACAGGCATGGGTCACGACCGGCGACCCGAAGTTGTACGAGACGGGCACCCCCGAGCAGTCGGTTCAGGCCATTCGCGGACAGGTCGACCGGCTCGCCGACGCCTGCGCCGAGATCGGCCGGGACGTGACCGAGCTCGACAAGATCCTGCTCACCGGGTTCACCCCGGACCGCGGCCGTCCCCTGGAGTCCGTCGACGCCTTCGTGGACTTCGCGGGCCGACATCAGGAATTGGGGTTCACCGAGATCGTGATTCACTGGCCGATCCCCGACTCGGACTTCGCCGCAGACCAGGGCGTCTTCGAGAAGATCGCTACCGAGGCCGCCGCCCAGCTCCGCTGAACGTCCATCCCCTCAGCACGGTGTCCGATCACCTGCCACGCAGGTCTCCGCGACGCCTCTGGCGGCGTTTCCGCAGGTCAGCGCGTGATGTACGAACGAGGCTTGACTGAGGTCATCATCGTGCCGAGGCGGATGGTCGAGGTCTCGCGGGCCAGTCCTGCCAGGGTGGTCCAGGCGTCGGTGGGGCCGGGCAGGGCGTCGGTGAAGTGCATGGGGTGGTAGTGGTCGGAGACGAAGAAGCCGTCGAAGCCGCACTCCTCCGCGTGCCGGGCGGCGCGCAGCAGTTCGTCGTAGGTGGCTCCGTGGTACGGCTCGGTGAAGACGCGCAGCTCCATCTCCCGCTCACACCCCTGACTTGTGGCTGGCCAGCAGCAGTTCGTGGAGTTCGGCACGGCAGCGGGCGAGTTCGGTGGCGTGGGCGTCGTGGCCCAGGGAGCGGGGCCGGGGGACCGGCACGTCCAGGACCGTACGGACCTGGCCCGGGCGCGGGCTGAGGACCACGACCCGGTCGGCGAGCAGGACCGCCTCCTCGATGGAGTGGGTGACGAGGACGACGGTGGATCCGTGCTCCATGTGCACGCGTTGCAGCACCTCGCACAATTCCTCGCGAGTCAGGGCGTCCAGGGCCGAGAAGGGCTCGTCCATCAGCATGACGCGGGGGCGCTGGATGAGGGAGCGGCACAGTGCCACCCGCTGCTGCATACCGCCGGACAGTTCGTGCGGCAGGCGTTTGTGGAAAGGGGTGTCGAGGCCGACTGTCGCCAGCAACCGGCTTGCGGTTTCCCGGTGTTCGGGACGCGGTCGGCCGTGCACCTCGATGGGCAGCAGCACGTTGTCGAGCACCGATCGCCAGGGCAGCAGGGCCGGGCGCTGGAAGAGGATGGCGACGTCCCGGCGGGGTTCGCGGACCGGCTCACCGGCGATCCGTACCTCGCCGTAGGTCGCCGGGAGCAGCCCCGCGATCACCCTCAGCAGGGTGGACTTGCCGCAGCCGGAGCGGCCCAGGACGGCGACGAACTCGCCGTCACCGACGTCCAGTTGGATGTCGTGCAGGGCTTCCACGGTCCCCCTGCGGCCGTCGAAGCTCTTCGACACACCGCGTACTCGGATCACGGGAGCCCCCCAACACCGGTTCACCCGTAGCGGGCGGTACGAGCAGCAGAAACAGCGGCATGGCCGTACGGCCGAGGATAGGTCGGCGCGTCCGGTGATCAACCGGTCGCTCAATGTTTGTTACATGACAACCGCCTCTGTGGTCTCGACAACTTCCCCTCCAGCGACTCCACTTGGTTTCCATGAGCCTTTGCATTTCGAAAAGGACATCACGACTGCTCGCCGCACTCCTGGCCGTCCTGATGACGGCGGCGCTCTCCACGGCCTGCGGCTCCGACGACGACAACGTGAACGGCGGCGGCGCCTCGGGCGGCTCCGCTCCCGACAAGGTCACCTACATCACCGGCTTCGGCACCTTCGGCCGTGAGGCGTACGCCTATGTGGCCCAGGACAAGGGCTACTTCAGTGACGCGGGAGTGACCGTCACCATCCAGCCCGGCCAGGGCAGCGGCAACAGCCTGGCCGCGCTCGCCGGGGGCAGCGCGCAGTTCGCCCCCGTCGACCTCAGCAGCACCATCATGCAGCTCGGCGACGGCAAGGTCTCCGGGGTCACAGCGGTCGCGGCCGTCCACCAGACCACGGACGCGGCCGTCATGGCGCTGGCCGACAGCGGCATCAGCAAGCCGGCCGACCTGGAGGGCAAGAAGATCGCGGACCCGGCCGGATCGGTCATCGGAGCCCTCTTCCCCGCGTACGCCAAGCTCGCGGGCATCGACGCCGAGAAGGTCGAGTTCGTCGCCCTGGAAGCCCAGCAGCTCGGGGTCAACCTGGCCACCGGCTCGGTCGACGCCGTCGGTCAGTACCGGGTGGGCCGCCCCAACATCGAGAACGCCGTCAAGGGCAAGGAGGTCGTCGTCCTGCCCTTCGGCGAGTACCTCACCGAGAGCTACGGCGCCGCGATCACGACGACCACGAAGATCGCCGAGGAGGACCCCGACCTGGTGAGGCGATTCACCACAGCGCTGTTCAAGGGCATGCGCTACGCCATCGACCATCCCGACGAAGCCGCCGCACTGATGGCCGAGAAGTTCCCGACGCTGAACAAGGAGACCGCCGCCGCCGAGATCGAGCTCGTGGGCGCCGCCGTACAGCCGAGGGAGAACGGCGCACCGATCGGCACCATGGACCCCGAGCGCGTGGCCGGGGCGATCAAGGCGCTGGAGGACGCGGGGGCGGTGAAACCCGGGCTGACGCCCGAGGAGTTGGTCTCCTTCGACCTGGTGCCGAAGTCCTGACGTGAGCCGAGGTTCTGATGCGCCCCGAAGTCCTGACGTGAGCCGAGGTTCTGATGCGCCCCGAGGCCTTGGTGTGACCCGAGATCTCGACGTGAGCCGAAGTCCACAAGTACTCAGGCGGGCCGGGGAGTTCGGCTGGCCGGTGCTCGGGCTGGCGACGGTGGTCGGGGCCTGGGCGCTCGCGGCGGCCGTCCTCGACGTACCGGAGATCATCCTGCCGTCGCCCGCGGCCGTGCTCGACGCCTTCCTCCGCGTCCCCGGCTATCTGCTGGACGAGGCGATGGGCACGCTCCTGGTCATCGTGCTGGGGTTCGCGCTGGCCGTGGGCGCGGGGCTGGTGATCGGGGTGGCGATCGCGGCGTCACGGATCGTGGAGCTGATGTTCGCGCCGCTCCTGGTGGCGTTCAACGCGGTGCCCAAGGTGGCGCTGGCCCCGCTCCTCGTGGTGTGGATGGGCTTCGGCTCGCAGCCGAAGGTGGTCATGGCGCTGCTCGTCTGCTTCTTCCCCGTCGTCCTGTCGGTCGCGAGCGGACTCACCTCGACGCCGGTCGAACTCATCGAGCTGGCAAGGTCGTTGCGTGCCTCCCGCGTCCAGACCTTCCTCCGCTTCCGCTTTCCCGGTGCGCTGCCGCAGATCTTCGTCGGGCTGAAGGTGGCCATGCCGCTCGCGGCTGTCGGCGCGGTCATCGGCGAGTTCAGCGCCGGCGACGAGGGCCTCGGCTTCGTCATCCTGCAGTCCGGCGCGAACTCGGACACGGCACTGGCGTTCGCCGCGATCGGGTTGCTCGGGGTGATGAGTGTGGCGCTGTTCTACGCCCTCGTGCTGGCGGAGCGGACACTGCTTCCGTGGGTGAGAGAGACGACGTCGCAGCGGTAGGCCCTACGAGGGAGAGAGGGGTGAATTCCCCTCCCCCCGCTGGGCCGTGACCAGGACCTCCCCGGCAGGGGCGCGGAAGTAGAGCACCGAACGCCCCGCCCGCCGCCGCTCCACGAGGCGCGCGTCGAGCAGCACCTTCAGATGCCGCCCGACCGAACCCAGCCCCTGCCCGGTGACGGCCACCAACTGGCTTGTCGACATGGGGGAGTCGAGGAGTACGAGGATGCCGGCACGGGCGGTTCCGAGGAGCGGGCCCAGGCTCGCGGGCGCGGCCGCCACGTCCGGACCGCCGGCCAGCGCCCCCGCGCACGGGTAGATGACCGCGTACCGATGGGGCTCCTCCCAGGAGACCCACCCGATGCGCTGCGGAGTGACCGGTACGAAGAAGAGTTGCGCGCCGGAGATCTCGCGGGGCGGGTACTCGTGCAGATTGACCTGGAGCCGGTTGTCGCCGAGCCACCGCGTCCCCGGCCGTAGCGCATCGAGCGCCGCCGCCCAGCCGCCCTGGCTCAACTGCGCGGTACGCGCGACCACATCGGCCTCCAGGACGCGCCGCCGCCGGGTCCAGTACGGGCGTACGGCCTCCTCCCACACGTGGGTGAGGAGGTCGGCGGCGCGTTCCGGAAGGTCGTCGCGGTCGAGGCGGGCGGGGAGCGGGCCGCGCAGGGAGAGCACGAGGTGCTCGCGCGCCGCCCGGGGAGAGACCGCGCGCACCCGCTCCACCTCCTCCTCGAAGCCCGCCCGGTCGTCGCGCGGGGTGCGCGTGAGGAAGTCGGCGATCCAGTCCCGGCCGAGCCCGGAGCGGATGAGTAGCGCGGTGACGGGATCGGCGGCCAAGTGGCGCTTGTAAGCGGGGAGATGGGTGCGCAGCCAGGCACGCTCACCGGGGTGTGAGGCAGCCTCCGCGTGCAGCATCTTCAGGCTCGCGAAGGTCTCGGCGAGCGGCGACAGCACGAAGCGGCTCCCGGCGAGGGTGTCGGCGTTGACCTGCCACCAGCCCACGTACTCCACACCCCCTATCGCACACTCCCTGACGTTTCGCTCCTGCGCGAAACAATACCGGCAGCTGCACACCGCACCCCAGACTCCGCGCATGCGCAGCTACTCCGATCTCTTCCGCACCCGGGAATTCACCCCGCTCTTCCTCTCCTCCGCGCTTCACTCGACGGCCTCGACGATCGGCGGCCTGGCCATCGGAACGCTGGTGTACAAGGCGACCGAGTCACCGCTGCTGTCGGCGGTGAGCATGTTCGGGCCGCAGCTCGCCCAGGTCGTCGGTGCGACGACTCTGCTCTCGGCGGCGGACCGGCTGCCGCCCCGCTCCACGATGACGGGCATCGCCCTGTCCTTCGCCCTCGGCACGGCTGCGATGGCGATACCCGGTCTCCCGCTCTGGACGCTCTTCGCCCTCATCGCGGTCCTCGGCCTGATCTCCTCGCTCGGCGGCGGCGTCCGGTGGGGCCTGCTGAACGAGATCCTGTCCAAGGACGGCTATCTGCTGGGCCGTTCGGTCTTCAACATGGTCAACGGCTTCACACAGATCGCGGGCTTCGCGACGGGTGGTGTGCTCGTTGCGGTGCTGTCACCGAGGGCCACGCTCGGGATCGCGGCGGTGCTGTACCTGGCGGCGGCCCTGGTCACCCGCCTCGGCCTGTCCCAACGCGCGCCACGGGCCGCCGGCCGTCCGTCCATCGCCCAGACCTGGCGCACCAACGCCGTCCTGTGGTCCTCGCCCCCGCGCCGCAGGACGTACCTGCTCCTCTGGATCCCCAACGGCCTCATCGTCGGCTGCGAGTCCCTGTTCGTGTCCTACGCCCCCGACCGCGCCGGCCTGCTCTTCGCCTGCGGCGCGTTCGGCATGTTCGTGGGCGACGTGTTGACAGGCCGCTTCATCCCGCCGTCGGTCCGACGCCGACTTGGCATCCCGTTCCTGCTGCTCCTGGCCACGCCGTACCTGATCTTCGCCCTTCGCCCGGGTACGGCGATCGCGGCGGCCTGCATCGCCCTCGCCTCCGTCGGCTTCGGCGCGAGTCTGATCCAGCAGGAACACCTGATGGCCCTCACTCCGGACGAGTTGAGCGGCCACGCCCTGGGGCTCCACTCCTCCGGCATGCTGACCATGCAGGGCGTGAGCGCGGCGCTGGCGGGGGCGGTGGCTCAACTGACGTCAGCCGGTACGGCGATGACGGCCATGGCGGCGGCATCGATCGCCGTGACGGTGACGCTCTCAGCCGCGGGCAAGTGTGCGGAACGCCGTTCAGGTGGCAGGGGTGACGGCGAGGGCGGGGCTGTCGCTGAGGTTCTCGGTTCACCACAGAACACCCGCACAACGGGTGCGTAGGGGTTCACGCGTGCCATGGACACGCCATGAAGGGGGGAGCTAGTCTGGCGGCGCATTGGATCGACAACGTTGTCAGCAGGATTGCCCATCGTCAACGTTGTCGAAGGCAGTCCTCGCCCGAGTCCACCGAGTCCGAACCGGTGCCTCGCATGAACTCTCCCTTCCCCACGAGGACTTGGATCTGCCTGCCATGAGACGTACTGCTGTGTATCTCGGTGCTTTGACACTCGCAGCCACGGCATGGGCGGCCGGCACCGCCAACGCCGCGCCGCACACCCCCACTCGCGTCGACGGCACGACCTTCTCGGCCGCGCAGCAGAACGCGGCGCTGCGGTTCTGGACGCCCGAGCGGCTGCGCGCGGCAAAGGACTTGTCCGCCCCGGCCCAGCCGGCCGGAGTGACGGGCGAGACGGTTGCGCCGCAGACAGCGGGCCCCGAGGTGACCGTCCCGCCGGTCACCGCGACGGGAGCCCCGGCCACGAGCGAGTTCGCCGCCGGCGAGTTCGCGGCCGCGTCCTCGCCCACCGCCTGGACCGGGGGCGGTCTGATCGGCACGACCGCCGGCAAGGTGTTCTTCCAGAACGCGACGGGCAGCACGTACACCTGCTCGGCCACCGTGGCCAACAGCGACAACAAGTCCGTGGTCCTCACCGCGGGACACTGCGTCGTCAACGCCTCGACCGGCGAGGTCTACAAGAACTGGGTGTTCATTCCCGGCTACGCCAACGGCACTCGCCCGTTCGGCACCTTCACCGCCCGCAGCCTCCTCTTCGACACCGACTACGTCTCCTCGGCCGGGAACGCCAACTGGGACTTCGCGTTCGCGGTCCTGGGCACGGTGAACAGCCGCACGCTGGTGGACACCGTGGGGGCCCAGGGCGTCGCGTTCAACTCGGCGAACGGCCAGCACGTGCACTCATTCGGCTACGGCGGCTCCAGCGCCGAGGGCAGCGGGGAGCGCCTCAACCACTGCGAGGGCGACGAGTTCATCGACGCCGGGCGGGTCGGTTCCACGATGTGGGGCATCGACTGCGTGCAGACCGGCGGTTCCAGCGGCGGCGGGTTCCTGTCCGGCTTCGACACCTCGACAGGCTCCGGCTATCTGATCGGGAACATCAGTGTCAGCGCGGGCAACAACGAGTACCACCCGGTGCTCGGTGACGAGGCCCTGGACATCTACCGCCAGGCGGGCGCGGCCTGATCTGGCGGCGTACGCTGCCGGGCCGCCCCGTCAGGGGCGAGTCCCGGTGGCGTACGCGGGCCCAGCTGCCGCACGAGGTGATGACTTGCCGCACGAGGTGACGACTGCGGCCGGCCAGGGCTCTGACCTCCGGAACCTGCTCACCGATCCGAATGTCAGTGCCCCGGCCTACTGTGGGGTCGACCGGAAACTGAGGAGGTTTTCTCATGACGACCCTGCCCGGCAGGCCGAACACCGCGCTGCTTGTCATCGATGTCCAGAACGGGGTGGTGGAGGGTGCCCATGACCGTGACGGTGTGATCGCGAACATCAACGTCCTGGTCGACAAGGCCCGCGCGGAGGGCGTACCCGTGGTGTGGGTGCAGCACTCCGACGACCAGATCAAGAGGGACAGCGAGAGCTGGCAGTACGTGCCGGAGCTGGTCCGCGATGCCGCGGAGCCGCTCGTCCACAAGCTCTACGGCGACTCCTTCGAGGACACGGAGCTGGAAGCGGTGCTCGCCGAGCGCGGTGTGGGTCGCCTCGTCGTCACCGGCGCTCAGACCGACGCGTGCATCCGGTCCACCCTGCACGGCGGCTTCGTCCGTGGCTACGACGTGACGCTGGTCGCCGACGCGCACACGACGGAAGACCTCACGGCGTATGGCGCACCGTCCCCGGACCTGGTCATCGCGCACACCAACCTGTACTGGCAGGAGCAGAGTGCGCCCGGACGGGTCGGGGGGACCACGGAGACGACGGCAGTGACTTTCTGAAGCTTCCTGAGGGGGACTGGAGCGAAGGGCGACCGCACCTTCGTCCGGGGCCCCTCCCGTCCGCGCCCTCCCATCCGCACGCTTCCGTTACGACAGGCACCCTTGACAGGGTGCGTGGCTTTCGCGACGTTTGAGCCCCTGGGCATGGAATTGACGGGGCGGACGCGGGGGGCGCGTCATGGGGGAATTGGGGGGGCGGTCGTCTATGCGATCTTCTGAGACGGACATCACGATCCACAGACCCGAGGAGCTGAGTCCCGCCCTGTGCCAGGCCTGGCACAGGGCGATGGACGAGTCACCGGACTACGCGAACCCGTTCCTGGCGCCGGAGTTCGCGGCCGGGATCGGCAGGCACCGCAGCGGGGCGCGGGTGGCCGTCCTGCACGAGAGCGGGGAGGCGGTCGGCTTCTTCCCGTACGAGCGCAACGCCTTCGGTGTTGGCCGGGCCATCGGGCTCGGTCTCTCCGACTGCCAGGCCCTCGTGCACCGGCCCGGGGTCACCTGGGACCCCCAGCGACTGCTGAAGGCCTGCGGGCTGGCCGTCTTCGAGTTCGACCACCTCGTCGAGGAACAGAGACCCTTCGGGAAATACGTCACGGGGACGTTCCCCTCACCCGTGCTCGACCTGAAGGTCGGCGACGGCAGCTACCCGGAGTGGCTGCGCGGGGCATACCCCGGCCTGGCCAAGACGACGCTGAAGAAGGAACGCCGTCTGGGGCGCGACCTGGGCGAGATGCGGTTCGTCTACGACGAGCGCGACCCCCGCATGCTGCGTCAGCTCATGGAGTGGAAGTCCGCCCAGTACCGCAGGACGGGACGGATGGACCGGTTCGCGCGGCCGTGGATCGTGGACCTGGTGGACCAGTTGTTCCACGTCCGCGAGGAGCACTTCACCGGCGTGCTGTCCGTGGTGTACGCCGGCGACCGGCCGGTGGCGGCGCACTTCGGACCGACCTCGCGCACGGTGTTCGCCGCCTGGTTCACGACGTACGACCCCGAACTCCGCTACTACTCGCCCGGGTTGATCATGCACCTGCGGATGGCCGAGGCGGCGGGCCGGCAAGGCGTGCGGACCATGGACATGGGGCGTGGCGACAAGGAGTACAAGGACTGGCTCAAGACCCGCGAGCTGCGTGTGGGCGAAGGGTTCGCCATCCGCCCCAGTCCGGTGGCGACGGCACACCGGTTGTGGCGCAGGCCGGTCCGCGGTCTGCGGAACACAGTCCTGGCCCACCCCGGGCTCCGGAAGCCGGCCGACCGGCTGCTGAAGACTGCCGGCACCCTGCGCACCTCGGCCCGACCGTCCGCCACCCGAGCGGAACCCCGCGCCCGCTGAGCAAGCTCGTACCTCCTCTGAATTCCCCCTGGTTCTCCTTTTCCCCCCACCCCCGTCGGCGCGCGACGCCGGGGTCGACCCTGCGCGGCCCTGTTTCTCCCTGAACCGGTCGAACCTCGAACCACAACGGAGGAACCGGAGAACGGAAGAACGGAAGGACGGAAGGACGGAAGAGGTGACGATGTCGTACGGATCACGGCTCGGCGCGACGATGTCACGGCGGCTCGGGCGGGAATGCGTCTACACGCCCTCGGCCCGGCTCGCCCTGTACCTGGCGCTACGGCGCTGGTGCCGGCCGGGCGCGCGGGTACTGATGTCGCCGGTGAACGACGACGTGATCCTCTTCGTCGTCCTCGCGGCCGGGCTACGCCCCGTGCAGGCCCCGGTGTCCGCGTGGGACGGCAACATCGACCCGGCCGCCGTACCGGAGTCGACCTGGCGGAACGTGGACGCCGTCCTGACCACGAACCTGTACGGGATACCGGACCGGGTGGCCGAACTGCGCGTCCGATGTGAGGAGTTGGGGATCCCGCTGTTCGAGGACGCGGCGCACGCGATCGGCACGCGCGTCGACGGGCAGCCGATCGGGACCTTCGGGAAGGCGGCGGTGTTCAGCCTGTCCAAGCATGCCGCGTCGACGGCCGGAGGATTCCTTGCCGTAGAAGACGCGCGCACCCGACGGGAGTTGGAGGCTCTGCGCGACGAACTCCTCACGCCCCGCCGCCTCCACGACGACCTGACCGCTACCTTGCGGCCGCTGGCCCGTTCCGCCGTCCGCACTCTCCACCTGGTACGTCCCGTCTGGCGGACGCTCCAGCGCCTCGGGCTGCTGGAACGCGACGACTACCGCATGGCCCTGCACGCACCACGGCTCGCCGACCGTGCACGCGAGGCGCCGAGCCTCACCGCGTACGAGCCCTGGGTCCGCGTCGACCTGCACGGCTTCCGCTCCCGCCACGGGGCCCTGGTACGGGGGCAGTTGGAGCTGCGGATGGCCGCCCTGGACGCCAACCTCGCCCGACGCGGCGCCGGTGTTTCACTGCTCGCGGACACCCCGTGGGCGTCCCCGGCACTCCGCGACAGCGCGGCGCACCCCGACCGTCTCCCGCTCTTCAGGGCCCCGCTCCTGGTCCACGACCGCGACGCCCTCATCGACCGTCTGGTGAGCCACGGAGTGGTCACCGGATACGTCTACGATCCCCCACTCGACGACTACGCGGGCGCGGAGTTCGTGGAACCGTCCCCCGACCCGGCCGCAGCCCGCTGGTTCGCCTCCCATGTGCTCCCCGCCGACCCGCTCTACGCCCGCAGGGCTCTCCGCGCCCTGACGAGCGAAGGAACCGCACCCGCGACCCCGCTCCGGGCTGCTTCGGGCTGAAGGCGATCAGGCGATCAGGTGATCAGGCGATCACGTGATCACCGGGGTGAGCCACTCCCCGCCGATTGGACTGGGACCCGGGCGGGGCGCCCTGAGAAGCTGCACTCCATCGCCGATCGCCGATCGCCGATCGCCGATCGCCGATCGCCGTGCTGTGAGGAGATGCCATGCAGGTAGCCGTGGTCACCTTTGACGGATTCAACGAGCTCGACAGTTTCATCGCCTCCGCGCTGATCAACCGGTGCCGTAAGGACGGCTTGGAGGCCTTCATCACGACGCCGACACCGGTGGTCACGTCGATGAACGGCGTCGAGGTGACCGGTCAGCGCCCGATGGAGTTCGTGACCGAAGCCGACGTCGTACTGATCGGCAGCGGCGTGAAGGCGCGCGAGGTGGTCGCCGACGACCGGCTGATCTCCAGGCTCGCGCTCGACCCTTCACGGCAGTTGGTCGGTGCGCAGTGCTCCGGCGCGCTGGTGCTCGCCCGGCTCGGGCTGCTGGACTCCATGCCGGCCTGCACGGACATGACGAGCCGGCCCTTCGTGGAGGCCCGCGACGTCACGGTGCTGGACGCGCCCTTCCACGCAGAGGGGAACATCGCCACGGCCGGCGGCTGCATGGCCTCCCAGTACCTCGCCACGTGGGTGATCACCCGAACCCTCGGAGAGGCCGCGGCGCGCGGCGTCATCGACTACGTGGCTCCGGTCGGCGAGAACCAGGAGAGTGTCGACCGCGCCATGCGTGCCGTCCGTGCGGGCGAGGTCGTACTGCGCTGAGGCGCCCCACGACATCTCCTGCACCGCGTCCAGGAGGGCGGGGTGCCGGGCTGGTGAGAAGTCCGGGCTAGCGCCGCCGAAGGGTCATCCCTCACTCAGCCGGGCGTACGCACGGTCGTGGTACAACAGCGGGCGCCCGCCGGAGCAGGGCTCCGCCGCGACGGCACGTGCGACGAACAGCCGATGCTCCCCCGCGGGCACGGTCGCCTCGATCCGGCACACCAGCCATGCCAGCACCCCGTCGAGCACCGGGACGCCCTGCGGACCTCGCCGCCAGCGGGTCGGCGCGGCGAAGCGGTCCGATCCGCCGGCGGCGAAGGTCGCCGCGAGGTCCGGCTGGCTCTCCGAGAGGATGTGCACCCCGACGTGGGAGGCGTCCTGGAAGACGGGCCAGCTCGACGAGGACGTGCTCATGGAGAACGAGACGGTGGGCGGGACCGCGGCCACGGAGCAGAGCGAGGTGGCGGTGAAGCCGGCCGGCCTGCCGACGTACGCCGTCACCACGGCGACACCCGCCGCGTGGTGACGGAAGACGGATCGGAACGCCTCGGCGGTGAGCGGCAGCGCGTCGGTGCCGGTGTGAACCGTCACGGTTTCTCCTCCTGGGCGTGTGCGGGGACGCGGGCGTGACCGGCCCGGTTCACCGGGCGGGGGAACCGGGCCGACACGTGTCAGACGGGCGGCGGTGTGAAGCCGACGGCGGCGAGATGGTCGGCGAGCCCGCGGACCGTCGGATGCCGGAACAGGTCGGGCCAGCGAAGGCCGTTGCCGATGCGGGTCAAGCAGCGCAGGGCTGACATGGAGTCACCCCCCAGCGCGAAGAAGTCGTCGTCGCGGCCGACCGCGTCGACGTGCAGGATGTCCTGCCACAGCGCGGCTATGTACTCCTCCCAGGCACCGACCGGAGCTTCGGTGGCCGCCGTGCCGGGACCCGGTTCCTCCGGGGTGGGGGCGAGGGCGCCGAGGGCCTTGCGGTCGAGCTTGCCATTTGCGTTGAGGGGCAGCTCGTCCAGGACGAGCACCACGGCGGGCACCATGTACGCGGGCAGTGCCTTGGCCAGGTGCGCGCGCAGTTCGTCAGGGCGCGGCGGCGGACCGGGGCGGGTGACGGCGTGACCGACCAGTTGCCGGCCGCCACCGGCGTCCTCCCGGGCCGTGACGACGGCCTCCCGCACAGCGGGGTGGGCGCGCAGCACGGCCTCGATCTCGCCCAGTTCGACGCGCAGCCCGTGCAGCTTGACCTGGAAGTCCTTGCGGCCGAGGAGCTCCAGGACACCGTCCGCGCGCCAGCGGGCGAGGTCCCCGGTCCGGTAGAGGCGGTCGCGCACATCACCGTACGACCAGTCCAGAAAACGTTCGGCCGTCAGGTCCGGGCGCTCCAGGTAGCCGCGGGCCAGCCCGGTGCCGGCCAGGTGGAGTTCGCCGACGACACCGGGCGGAAGCGGCTGCGCCGCGTCATCGAGGATGTAGGCGCGCTGGTTGGCCATGGGACGGCCGTAGGGGATGCTCGTCCAGGTGGGGTCGGTCTCCACGACTTCGTAGAGGGTGGAGTGGATCGATGCCTCGGTGGCTCCGCCGAGGGCGACGAACCGGACCTCGGGGGCGAGCGTCCGGACCCGGTCGGGCAGGGACACCGGAACCCAGTCGCCTCCGAGCATGACCAGCCGCAGCCGGGCCAGGGCCGCGCCACCGGTGTGCTCCAGGTGTTCGGTGAGCAGTTCCAGCAGGGCCGGGGCGGAGTTCCAGATGGTGACGTCGTGCTGGGCGAAGAGCTGGGCCCAGTACGCCACGTCCTTGGCACGGTCCGCCTCGGGCACCACCACGGTCCCGCCGGCTGCGGTGATGCCGAGGAATTCGTAGACCGACATGTCGAAGCTCGGCGAGGACAGGGCGAGGACGCGGTCCGAAGGGCCCACGGTGTAGCGGGAGTTGAGGTCGGCCAGGTTGTTGACGACACCTCGGTGGCGCAGCGCGATGGGCTTGGGCAGTCCTGTCGAGCCGGAGGTGTGGATGACGTAGCACAGGTCGTCCGGGCCCGCGGTCTCGCCGGGGTCGGTCTCCGGCTGGTCCGCGAGTTCCGGCGCCGTGCCGTCGAGGAGTCCGTCGGCCAGGACGACCAGCCGTTCGTCGCCGGGCGACGGAGCGGGCAGCACCATGGCCCGGAGCCGGTCGGTGACGACGACGGCGCAGGAAGTGCCCTTCAGCATGGTGGCCAGTCGCTGGGCGGGGTAGTCCGGGTCGAGGGGCACATAGGCGCCGCCGGCCTTGAGAATGCCCAGTACCGCGGAGAGCAGGGTGGCTGAGCGCTCCAGGCACAGCCCGACCCGTACGTCGGGACCGACCCCGGCGTGCCGGAGACGGTGGGCCAGCCGGTTGGCGGCGGCGTTGATTTCCCCGTAGGACCAGGTACGGGCGTCGTGGACGACGGCGGGCGCACCGGGGTCGGCCGCGGCCCGCTCCTCGAACGCCGTGTGCAGACAGGCGCCGTGCGGCAGGTCTGCCCAAGTGTCGTTCCACTCGGTCAGGACCCGGTGCGTCTCCTCGGCGGTGAGCAGGGCGAGGCGGGAAACCGGTGTGTGCGGCTCCTGGAGGGCGCTCCCCGTCAGGGTGCGCAGGTGCGAGAGGACGCGATGGGCCGTGTCGGCCGTGAACAGCCGCTCGTCGTAACGGAGTTCAGCGGTCCATTCGCCATCCTGCCGGTCCAGGGTGAGGTGCAGCTCGAACGGCGGGACGTCCTGCGGTCCGGCGCCGTGGGCGACTGCCACCGGAGGTGTTCCTCCGTCGGCAGTGGGGGGCACGGGAATGGCGCCGGCCATCAGGTCTGCGGTGGTGGAGCCCGCGGCGACGGCATGTCCGGTGATGCCGTCGGGGGTGGCGATCGCGATCAGACCCTGGCCGGTGAGGCGGTGCAGCAGTGCCGCGAAGCAGGCGACGAGCAGGTCGGGGGCCGCCGCTCCGTCCTCCCGCACAGCCAGGGTGCCCTGGACCAGACCGGTCGCGCGTGGGTCGGCACCGGCGCGGCGTGGCCGGTCGGCCGGGACGAGCACGGCGGGCCAGGCGGCCGGGGCATCGGCGGTCACCGTGTCGGGGCTCACAGGGCAACTCCTGTCGGGAGGGAACCGGCGCCGTCGGCCCGGGCGGTCGCGTGCGGCAGGGGGTGGCGAGCGCACAACGCCCGCACCCGTTGGCGGAGATGGACGCGCTGGTGGGGGTCGATGCGGTACTCGGTGTCGCTGAGCGGCGTGGTGGCGCTCAGGACGGCGTGCATGAGTTCCGCGCACTCCCGCATGTGCTCCGGGCCCATACCGCGCTGGGCGAGAATGTTGCAGCCCAGCCGGACGCCGCTCGTGACCAGGGGCGGCCGGGTGTCGTCCGGTATGCGGTTGCGGTTGACGAGGATGCCGCATTCCTCCAGGGCCCGTTCGGCGACCACTCCGCTGAGCCGGCTGCCGCGGAGGTCGATCAGGACCATGTGGTTGTCGGTCCCGCCGGTGAGCACCTGGTGTCCCAGGCGTGCCAGTTCGGCGGCGAGCGCGCGGGCGCCGGAGACGGTCAGCCGCGCGGTGCGGGTGAACAGCGGTTCGGCGGCGAGCGCGAACGCGCGGGCCTTGGCGGCGATCGACGCGGGAGCGGGGGTGCCCTGAGTCTGCGGGAAGACGGCCCGCTGCATCAGCCGGTACAGCGGAGTGCGTCCGTCGGGGCCCGGAGCCCGGTGGTCGCGACCGCTGAGGATGATTCCGCCGCGCGGGCCGCCGAGCTGCTTGTAGGTGCTGGTCGTGGTGATGTGCGCGTGGTCGACGGGGCTGGGGTGCTCACCGGCCGCGACCAGGCCCGCGATGTGTGAGATGTCGGCCAGCAGGTAGGCGCCGACCGAGTCGGCGATCTCCCGGAAGCGGGCGAAGTCCACGGTCCGGGGGTAGGCGCTGGCACCCGCGATCAGCACGGTGGGGCGATGTTCGAGGGCGAGTTCGACGACCTGCTCGAAGTCGATCAGGCCGTTCTTGTCGAGGCCGTAGTGCACGGCCTTGTAGTGCCGCCCGGTCACCGAGGCCGGGGAGCCGTGCGTGAGGTGACCGCCGGCATCGAGGCCGAGACCCAGCAGGGTACCGCCGGGCGGCACGAGGGCAGCGAGCACGGCGAGGTTGGCGGAGGAGCACGAGTGCGGCTGGACGTTGGCGTACTGCGCCCCGAACAGGGCCTTGGCGCGGCGCACGGCAAGCCGTTCGACCTGGTCGAAGTTGACCGCGCCGGGGTGGTAGCGGGCGCCGGGGTAGCCCTCGGCGGTGACGTTGGACAGCGCGGAGCCGCTCGCGGCGAGGACGGACGGGGCGGCGACACTGGCCGACGCGATCATCGCCAGAGTGGTGTCCTGGTCGTGGACCTCGGCGTCGAGCAGGCCCGCGAGTTCCGGGTCCTCCCGGCGCAGTTCGGCCAGTCCCGCGTGGGCGAGTGCCGCCTGGCCGTACTCCGTCGCGGCCGGAAGCGGAGGCAGGGGGGCAACGGTCATAGCTGCTCCTCGATCAGGCGCCACAGTTCCGGCATGGAGTCCAGCAGGTAGAGATGGCCGCCGGGCATCTCGTACTCCGCGTAGTCCTTGGTGGTGAAGGTCTTCCAGTCGGCGACCCCCTCCGGCGTGGCCAGGGTGTCCGACACACCGCGCAGTGCGGTGAGTGGGACCGGCAGCGGGTCGCACATCTCGGGCCGGTAGTCGCCGTACTGCTCCAGCAGCCGGGCGTCGGAGCGGAGCGTCGGCAGCAGGATGGCGCGCAGTTCAGGGTGGTCAAGTGCCTCGAAGCCGCGCAGGCTGTCCTGCTTCAGCCGGTCGACGGCCTCGTCGTCGTCGTCGCTGAGGCCCGTGTAACCGCGGTAGCGGGGACTGCGCGTGCCGCTGACGATCAGCCGCTCGGGCACCGGTCCTCCGGTCTCGTACAGATGGCGCGTGACCTCGTAGGCGATCAGCCCGCCGAAGCTGTGGCCGAAGACGGCGAAGGGTTCGCCGGCCGCGGCTTCCGTGACGCGGCGGGTGACGTCGGCGACGCACTCGGGGAACGAGGTGTAGCGGGGCCGGGAGAACTCTTCCTCCCGGCCTGGGAGTTGTATGGGCACGGCACGGGCGCGTTCCGTGGCCATGGTCTTCCAGGAGCGGTAGACGCCGGCACCGGCTCCCGCGTACGGCAGACACATCACTAGTGCCATCTGGCGATCTCCTCAGTGGTCGTGAGCAGGGCGAGCCGGCGCCCGACGGCGTCCGACAGCTTTGCCAGGCGTCCCGCCCAGAGACCGCCGGCGGGGGCCTGGAGCATTCCCTCGAGTCGGTGGCCGGGCAGCTCGTTCAACTGGAGCAGGACCTCGGCCTGGGTGCCGAGCGGGGTCACGGGCTCGGTGCGCATCCGGACCGTGCCGGCGTCGTGGACGGGGCGCGGCCAGCTCTCGTACGCGAACAGGGCCTGGTAGAGGGGCATGCGGCGCCCGGGGCGGGTACGCACGGCACGGACCAGGTCGTCCTGCGGCAGGTCCATGTGGAACAGACCGTCGGTGAACGTCCGCCACGTGCGCTCGCACGCGTCGGCCTCGGTGGGCAGCCGTATCCGCACCGGCAGTGTGGTCAGCAGGCAACCGATCGCGTCCTCGCAGTCCGGGGTCCGGGTCGACACCGGGGTGCCGATACAGAAGTCCTCGGCGCCGCACAGGTCGTACAGGGCCTGGGCGTACGCCGTGAGCAGCACGGCGAACGGCGGACAGGCCAGGCGCCGGGCCGCCTCCCGGGTCGCGGCGCCGGCCTCGTCGGGGAACCGGACGACGTGACGGTGCGGCTCGCTCCGGGCCAGCTCCCGCTGGGTCGGACCGTCGCTGTCTCCCGGCAGATCGGGCATGCCGTCGAGCACCGTCTGCCAGTGGGCGGAGAGTTCGGCGCGGCGTCCGGCGTCCGGCGGTCGCGGCACGGTGTGAGCGAGCGGGGCGGGTTCGGGTTCACCGGCGACGACGCGGGCGTGGGCCCGGGCGAGGTCGGCGGTGAACACCTCGTGGGACAAGCCGTCGTACACGAGGTGGTGGGTGAGGACGTACAAGGTGGCGCCGGGAGCGGCACCGGTGTCCTTTGCGAGCGCGAGGACCACATGACGGCCGGTGGCGGGGTCGAGCAGCCCGCTGCGGGCCAGTTCGCGGGCGGCCGCGTCGAAGGCGGTGCCCGGGGGGAGTTCGAGCAGCGGCGGTGCGACCGGCGGTACCGTCGCACACCACAGCTCGCCGCCCGCCGGGGCGAAGACCGACCGCAGCGCGGGGTGCCGGGCGACCACCCTCGCCGCCGCGGCGGCGAGGGCCTCCCGGTCCGCAGGACCTTCGACGCGTACGGTGCTGAGCACGCGCCAGGCGGGTGAGCCCGGGGCGATCCGCTCGGCGAACCAGAACTGACGCTCGGTCGCGGAGGCGGCGCGCCGTCCGGCGTGCAGCGCGGTGGAGGTGTCCATGGGCGTCACCGGGCCGAGTAGCCGGCGTCGACGCTCAGGGTGGTGCCGGTGACTCGGCGGGAGCCGTCACCGGCGAGCCAGAGCGCGGCCGCCGCCACGTCGGCCGGGTCGACCAGGGTGTTCATCGGCTGGTCGGCGGTGAACAGCTCCTCGTGCTCAGCCGCCGGTACGTCCAGCGCCCGGGCCACCTCGGAGAGCATCCGGCCGTCCATGGCGGGCTCGTCCCGGATGTTGCCGGGGCACACCGCGTTGACGCGCACCCCGTACGAGGCGTAGTCGAGGGCACTGGCCTTGGTCAGGCCGACCAGTCCGTGCTTGGCCGCGACGTATGCGGCGAAGTTGCGGTAGCCCACCAGGCCCGCGGTGGACGCGATGTTGACGATCGAACCGGAGCGGCGTTCGACCATGGCGGGGGCGAACACCTTGGTGGCGCGCCAGGCGCCCCCGAGGTCGATGTCCACCACGAGCTGCCAGTCCTCTTCCGCCGTCTCGTGCACCGGCAGGCCCGAAGGCGCCACGACGCCCGCGTTGTTGACCAGCACGTGCGGCGCGCCGAAGCGGTCGTGCGTCCGCTCGCGCAGCTCGGTCAGGGCCGCGAGGTCCCGGACGTCGACGGCGGCGGTGAGGACGTCGGCACCCAGGCGGCGGCAGGCGTCGGCGGTGTGGGCGAGCTGGCTCTCGGAGCCCATCGGGTAGGGGACGCCGGGAATCCGGGCGGCCACGTCGAGCAGGACCAGGTCCGCGCCCTGGGCGGCGAAGGCCAGCGCGCAGGACCGTCCGGCGCCGCGCGCGGCGCCCGTGATCACGGCCGTGCGCCCGTCGAGGGCGCCGTCGGCCGGGTGTGCCGTGGTCACTTGGCGCTCGCCTCCTCGCCCATCCGGGGCCCCGGGTTCGCGCCGGGCGCGGCCTCGCCCGCCGCGTCTGCGGTGCCGGGCCGTTCGTCCATGGCGCGCAGCGCGGGCCACCGCCAGCTGACGGCGATCAGGACGAGGTAGACGAGGGAGAAGCAGAGCATCGGGACGCGCAGGCCGGCCAGGTCCACCAGCCATCCGGCGGTCAGCACGCCGAGCGGGGCGGAGGTGAGCGCCATGGCGCCGGTGAGGCCGAAGACCCGGCCGCGCAGATCCTCGGGAACCCGCTCCAGCATGACCGTCGAGAGCATCGGGTTGAGCGGTCCGCCGGCCACCCCGACCAGGAAGCAGATCACCGTCACGCCGATGGCGCCGGGCTCGAAGTAGAGCGTCATGCGCAGTACGGCGACCACCGCGAAGCAGCCGAACAGGGTGTAGCGGCGGTTGGACAGGATGTTCCGGCTGGCGGGGCCGTACAGGAAGGTGCCGACGATGGCACCGATGCCGACCGCGCCGAGGAACCAGCCCATGGCCGCGCTGCTGTGCAGCACCTCCTGGGCGTACACCGGCAGGAAGAGCGGGGTGAAAGCGTCGTCGAGGAAGTTGGTGACCACGACGAAGGCGGTCATCGCTCCGATCACCGGCATCGTCCTGACCAGTGCCGCGCCTTCGCGGAGCTGGCCGAAGAAGCCCGGCCCGGCCGCCGCGTCACCCTGGGGCTTCTTGGGCTCGGCGACCGGCACCGCGAAGGCGACGAGCGCGGCGGCGACGAGGAAGGTCGCGGCGTCGACGTACATGCCGACGGCCGAACCGGTCGCCGCGATCAGCACGCCGGCCAAGGGCGCGCCGGCCACCAGGCCGAGCCGGGGGGCCGCCTGGTACCAGGAGTTCACGCCCTCCAGCCGTGCCCCGGCGCCTTCGATGACGGGCTTGAGCAGCGCCATCCGGGCGGCCGTGGCGGGGGTCGCCACGACCGTGCGGGCGAACAGCAGGGCGAGCAGCAGCGGAATCGACAGCCCTGTGGTGGCGTCCAGCAGCGGTACGAGCAGGACCAGGATTCCGGCCCCGAGGTCGGACAGCACGCTCAGCCTGCGTCCGCCGAACCGGTCGACCAGGACGCCGCCGACGGCGCCCGCGAAGATCAGCGGCAGCGCGCCGATGAACCCGGCGAGACCGGTGGTGGCGGTCGAGCCGGTGGTGTGCAGGACGAACAGTGGCACCGTCACGATCGTGATGGCGTTGCCGAAGGCCGACAGGTACTGGGCCGTCAGCAGGGCCACGAGGGGGCTGCGGCGTGGCGCAGCCGTTGCGGCGGGCTCGGTCATGTCTGTTCCCCCTGCCGGTCCCGTCGCTCCCGGCTGAGCCGCGCGAAGAGACGTTCCATACTTTCCTCGGTCACTCCGGTCACACCTGGAAGGTCGTCCGGGAGTTGGGTCTGCAGCTCCCCTGCGAGCAGGCCGCGCAGTTCACGGACCGCGGTCTCGGCGGCCTCGTGGACGGCGGTGGCGTCCACCGCGTCGGGGTTGAACAGCCAGCGCAGGACGGCGTGGCCGTCGCGCACTCCGACCGCGATGTCCACGTCCACATCTCGCTCCACTTCGGCGTTGCCGGTGGCTGCGGTCTGCGTCGAGGCGATGAAGGGGCCTGCCGAACCGTCGACCGGGTCCGTCAGCTCACCGAGGTGGTTCACGATGACCCGGGGCTGTGCCAGGGCCGCGAACTCCGCGCGCAGGCCGGGATCGGCGGCGCATCCCAGCAGCCCGAACGTCTTGCCGGAGTCGGGGATGCCGCGCAGCGCGGTGACCGTGGCGCGCAGGTCGTCCTTGGCCGGGCCGCCGGTGAGAGGCACCCGGAAGGGGTGGGCGGCCGAGTAGAACCCGACGGCCCGGTCCGGGTCCCAGTCGGGAAGCGCTGCCAGCGGGTCGCGGCCCAGGCCGATCAGCCACACCGACGGCTGGTCCTCGGGCGTCCAGGGGCGCAGCGCGCGGGCGACGGCGGTGAGCGCCGCCGCTTGCAGGGTGCCGTACCCGTCCGGGGGCAGTGGCAGTGACACCTCGAACGACTGCTCACCGGAATAGGTGTTGGGACCGTCCAGACGCCAGCGGTAGGGACCCGCGCCGCCCGACTGCGCACGCCAGTACCCGGCGTGCGGTGCCGGGTCCAAACCCCTTACGACGGCCGCGTGTTCGGCGTAGCCGACGCGTTCGGCGGCCAACGGCTCACCCCGGTAGGCAGCGGCCAGGTCGGCGATGACGATGCCCCAGGACATCCCGTCGATGACGAGGTGGCTCGCGCCGATGACGACCCGGTCGGCCTCGCCCGGGACGCCGGGCAGGTGGCTCACGGCGAACAGCGGCCCGGCGGCACGGTCGAAGCGGGCCCGCTGGGCGGCCACCACCTGTCGCGGGTCGGTTCCGGCCGGTTCCGCCGACCAGTGCCAGTGCGCGCCGGGTACGAGCCGGGTACCGAGGGTGTCGTCGGGGCGCACGGCGGTGGTCAGCGCCGGATGGGAGCGCACCACGTCCGTGGCCGCCTGTCGCAGACGCTCGGATTCCAGCGGGCCGGCCGCAGTGAGGACGTGGCTGTGCGAGAAGTCCTCCACCCGGGACAGGCCCCGGCTGAGGAGCATCTCCTGCTCGGGACCGAGCGGCCCGACGGGCGGGACCGGCGCACGGTCCGCCCCAGTGCCGCGGCGGGCGGCGAGGACCAGGGCGAGTCCGGCCGGCGTGGGATGGGTGAAGACGTCCTTGAGGGTGACGGTGAAGCCGTCGCCGCGCAGCTTGTGAGCGAGCCGGACGGCGAGCAGCGAGGACCCGCCGCTGGTGAAGAACACCGCCTCGGGGTCGGCCGATTCGACGCCCAGCACATCGCACCAGGCCGTGGTGACCCGGGCGAGGGTCTCGGCGGCGACCGGTCCGGATGCGGTCCGGCCGGGCGGGGTGCTGCCGCCGAGCAGCGGTGCGGGCGGCACGAGCAGGGCCGGGGCGGGCCGCCGCAGCGGCTCGTCGGGGTACCGCGTGAACTGCTCGATGAGCTGGAGCAGACGGTCGGCCATGGCGGCGACGGTGGCGTGCTCGAACAGGGCCGTGCGGTACTCGATGCGTCCGTAGACGGTCGCCCCGACCCGCCACCAGGCTGTCGTCAGGTCCATGGTGGAGATGCCCTCGGGCACAGCGTTGGCATACACCTCGGCGCCCGGGAGTTCGAGGGTCTGCGAGTCGTCGAGGTCGAGTTGCACCAACATGGTCTGGAGCAGCGGGTACTGGTTGGTGGAGCGGTCCGGCGCGGCGGCCTCGACGATCTCCCCGAAGGGCACTTCCCGGTGGTCGGCCACGGCAGCGGCAGAGCCCGCGACGGCCGCGAGCACGTCCTTGGGCGCCGGGTTCTCCGGCAGCCTGATCCGCAGGGGGATGCTGGTCAGCAGGAACCCGATCAGCGGCTCCGCCTCCGGCTCGTTCCGAGTGGAGGTGGGGACGCCGATGATCAGGTCACGCTGGCCGGTGACTTCGTACAGCAGCGCGGCGTAGACGGCGGTCATCGCCGTGGCGGGGGTGGTGCGGGCCTCCCTCGCGTGCCGGAAGAACGCCTCGGCGACCGTGCCGTCGAGCGTGAAGTTGTAGTGCTCGCCGCTGTGGTCGGTGGTGTCGGGGCTGTGGTCGTAGGGCAGCGCGAGGCGCTGGGGTACGCCGTCCAGGAAGGTCCGCCAGAACTCCCGGTGGCGGGCACCGTGCGGGCCTGCGAAACGTTCCCGTTGCCAGTGCGCCCAGTCACCGAACTGGACCGGCAGCTCGGCCAGACGCGGCGGACGCCCCTCGGCCAGCGCCCGATAGTGTTCGAGGAGTTCCTCGTTGAGGCGCACGTACGACCACTGGTCGACGAACGAGTGCGGCATCGTCTCGACGATCTGGTGGTCGTCCTCGGCCACCTTGGCGACCGCGAGGCGCAGGACCGGGTCGGCGGCCAGGTCGAAGGGGCGGCGGACCTGCGCGGCGATGAACTCCTGCCGGCGCGCCTCGATCTCATCGGCCGGTACCTCGGTGGTGTCCTCACGCGTCAGGTCGATGAAGCTGAGGTCCGCCCGCCGATCGGGGTGCACCCGCAGGAAGGGACGGCCGCCCTCGGCCTGCGCTCCGGAGCGCAGCAGTTCGTGGCGGCTCACCAGGCCGTCCGCGGCGCGCCGGAAGAGATCCCGGTCGAAAGCCCCACGTACGCGGAGCCCGTAGCCAAGGGTGTAGGTGGTGGTCCCCGGGGCGAGCTGGTCGAGAATCCAGAGACGTTCCTGGTCCATGCCGAGCGGGAACCGTTCCCGGGGCCCCGGCCTCGGGCGCAGTACGGGGCCGTTGCGGGCGGCGAGCCGGCTGGTGAGCGCGGCGCGCTGGGCGGGGCTGAGGCGGGCGAGCCGGGCCGTCAGCCGCTGGTCTGCGGGGGTGCTCATGCGGTCCTCTCGACGGCCGGGACACCAAGGTGGAAGAGGGCGGGCAGCGCATCCAGGACCTCGGAGGCCGGCAGCCCGAAGTCGATCAGGCAACCCACCTCGTCGGCGCCCGCCTCGGTCAGGTCGGCCAGGACGGCCCGGGCCTTGGCCGGGCTGCCGAGGAGCGAGGGACCGGTCAGGAAATCCAGGTAGGCGCTCTCCAGCAGTACGAGTTCGTCGCTGCTCCCGGTCTGCTTGCGGAAGGACCGCAGGTAGGAGTGCATGGTCGGGCGGAGGAAGTCCTCGAGGTCCGGCCGGTCGCTGACATACGCGTGTGCCATGACGACCACGTCGCCCTCACCGGAATGACCGGCGTCCTTCCACGCCTGCCGGTAACGGGCGATGTTCTCCCGCAGGGCGGGCATCGTCTGCCCGAGGAGCGCGGTCGCCACCCCGTATCCGGCCTGGGCGGCGGTGACGAACGTCTGGGGGGTGCCGGTGGCGGTGAGCCAGACGGGCAGCTCGGGCTGGACGGGCCGGGGACGGGTCAGCACCTGGGTCGTGGTGCCCGCGGTGGACGGGTACGGCAGGGTCTCTCCGCGCCACAGGGCACGGATGTCCTCGATGGTGCGGCCGGTGACCTCGCGCCGGTCCTGGTAGTCCTCGCGGGCCAGGGCGAAGTCGTCGGGATGCCAGCCGCTGCCGAAGGAGAGGCCGACACGCCCGCCGGAGATACCGTCCACGACCGCCCACTCCTCGGCCACGCGGGCGGCGTGGTGCAGCGGGGCGGCCACACTGCCGGCGCGGATCTGGATGGTGCTGGTGCGGGCGGCGACCGCGGCGGCCAGCACCGACGGGTTCGGCGAGAAGCCGCCGAACTCGACGAAGTGCCGCTCCGGGAACCACAGGGCGTGCTGGCCCGCCGCGTCGGCGGCGGCCGCCGCCTCCAGGACGAACGCGTAGTAACCGGCGGCGTCGGCGTGGTCGGCGCTGGCGAAGAAGTAGAGACTGCGGCGCAGCTTCCCGGAGAGTTCCACCGGGCCCTGCCGCTGTTCGGCGCGCTGGGCGCGCAGGCCCGCACTCAACTGGCGCCGCTGTTCCGGGGTCAGCGCGTCGAGGCGCGCGGAGAGATCACTCATGGCTGGTCTGCCCCTCCTCGCTCTCGATCTCTTCCAGCAGCCGCAGCAGGGCGACGTCGTCGCGTTCGGCGGCGAGTTCCTCGGCCCGGGCGATGAACCCGGCGAGGGAGGAGTTCTCGTAGAGGTCCTGGAGCCGGATCTCCACCAGGAGGGCGTCGTTGACGACGCTGACCAGGTGGGCGGCGTGCAGGGACGTGCCACCGAGGTCGAAGAAGTTGTCCTCGGGCCGGAGTTCGGCGATGCCGAAGGTGTCCTGCCAGAGGGTCTGGACGGCCTTGGCTGTCGACGCCTCCCCGGCCGGCTCGTCAGTGGCCGCGGTGACAGGGCCGGCCTCGTCCGCCGCGGGGATCGGGTCCGGCACGGGTGCGTCGGACGGGCGGCGGGCTTCGTGGAGCTCGGGCTCCGGAGCCGCCACCCAGTGCCGCTGGTCGGCGAAGGGGTAGGCCGGCACCGCCACGACGCGGGCGGGCCGTGCGGGGCCGGTCGGTGTGTGACCCGTGGTCCACAGCGCCGCCACGGCGCCGTACCAGTCGGCGGCCTCGTCGACGCCGGCACGGTCCGCCGCGTCGACGACGTGGAGGTCGCGCCGTGCGGCGAGGGCCGCCCGGCGGATCTCCGCGGTGGCCGCGTGCGACCGGTGCAGGCCAAGGATGCTGTCCGGGGCCGCTTCGAGCAGTGCGGTGACCGCGTCCGTGAAGCGGACCGGGCTGCTCAACTGGCGCCCCCAGTAGGCCGGATCGACCGCCTGGGCATCGGTGAGCAGTACGCCGGTGAGCCCGGAGACGATGGGCACGGCGGGTGCGGAGAGCGTCAGGGCGGCGACGAACTCCTCGAACTCCTTGGCCGCACCGGCCATCGCCCGCGAGTGACCGGCGCGGGTGACCGGCAGGCGCGTGGTGCGGATACCCGCCTCGGCGCAGCGTCCCTCGAAGGCGGCCAGCGCCTCTTCAGGGCCGCCGCAGACGGTGTTGTCCGGCCCGTTGAGCACGCAGACGTCGACCTCCAGGCCGGCCGCGAGCCGTTGGGCGGTCTCCGCTCCGGTGCGCACGGCGGTCATCGTGCCGGGCTCCGCCGAGGCCATCAGCCTCCCGCGCCGCACGATGGCGGCCACCGCGTCGGGCACGGAGAAGACACCCGCGTGAGCGGCCGCGGTCAGTTCGCCGACGCTGTGTCCGAGCAGCAGCTCCGGGACGAGGCCGTGCCGTTCGGCGTGGCGCAGGCCCGCGAGGCCGAGGGTCAGCAGGAGCGGCTGGACCACGGCGGTGTCGAGCAGGCGGGGGTCGTCGGCCGGCCAGTTCCGGGCGTCGGAGAGGTCGGGGCCGCCGGCCCGGCTCACCTCGGCGGCGAGTTCGGCCAGGTCCGCCGCGAAGCCGTCGTCCACGGCGGCGAGCCCGGCTCCCGCGCCGGCGAGCGGAACACCCTGGCCGGGCAGCACGGCGGCGAGCCGCGGCGCGGTGAGGGCGCGACGGCTGTCGTTCCCGGTCAGTACGGTCAGTGCGGCGACGAGCCGGCCGCGGGCCTCGGCGGGGTCGGCGGGCAGGGCGGTCGCCCACCGCTCGGGCAGCGCCTTGCGGTGGTGCCACAGGGTTCCGGTGAGCTCGCCCAAGGGGACTTCGGCGCCCTCGCCTTCGAGCCACGCCGCCAGGTCGCGGGCCTTGCGCCGGAGGGCCTCGGGGGTGGCCGCGGACAGCACGGCGAGGTGGGGCTCCCGCCGCGTCGCCGGCGCGTGCTCGGCCGAGCCGGTGGGCCGGGGCGCGGCGGTCAGCAGTACGTGGCAGTTGGTGCCGCCGAGCCCGAACGAGCTGACGCCCGCGGTACGGGGCCGGTCGTCGGGCCAGGGACGGGAGACTCGGGGCAGTTCGAAGGACGCGGAGCCGAGCTTCACGTCGGGGCCGTCGCCGGGCTGGGACGGGACCGGCGGCACCACGCCTGTCTCGACCGCGAGGACCGCCTTGATCAGGCCGATGACGCCGGCCGCCGCGTCGCAGTGCCCGATGTTCGGCTTCACCGCGCCCAGGGCCAGGCCGGAGTCCGTGGGCCGTCTGCCGTACACCTCGGCCAGGGCGGCGAGTTCGACCTGGTCGCCCAGGGTCGTGCCGGTGCCGTGCGTCTCGACGTAGCCGACATCGGCGGGTTCCAGCCTCGCGACGGCGAGGGCCTCGCGCAGGACATCGGCCTGGCCCTGCGGGCTGGGCGCGGTGGGGCTCATACGGGCGGCGCCGTCGTTGTTGACGGCGCTGCCCAGCAGGTGGGCGCGCGCGTTCTCACCGGTTCCGGGCAGGTCGGAGGCCCGGCGCAGCACCACGATCCCGGCGCCGCTGGAAGGCACCGTCCCGGCCGCGCCCTCGGTGAAGGCGCGGCACCGGCCGTCGGGCGAGGTGACGCCGCCCTCGGTGAAGACGTAGCCCTGCTCCTCGTCGAGGTGGACCGTGGCTCCGCCCGCGATCGCGATGTCGCACTCGTAGGTGAGCAGGCTGCGGATCGCCTGGTGGACGGCGACGAGGGAGGTGGAGCAGGCGGTCTGGACCGTGATGGCGGGGCCGGTCAGGCCGAGCCGGTAGGCCAGGCCGGTGGCGAGGAAGTCGCGTGAGTTGCCCAGGGCGAGTTGTTCGGCGCCGAGGACGCGTACCGTCTTCTCGTCCTTGAGCACGTGTTCGCGGTAGTAGGTCTCGCTGCCGCACCCGACGAACACTCCGATGCGGCCGGTGGCGCGTTCGGGGTCGATGCCGGCGTCCTCCAGGGCCTGCCAGGCCACTTCGGTGAGGACGCGGTGCTGCGGGTCGGTCGCCGCCGCCTGGGCGGGCAGCATGCGGAACAGGTCGGCGTCGAACCGGTCGAACCGGTCGATCTGTCCCGCGCGCAGCGCACCGTCGGGCGCGGCCGGCAGGGAGACGACACCGTCGGTGATCGACTTCCAGAACCCGCCGGGGTCGGTGCTGCCGGGCACCCGCAGGGACATGCCGACGACGGCGACGGCGTCCGTATCCTCATCCTCCGAGACCGTTCCGGGGTCGTGGTCCTGGCTGTACTCGCTCACGCTTCCTCCTGGTTGGCACGCCCACCGGAGGGCGGACCGATGATCGCCGCGAGGCGGCGCGGGGTCGGGTTGCGGAATAGGTGCTTGAGCTGGGAGCCCGGGAATCCGGTCGTACGCTGCAGGGTGTTGAGCCGGACCGCGAGCAGTGAATTGCCGCCCAGCTCGAAGAAGTTGTCGTCGAGTCCCACCGGAACGCCGAGGAGTTCCTGCCACACCCGGGCGAGCTGTTCGGCGGCGGCGGGCTCGCCCGGGGCGGGCGGTCGGCCGGTGCCGGTGGTCTCCTGCGGCGGAGCGGTGTCGTTGCCGCGCGCCGGTTCGGGCAGTCGGCTGGTGTCGAGCTTTCCGTTGACGGTCAACGGCAGCGACGGCACCGGGGTGAGGGTCGCGGGCAGCATGTGCGAGGGCAGCCTGGCGGCGAGCCACTGGCGCAGTTCCGCGAGGTCCGGCGCGGCGGTGGTGCCGACGAGGTAGGCGTCGATCCGCGCGGTGGCCGCGTCGTGGGCGTCCCGGACGACGGCTGCGGCTCCGGTGACGGCAGGGTGTGCCAGGAGCGCTCCGCTGATCTCGCCGAGCTCGATGCGGTGGCCCCGGATCTTGACCTGGTCGTCGAGCCGTCCCAGGTGTTCCAGTTGGCCGTCCGGCAGGAGCCGGCCCCGGTCGCCCGACCGGTAGAGCACCTCTTCCGGGAGTCCGGCGGAGCCGCCGGGTACGAAGCGTTCGGCGGTCAGTTCGGGCCGGTTGAGGTACCCGGCGCTGACGCCGCTGCCCGCGACGTGGATCTCGCCGGGGACTCCGGGGGCCACCGGGCGGCCGTCCTCGTCCAGCACGTACAGCCGCCACCCGGGCAGGGCGGGTCCCACCGAGCGTGTCCCGGAGAGGGCGTCCGCCCGGGTCAGGTCGTGCCACGTGCAGTGCACGGTGGTCTCGGTGATGCCGTACATGTTGACCACCCGGCAGGTCCGCTCCGGGTAGCGGTCCATCCAGGGCAGCAGCATCCGCGGGTCGAGTGGCTCACCGCCGAAGATCAGCAGACGGACGGAGAGGGCGTCCGGCGAGGCCGCGTCCGCGGCCAGGAGCTGTGCGAACGCCGACGGGGTCTGGTTGAGCACGGTGACGCCTTCGGCGACGAGGAGGGCGTGGAAGCCTTCCGGGTCGCGGGCGATCCAGTGCGGTACGACGACCAGATGGCCGCCGGTCAGCAGGCAGCCCCAGATCTCCCAGACGGAGAAGTCGAAGGCGAAGGAGTGGAAGAGCGACCAGACGTCCTTCTCCCCGAACCCGAATCCGAACCCTTCCGGACCGGCCGTCGCGGCCAGCAGAGCGGCGACATTGCGGTGCCGTACCAGGACCCCCTTGGGAGTGCCGGTCGAGCCGGAGGTGTGGATGACGTAGGCCACCCGTTCCGGGTCGGGGCCGGGCAGCGGGGTGTCGGCCCGGGCGGGAGTGGCGTCGGCCGGCAGCAGTTTCAGATGCGGCGGCAGCAGTTCCGGGTCGCAGTCGGTCACGGCCGTGGTGAGACCGGTGTCCTCGGCGACGAAGGCGAGCCGCTCGCGCGGATAGTCCGGGTTGAGGGGTACGTAGGCGGCGCCGGCCTTGAGCACCGCGAGCAGGGCGACGACCAGGTCCGTGCCGCGGTGCAGGCACACGCCGACCCGGTCGCCGGCGCGCACCCCGGCTTCCGCCAGCGACCGGGCGAGCGCGGTGGCGTGGTCGTCGAGCTCGCGATAGGTCAGGTGCTGCTTCTCGCAGCTGACGGCGACGTGGTCGGGCAGCCGAGCGGCCTTCTCGGCGAAGAGCGAGGCGAGGTCGGCGTCGGCCGGAACGGTGTCGGCGGACAACGGCCCGGCGGGATCGGCCGGTTCGGTCGCGGGGACGGTGGAGAGGCGCGCGAGGGAGGTGCTCGGGTTCTCGGCCATGGCAGCGAGGGCGGTCTCCAGTTGGCGGCAGAAGCGGGTGGCCGCAGCGGTGTCCACCTCGGTCGCCCGGTGACGCAGCAGGCCGCGCCGCTCACCACCGAGGTCCTGCCGGACGTAGAGGGCGAGGGGGAACTGGGCCGGGCCGAAGCCGGGGTCCGGCAGCGACGTCGCCGTCAGCTCGGGCGTGACGATGTCCGGCAGGGCGCGGCAGGGGACGACGACCAGAGAGAGACCGGCGCGGTCCGAGGGCGGCAGTACCGTCGACAGGGGCAGGTCGGCGTCCCGGTAGGCGGTCATGGCCCGCCGGTGGGAGCGGCGCAGATAGTCGGTCACCCTCAGGTCGCCGTCAGTCTCCAGCGGCACCGGCACCGTGGCGCTGAAGTAGCCGACGGCGGTCGCGTGGCGCGGCGTGCGCCGGGAGACGGTGGTGCCGAGCACGGGGCGGGCGGTGGCGCTGTTCCGGCTCAGGACCAGGCCGGCGGCGGCGAGGATCAGCGAGTGCTGGGTGATGCCGAGTTCGGCCGCCAGGCTGCCCGCGGCGTCCCACACCGCGTCGCGGATCACCAGGGGCACCGCGCCGGAAGGTCCCGCGGGCTCCGGCCCGGGGGTGCGGGCCCATTCCAGTGCGGCGGACACACCGGGCTGGAGTCGGCGGGCGAGCTCGGCGGCCCGCTCTCGCCGCTCGGGCGGCAGTTCATGCCTGCCGAGGGACCACTGTGCGAAGGATTCGGCCGGGAGGCCGGGCGTGTCACCGAGGAGCCACTGGGCGAGCACCGCCATGGACGTCTCGTCCACGATCAGATGGTGGGCCGTCAGACAGAGGTGAGCGGTACGGGGGCTGTGGCGGACCAGGACGACGCGCAGCAGGGGGCCGTCGTCGAGGTCGAACGGCCGCAGCGCTTCCCGGCGCAGGCGGGCCCGGGCCAGCGGTCCGTCGGGGTCGACGGGTGCGTCGGCGACGAACAGCTTCGGGGGACGGCGGCCGGGAACGAACACCAGCCGCCCCTGATCCTCCGTCACCCGCGAGGCCAGTAACGGGTGGGCGGCGAGCAGCGCGGCGAACCTGGCGTGGAGGGCGTCCTCGTCGAGGGTGCCGTCGACACGAAGGGACAGCGCGGAGTTGTACGTGGCCGTGTCCTCCGCGCTGCGGTCCGCCGCGTACAGGTCGCACTGTCCCGGGGTGAGGGGCAGCACCGCCGCCCCTCTAGTCACGGCCGCCGGCGAGGACGGCCTGGAAGAGGGTGGCCGCGTCCGGGGCTTCCAGGATTTCCAGGTAGTCGAGCTCCTGCCCGGTCGACTTGAATATCCGGTCGGCGAACAGCACCGCCTTCAACGAGTCCCCGCCATTGGCTATAAACCCTGTGTTCAGATCGGATTCATCGCCCAGCATTTCTTTCCAGAGTGCGGTGAGCTCTTCCGTGGATACCCGCATCACGGGCCCTCCCGTTACGCCCTCGAAAAGCGCTTCTCCCGACACGGAACATCACCAACCAATGAGTCTCGACGGTGACTGCAGCTCGGTGGCCGCAATAACGGGAAAGATCATCACCATATCGGGATGGAACTGTCAACCAATATGCTCAAGAAATAGAACAATGAGAATCGGCCATCGTCCGGATTTACACAGGTGTTTTCGGTGGCCTGGAAGGGTAGCGAGGTCAAAAGGGGTAAAAGTCGAACATTCCCGCAGAGTTCACCCATACTTTTTGGCATTCTTGTAAAGCCGATCCCGCGAAGTGCGCCGATGCCGTATGGCCCGTTCATTTCGGCCAATTGCGCCTTGGTGGATCTTGACGCCTTCCCGGAGCCCACTTACGATCTGGAATTTCTTGCAGTCGACCGAATAAGGACGCCGAATGCGGAATCCTGCGACTCCCGGCCAGCTCCGTTTCTTCGTACTCGACATGCAGCAGCCCCGGCCGGCCATCGTGCACCGCCTCACCGCTTCCGGGAAGGTGGACATCGACCGGCTGCTCGCGACAGTGAGTGCCGTCCTGCGCGCGCAGCCGGCCCTGCGCGTCTCCCTGCGCATGGAGCCCGAGGGTCTGGTCCAGCACCTCCACCCGGTGTCCGAGGTGCCGGTCGACGTGCACCCTCTGCCCGCGGACGAGGAGGCGGCACACGGGGTCCTCGAAGGCCACCTGGCCGCGCTCGCCGCACCGTTCGACCATGCCGGCGCACCGCTGTGCCGTATCACCGTGCTGCACCGCGCGGACCGGGCCCACCTGCTCTTCTCGGTGCACCATGGCGTCTTCGACGACGGTTCCGCCCCGGCCCTGCTGGCCTCGCTGACCACCGCCCACGGATCGGGCCCGGACAGCCTCGCCGACGCCGAGGCGCCGCAGGGTGTCCCGTCCGCCGAACGGCAGGACGTCTTGCGGAAATTCTGGGCCACCACGCTCGATCAGGCCCCGGAGAACTGCTCCCTTCCGCAGCTCACGCCCGGTGCGGACCGGGCCCGCGCATCGGTCACCGCGCGGTTGCCCGAGGCCCTCGTGGACCGGATGCGCCGACGTGCGGCGGAGACCGGCGCGAGCCCGTTCACCCAGGTGATGAGCGCGCTGGCCTGGGTCGCGGGGTGGTACGGCGGCACCGACGACATGGTGGTCGCCACGGTGAGCGGAGCCGAGCGGGACACTCAGGGCATCTCCGCCATCGGCTGTCTGCAGAACACCATCCCGGTCCGTGTCGACCTGGCCGGTGCCACCACCGAGAGCCTGCTCGACCGAACCCTGGAAGCCCTCCTCGACGCGGTGGAACACGCGGAACTCCCGCTGGAGGAGATCCTGGCCGTGACCAGTGCGCCCCGGCACCCCGACCGCAAGCCCTTCACGCAACTGATCTGCACACAGGGCGAGTTGTTCACCGAGACGGTCGACGCGTCGGGACTGCGATGGCGGATGGACCCGCCCGGGTCCGACCAGGTCGAGTACGACCTGAGCGTCACCCTGCTGCACGCTCCCGACGGCGGGGAGCACCTGGTCGTGGCCCATCCCCACGCGGCCCTCGACACAGGCACCGCGGAGCGCTTCCTCGGCCACCTGGTCACCGCCCTCGGCGCTCTGACCGCCTCGGACGCCCAGCCCCTGACCATGTGCGACCTCCTCGGCGCGCCCGAGCGCGCCGAACTCGAAGCACTCACCGCCACACCGGTCGGCGTGGCCGCCAAGCCGGTGCACCGCGTGATCCAGAGCCGGGCGGAGCAGACCCCGGCAGCCGCAGCCGTCCGCGCCGGCGGCGCCGAGCTGGACTACGCCACCGTGACCAGCCGCGCCCGTGACCTGGGGGCAGCCCTTCTCGCGGCGGGTGTGGGCCCGGGTGACCGGGTCGCCATCCACCTGGACCGATCACCCGACCTGGTCACCGCCGTCCTGGCCACCTGGTGGGCGGGCGCCGCCTATGTGCCGCTCGACCCCGACCACCCGGACGAGCGGCTGCGCTACGTCCTGCGGGACGCCGAGCCCGCCGCGCTGATCGCTCGGGCTCCCCTGCTGCCGGACTTGCCGACGCTGGCCCCGGACTCCTCCGCACCGGCACCGGCAGCCTGGCCGGAAGTCGCCGCCGACGCCCCCGCATACGTCATGTACACCTCCGGCTCCACGGGTCACCCCAAGGGCGCCGTCATCCGCCATGACAACCTGTGCGCCCTGTTCGCGGCCTTCGACGCCGAGTTCGCCCAGGGCCCCGCAGTCGTCCTGGCGGGCACCAGTGCGACCTTCGACATCAGTCTCATCGAGCTGGTCTGGCCGCTGACCAGTGGCCGCACCCTGCACCTGACCAGCCACCGCACAGTGCTCCAGGACATACCGGACCCGGACGGCGCGCTCTACCAGTGCACCCCGTCCGCCGCCCGGCTGCACACCGCCTCCCAGGAGGGCCGCGCGTTCCTCGGCCGGCTCGGCGCTCTCCTGGTCGGAGGCGAGCCGCTCGCCGACGACCTCGCCGACGACCTCGCCCATCTCGTACCCGGTCCGGTTCTGAACGGGTACGGACCGACCGAGGCCACGGTGTACACCACGCTCTGGCGGGTCACCCCGGGTGCTCCCGTGCACATCGGCCTGCCACTGCCGGGCGTGCGCTGCCACGTCGTGGACGCGCACGGCCGCGATCTGCCGCCGGGCTGCCCCGGCGACCTGCTGATCTCCGGCACCGGCGTGGGCGACGGCTACTGGCAGCGCCCGAGCCTGACCACCGAGCGCTTCCCCGCGCTGCCCCGGTCCGGTGGCATCACCGGCTACCGCAGCGGCGACGTGGTGTCCTTCACCTCCGGCGTCGGGCTCAGGTTCCTGCACCGGGCGGACGAGCAGGTGAAGGTGCTCGGCCAGCGCATCGAGGCCGGGGAGATCGAGACCACGCTGCGCCGGCGTCCCGGCATCCAGGACGCCGCCGTCGCACCGCTGCCGGACCGCACCGGCGTCGTCGCCTTCCTCGTACGGGAGGACGACCCCGCGGCGGGTCTCCGGCCCCGCCCGCTGCCCGCCACCGTCGCGGCGGAACTGCGGCGCGGCGCTGCCGACTGGCTCACCGGGGCCATGCTGCCCACCGCATGGCTCGGGGTGGCCGACCTGCCCCGCTCCCCCAACGGCAAGCTGGACCGGCGAGTTCTCGCCGACTGGGCCGCCGTCACTGCCGATGCGGCGGAGGCCGCAGCGCCGTCGCTACCGGGGACGGCCGCCGGCGCGGTCGTGGAGGTGTGGGAGCGCGTCCTGGGCGAACCGGTCACCGACACCGGAGCCACCTTCTTCGAACTCGGCGGCACCTCCTCCGGCATCCTGCGGGTGCTGACCCTGCTGCGGACACGCCATCCCCGGCTGCACGCGGCGGACCTGTTCCGCCACACGACCGCGCGGGGGCTGGCCGGGTTCCTGGACACCCTCGACGCCGCCGCCCCGGACGACGCCCTGGCCCCCGCCGGTGCGGTCCGGCTCCCTGCCCCGACCGATGTGCCGACCGGAACGCAGCGCGGAGCGCGGCGCGCTCAAGCCCTTGGCCGCTGGGCCCGCCGGTGACCCACGTCCCCCTCTCCGCGCACGCCTGGAGTCCACGATGACGCTCTCCCTCATGTGCCTGCCCTACGCCGGAGGCGGGGCGGGAGTCTTCCGTCCCTGGCAGAACCAGCCCGACCTGCCGTTCCGCGTCGTCCCGGTGCAGCTTCCCGGACGGGACGAATGGTTCGTCCAGAAACCCTGCACCACCATGGCGGACGCCGCACGCGTATGCGCCGACCAGATCCGCGACGCGGCCGGGACCGGTCCGTTCGCCGTCTTCGGGCACAGCTTCGGCGCGCTGCTCGCGTACGAGACGGTCCGGTTGCTCGCCTCCGACGGAGCACCACTGCCGGAACACCTGCTGGTCAGCGGGGCCGCGGCGCCCGACGTCGACCGTCCCAGGATGGACGGCGCCCTGTTGGACGACGACGCGTTCGTCGCCCGGCTGCGTGACCTCGTCGGATACGACCACGAGGCGTGGCACGAGCCGGAGTTGCGGGAACTGCTGCTGCCCGCGCTCCGTGCCGACCTGGCGGTCCAGGACGCCTACGTACCCGCTCCCGGCACCCCGTTGACGATGCCCCTGAGCGTCCTGCGCGGCACTCAGGACGACTTGGTGAGCTACGAGGACGCGGCCCGCTGGGCGGAGCACTCCTCCTCGGGAGCGCGGGTGGTGGACATGCCGGGCAGCCACATGTACTTCACCGAGGACTGGCCGCTGCTCTGGAAGACGCTCGGCACGCTGCTGGCCACCCGCGACTGACGGTCCGCGACTGACGGTCCGCTACGCCCGAAAGGGCCGATGGTTCCGACCGGTTCCCATCGGCCCTTTCCAGGTGCCGCCCGGTTCAGTTCCGGATCGCGGCCAGTTGCTCCGCCAGCACCCGGCGGTCCAGCTTTCCGTTGTGATTCAGTGGCAGCTCGGCCCGGTGCGTGAATCTGTGCGGCACCATGTACCGCGGCAGGCGTGCCGAGAGCGCCTGCCGGAGATCCGCGGCCGGCCGGGCCGTACCGGTGTACGCGGCCTCCAGGCGGGTCTGCCCGTCCTCGTCACGCAGGGCCACCACCGCCACTTGGCCGATGCCGTCCTGTTCCCGCAGCACCGCCTCGGCCTCGCCGATCTCCACCCGCTGGCCCATGATCTTGACCTGCTGGTCGAGCCGTCCCAGGTGCACCAGGGTCCCGCCCTCCAGCACCTGGACCAGGTCGCCGGTGCGGTACCAGTGCTTCTCGTCCGGCACATACCGTCCGGCGGTCTCCACCGGGCGCCCCGAGGCGTCCAGGAACCGCCCCCGGTTGTCCTTCTCGTCGAGGTAACCGGCGAACCGCTGTACGCCCCGCAGTCGCAGCTCGCCCACGTCGGAGGGCCGGCCCTCCTCGTCCACCACCTGATGGTCGAGGTGGGGGTAGACCTCACCGATGGGAAGGGTGCCGTTGGCCGTGTCCGGCCAGTCCTGCGTCCTTTCCGGCAGCCGGTACTGCGACGAGAGAATCGTCAGCTCCGTCGGCCCGTACACGTTCTCGATGACGCTGTGCGGTGCGGCGGTACGCCAGGCTCTCGCCTGCTGCACCGTGAGCTGCTCGCCGCCGAAGAGAGTCCAGCGCAGCGACGGCATCGAACCAGGGGCGAGTCCTCCCGTCAGGTCGGCCATCGTGATCACGGACGGCACCGAGAACCAGTGCGTGATCCCCTCGCGGGCCACGAACCGCGCGGGCTTGGGGAGTTCGGCCCGTGGCGGTACGACCAGCGTGGCGCCCGAGCCCCAGGCGCCGAACATCTCCAGGACGGACGCGTCGAAGGCCAGGCCGCTGTTCTGGGCCATCCGGCAGCCGGGCCCGAGCGCGTAGCGGTCGATGACGTACCGCAGGAAGGCGTCCATGCTGCGGTGCGCGATCGGTACGCCCTTGGGAGTACCGGTGGAGCCCGAGGTGAACAGCACGTATGCGATGTCCCCCGGCAACACCTCGACAGCGGGCAGCGGGTCCGGGGCCGCGTTCCCCTCGCGCAGCCGGGCCGGCAGGTCCTTGGACAGGAGCAGGGCCGGTATCTCCGGACCCTGGGGAACCGGAGCGCGGTCGGTGAGGTGCAGTTCCAGGCCGGCGGTTCGCGCGATGGTGGTCAGCCGGGCCGGGGGGAAGGACGTGTTGAGCGGGACCACGGCCGCGCCCAGGCGCAGCACCGCCAGAACCGCCGCGTACGTCAGCACGTTCGACGCGGTCGTCAGGCCCACCCGGCGCGGGGCACGGCCGCCGCACATGGTGAGGATCTCTGCGGCAAGGGCCGCGGCCAGGTCGTCCAACTCCCGGTAGGTCAGCCGCTCGCCGGCGGCCTCCAGGGCGATGAGATCGCCGTGCTCGCGTGCCGACGCGGCGAACCAGTCGTGCAGTTCGCGCGGCGTTTCCTGCTCTCGTCCGGTCATCGGGCGCCCGCCTTCGCCTGCCACGCGCGAAGCACTTCGCGCTCCTTCTCCGGGTCGATCCCGAGCACGATGTCGCCCTGCCGGTAGGGCGTGTCGGACGGACCGCGCTCGCGCAACCACTCCCAGGTGTCCGCGACCGTCTCGCCGAGCGGACGGCAGCGCAGTCCGGCGTCGACCGCCCTGGCGGGGGAGGCAGCCCAGGCGCCCGCCATGGCGGGGTGTTCCGTCGCCCAGAACGGCAGCTCCGTCCAGGCTCCCACCTCGTGGTCCGCGAGCAACTCCTCGTCGACCCACACCGGTTGGGCCCCGGCCTCGGTCACCTGGGCGCACAGCTCCAGCAGTTCCCCCAGGGTCGTGGTGTCCTTGGGGCCGGTAACCAGGTAGCGCCCGGCAGCGCCCGCCTCCAGCAGGTCCAGGGCGAACGCCGCGACGTCCCGGGCGTCGATGAACTGGATCGTCCGGTCAGCCCGCCCCGGCGCGAGGACCTCACCGCCGCGCGCCATGCGCTCCAGCCACCACAGCAGCCGTCCGGGAGTCTCACGCGGGCCCACGATCAGCCCGGGGTTGAGGATGAGGACATCACCCTCGAAGTATTTCTCGACAGCTCGCTCGCACCCTGCCTTCAGCGCATTGCCCGGCACGTCGTCCACGGCTGCGTCCGGCGGACAGGCATGGCGCGCCGAATCTTCGCTGACGGGCCCGGCGGGCCAGTCGGAGTAGACGTGGAAGGACGATACGAACAGGTACGTTTCCGCGTGTGCGCTGAGCGCGCCGGCCGATTGCCCGACGGTACGGGGATGGAAACCGCAGGTGTCGATGACCGCGTCCCAGGGCCCCGCGGCGGCCAGTGCCTCCAGATCAGCGGAATTCTCCCGGTCGCCGTGAAGGTTCTCCGCTCCCTCGATGTCCGGTCCGGACTTTCCCCGGTTGAAGACGGTTAAGGCATGGCCGCGGCCGATTGCTTCCTGCGCAAAGGCGTGCCCCAGGAATACAGAGCCGCCCATGACGAGAATTCTCATTACGACATGATCACGCAGCTGCCGCCGATTGACAAGGAATAAGGATTCCGCCAACCGGTCCCAGGGCGGCACTCGCGCTCCGGCGCGCGCCGACGCCCTCGGCGCAAATATCGGGTCCTGGCGACTCATCCGCTCATGCACCGCTCACGCACCGCTCACGCAAACGACCCCGGACGAGGAGTCCGAGGTCGAATGGGAGCGCCTCCCGGGGGAGGAACTCCAGGTCAGTGCCGTAATGCACGGTGCCCCCGGCAGGATTCGAACCTGCGACACCCGCTTTAGGAGAGCGGTGCTCTATCCCCTGAGCTACGAAGGCGGGGCCCTGCGTGTGACGCGGTGGACAACTCTGGGTGAGTGGTCGGCCAGGTCCCTGCAAGGTCTGAGCTGCCGCTGAGGGCAGCTTTGGACAGGGTAGCGGATGCGGTGGCCTGGGCGGTGGGGTGGTGGGGTGGTGGGGCGGTGGGGTTGCTGGGACGGGGCAGATGACCGGCACCCCCCCCGAACTCAGCCCATCGGTACTCGCCTGAACCGCCCCGCGACCCGCAGGTCCGCCTCGATTCGGCCGGCCGTGGTGTGGAGTTCGGGCAGGATGTCGCGGACGCACGCCTCGACGGTACGGCGGCTGCTGTGCAGGGCGACGTTCACCGCGGCGACGACCCGCCCGCCGCGCTCGCGCACCGGAACGGCGACGGACCGCAGCCCCTCCTCCAACTCCTCGTCGGTCAGCGAGTATCCGGCTTCCCGTACGCGGTCCAGCTCGGCCCGCAGCCTTTCTGGATCGGTGATCGTACGAGGGGTCAGCGGGAGCAGTTCCGGAAGGTGCGGGTCGGGAAGGTCGGCGAGCAGGACGCGGCCCAGTGAGGTCGCGTACGCGGGCAGGCGGGTGCCGACGGTGACGTTGACGCTCATCACGCGAGTGGGGGCGACGCGGGCCGCGTACTGGATCTCGTCGCCTGTCAGCACCGCGAGCGACGCCGACTCGTGCAACCGGTGCGAGAGTTCGGCGAGGTGGGGCATGGCGATGTCGGGGAGCGAGGTCCGGGACAGCGGGGGGAAGCCGAGGCCCAGGACGCGCGGGGTGAGCCGGAAGACGCGGCCGTGCGTGGTGACGTAACCGAGGTGTTCCAGGGTGATCAGGGCGCGCCGGGCGGTGGCGCGGGCGAGCCCGGTCGCCTGGGCGACCTCCGTGAGCGTCAGCTCGGCGCGGCCCTCGCCGAAGGAGGTGATCACGGTCAGTCCGCGGGCCAGCGACTCGATGAACTCCCGGCCCAGTTCCTGCTTGGAGGCGCCGGTCCAGGTGGCGAGGCCCGAGGGGGCGGCCGGCTCGGCGGCGGTCGGGGCCACGCGCAGCTCCCGTTCCATCGCGGCCACCGCTGTCCGCAGCCGAGGCAGCAGGGTGTCCCGCAGGTCGGCCGCGGTGTGCCGGCTGGTGTGACTCACCACGCTCACCACGCAGGCGACGCGCCCCGCTTCCCGTACCGGCATGGAAAGGGCGACGAGCCCCGGCTCGATGAGCTGGTCGTCGAGCGCCCAGCCGTCCTTGCGGGCCCTGTCGGTACGTGTCTGGAAGTCGTCGCCGACGGTGACGACCCGGACGGGCGGGGCAGGCCGTGCCGCACGGCCACGGTCGGACTCGCGGGTCCCGGACGGTGCGTCGGCGAACGGCCGGCTCCGAGCCGGTACGGCGGGGAAACCCCGGTCCTCCGGATCGGCGGCCCGGCGTTCGTGCCAGTGTGCCCACTCCGTCTCGCCCCACTCGGTGGCGAACAGCGGGCCGGGGGCGGTGCGTTCGGCGGGGAGCAGGTCGCCGATGCGGAAGCTCAGGGACATGGCGCGGCGCCGGGTCGTCTGATGGATGAAGCGGATGCCGTCCCGGTCGCCGACCGCGAGGGACACCGATTCGTCGAGGGCGTCGGCGAGGGCGTCGGCGTGCGCGTTCAGGAGGCGGGGGAGGCGGAGGGCGCCGAGGTAGGCGTTGCCGAGTTCCATCAGGCGCGGGGCGAGTACGGCGTCCCGGCCGTCGAGTCGTACGTACCCCATGCGCGCGAGCGTCGCCGTGATCCGGTCGACGGTGGAACGTGCGAGCCCGGTGGCCCGCTCGAGGCCGCTGAGGCTGGACACTCCGTCGGCCTCGGTCAGCCGCCGCAGTACGGCGATACCGCGCATGAGGGGCGCCACGGCCTCGGTGGGCACGGCGGTCCCGGTCATTACGGTCCCGCTTCCGCTCCCGTCCTTGGTCTCGTCCTCGGGGGCCGGCACGACGTTCAATGGCATGGGCTCTCCGTTTGCGGCGCTCAGAACAGACACGGTAGTCCTTGCCCGGTCACCTCAGCAGGTTCTGAGCGCGTCCTCAGCAGGTCCTCAGCGGCTCCTCAGCAGATCACCGGCGCACCGGCAGGCCCGGCCGGCTCAGCGGCGGGTCACGTACACGCGGTAGTTCCCCGCGAGATCCACTCCCGACACGGTGATCACGACGCCGGTCCTGGGGTCCTTGAAGGACTCGCCGGGGGCGAAGGGCGCGTCGGACAGTTCCGCGTGGACGTTGGGGGAGCGGGTGCAGCCGCCGCTGTCGCGGTGGGAGTCGTACACGGTGACGGGGCCGTTGCCGGTGTCGACGTTCGCGTCGACCTTGTAGATGAGGATGCCGGGGCGGCAGACGGCCACGTCGTTGCCGTCCCGGGTGCGCAGTTCGAGGGCGTACCCGGTCTTGGTGCCGGTCGGTACGAAGACGAGTTTGGCGCCGCCCGCCTTGGCCAGCGGGGTGAGCGTGTACTCCGTGGTGCCGGCGGTGGCCGCGCAGCCGACCTGCGTCTCGTCGAGCCAGCCGAGCTTCCACTTGTGCCAGCCGAGCAGATCGTTCCCGGCCCCCCAGTCCTCACTCATGATGTCCCAGTGCCCGACCGCGCCCCCGCCGTCCTGCGTGTAGAGGTCGGGCAGGCCGAAGGTGTGGCCGTTCTCGTGGGGGAGTACCCGGTAGCCCGTCTCGTCGTAGGAGCCGGAGCCGTCGTCCTGGCGGCTGTAGACGAAGGACGCGTTGGAGACCGCGACGCCGTCGGCGATCGGTGCCTCGGTGTTGCCGGCGAAGGTCACGGACAGCACGGTGTCCAGGGCGGAGGGCCCGGCGTTCGGCGTGACCAGCACGTTCAGGAGGTCGTAACTGCGGAAGTCCACGGTCGGGTCGGCGGTGGCCACGATGTCCTGGACCAGTGAGCGGTACCCGGGGTCGAAGGGCGCGCCGCGTTCTATGCCGTACGCCTTGAACGGCTTGGGCATCCGCAGCCAGTGCCGCACGGGCGTCTCGGGGCGGTAGTCGAGGCGGCCGTAGGAGCCGGTCCTGAACCATTCCTGGGTCTGCGGGAAGAACTCCGCGAGGCGGTCGAGCGCGCTTCCCTGGCCTGGCGCGTCGGAGAAGTCGACCATCAGGGTGAGGGCGCGGACGGTGCCGGTGGAGCGGGCGTACCCGGCTGGCGTCGGGATGCCCTCGCCCATCTGTACGCCCAGCGAACCGTTGATCATGCAGGGACCGAGCGCCGTGGAGCGGGCCAGCGCGATGGAGCCCGCCGTCGTCGAACCCGCCGTCAGATGCCCGGAGCCGGCGGAGGTGCTGACCGCCAGTGTCAGAACGGCCACCGAGGCGAGTGCGACCACGCGGCGCGGGCGTATCCGACGGCTGGTCGGCTGCATACGGGAGCCCTTCGCTCGACGGCAGCCGCCGGTCACCGGCTGCACCCTTTCGATCACCCTGTGGCGAGGGGTGCGGGGGCGCGCGCTGGATGAGCCCGATCGTGGGTTTCTTGCCGGAGCGGATGTGACTCAGGTCACACTGAGGGCGGGAAATAACCGGGGACCGTTTCCCCGTTTAGTCAGGTGTCCAAGCGAAACGGGGAGCTGATCCCCGGATAGCAACCGGGCCGTCGGCTACCCAGTCGGCAGTCGGCCGTCGGCCGTCGAACACACTACGAGGAGTACGCCGTGGAGACCGCAGCCCGAGTACAGCGTCGAGTGCCCCGGCCGCGCGCCGATGCGCTGCGCAACCGGGAGCGGATCGTGGGCGCCGCCCTGGAGATGTTCATCGAGTTCGGCTCAGACGTGCCGTTCGACGAGATCGCCCGCCGGGCCGGCGTCGGCAACGCCACGGTGTACCGAAACTTCCCCGACCGCGACGCTCTGGTGCGGGAGGTCGTCTGCACGGTCATGGACCGTACGGCCGAGCAGGCGGAACTGGCGCTCGCCGAGAGCGTCGACGCGTTCGAGGCGCTGAGCCGCTTCGTGCACGCCTGTGTCGACGAGCGGTTCGGTGCGCTGTGCGCGATGGTCTCCGGCAATTTCGACAAGAACCATCCGGATCTGCTGGCGTCACGTCAGCGGACCGAGGCGCTGGTCGAGGGAATGATGGAGCGCGCCCGGGAGGCCGGGCAGTTGCGCTCCGACGTCGCCGTCGGAGACCTGATGGTCGCCGCCACCCAGCTCACCAGGCCGCTGCCCGGCACGGTGTGCCAGGGCTTCGACCGCTTCGTACACCGCCACCTGCAGCTGTTCCTGGACGGACTGCGGGCACCGGCCCGCTCCGAACTGCCGGGTACGGCCGCGACCATGGAGGGGCTGCGAGGTGCCTGACCGATGGCGGGGCTGATATCCGGACCCACGACCGCTGCCTTGTACGGGACCCACGACTGGCGCCCCGTGCGTGACCCGCGACTGCTGCCTTGTGCGGGACCCACCACCGGCGCCTAGAGAGCTCGCTCGTACAACGCCACCCAGAACCCGCCCCACCCCTTCAGGCCGTCACCGTCGACGAGCCGGTTCCTTCCCTGATCGCCTTCCCTTCTGTCTCTCTCATCGCCTTTTTTCGCTACGAAGTCCCGGAGTGGGTACTCCCATGTCTGAAACAGGAAGTTCGACAGCAATGTCCGACCCCAAGACCGCACATTCCAACCGCTGGAAAGCGCTCACCTTCATCGCGCTCGCCCAGCTGATGGTCGTCCTCGACGCGACCATCGTGAACATCGCGCTGCCCTCCGCCCAGCAGGACCTGGGGATATCGGACGGCAACCGGCAGTGGGTCATCACGGCCTACGCCCTCGCCTTCGGTGGTCTGCTGCTCTTCGGCGGTCGTATCGCCGACCTGTGGGGCCGCAAGCGCACCTTTGTCGCCGGTCTGATCGGTTTCGCCGGCGCGTCCGCCATCGGCGGCGCCGCCACGAACGAGGCGATGATGCTCGGCGCCCGCGCCCTGCAGGGTGCGTTCGGCGCGCTGCTCGCACCCGCCGCGCTCTCGCTGCTCGCCGTGATGTTCACGGAGCCCAAGGAGCGCGCCAAGGCGTTCGGCATCTACGGCGCGATCGCCGGTGGTGGCGGCGCCGTGGGCTTCATCCTCGGCGGCGTTCTCACCGAGTACCTCGACTGGCGCTGGACGTTCTTCGTGAACATCCCGTTCGCGATCATCGCGGCCACGGGTGCGTACTTCGTCATCCGTGAGCCGGCCGGTGGCCGCAACCGCTCGCCGCTCGACATTCCCGGCGTCGTCCTCTCCGTCCTCGGTCTGGTCACGCTCGTCTACGCCTTCACCCGCGCCGAGTCCGACGGCTGGGGCGACTCCGTGACGCTCAGCCTGTTCGCCGCCTCGGTGGTACTGCTCGCCGGGTTCGTCCTCACCGAGTCCAGGGTCAAGGCCCCGCTGCTGCCGCTCCGTGTCATCACCGAGCGCAACCGCGGCGGCGTCTACCTCTCGCTCGGCCTCGCGATCATCGCGATGTTCGGCCTGTTCCTCTTCCTGACCTACTACCTGCAGATCGTGAAGGGCTACTCGCCGGTCAGGACCGGCTTCGCCTTCCTGCCGATGATCGCGGGCATGATGGTGGGCTCCACCCAGATCGGCACCCGCCTGATGACCCGGGTCGCACCGCGCCTGCTGATGGGCCCGGGCTTCCTGGTCGCCGCGCTCGGCATGCTGTTCCTGACCCAGCTGGAGATCGGCTCCTCCTACGCGAGCGTGATCCTGCCGGGCATGGTGCTGCTCGGTCTCGGCATGGGTACGGCGTTCATGCCTGCCATGTCCCTGGCCACGTTCGGCATCGAGCCGCGTGACGCCGGTGTCGCCTCCGCGATGGTGAACACCTCGCAGCAGGTGGGCGGCGCGATCGGTACGGCGCTGCTGAACACGATCGCCGCCTCGGCGACGACCTCGTACATCAAGGACCACATCGCGGGCGCCACGTCCCAGCCCCAGCAGCAGCTGGTTCAGCTGCAGGGCCAGGTGCACGGCTACACCAACGCGATCTGGTTCGCCGTCGGCATCCTCGTGCTCGCCGCGGCGGTCGCCGTGACCTTCATCAACACCGGCCGCCCGGACGTCACTTCGCCCTCCGGCGCGGGTGCGGGTGCGGGCGAGGGCGCCGAGGACGAGCTGAAGGTACCGGTGATCGCCCACTGACGCCGGCGGTTGGTACCCCGTCGTACCCCGGGTACTTCGTACTGCGCGTACGGACGAGGGGTGGGGACGCCTCGTCCGTACGAGTCCCAGGGTCCGCCCCGGTTCCGAGCACAGTGGAGCCGGGGCGGACCCGCGCCCGGAACCGGGCCGGTCAAGGGCACGTCCGGCGCGGGCCACGCTGAGCTCCCCACGAGAGAGCCCTGAAGCACGATCCGCCGGACAGGCCTTAGCGCAGCCAGGGCAGGTCGGCGCCCGCGTCCTTCGGCTGGAGCCCCTCGGCGATGATCCGCATGGCCTCACCGAGAGCCTTCTGCTGGTCGGGGGAGAGCCGGTCGAAGAGGGCCTGGCGTACGGCGGCGACGTGACCGGGCGCGGTCCGGTTCAGGACCTCGTAGCCGTCGTCCGTCAGGACCGCGAACTGCCCCCGCTTGTCGGAGGGACAGTCCTCGCGCCGCACCCAGCCGCTCTTCTCCAGGCGCGCGATCGCGTGGGAGAGACGGGACCGGGTGATCTTCGCGCTCATGGCCAGCTCGGTCATCCGCAGCCGCCTGCGCGGCGCCTCGGCGAGCTGCACGAGCAGGCCGTAGTAGACGTGCGGCATCCCCGCGTCCCGCTGGAGCTGTCGGTCGAGATGGTCCTCCAGAAGGGTGGAGGCGTGCATGTAGGCACGCCAGGTGCGCTGTTCCTCGTCGGTGAGCCAGCGCGTCTCTTGAGTGGATGCCGTGTTCATGTACTCCACTGTACGAGCCCCTTCTTGAAAGTTAAATAAACTGGGATTATGGTGATATTGCTGTTGAGAGTTCAAGTATTGATGATTGATTGACGTGAGTGAGTGATCCGAGTGCCGATGATTCGGGTCGCGTGATCGAACCCGTGGGGAGCCGCCGCCGTGTCTGCTGTCGGATCTGCTGTCACTTCTGAAGTCACTTCTGAAGCCACCTCTGAAGTCGGCTCTGAAGTCGGCTCTGAAGTCGGATCTGCTGTCATGTCTGCTGTCAGGTCTGTCGCGACCGAGGAGCGTGTCGTGCGGGAGCGCATGCCCGCCCTCTATCTCAGTCATGGCGCCCCGCCCCTCGCCGAAGACCCGGTATGGCCCGGCCAGCTCGCCGCCTGGGCCGCCGACCTGCCGCGACCGAAGGCGATCCTCATGGTCTCCGCCCACTGGGAGGAGGCACCCCTCGCCCTCGGCGCGGTCGAGACGGTGCCGCTCGTATACGACTTCTGGGGCTTCCCCCAGCACTTCTACCAGGTGCGGTACGAGGCTCCGGGTGCCCCTCAACTCGCCGCGTCCGTACGGAAGTTGCTACGCGCGCCCGGCGCCCCGGTGCAGGACATCCCGGACCGCGGACTCGACCACGGCGCGTACGTCCCGCTGGTGGAGATGTTCCCCGAGGCCGACATCCCGGTCCTGCAGATCTCCATGCCGACCCTCGACCCGGTCCGGCTGATGGACATAGGCAGGAAGCTGGCGCCGCTGCGCGACGAGGGCGTCCTGATCGTGGGCTCCGGCTTCTTCACACACAACCTCGCGGCCCTGCGGCACACCGGCGGTGGCGTACCTTCCTGGTCGAGCGAGTTCGACGACTGGGGCCACCGTGCCCTGGACGCCGGTGACGTGGACGCGCTGCTCGACTTCGAGAACAAGTCCCCGGCGGGCCGTCTCGCCCACCCGCGCACCGAGCACTTCGCGCCCCTCTTCGTGGCCATGGGTGCGGCGGACGCGGTCGGTGAGCCGGCCGGGCAGAAGTCCGTGATCGACGGCTACTGGCTGGGGATGGCGAAGCGGTCGGTGCAGTTCGGCTGAGGCTGAGTCTGTGCCTGTGCCTGTGCCTGCCGGGTCGGCCCGTGCCGACGGCGGCAGCTGCGTGCCTACCGGGTCACAGCTCCTTCTCGTACCAGGCCACATCCCAGTACCGGCCGAACTTGCGGCCCACCTCCCGGTAGGTGCCGATGTGTCGGAACCCGAAGCGTTCGTGCAGCCGCGTGGATGCCTCGTTGGGCAGCGCGATGCCCGCGTAGGCACGGTGCAGGTCCTCGCCCTCCAAGGCCTCGAAGAGGGCTTTGTAGAGGAGGGTGCCGATGCCGCGGCCGGCCGCGTCGGGGGCGAGGTAGATGGTGACCTCGACCGAGGTGGCGTACGCGGGCTTGGGGCGGAGCGGGCTGCTGGTGGCGTACCCAAGAGTTGCCTGTGAGTCCGCGTCCGCGGCAACCAACAGGCGGTGCGGTCCGTCTTCAGGGTGGGAGAGCAGCCACGAGCGACGCTCTTCCGCAGTGAAAACAGCGGTATCGAATGTGATGGGCGTCTCACGCACATAGTGGTTGTAGATGGCCGTGAGGGCATCGAGGTCACCCTCGGTTCCCGACCTGACCTGCACTTCTGTACGTTCTGTCGTCATCTGGTCCCTCTCTGTGGCGGGACAGGGTACTGCATGATCAGAAAAATCGAGGGGCGGGTTGGGAATTCTGTCCGGATTCCAGTCGTTGTTTCCTTCGGATGCAGGGCACCCGGGAGGGTGAGCCCGAAGTGTCCGGACCGACCCGCAAGCCCACCATCGCAAGGGAGCACGCATGGCAACCCGTGCCGTCGCCCGTCGTAAGTCCGCCTCCGGCGAGACCAGCGACGGTGCACGCAGTGTTCGCGTCGTAGGCGGCGAGATCGCCGACCGCGACCTGGTCGGCATGTACCTCGACGAGATCGCGCGTACACCACTGCTCGACGCCGCCAAGGAAGTAGAGCTGTCCCAGATCATCGAGGCGGGTGTGTTCGCGCGGCAGATCCTCGAAGGTGAGGAGCAGGCCGAGGCGGACGCGTCCCGCGAGGAGCTGGAGGCGCTGGTCGCCGACGGCGAGCGGGCCAAGGACGTCTTCATCCGGTCGAACCTGCGCCTGGTCGTCGCCGTGGCCCGCCGCTATCCGCGCAGCGGCCTGCCCCTGCTCGACCTGATCCAGGAGGGCAACGCCGGCCTGGTGCGCGCGGTCGAGAAGTTCGACTACCGCAAGGGCTTCAAGTTCTCCACGTACGCGACGTGGTGGATCCGCCAGGCCATCACCCGTTCCATCGCGGACCAGTCGCGCACGATCCGCCTCCCCGTCCACCTGGTCGAGGAGCTGGGCCGGATCCGTCGCGTGCAGCGCGAGTTCAACCGCGAGCACGGGCGCGAGCCGGAGCATGCCGAGATCGCAGCCGAGCTCGCCTCCACACCGGAGCGCGTGGCGGACGTCCTGGACTGGGCCCGTGACCCGGTCTCGCTGAACATGGCGGTGGACGACAACGGTGACACCCAGTTCGGTGACCTGCTGGAGGACACCTCCGCGGTCTCGCCCGAGCAGTCGGTGATGACGCTGCTGCGCAGCGAGGAACTGGACGACCTGATCGGCCGCCTCGACCAGCGCACGGCCTCGATCATCAAGATGCGGTACGGCATCGAGGACGGCCGGGAGCGCACGCTCACGGAGGTCGGCAAGGAGCATGGCCTCACGCGAGAGCGCATCCGCCAGATCGAGAAGCACGCGCTGCTCGAACTGAAGAAGCTCGCACGCGACACAGGTTTCGACGCGGTTGCGTAAGCCCGGCTCTTCGTTACCGACAGATGTCGGCCACAAGCCGGCCGGACATGGCCGTGTAACGCCGCTTCAACTCGCTTGGCTCTGGGAACAAGACTTCAGGGCCCAGGGTTAGGCCCCACAGTCCCGGGCATACGTCCGTGACCCCCAAAGCCGAGTCCCGACGCACACCCCCCCCGCGCCGGGACTCTTCCAGAGCCGAGCTCCGTCGCCTCCCCCCGGCGCCGGGGCTCGGCTCCTTTTTGTGCCTGCACCGCCCCAGGGGCGGACGGCGAGGCTCGGTGGTTCCTGGCCGGGGGTGACTCGTGAAGCTTCTCACCCGGGTGGTTTCGGGTAGGCCTTGGCGCTTGCCCGACGGCTCGTGGTCTCGTGTGGTTGCTGCCCGGCGAGGGGGGCGCGGAAGATCCTGTTGCCTCCGGCGGGGGAGGCTGCTTCGGGGCAGGTCGTTTGACGGGCCACCCCGAACCTGAACCCCGGGGTGACCCGAATGGCAGATTGTGCCACAGAGGCATAACCTGCCGTTCGTGAGCGGTACCGAACATGTGGCCAGGGCCTCCGAGGACGCGGCGGCCTCGGTGGCTTCGGCTTCCGACGGTCCGGCGGCCGAGAAGCGCCCCGTCGGCGCCCCTGCGCACCGGGTGTCCGGCGACCGCGCCGCCCCGCGTTCCTCGCCCGACGGGCAGGCCCCCTCGCTGATCGAACGGCGCAAGGCCGCCACCCGCATGGATATCGCCCGAGCCGCTGCGGGGCTGTTCATGCGCAACGGCCTGCGCGCCACCCGCGCCGAGGACATCGCCCGCGCCGCCGGCATCGCCCCGCGTACCTTCTACCGCTACTTCGCGAGCAAGGAGGAGTCCCTCGCCCCCCTCTTCGCCGCGGGTGCCCAGAAGTGGGCCGAGACGGTCCGCGACGCCCCGGCCCACCTGACCGTCCCAGAGGCCCTCCATCGCGCGGTCGTTGAGACGATGACACCCGGGGTCGGGGTGCGCGCGGAGTCCCTGCGGTGGGTCCGTTCCCTGCTCCGGCTGGCCGAGGGAAGCCCGGCCCTGCTGAGGGTGTGGGGCGAGGCATGCCATACCGCGGAGCGGACGCTGGCGGAGGTGCTGGCGGCGCGGACCTCCACTGCGCCGGGTGCCCCCGATGCGGGTGCGGATGCCGACACACCCCCGCCTACGCCTACGCCCACGCCCACACCCACGTCCACACCCACGCCCACACCCGAACCCGGTTTCCGGCAGCCCGGTGACGACCCCTCGCCGATCTCCCCCGAGATCCGGCTCAGCGCCGCCCTGGCCAGCGCGGCGGTGCGCGTCGCGGTGGAGGCGTGGGCCGCCGGTGACGACCCGGCAGACGGACCGTCCGGGCCCGTCGCGCTCGCGGTGCGCAACCTCGGTTCCCTTCGCGACTTTCCGTGGCACACCGGGTGAGCGACGGAGGCATGGCTCATCAGGTGTGCTCTTCGTCCCGTCCCGCCCCCCGACGGCGTTACTGCGACACCGACACCGGCACCGGCACCGGCACCGACGATGCCGGGCGACACCGGGCGACACCGGGTGGCACCGATGCCGACACCGCTGTCGGAGTAGGCCGCTCCGTCGGAGTAGGCCGCTCCGTCGGAGTCGGAGTCGGAGTCGGAGTCCGCGGCCGCGTGCCCGGTCTGCGTCTGGAACTCACGCACACGCTGCCAGTCCCGTACGTCGGACACCACGCGCTCCGACGTCCGCTAGCCCCCAGTGACCCCCGACCGCTCGCCACCCGCCGCCCGCGTCAACCGTGCCCCCAACTCCCTTAGACACGCCACGAGTTCCGTCGGCTCCCGCACCGTGAACTCGCAGTCGACCATCGCGAGACGCACCGCGAGCCACTCCACGGAATCCCCGGCGGAGGAACGCAGCCGGCAGCTGTGGTCGTCGATCGGCTCGGGCGCCCCGAGCCAGGCGGGCAGCCGCGCGGCGACGAACATGGCCGGCGCGGCGAAGGTGACGTCGAAGGCGTACGTCTCCTGACGCCGGTACATCGACTGCCGCAAATACTCCGCCGCGTTCCCCGTCGGCAACTCGCGCGGAGCGAACCGCGCTCCGGTCGCGAAGGGTTCGGTGACCCGGTCGACGCGGAACGTACGCCAGTCCTCGCGACCGAGGTCGTACGCGACGAGGTACCAGCGACGGCCGGTGGAGACGAGGCGGTACGGCTCGGTCAGCCGGCGCGACGGTGTGCCGTCCCCGGCGCGGTAGGCGAACCGCAGCCGCTCCCGGCCGGCCACGGTCGAGGCCATCACGGTCAGCGTCTCGGGCGCGATGCTCGCTCCGTCGCCGCTGGTGAGCGGGGTGGTCGCCGCCTGCAGCGTGGACACTCGATGCCGCAGCCGGGACGGCAACACCTGCTCCAGCTTGGCGAGGGCCCGTACGGAGGCCTCCTCGACGCCCTCGACCGCGTGCCCGGCGCCGGCCCGCAGCCCGACCGCGATCGCCACGGCCTCCTCGTCGTCGAGTACGAGGGGTGGCATCGCCTTCCCCGCCACCAGTCGGTACCCGCCGTCGGCGCCCTTGGTCGCCTGCACCGGATAGCCCAGTTCGCGGAGCCGGTCGATGTCCCGCCGGACGGTACGACGGGACACTCCGAGCCGCTCGGACAGCTCGCCGCCGGGCCACTCGCGGGGCGTCTGAAGGAGGGAGAGGAGCTGGAGAAGCCTGGCCGGCGTATCCGTAGTCATGCTTTCCAGAGTGCCGCACAACTAGGACACGATCTGACCTAATCGGACCCTACCTTCGTTGCATGACCTCCACCGAGACCATTCTCAACAGCCCGGCCCCAGCGGCCGACCGACGCCGTTGGTTCGCACTCGCGATCGTGATGACCGCGGCCTTCATGGACCTGGTCGACGTCACGATCGTCAACATCGCGATCCCGTCCATCCAGCGGGAGGCGGGCGCCTCGGTCAGCCAAATCCAGTGGATCACGGCGGGTTACGCGCTGGCCTTCGCGGCCGGGCTCATCACGGGCGGGCGGCTCGGCGACATTCACGGACGCAAGCGCCTCTTCCTGGTCGGCATTGGAGGATTCACGATCGCATCGGCCCTGTGCGGCTTCGCGGTGAACCCCGAGATGCTCGTCGCCTCCCGCATCCTCCAGGGCGGGATGGCCGCGTTGATGGTGCCCCAGGTGCTGTCGATCGTGCACGCGACCTTCCCGGCGCACGAGCGGGGAAAGGTGTTCGGGCTGTTCGGCGCGGTCGTCGGACTGGGCGCCGTGTCCGGGCCGCTGCTCGGCGCACTGCTCACCGAGTGGAACCTGTTCGGCCTCGAATGGCGGCCGATCTTCCTCATCAACCTTCCGGTCGGCATCGCGGGCCTGATTCTGGGCCGCCGCTTCATCACCGAGTCCAAGGCGCCGCGGGCGCTCAAACTCGACCTCGTCGGTGTCGCCCTCGTCGCGCTCGGACTGGTGATGCTGCTCTACCCGTTGACGCGCGGCGAGGAGCTGGACTGGCCGCTCTGGGGTTACGTGTCCATGGTCGGCGCCCTCGTCGTCTTCGCGGTGCTGGTGGCGTACGAGAAGCGGAAGACGCGGATCGACGGTTCGCCGCTCGTCGAGCTCTCCCTCTTCAAGGTGAAGAGCTTCGCGGCGGGCATCGCCGTACAGACCGTCTTCGGTGTCGCGCTCGGCATCTTCTTCCTGGTCTGGACGCTCTACATGCAGTTCGGTCTGGGGTGGAGGCCGCTGCGGGCGGGCCTCACCGGGGTTCCGTTCTCGATCGCGGTCTCGGCGGCCGCGGGGATGTCGGTGCAGCTGCTGGTCCCGCGCTTCGGGCGCAAGGTGCTCCAGGCGGGCGCGCTGACCATGGCCGCCGGCGTACTCCTCTACATCTGGGAGTCCGAGCGGTACGGCATGTCCATCACTTCCTGGCAGATGGCGCTTCCGCTGGTGGTCATGGGCGTGGGGATGGGCTTCATCGTGGCGCCGCTGACGGACGCGGTGCTCTCGGAGGTGCCGCGTGAGCACTCCGGTTCGGCGTCCGGGCTCATCAACACCGTGCAGCAGATGGGCAACGCGCTGGGTCTCGGCCTGGTGTCCGTCGTCTTCTACGGCACGATGGGGGACCGGCTGGCCCTGGCTGAGGTGGGCCCGGCCTTCGTGAACGCCTTCCAGCACGCGCTCGGCTGGGTCGCGGCGGTGATGACGGCCATCTTCCTGCTGATGTTCGCGCTGCCGAAGCGGCCGGCGCAGCATGCCGAGGGTGCCGAGAGCGCGGAGGGCACGGAGGATGGTTCGTCCGGCGAGGTCACGAAGGAGCCCGAGCTCGTTCCGTGAACCAAGACCGAAGGGGCCCGGCACCTCAGGTGCCGGGCCCCTTGCGTTGTCCCGGGTTTACGTTGTCCCGGTTTGCGTTGCCCTCGGCAATCGAAGTCCGTTCATGCCCGGATCGCGCCCGGACTTGTTTACTTTCCGGAAATCCGGGCGTAGCCTCCGATTGAAACCACAGGTTCGGGCATAACTCGGAGGCGAACGGACATGTACGCACCGGAGCGGCAGCAGGAGATCCTCCGGCTCGCCCGTGACGGCGGCCGGGTGGACGTGGTGTCGCTGGCCGAGGAGTTCCAGGTCACCGCGGAGACCATCCGCCGGGACCTGAAAGCGCTGGACCGCGCGGGTCTCGTACGCCGGGTGCACGGGGGTGCGATACCGGCCGGGCGGCTGGACTTCGAGCCCGACCTCGCCGAGCGCGAGTACACGGCGGCCGACGAGAAGGATCGCGTCGCCCAGGCCGCCGTAGCCGAACTGCCGCACGACGGCACGGTGATCCTGGACGCCGGATCGACGGTCGCCCGGCTCGCCGGAGCGGTCCCGCTGGAGGCGACGCTGACCGTCGTCACCCACAGCCTGCCGATCGCGGCCCGCCTCGCGGACCACCCTGGCATCCAACTCCATCTCGTCGGAGGGCGCGTGAGGCACCGTACGCGCGCCGCTGTGGACGCCTGGGCGCTCCGCGCGTACAGCGAGATCCGCGCCGACGTCCTCTTCATCGCGGCCAACGGCTTCTCCGTCTCGTACGGACTGACCACCCCCGACCTCGCCGAGGCCGCCGTCAAGCGCGCGACCATGCGCGCCGCGCGCCGCGTGGTTCTGCTCGCCGACTCCTCCAAGCACGGCCAGGAGCATTTCGCCCGTTTCGGCGACCTGAGCGATGTGGACCTGCTGATCACCGACCGCGGGCTGAGCCCGGACAACGCCACCGCCATCGAACGCGGCGGCACCGAAGTGCTGTGTGTGTAGAGCGAGCCGTCCGTATTGAGCGGCAAGCGGCAAGCGGCAAGCGGCAAGCGGCAAGCGGCAAGCGGCAAGCGGTACGTGACCGCTGTGTGTTGAGAACCACTGTGTGTTGAGAAACGAGTGCGCATGATCCTCACTGTCACCCCCAACCCCTCCCTCGACCGTACGTACGAGGTCCCGTCGCTCGACCGCGGCGAGGTCATCCGGGCCACCGGCGAACGCATGGACCCGGGCGGCAAGGGCGTGAACGTCTCGCGCGCGGTCGCGGCCGCCGGGCAGCGCACGGTCGCCGTCCTGCCCCTGGGTGGTGCGCCCGGCGCACTCGTCGCCGACCTGCTCGACGCGCAGGGCATCGAGGTCGCGCCGGTACCGATAGCCGGAGCCACCCGCTCGAACATCTCGGTCGCCGAACCCGACGGCACCATGACGAAGATCAACGCGCCCGGCCCCGAACTCTCCGCCGCCGAGGCCGAACTCCTGCTGGAGACCGTTCGCTCGCAGTACCGCTCCGGCGAGACCGACTGGATCACCTGCTGCGGCAGCCTGCCGCGCGGGCTCGGGCCTCGCTGGTACGCCGATCTCGTCGCCCGTGCGCATGCGGCGGGCGCCCGGATCGCGCTGGACACCTCGGGCCCCGCGCTGCTCGCGGCGCTGCGCGAGAGGCCCGACGTGGTGAAGCCCAACGCGGAGGAGCTCGCGGAAGCCGTCGGGCGCCCTCTTACGACGGTGGGGGACGCGGTGAAGGCGGCCGAGGAGTTGCGCGAGATGGGGGCGCGCGTCGTGCTCGCGAGCCTGGGCGCCGACGGTCAGTTGCTCGTGGACGCCGAGGGTGCCTGGTTCGCGAGCGCACGGGTGGACGGCGTACGCAGCAACGTGGGCGCCGGTGACTCCTCGCTCGCCGGTTTCCTGATCGCCGGCGGCAGCGGTCCCAAGGCACTTGCCTCCGCCGTCGCCCATGGCGCCGCAGCCGTCCAGCTCCCCGGCAGCGTGATGCCGGGCCCTGCCGACCTCGACCCCTCCGCCGTGACGGTCACATCGGAGATCCCGGTGGACCGCGTACTGACGGAGCCAGTGTCATGACCCCGCGCCACGTCGGTGCGACGGGCCCTGGATGCACTGCCCCCGGGCGCATGGGCCGCGTACTCACCCCCGCACTCACCCCCGCACTCACTCCCGTACTCACCCCCGTACTCACTCCTGTTCTCATCCCTGTTCTCACCTCCGTCCCCACCCATGTCCCCACCCCCGTACGAACCCCCGCCCCCGCCCCCGCCCATGAGTCCCCCCGGGCGATACGCGTGCGAAGGAGCCCGCGATGAGCGAGATGATCACCGCGGACCTGGTCGACCTCGACCTGTCCGCCGATACGAAGGAAGCGGCGGCACGAGCCCTCGCCGAGCGCATGGTGGCCCTGGGCCGGGTGACCGACCTCGACGGCTTCCTCGCCGACGTGGCCGCCCGCGAGGCCCAGATGCCGACCGGCCTCGACGGTGGCATCGGCATCCCGCACTGCCGGAGCGTTCACGTCACCGAGCCGACGCTCGCCTTCGGGCGCAGCGCGGCCGGGGTCGACTTCGGCGCGCCGGACGGGCCCGCCGACCTGATCTTCCTGATCGCCGCCCCCGCGGGAGCGGACGACGCCCACCTCACGATGCTCTCGTCCCTCGCCCGGCACCTGATGAACGCCGAGTTCACGACCGCGCTGCGGTCGGCGGACGACGAGGCGGCCACGGCCGCGCTCATCCGCGGGGACGAGCCCGAGGCGGCAGCCACCGCCTCCGACAGCTCCCACAGCTCTGACACCTCCGACAGCTCCGACAACTCCGCGGCGGAGTCGAGCGCGCCGGCCTCCGCCGACACCGGCACGGACGGCGCGGCCCCGGCGCCGGGTGCGACCGTCGAGGACGGACCCGCCCCGGCGCCGGGCGCCACCGTCACCTCCGACGAGCGACCGTTCCGTATCGTCGCCGTCACCTCCTGCCCCACCGGCATCGCGCACACCTACATGGCGGCCGAGTCGCTGGAGAACGCGGGACGCGAGGCCGGTGTCGAACTCGTCGTCGAACCGCAGGGCTCGGCCGGCTTCACCCGGCTCGACCCGGCGGTCATCGCGGCGGCGGACGGCGTGATCTTCGCGCACGACGTGCCCGTACGGGACAAGGACCGCTTCGCCGGGAAGCCGACCGTCGACGTCGGTGTGAAGGCGGGCATCAACCGTCCCGCCGAGCTGATCTCCGAGGTTCGCGGCAAGGCGGAGCGCGGCGAGGTCTCCGCGGGCACCGCGTCCGGCACGCCGGTGGAGCGCACCGGTGAGTCAGGCGAGGGCTACGGCAGCAAGCTCCGCAAGTGGCTGATGAGCGGCGTGAGTTACATGGTGCCGTTCGTCGCCGCGGGCGGTCTGCTGATCGCCCTGGGCTTCGCGATCGGCGGCTACCAGGTCAACAAGGCGCCGTCCGTCATGGACCACTTCATGTGGCTGCAGGCGGACAGCTGGGGTGCGCTGTTCTTCCAGATCGGCGGCGTGGCCTTCGGCTTCCTCGTCCCGGTCCTCGCCGGCTACATCGCGTACGGCATGGCGGACCGGCCGGGTCTGGTCCCCGGCTTCGTCGGCGGCGCGATCTCCCTCACCATCAACGCGGGCTTCCTCGGCGGTCTGGCCGCCGGTCTCATCGCCGGTGCCGTGGTGATCGCGATCCAGAAGGTCAGGATCCCGAAGGCGCTGCGCGGCATCATGCCGGTGGTGGTGATCCCGCTGATCTCCGCGGCGATCGTCGGGTTCCTGATGTTCGTGGTCATCGGCAAACCCATCGCCTCCGCGCAGCAGGGCATGACCGACTGGCTGAACGGTCTCACCGGAACCAATGCCATCCTGCTCGGCACCCTGCTCGGCCTGATGATGTGCTTCGACCTCGGCGGCCCGGTCAACAAGGTCGCGTACACCTTCGCCACGGCGGGTATCGCGGTCGCGAGCCCCAGCGACTCGGCGATGAAGATCATGGCCGCGGTGATGGCGGCCGGTATGGTCCCGCCGCTCGCCATGGCCCTGGCCACCACCGTCCGCGCCAAGCTTTTCACCCAGACCGAGCGCGAGAACGGCAAGGCCGCCTGGGTGCTGGGCGCCTCCTTCATCTCGGAGGGCGCGATCCCGTTCGCCGCGGCGGACCCGCTGCGCGTCATCCCGTCGTCCATGGTGGGCGGCGCGGTCACCGGCGCCCTGTCGATGGCCTTCGGCGCCACCCTGCGCGCCCCGCACGGCGGCATCTTCGTGGTCCCGCTGATCGGCAACCCGTTCCTCTACCTGGTCGCCATCGCCGCGGGTGTCTGTGTCACCACCGCTCTGGTGGTCGTACTGAAGGGCATGCGCAAGCAGGCTCCCGAGGGCACGGGCGCGGGGGTCGCCGGCGCTCCGACAGCGTCGAAGGCCGACCGCAAGGAGCCGGTGGCCGCCGCCTGAAACGCCAACCGCCTGCCCCTTTGGGGATCCTGTGAGCTGTTCGCAGCATCTGTGATTTGTTCACCGCATCTGTGATTCGTTCACGGCATTTGTGATCAGTTCAGCGCATCTGTGAGCTGTTCGCGGCATCTGCGATATACGTCACGGTCCGGGGTCAAAGTCCCGGACCGTGGTGTCTACTGGGGCGCATGCCCGAGCAAGTGTCGATCCTTCAGCTGACAGGTGTGGCCACCCTCGCCCTGGCGACCGTCATCTGGGTTGTCGGGCTGGTGCGCCTCCTGCGCGGGGGCCGGGGCCGCTCCGAAGCTGCTGCGGTCCGGTGCCAGGGCGACGCGCTCTGTGCGATGCCCCGTCAACGACGGTCCGGCCCCGACACCGAGTCCGTCGAACTGACTCCGCAGGAGCACGCCGCATTCGCCGGTCTGGTACGCCAGTTCAGCGAAAGCCGCCCGTAGGCGGCCTTCGGTAGCCGGCTCGCGGTAACCGGCTTGCGGTAACCGGCTTGCGGTAACCGGCTTGCGGTAACCGGCTTGCGGTAACGCACTGACTTCGTGCGTCAGTTGAGCCGAGCCGCGCGCCGCTCCATCGCGTCCCGCGCCGCGTCCTCCGTGGCGTACACCTCGCACATGTGCCGCCGGTCGGGCGTCGCCGTGTGCTCGACCTCCCACAGGGAGATCTCCTGCCCGTCGCGCAGCAGGAACGCGTGCTCGTAGAGCGAGAAGGACATCCCCGGCCGGCCTGTCCGGCAGGGACGGCCGAAGGCCTGGGTGATCTGGTGCGCGCACGCCTCGCCGGTCAGCAGCGCGGCGATGTCGCCGTCCGGCTGATCGGGGTTCTCCGCTCGCCGTAACAGCCGCCGTGCGTGGTCCGCCGAGTCGTCGGGCACGTACTCATGGCGCGGCTCGGGGAAGGGTGACAGGTGCACGAGCACCGCCAGTTCGAAGTCCGGCGTGTCCGCGGGCAGCGGCAGCCGGTCCGTGGCGGCGCGCAGCTCCTCGTTGTCCACGTACACCTCGTGCTGCGGATCGCTGCCGGGTGCCGTGTTGTGCACCAGCTCCCACAACGTGACGGCCGAGCCGTCGGCGAGCAGCCACGTGTGCCGGTACGTCTCGCGATGCAGGCCGGCGCTGTGGTGCGCGGAGTGCAACGAACTGTCGTGCGCCAGCGCGCTGTCGAGCCGCCGTATCGTCTCGTCCGGCAGTTCGAAGGAGTTCAGGGCGCGACCGAGGAGTCGCGCGAGATGCTCCTCCGGAGACTCGGGCGACTCGGGTGGTTCGTACGCTGCTGTCTCGTACGGAACGCTCAAGGTTTCTCTCCCGGCGTTGCTGCATGTCACCTTGTGGGTGCATACCGTAGCCCCTCGATCGGGCATCATGCCCGCGAACCGAGAAAACGTACGGCCGGAAAACGGGCGGACCGCGCGGCAAGTTCCCACGCGGCCCGCCCGGGTGTCAAAAAGCCCTCGTCAGACGGCACTTCCCGCGTTCCAGGCGCTCCACGACATGTTCCAGCCGTTGAGCCCGTTGTCCGGCGCGACGGTCTTGTCGGGGGAGTTCTTGACGGTCACGACGTCCCCGACGAGAGAGTTGTCGTAGAACCACTTGGCGCTGGTGTCCCCTTGCGCGCCCTGCACATCGGCGAGCCCCACACAGCCGTGGCTGGTGCCCTCCCGGCCGAAGGGCGGATTGCCCTTGTTGTACCAGTAGTTGCCGTGGATGAACGTCCCCGAAGTCGTCAGACGCATCGCGTGCGGCACATCCGGGATGTCGTACTCGCCGCCGTAACCGACCGTCGAACCGTTCATCCGCGTCTGTACGAACTTCTCCGAGATCACCATCTGCCCGTTGTACGTCGTGTGGTCCGGGCTGCCCGCCGAGATCGGGACCTTCTTGAGGGTCTTTCCGTCCCGTACGACCGTCATGGTCTGTGTGTTGACGTCCACCGTCGACACCTGGGAACGCCCGATGGTGAAGGTGACGGTCTTCTTCTGCACCCCGTAGACGCCGTTGGCGCCCTCGACTCCGTCCAGGTCGATCTTCATCGTGACCTTGGAGCCGGCCTTCCAGTACTCCTCGGGCCGGAAGTCGAGCCGCTGCGTCCCGAACCAGTGCCCCACCACCTGCTGCCCGCTGCTGGAGGACACCGTGATGTGCGACTGCACGGCCTTCTTGTCGCTGATCACCTTGTCGAAGTTGAACGAGACCGGCATCCCGACGCCGACCGTGGTGCCGTTGTCGGGCGTGTACGTGCCGATGAAGCTGTTGCTTGAGGTGACCGTCGTGAAGATGGAGTTGGCGGCGGCGGTGCGCCCGTTCGCATCCTTCGCCGTGGCCGATATCTGATACTTCGTCCCACGCTCGAGCTGCTCCTTCGGCTTCCAGGAGCGGCCGTCCGCGGATATCGCTCCGGCTACGGCCGCCCCGGTCCCGGACACCGTCATCTTCACGTCGGTGAGCTTGCCGTTGCTGACCTTCACGCCGGTCGCGTTGATGGACGCGCCCGTCGAACCGTCCTTGGCCGAGATGGCGAGGGCTGCCGTGGAAGATTTGGTCGAACTCGCGCCGCTCCCCGCGTCCTTGCCGCCCTTGCTGTCCGCTTTCGCGCTGCCACCGCAGGCGGTGAGGGTGAGGGCGCCGACCATCAGGGCGGCACAGGCCCCCAGTGCGCGCCGCGCTGTTTTGTCCGGCGTTGCCACGGGCTGCTCCAGATTCTCGTGATGTGGGTGATCCGCTCCACTACGTCGAGAAAGAGCGAGCGGCGGCGTGAAGGGTTCCCTCCGTCCGCCGTGAACACCATGACGTGACAGAACCGCGACAATCCCCCAGCTCCGGCCCCTGCCGCCCAAGCCACCAAGAGGCGCCGACCCCCCTACCCCTCCACCAAGAGGCACCGGCCCCTACCCCTGCTGCCCCAGCCACCAAGAGGCGCAGGGCCCCTACCCCTGCTGCCCCCGTCCCCCGTACAACTCCTCGTAAGACGGCCACCCCCCTCCCGCCCCGTCCACCGACCCCGCCGCCCGCACCGCCCGCACGATCGCCCGTGTCACCAGGTCCGCGCCCGCCGCAAGAATGTCGTTGAGCGCGAGGGGATGCGCGTCGGTGAAGGGCCGGGCGCCCGTGGCAAGCGCGAACACCGTGTCGCCGTCGTTCAGCAGATGCACCGGACGCACGGCGCGGGCGATGCCGTCGTGCGCCGTGCCCGCGAGCTTCTGCGCCTGGGCACGCGTGATGTCGGCGTCGGTGGCGACGACCGCGAGCGTGGTGTGCAGCGGGGGAGGGCCGTTCTTCGAATTGGCTTCGGCCAGCCGCCGCTGCGCCGCCTCGTGCACCTCGACGGGCGGATACGGCGTACGCCCCTGCATCAGCTCCCCGTACAGCGCTCCCGTCTCCGGCTGCACCACCGACCCCGCCGCGTTGGCCACCACCAGCGCGGCCACCGTGATCCCCGAGTCGAGCACGACGCTCGCCGTGCCGATCCCGCCCTTGACCGTCCCGACGACCGCCCCGGTACCGGCGCCCACGCAACCCTCACGCACCGGAGCGCCGGGCTCGCTCGCGTCGGCCGCCTCGACCGCCGCACGGCCCGTCGACGCGTCCGGCCTGGCCCGGAAGTCGCCGCCGCGGCCCAGGTCGAAGACGGCGGCGGCGGGCACCACCGGCACGACGTGCGCCGGATCGGGGCCGACGCGTACCCCGCGCCCCTGCTCCTCCAGCCAGGCCATCACACCGGACGCCGAATCCAACCCGTACGCGCTGCCGCCGGTCAGCACGACCGCCTCGACCTTCTGCACCAGGTTGCGCGGGTCGAGCGCGTCGGTCTCCTTCGTGCCCGGCCCGCCGCCGCGCACGTCCACGGCCGCTGTGGCGCCGCCCGGAGGGGTGAGTACGACCGTGGTGCCGGTGAGCCAACCGTCGCCGGTACGCGTCGCATGCCCCACCCGCAGACCCGCGACATCCGTCAGAGCGTCAACTGTCATGGCGACAGTGTTTCCCCCGAGGCGGGTTTCCCCTAGGCGGCCCGCGCCTCCTCTCGTGTGACCATCCGCGCCGTCAATGTCACCCCGACCACCACGGCCAGCGCCGACACGATGCCGGCCGCGAGTACCGCCCGGTCGCCCAGGAAGGTGCACAGGATGACCAGCAGGGCGGTGGTCGGCAGGACGGCCTGCTGGGCGATGCCCACCTTGAAGTAGCGCGAATGCAGCGCCCAGACGGTGAGGAGATACAACGCCGTCGGCAGGGTCACGGCGGAGGACGCGGCGAGCGTCGAGATGTGAGCCTTTCCGACCGCCTGCTCGACCGCCACCTCGAGTCCCGCGCCGATCGCGGCCGCCGACGCATAGATCAGATAGTGGCCGTAACCCCACAGGAACGACTGCCTGTTGGACCGCAGGTGGCCGTGGATGGGCACCACGAAGTAGATCCACCACGCGGAGAAGACGATGAGCAGCCCGCCCGCGGCGATCGGCAGTAGCTCTCCGAGCGCGTCGTTCTCGTCCACACCCGACTTCACGGCGACCGTGGCCGCGGCGATCGTCTCGCCGAGGACGATGATCGTGAACAGGCCGTACCGCTCGGAGATGTGGTGCGGATGCCAGGACGTCGCGAAGTCCTTCTCCGCGAACAACGGAACGCACAACTCGGCGAGGGCCATCACCAGGAACACCCAGGCCCTGCCGGACTCCGGCAGGAACAGCAGCCCCAGCCAGCCGACCTGGCACAGCAGCACGCCGCCCGCGTACCGCGATGCCGTCGTTCGCTCCGCACCCTCCGTCGACCGCACCACCCGCAGCCACTGCGCGATCATCGCGAACCGCATGATCGCGTACCCGAGCCAGACGACCAGGAAGTCGTGGTCCTCGGCCGCCCGTGACACTCCGGCGGCGAGTACGAGGACGCCGGCGATCTGCACCAGCGTGACGACCCGGTAGAGCGCGTCGTCGTTGTCGTACGCCGAGGCGAACCAGGTGAAGTTCATCCAGGCCCACCAGATCGCGAAGAAGATCATCGCGTAGTTGAGGATGCCCTCACCCGCGTGCCCCTCGGCCACGGCGTGCACCAGCTGGACGCCCGCCTGGGCGATGGCCACGACGAAACACAGGTCGAAGAAGAGCTCCAGCGGTGACGCGACCCGGTGCGCCTCGTCGCGGCCGCGGGCGGTCATTCTGCGCAACGGCCCGCGACCGGCAGGCCGTGGCGTCGCAGCGGATTCGGAAGCGGATTCGGAGGCGGAACGGGACGTCATACGGCCAAGCACAGCAGAAAAGCTCCGGAAATTCTTGTGAATGCGATCACAAGCGGGTTGGGGGCCGGCGTCGGCGGGTGAGGGCCCTGGGGGCCCGCTGGCCTCGGTGTCTGCTGGTGGTTCCCCGCCCGCCGAGAGCCGGCGCCCGGTCGGGCCGGGGCGGGCCGCCGCCCCCTCGGCGTACCCTGAAGGCATGAGCACCGCTCCCGCCCCCGAACCGCGCGATCCCAAGCCTGCCGCGCTGGTCTTCGACGACCCGCTGAGCCAGCAGTCCTCGGACGACACGGACCGTGGGTGGGGCGAGCGGCCCGGCGGCGACAGTGACAGCTCCGACCTCAAGCGCTTCCTCGACGAGAAGCCGCCCCACCACATCTGAGCCGTGCGCGACCAGGTCTGAGCCGTGCGCGACCAGGTCTGGGCCGTGCGCGACCAGGTCTGGGCCGCGGCCCAGCGCCTCGGAGTTCCGGCCGACCACCTCTGTGCCCTGTCGGTCCACGTCCATGCTCTGCCCGACCGCGTCCGGACCCCGGCCCGGGCCCTCCCCGCTAGTTCTCGCTGTGCCCCGAGCCGCGCTGCGCCACCAAGGCGTCGCGGATCTCCTTCAGCACCTCCAGCTCGGTCACCTCCATCATTTCCTGCGTGCCCTCCTTCGCCTTCTGGCGGGCCGCCTGCCGGGCCAGGTACTTGGACATGGGCAGGACCATCAGGAAGTAGACGACGGCTGCGGTGATCACGAAGCTGAGCGCGGAGCCCAGCACCGAGCCCCACAGGATCCGGATGCCCGTCGCGGTGTCGCCAGCGCCTGTGCAGGGAGACTTGAGACAGGAGCTGTAACTGTCCAGATTCTTCGTGCCGAACGCGCCCACCAGCGGGTTGATGACTCCCTTCACCACCGAGTTGACGATGTTGGTGAAGGCCGCGCCGATGACGACCGCGACTGCCAGGTCGACGACGTTTCCCCGCGTCAGGAAGGCCTTGAAGCCGTCCAGGACACTGGGTTTCTTCTTCTCGCTCACCGAGGGGCCCCTCTGCACAAGTTGTGGAACAAACAGCTCCGCAACCTACGTCAGGGCGTGCCCGGCCTGTCCAATTCGGTAGCTCTAACGAGGGACTTGACACCGATTCTTCACTCACGATGTGCTCACCGGCCGCGTTACTCAGCACAGCGTCACCGCCAGCCGTGAGGTCGTGCTTGCGCCTGCCAGGCGCGCCGCCGTGGTCCGCGGCACGGACAGGACGACCAGCGCCCCGGTCTCGACGGCATCGACCTGCGGGACCTCGGTGACCCGGGCCCCGGTCGCGACCACCCGCGCTTCGCCGCCGCTGTCCGCCGCGACCACATCGACCCGGTCGCCCCGCCGCAACAATCGCACCGTCGCCGCGTCGGCGATCCGCACCGGCGCCGTCACCATCTCGACCGCGCGCCGCTCACGTAGGTGAGCCGATGCGGCCGCTGAGGAGGAGGCGGAAGTGGCGGTGCTTGCCGGATGCCCCCGTGCCCGTTCGGCGTCATGAGGTCCCGCCGCGATGAGCGCGGCCGCTGTGACCGCCAGCCCCGCGGCCACGGCCCGCCGCCGGTGCCGGGTGAGCCGCCGCAGCTGATACCGCCCGCCGCGTACGCGAACCGGAGCGAAGTGAGGCACCTCGCAGGTGGGAGGCGCGTCCGCACCCGGCGGACCTACGGGATCCCTGTCGGTCGGGCGTACAACCGGAGCGAGAGGAGCGAGAGGAGCGAGGGGAGCCAGAGGAGTGAGAGGAGCCTGGACTGCGAGAGGAATGAGAGGAGTGAGCTGTGCCATGGTGACCACCACCTGCGACGAGAGATCGGGTTGCGATCCCACGATGAGCTCTCGCGGCGGATCCCGCCGGAGCCCGTGGACCACCGGCGGGTTGTGGACAACTCCCTCACCCGAACGGGAAGTTCCACCCTCGTGCCGAGCAGCCCCGGCCGACACCCACCACCCTCGCGGCCCCCACGGCAGTGGGAACCCCGGATCCATCCCGCTCCGGCTACGGCAGTGGGAAACCCGGATCCAGCCCGCTCCGATTACGGCAGCGCGCGAACCCGGATCCACCCCGTCCCGACTACGGCAGCGTGAACCCCGGATCCATCCCGCCCAGCGCCGTCGTGCACAGGCAGTCCCGCGTCCCGTTGTCCGGGAGCCCCGCGACCGCGTCGAAGAGCACGCCGCGCAGCCGGTCCACATTCGCCGCGAACACCTGGAACACCTCGTCGTGCGAGACGCCCTCGCCGGTCTCGGCCCCCGCGTCGAGGTCGGTGACGAGGTTCAACGACGTGTAGCAGAGCTCCATTTCGCGCGCGAGCGCGGCCTCGGGGTGGCCGGTCATACCCACCACGGACCAGCCCTGCGCCTGATACCACAGCGACTCGGCGCGGGTCGAGAACCGAGGCCCCTCGATGACCACGAGGGTGCCACCGTCCACCGGCTCCCACTCCCGCCCGCGCGCCGCTTCGAGTGCGGCCTTGCGCCCGACCGGGCAGTACGGGTCCGCCAGCGACACGTGGACCACGTTCGGCATCGTGCCGTCCGGCAGCGGAAGCCCGTCGAAGTACGACTGCGCCCGCGACTGCGTTCGATCCACCAGTTGGTCCGGCACGAGCAGTGTTCCCGGTCCGTACTGCGTTCGCAGTCCGCCCACCGCGCAGGGGCCGAGGATCTGGCGGGCGCCGACGGAACGCAACGCCCATAGGTTGGCGCGGTAGTTGATGCGGTGCGGCGGCAGATGGTGGCCGCGGCCGTGCCGGGGGAGGAAGGCGACTCGTCGCCCGGCGATCTCCCCCAGGAACAGCGAGTCGCTGGGCGGCCCGTAAGGGGTGTCCACCTGTATTTCGTTCACGTCGTCGAGGAAGGAGTAGAACCCCGAGCCGCCGATGACCCCGATCTCGGCCCTGTCCGCCGCCTGCTCTCCGGCAGGCCGCCGCGCGCTATCCGTGTTCGCCATGAACCGCACCCTAGCCGGACCGGGAAACGCCGAAGACCCTGTCGTCGTACGACGACAGGGTCCCGTAAGAACAAGGTCCTACGCGGCGGAGCTGCTACTGCTGGACGAGCCCGTGCCCGACGACTTCGAGGTCGACGAACCCGAGGAGCTCGACGAACCCGACGACTTCGAGTCCGAAGAGGACGACGAAGAGGTCGAGGGTGTGGACGACGGCTTGGAAGCCGACGCCGGCGCCGGCGAGGTGCTCGTCGACGAACCGCGGCTGTCATTGCGGTAGAAGCCGGAGCCCTTGAAGACAATGCCGACGGCCGAGAACACCTTCTTCAGGCGGCCACTGCAGCTGGGGCACTCGGTCAGGGCGTCGTCGGTGAACTTCTGCACCGCCTCGAGGCCCTCGCCGCACTCGGTGCACTGGTATTGGTAGGTCGGCACTGGTCTTCCTCCTGGCACTCTCACTCAATGAGTGCTAACGACGGTCCATACTGACGTATTCCGAGAGATCAGTCCACCGCCACTGGCACTCGGTGACCCACGCCACGTGCGACGGTGCGGCCGGCGGGCCGCGTCGACAGCCGTGATCGCAGGGCCACAAGGGTTATCAGAGCCAGTGCGGTGCCGGCCATCGGTACCAGGAAACCGGCGCCGTCCCAGAAGCGGTCCTCCAGTTGTCCGGAGGCTGTGACGGCCGCCGCCTGGCCGAGCGCGACGGCGCCGGTCAGCCAGGTGAAGGCCTCGGTGCGGGCGCCGACGGGCACCAGACCCTCGACCAGTGTGTAGCCGGTGATCAGGGCCGGAGCGATGCACATGCCGACCAGGAGGCCGATTCCGGCGAGCACGACCACGGAGTGGGCGGCCCAGAGTCCGGAGGCGGTGAGGGCGAGGGCCGCGTACCCGAGGAGAAGCCGCCGCTGCGGGGCCGCCTTCCAGACGACCGCGCCGCAGACGATGCCGGAGACCATGTTGCCCGCGGCGAAGACGCCGTACAGGACGCCGTTCAGGCCGGGTTCGCCGATGGAGTCGCTGAACGCGGCGAGCGAGACCTGCATGCCGCCGAAGACGGATCCGATGCCCAGGAAGGCCACGATCAGAACGCGCACACCGGGGACGCGCAGCGCCGAAACGTGCTCCACGCGCGCGTGCCCGCTGCCGGCGACAGTGGGCTGTGTGCTCTTCTGCGCGGCGAACAGGAGGCCGCCGATCAAGGTAAGCGCGGCCTCGGTGAGCAGGCCGGCGGCCGGGTCCACGGCGGTGCACAGCGCGGTCGCCACCAGCGGCCCGAACACGAAGGTCAGCTCGTCGGTGACGGACTCGAAGGCCGCCGCGGTGGTCATCAGGGGTGAGCCCTGGAGTTTCACGCCCCAGCGGGCGCGCACCATCGGGCCGATCTGCGGCACCGAGGCGCCGGTCGGCACGGCGGCGGCGAAAAGGGCCCACAAGGGGGCGCCCGTCAGCGCGAGCGCGGTCAGGGAAAGGCCCGACAGGGTGTGCACCAGGACGCCCGGGACCAGCACGGCCCGCTGCCCGAGCCGGTCGGTAAGACGCCCCGTGAAGGGGGCGAACAGTGCCATGGAGACACCGGTTACGGCGGCCACGGCGCCGGCGGCTCCGTACGAACCGGTGGTGTGCTGAACCAGCAGCACGATGGAGATGGTCAGCATCGCGAAGGGCTGGCGGGCGGCGAAGCCGGGGAGCAGGAACGTCCAGGCGCCGCGCGTGCGCAGCAGCTTTCCGTACCCGGGGCGGGAGGTGACCGTGGATGCCACGGCCCGTGCCTTTCTGCCACCTGGTAGCGCGCCCGTGCGGGGGCGCCGAGAGCTGTCCTCTTGCGCGGAACTGCGGTAGATGCCGGCTGCCCACTGTGAGGCACCGCGGCCGCCATACGGTCGCGCCAGCTCTGCGTCAGGCAGAGTTGGTTCGATCAAAGTCTGCCTTCATCGTACAGGGATGAAGGATCCGGTGCCTGTGAAACCCAGCACCACGGCATCGCTGGCCTGTGAATGCATATGGGCCCTTAAGGTGCTGTTCGCCTTGATGCCCCGCGCGACGGACCGGTCGGCGGCGGGGTTCCGTCGTCGTCCGATCCCGGCCGGCCTCAGCGGCAGGTTCCGTCGCCCGCCGGTCCCGGCCGGCCTCAGCGGCGGTTTTCGTTGCCCGCCAGTCCCAGCCAGCCGGCCAGTTTGCCGCCCTGGCCCACCGCGCGCAGCCGCTGCTCGGCGGCGTCCCGGACGGGATCGGTGGCCACCACGAGGAGCTCGTCGCCGCGCCGCAGTACGGTCGTGGGCAGGGGCACGAAGGACTTCTCGTCGCGTACGACGAGGGTGACGGCGGCGCCCGCGGGCAGCCGCAGCTCGCCCACCTCGACGCCGTGCATGCGCGATCCGCCCGGGATCGCGACGGACAGCAGGTGGCCGCGCAGCCGCTCCAGGGGCGCTGATTCGATGCCCAGGTCGGCGGGACTCTCGGACTCGCCGAGGCGCAGCGTGCGGGCCAGCCAGGGCAGCGTGGGTCCCTGGATGAGGGTGTAGACGACGACCAGTACGAAGACGATGTTGAAGATGCGGCGGCTTTCCTCGATGCCGCTCACCATCGGGATGGTCGCCAGGATGATGGGCACGGCGCCGCGCAGCCCGGCCCAGGACATCAGCATCTGTTCCTGCCAGGGCAGGCGGAACGGCAGCAGGCTCAGCACGATGCTGAGCGGCCGGGCCACCATGGTCAGTACCAGGCCGATGACGAGCGCGGGCCAGATGTCGTCGCCCATCTCGTGCGGCGTGACCAGCAGGCCGAGCAGCACGAACATGCCGATCTGGGCGATCCAGCCGAGCCCCTCGGCGAAACCGCGCGTGGCGGGCCAGTGCGGCAGTCTCGCGTTGCCCAGCACCATCGCCGCGAGGTACACGGCGAGGAAGCCGCTGCCGTGGGCGAGCGCCCCGGCGGCGTACGCCACGACCGCGATGGCCATCACGGCGATCGGGTAGAGGCCGGAGGCGGGCAGTGCCACATGACGCAGCCCGTACGCGCCCAGGAAGCCCACTGCGATGCCGATGGCCGCGCCGATGGCCAGTTCCAGCGTTATCTCGCCCAGCAGGACGTACCAGTGCTCCACCGGGCCCGCCGCGGAGAACGCGACGACGAGGATGAGCACCGGGGCGTCGTTGAAGCCGGACTCGGCCTCAAGGACGCCCGTCACGCGCGCGGGGAGGGGGATTTTCCGCAGCACGGAGAAGACGGCCGCCGCGTCCGTCGAGGACACCACCGCCCCGATGATGAGTGACTGACGCCAGTCCAGGCCGATCAGATAGTGGGCTGCCGTGGCTGTGACCGCGACGCTCACCGCGACTCCGACCAGCGCCAGCGAGGTGGCGGCGGGAAGGGCCGGCTTGATCTCCTTCCACTTCGTGCCGAGGCCGCCCTCGGCCAGGATCACGACCAGGGCCGCGTATCCGATGACCTGGGTGAGCTCGGCATTGTTGAAGTGGACGTTGCCGATTCCGTCCTGGCCCATGGCGATGCCGATGCCCAGGTAAACGAGCAGCGTCGGGAGCCCGCTGCGCGAAGAGATCCGGACCGCTGCCACCGCGACGAGCAGAACGAGCGAGCACACGAGCAGAAGTTGGTTGAGGTGGTGGACAGTCAGCGGCCGTTCCCTTCTCGTCAATCCGTACACGCGGATCGGAACGTTCGGATCGGCACACGCGGATCGGAACCCTCGGATCAGAACACCGGAAGCCGAGCACTTCAGTGCAAGTACTTCGTTACCTTACCTAACTCTTGACGCTTTCTTGACGCTTGCCGGTGCAAGATCGAACACCCGTCCGCTCGAGTACCCGACACCGCGTCAAGGCCCGATGGGCCCTGCGCCTATGGTTGCTCCAGCGCTCAGTCAAATGCACAGCCCCGCCTGCCGCTCGCGTTAGGACAGCAAGGACAGCGATGCCCCCCACCACCACCGCCTCTTCCGGCCAAAAGCCCGGCAAGTCCGGCAGGAAGAAGGGGCGCAAAGCCCGACTGTTCTTGATCGTCCTGGTTTTGGCCGTCATCGGCGGCATCGCCTTCGGCGGGTTCTGGACCGTCAGCACAGTGCGCGCTTCCTTCCCGCAGACAACGGGCGAGATCACACTCGACGGCCTGTCAGGACCCGTGGACGTCAAGCGGGACAGCTACGGGATCCCGCAGATCTACGCCTCCTCCGACGAGGACCTCTTCATGGCGCAGGGCTTCGTCCAGGCGCAGGACCGGTTCTACGAGATGGACGTACGCCGTCACATGACCTCCGGCCGGCTGTCCGAGATGTTCGGCTCGGCGCAGGTCAAGGACGACGAGTTCCTGCGCACCCTGGGCTGGGACCGGGTCGCGAAGGAGGAGTACGACACCAAGCTGTCGGACTCCACGAAGAAGTACCTCCAGGCATACGCCAAGGGAGTCAATGCCTACCTGAAGGGCAAGGACGGCAAGGACATCTCCCTGGAGTACGCGGCCCTCGGCTTCCGCAACGACTACAAGCCCCAGGAGTGGACCCCGGTCGACTCGGTGGCCTGGCTCAAGGCGATGGCCTGGGACCTGCGCGGCAACATGCAGGACGAGATCGACCGCTCCCTGATGACCAGCCGCCTGGGCCCGCAGCAGATCAAGGACCTGTACCCGGAGTACCCGTACAGCCGGAACGAGACGATCGTCCAGGACGGCGAGTACGACAGCGCCACCGGGACGTACGTCCAGGGCGACGGCACCACCTCGACGGGCTCCACGGCGGGCACCGGGCTCGCGGGCGACACCGCGGCGCCCTCCGACCTGGAGAGTCAGCTGTCGGGGCTCTACGACGTTCTCGATGACCTGCCCACGGCCGTCGGAGTGAACGGCAACGGCATCGGCTCCAACTCCTGGGTCGTCTCGGGCGCCCACACCATCACCGGCAAGCCACTGCTGGCCAACGACCCGCACCTGTCGGCCTCGCTGCCCTCGGTCTGGTACCAGATGGGCCTGCACTGCACCACCGTCTCCGCCACCTGCCAGTACGACGTCTCCGGCTACACCTTCGCGGGCATGCCCGGCGTGGTCATCGGCCACAACCAGGACATCGCCTGGGGCATGACCAACTCCGGCGCCGACGTCACCGACCTCTACCTGGAGAAGCTCACCGGCGACGGCTACCAGGTCGACGACAAGGTGAAGCCCTTCACGACCCGCGAGGAGACCATCAAGGTCGCGGGCGGCACGTCCAAGACGATCATCGTCCGGGAGACAGACAACGGCCCCCTGCTGTCCGACCGCAACGACGAACTCGTCAAGGTCGGCCAGAAGGCCACCGTCGACGCCGCGGCACCCGACCGCGGCGACGGCTACGGCATCTCGCTGCGCTGGACCGGGCTGGAAGCCGGCAACTCCATGGACGCCGTCTTCGAGTTGGACAAGGCCTCCGACTGGACCGAGTTCCGTGACGCGTCGGCGTCCTTCGACGTGCCCTCGCAGAACCTGATCTACGCCGACACCCAGGGCAACATCGGCTACCAGCTGCCCGGCAAGATCCCCACGCGCGGCAAGGGCGACGGCTCGCTCCCGTCGCCGGGCTGGGACTCCAAGTACGACTGGACCGGCTACATCAAGCAGGCCGCGCTGCCCTACGACTACAACCCGGCACGCGGCTACATCGTGACCGCCAACCAGGCCGTCATCGAGAAGGACAAGTACCCCTACACGATCACCACGGACTGGGGCTACGGCACGCGCAGTCAGCGGATCACCGACCTGATCGAGTCGAAGATCAAGGGCGGCGGCAAGATCTCGACCGAGGACATGCGTCAGATGCAGCTCGACAACAGCAGCGAGATCGCCAAGCTGCTGGTGCCCAAGCTGCTCAAGATCGACGTCGACGACCCGGACGTCCGCGAGGCGCAGAAGCTCCTGGAGGGCTGGGACTACACCCAGGACGCCGATTCCGCGGCGGCCGCCTACTTCAACTCGGTCTGGCGCAACATCCTCAAGCTCGCCTTCGGCAACAAGCTGCCCAAGGAGCTGCGGGTCGAGGGCCAGTGCCTCAACGTGGCGCCGGTCGACACCACGGGTCCCGCGGACGAGGACCAGACGGTGCGCGAGTGCGGCCAGCGGTCCGCGGACCAGGCGCAGCCGGACGGCGGCGACCGCTGGTTCGAGGTGGTCCGCAACATCATCGACGACGAGGACAACGACTGGTGGAAGTCGCCGGCGACGCGCACCGACGAGGCCACCGACACTCGTGACGAGCTGTTCGGCCGGGCCATGAAGGACGCCCGCTGGGAGCTGACCGCCAAGCTCGGCAAGGACATCGACACCTGGAACTGGGGCCGGCTGCACCGCCTGTTCCTGAAGAACCAGACCCTGGGCGTCGAAGGCCCCGGCGTCGTGCAGTACATGCTCAACCGCGGCCCCTGGAAGCTCAGCGGCGGGGAGGCGACGGTCAACGCGACCGGCTGGAACGCGATGGGCGGCTACGGCGTGGTCTGGGTGCCGTCCATGCGGATGGTGGTCAACCTCGGAGACCTCGACAAGTCCAAGTGGATCAACCTCACCGGCGCCTCAGGGCATGCCTACAGCGCCCACTACACCGACCAGACGGACATCTGGGCCGAGGGCCAACTGCTGGACTGGTCCTTCTCGGAGAAGGCGGTCGAGGACTCGACGAGTGACACGCTGGTCCTGAAACCGTCGTGACGCGGTGACGTCGGAAGGGGCCCTCCACGCGCGCGTGGAGGGCCCTTTTGCATGTGGCCGGGGACCTCAGCGGAAGCGGCGTACACCCGTCGGGGTCACCACCGCCTGGACGGGCCGGTCGTGCGGTTCGCCGGGCACCCGCTCGACGACCTCCGCGTCGTACAGCAGCACCACCAGCGCGGGATCGGCCCCCGCGCGCTCCAGACGGGCCAGAACGCGGTCGTACGAGCCCCCGCCGCGTCCCAGGCGTATCCCGCGCGCGTCCACGGCGAGACCGGGCAGCAGGACGACGTCCGCCTCCAACACGGCGTCGGGCCCCAGCCGCTCGCCCGCGGGCTCCAAGAGGGCCGTCTTTCCGCCGTGTTGGACGCGCACGAGGGAGCCCGCTCCGGCGTACGCCCCCCAGTCCAGGTCGTTGTCCGCAAGCAGGACGGGAAGCAGCACGCGCACCCCGCGCGCGTGGAGCGCGTCCAGGAGCGCGAGGGTTCCGGGTTCGCCCCCCACCGAGACGTACGCCGCCACCGTGCGCGCGTGCGCCAGCGCGGGCAGTTCAAGGGCGCGGGCGGCGAGCGCTGCGGTGGATTCCCGCAGGTCGTCGGCCGTCAACTCGCTTCTCACCGCGAGGAATTCTCGCCGCAACATTCGCTTGTCATGCTCTGCATTGGATCCGACGTGACTCAAGGTGACTCCCGTAGCTTTGCAATAGGCTCATATGAGAGCAAATTAACCGGAGCCACAGATTCTCAACATAGCCACCGGATATGGTGCGAGCATGACTGAGTCGCACCCCAGGATCACCAAGGCTGTCATCCCCGCAGCAGGCCTCGGCACCCGGTTCCTGCCGGCCACAAAGGCCACGCCCAAGGAGATGCTGCCGGTCGTAGACAAGCCGGCGATCCAGTACGTGGTCGAAGAGGCCGCGGCAGCGGGTCTTGACGACGTTCTCATGATCACAGGCCGCAACAAGCGTCCTCTCGAGGACCACTTCGACCGCAACTACGAGCTCGAATCGGCCCTCCAGAAGAAGGGCGACGCCGACCGGCTCGCCAGGGTCCAGGAGTCCAGCGACCTCGCCACCATGCACTATGTGCGCCAGGGTGACCCCAAGGGACTCGGCCACGCCGTCCTGTGCGCGGCCCCACACGTCGGCCACGAGCCCTTCGCGGTGCTCCTCGGCGACGACCTGATCGACCCGCGCGACCCCCTGCTCGCGCGCATGGTCGAGGTCCAGGAGCAGCACGGTGGCAGCGTCATCGCGCTCATGGAGGTCGCGCCCGAGCAGATCCACCTCTACGGATGTGCCGCCGTCGAGACCACCGACGAGGACGACCTCGTGAAGGTGACGGGCCTGGTGGAGAAGCCGGACCCGGCCGACGCACCCAGCAACTACGCGATCATCGGACGTTACGTCCTCGACCCCCACGTCTTCGACATACTCCGCAAGACCGAGCCGGGCCGCGGCGGCGAGATCCAGCTCACCGACGCCCTCCAGCAGCTCGCCACCGACGAGAAGGTCGGCGGACCCGTGCACGGTGTCATCTTCCGGGGCCGCCGCTATGACACCGGCGACCGCGGCGACTACTTGCGTGCCATTGTCAGACTCGCATGCGAACGTGAAGACCTGGGCCCGGACTTCCGGACCTGGCTTCGCAGTTACGTAGCCGAGGAGATGTAGCGATTTGAGCACCGCCGCGACCCGTGTCACCGGCCAGGACCACATCTGGTCGGTGACCGAACACCTGGAGGACATCCTCGCGACCGTGCGCCCCCTCGAACCCATCGAGCTGCAACTCCTCGACGCCCAGGGCTGTGTCCTGGTCGAGGACGTCACGGTGCCGGTCTCCCTGCCGCCGTTCGACAACAGCTCGATGGACGGGTACGCGGTACGGGTCGCGGATGTCGCGGGCGCGAGCGAGGAGTTCCCGGCCGTGCTGACGGTCGTCGGCGATGTCGCGGCGGGCCAGGCCGAGCTGCTCCACGTGGGCCCCGGCCAGGCCGCCCGCATCATGACCGGCGCCCCCCTGCCGCCCGGCGCCGAGGCCGTCGTCCCCGTGGAATGGACCGACGGCGGCCTGGGCGAGGGCCCGGTCTCCGGGATGCGGGCCCACAGCGCGGCCCCCGAGGGCGCCTTCGGGCAGGTGCAGGTCCACCGTCCGGCCCAGGCACGCGCGCACGTGCGCGCCAAGGGCAGCGACGTGAAGGCCGGAGACCGCGCCCTCGAAGCCGGCACGGTCCTCGGCCCGCCGCAGATCGGTCTGCTCGCCGCGATCGGCCGCGGCACCGTACGCGTGCGTCCCCGCGCCCGTGTGGTCGTCATGTCCACCGGCAGCGAACTCATCCAGCCCGACGAGGAGTTGGGCGCCGGCCAGATCTACGACTCCAACAGCTTCGCCCTCTGCGCCGCCGCCCGCGACGCCGGCGCCATCGCCTACCGGGTGGGCGCGGTCGCCGACGACGCCGAGACACTCCGCGCCACCATCGAGGACCAGCTCATCAGAGCCGACCTGCTGGTCACCACGGGCGGGGTGAGCGTCGGCGCGTACGACGTCGTCAAGGAGGCCCTCTCCTCCGTCGGCGACGAGGACGAGGACGGCAGCGGCATCGAGTTCCGCAAGCTCGCCATGCAGCCCGGCAAACCCCAGGGCTTCGGCACCATCGGCCCCGACCACACCCCGCTGCTCGCCCTCCCGGGCAACCCCGTGTCGTCGTACGTCTCCTTCGAACTCTTCGTGCGCCCCGCTATCCGCACCCTGATGGGCCTGAAGGACATCCACCGTCCGACGGTGCGGGCAGTGGTCGCGACCGACAAGGCACTGACCTCGCCCGCGGGACGCCGGCAGTTCCTGCGGGGGACGTACGCGGACGGCCGAGTGACACCCGTCGGAGGCGCCGGATCCCACATGGTCGCGGCCCTCGCACAGGCCGACGCCCTGATCGTCGTCCCCGAGAACGACACCTCGGTCGAACCCGGCGCCGAGGTCGACGTGGTCCTGCTCGGCTGAGCGGCCCGGGTTGGCGGTACCGTGTCGCGCACAACAGGTCCGACCGGGAGCGCCGCAGCACATGACAGTTCCATCCCGGGGGGAGACCCCCGGACCCCCTGTACAGGACCGGCTCACACACATCGACGAGGTGGGCGCCGCCCGCATGGTCGACGTGTCCGGCAAGGACGTGACCGCCCGCACCGCCCGCGCCAGCGGCCGCGTCCTGGTCTCACCCCGTGTCATCGAGCTGCTGCGCGGCGAGGGTGTCCCCAAAGGCGACGCCCTCGCGACCGCACGCATCGCGGGCATCATGGGCGCCAAGCGCACGCCGGACCTGATCCCGCTGTGCCACCCGTTGTCGGTGTCGGGTGTCAAGCTGGATCTGTCGGTCGCGGACGACGCCGTCGAGATCCTCGCCACCGTGAAGACCACGGACCGTACAGGCGTCGAGATGGAGGCCCTCACCGCGGTCACTGTGGCGGCCCTCACCGTGATCGACATGGTCAAAGCGGTCGACAAGAAGGCGGTCATCACGGACGTACGCGTGGAGGAGAAGACGGGCGGCAAGTCGGGCGACTGGAGCAGGGAATGACGGCGCCGGTCGAGCCGCCCATCGGCGGTGCCCTCTTCGCGCCGTACAGCGCCCTCGTCGTCACTGCCTCGAACCGCGCGGCGGCGGGTGTCTACGAGGACAGGGGCGGACCCCTCATCGCGGAAGGACTGGAGTCCTTCGGCTTCGCCGTCGACGGGCCCTGGGTCGTTCCGGACGGTGATCCGGTCGAGAACGCCCTACGCGCCGGTGTCGACGCCGGATACGACGTCATCGTCACCACCGGCGGCACCGGCATCTCGCCCACCGACCGGACCCCGGAGGCCACGCGTCGCGTTCTGGACCACGAGATCCCGGGCATTCCCGAGGCCATCAGGGCGTTCGGGAAGGAGAAGGTGCCGACGGCGGCGCTGTCACGGGGGCTCGCCGGAGTCGCGGGAGGGACGCTGATCGTCAACCTGCCGGGATCCTCCGGTGGGGTGAAGGACGGACTGGCCGTCCTGGAGCCGCTGCTGACTCACGCCGTCGACCAGATCCGTGGCGGCGACCACTCCAGACCCGGCGGCAGTGGGGGTGTGAGCTGAACACCCCATCGTGGCCCGTCGAGCTGGTGGAAGGCGACGTCGTCCTCCGGCCGATAAAGGTGCGCGACCAGCGGACCTGGCGTGAGGTCAACCGGCGCAACCGGGACTGGCTGCGGCCCTGGGAGGCGACCATTCCGCCGCCCACACCCAGCGGTCCGATCGCGCACCGGCCGACCTACCGGCAGATGGTCCGGCACCTGCGCGCCGAGGCCAACGCGGGCCGGATGCTCCCCTTTGTGATCGAGTACCAGGGGCGGCTCGTCGGGCAGTTGACCGTCGCCGGGATCACCTGGGGCTCGATGTGCTCCGGGCACATCGGCTACTGGGTCGACCAGTCGGTGGCGGGGCGCGGAGTGATGCCGACAGCGGTGGCGCTCGTGACCGACCACTGCTTCCGCACCGTCGGCCTGCACCGCGTCGAAGTCTGCATTCGCCCCGAGAACGGCCCCAGCCGCAGAGTCGTGGAGAAACTCGGATTCCGCGAAGAAGGACTTCGTCCACGTTATCTTCACATCGACGGAGCCTGGCGCGACCATCTCGTCTTCGCGCTCACCGCCGAAGAGGTGCCGGAGGGTTTGCTGGGGCGCTGGCAGCGGGCGCGCTCCGAACAGACGCGATTGGACCAGACCAGGTCGGGGCGAGCAGGGCGCGAGCAGGTGCAGCCCGGGCAGACGGGCGCGCAGAATCCGAGCAAGCCCGGCAACGCCAATTAATGAAATAGGTGTTCGAAATTGATCGCCCCTTGATCGCCCGGGGCCATTAAATTCGCGGTCCCGGCGGCCAGCTGATCGCATCGGTCACAAAAAAAGCTCGAAATATCAGCCAGATCGTGCGACACACCGACTCAATTGGCAGATGGCCTCACGCAAACCCCTCTACCGTGTGAGGCGTGAGCAGCAGCGGCCTCATCTACGCAGTCATCGTCGGGGCCTGGGCCGCCTACTTGGTGCCGATGTGGCTCCGTAGGCAGGACGAGCTGAACGAAGCCCGTCCGACGGAACGCTTCAGCACCGCCATCCGGCTGCTGTCCGGACGGGCGGGCATGGAGCGCCGATACGCCAAGGACCTGCGGGCGCGCTCCACCGAAGAGGGGGAGCCCAGCGCCGATTCGGACGGCGTCACCGACTCGGTGGACGTCCGGGCCTTCGCCATGCCTCCGACCCCGGCGCCGGCTCAGCACCGGTCGCACGCACAGGCTCCGGCCCAGCAGCGACCGCAGGCACAGGCGCACGCGCAGGCACAGTCCCGGCCGCAGGTACGGGAGCGGGTTCGGGCGCAGCCCCCCGTCCAGCCGGAGTCGGAGTCCGAATCGGAGTCGAGGCACCAGAGCGCGGGCAGGCCCGGACCCCAGCACGGGGCACCGGCGCACACGGCGCAGGAACCGGCGCGGGGCGCGCACTCGGCGCCGGCCGCCTCCAGGCCCGTACCGCAGCAGTCGGCCAAGCCCGTACCGCAGCAGTCGGCCAGACCCACGCCGAAGCAGTCGGCGCGGTCCAACTCCGAGCCCAAGCCCGTGCCCCGGCAGGCTTCTGCCGCGCGGCGCGCTTCTTCGGCGGAGGCCGCGGCCCGCGCCCGGCGCTCGAAGGTACTCGCGCGCCGTCGGCGTACGACAATGATGCTCTTCCTCGCTTTCACGCTCGGCACGATCGTGGCGGCCGTCGGCGGGCTCGCGTTCCTGTGGGCACCCGGGGTACCGGCAGTGATGCTGAGCGGGTACATCGTGTATCTGCGCGCCCAGGAACGGCGCCGCTTCACGTACACGATGGACCGCCGCCGGGCCGAGGCCGCGGCGCAGCGGCTGCGGGAACGCCAGCCGCGACGGCGGCCGACCGTCGACCCCGGCGCCGACGAGCCGGACGAGGGCCCAGAGCCGGAGACCGACCCCGGTCTCTCCGCGCTCGCCGCCGACCGCCGCGCGCTCGTCGAGCAGACCGATCACGCGGAGTGGGTGGATCAGCAGCGCGAACGCCAGCGGGGCCCCGGCCGGGGCGACAGCTGGGATCCGGTGCCGGTTCCGCTGCCGACGTATGTGACCGCGCCGGTCGCGCCCCGGGCCACGTCCAGTGTCGACCTCGGCGGACCGGACGCGTGGAGCTCGGCGCGCTCCAGCGCCGTCGAGCCGAGCGCGTCCGACGCGGAGCGCGTCGCCGAGGAGGACTGCGAGGACGACGGGGGCGCCGATGGCGCGGACTGCGCCGACGACAGTCGTAGCGACGCCCGTCGCGCCGCGTCCGCACGGCGCGCCCGCGAGCGCGGTCGCACCCCCCTGTTCGACCAGTACGAGGACGGGGAACGGCCGCGTGCGGCCAACGAGTGAAGCTGCCGTGACGGCCCCTCGGGGCCACCGGCTGACCAGCCAGGAACGGATTTCCGGGCACCCTGATGGGGATGCTAGAGTTTCTCTCGTTGCAAGGGCCTGTGGCGCAGTCTGGTAGCGCACCTCGTTCGCATCGAGGGGGTCTGGGGTTCAAATCCCCACAGGTCCACACTGCGACTGTTCTTGAGTTAGCTCAGGGGTAGTTGACGAGATCCCGTCCGATCGGAAGATCGGGCGGGATCTTCGTCGTTTCCGGGTGGCAGCTTCGGTGATCCACCGAGTCGGCCCACGACGGTGTCCACTCCGGCAGCTACTTCCAGGCGGACGGCCGGACGAAGCAGACTGACCCACCGTTCTGCGATATCGGACGGCAAGTGCTCGTGAGCCAGGGCGCGCAGGGCCTCAGGAGATCCGTGTGTCATGCGCTTGATCATGCACCGCCCCACTGACAGTCCGGGCCACGGGCCCTAGCACTGGTGAAGAGCATCTGCAGGTGGCGCTCCAGACCATCAGGGCGAGAAGAATGGTCTGCGCGACGCGGCCGTGGGCGAGCCGTTTGCTGGGGTCGGCGAAGTTGATGTCGTGGCTCTTGATCCTTCCGTTCGCTCCTTCGGGCCCGTTCGGACCATAGGGTCGGAGCATGCCGACCGAAGACGTCCCGGGCCCCACCGCCAAGCACTGGCAGGGGTGCACGGACGTGTACGACTTCCTGGACCAGATCCGCCTCCGGCCCGGCATGTGGCTGTCCGGCGGCTCACTTCACGATCTGCAGAAGATGCTGATCGGCTACCAAGTGGCCCTTGGTGTGCACTCCATCGATGACCCCTGCGACTTCTGGCACGGCGGAGCCTTCAGTCGGTGGCTCGGGACACGCCTCGGCGGCACCAGTCCACTCGGCTGGGCAGTCGACATTGAACGGAGCACCCCCGATGGCTCGACTCCGGTCGAGGAGTTCTTCCGTCTCCTCGACGCCTACCGAAGCGACGTCTCATGTGCTCCGGGGCAGGCCACCGCGACGACTCGGCTCCCCGGCATCGAATACATGAGCAACACCTTCGTCACTCTCTTCTGGAGCCGACGGTTCCTCACCCAAGCCGTGCTGCGGATGGAAGAGCTTGGTTTCCGCGTCGTCCGCCTTGCAGCAGGCGAGTGGACCACGGAACTGGACATGCACCGCGCGTTCGCCACCGCGCTGCACTTTCCCGACTACTACGGCCACAATCTGGATGCGCTCAATGACTGCCTCGGCGACGTGGCCTGCTACGGAGGCTACGACGACTCACCCGAAGGCACCGGACTCGTCCTGTCCCTCACCGACTACGATCGCTTCGCCGCCGCTTGCCCCAGAGCAGCACAGATTGTTCTGGACATCATCGCCGACCGTGCCCGCCACGCGGCCGTACTCCAACGACGCTTCTTCAGCCTGGTCCACAGCAACGACGCCAACATCAAGTTCGAACCTGTCGGTGCCGTGCCCGTCATGTGGAACAGCGACGAATGGGCGGACAGCAATCGAGGCTGAGCGCATGGCATCCGAGGGAGGCGATCACCGCAAACGCGACGGTCAGGCGGTGGCCGTGGATCGCCAAGAGGCGGTGACACGCCCTTCCTCCCAGTGCCACCATCCCTCAACCTCGCCGTGCGCCAAGAGCTTCCGAATCCGTGGCAGATCCGCATCGGGCTGGACATCGAGAGCCACCATCCTGAATTGCTCGATCCCCTCGCCGGTGGTGTCGAGGCGATGAAAGGTCTTCAGCACGGTCTGACGGGCGGCAGCTGAACCACCGTCCTTCATCACGATTAACCTGATCGTGCAGTGCTCCGCGGCTCGGACCGTCTCCCCGGCCCAGCCAACACATTCGTCGTCGGGTTCCACGCGGATGATGTCCCCGCTGGCGACTCCGCGTACGAACCAGGGCGTGTTGTCCAACCGCGTCGAGCCATCGCCGAGATCAACGGCCCACAAGCTCTCGACGCTTGCCGGCGGCCAGCCCTCCTCATCCACATCCATGCGGAAATGAACCTTCAGGTGGTCTCCGCTGATGCTCGGCACCGCACCATCATCCTCGCTGTCGAAGCAGCGCTGGAGGCTACTCCCACCAGTGCCTTTCGTTCCCGCCGCAGAATGCGAAAACCGGACGTTCGACCGGCTCTACGGCCGCTCACTTGAACCGGCTGAGAGGCTGAAGGCTCTCCACGAATGCTCGGAAGTCGGCCGCGAGCGGCAGTTCTGTGCCGGATTCGGTGTCGAACCAGGTCACCGACGGTACCTCCAACCCGCCGTAGGACCGGTAGTCGAGACCGATCCAGTAGTGGCCGTCACCGGACAGCAGCACTGGAGACGGCAGTCCCCACTCCTCCACCAGGTACGGCGTGTCCAGCAGCGACAAGCCGTGCCCGCCGGTGCCGATCCCCATCAACTCGGTGAACGGGATATGGTCCTCGCTCCACGAGGTTGGCTGAATGGTCGGAAAGGCATCCCGGTCGGCCGTGACACCGCCGCCGTTTGGCACACGCAGAAGGTCGAGCAGCGATTCGGGAGTCGCAGCCCGAGGGCTCGCTCCGCGTCGGCGACGGTCGCCTGGGTCAAGGCGGCCTGGACACCGTACGTGTGTCCGCTCCAGAAGGACGCCTTGATTTCATCAAACTTCATCGGCTCCTCCGCTCGGGACGTCGTGGCGAACCAACTGGTCAAGCTCCTCGGCGGAGTCGGCGGCGAGGCGGTAGATGCCCTGGAGGCTCACCGAACGGATCAGCCGTCCGTCCTCGACGTACTTGAGCAGGCGCTCGCCACGACGGGATGTGAACGTCAGCCGTTCCAGGAGGTCCCCCGGGACGACCGTGTCGAACGTGAGTGGGGCACCTGGCGGTCCGACAAGTACTTCAGTGACACATCCGGCCTTGAGCGGGCGCCAGTCCAGCAATTTCACGTAGTCGTCATCGGGAAGCGCCGAGCCTGCGTTCTCGTAGGGGACGATTCGAGCTACCTCCAGCATCCCCAGCACATGGAGGCGGGTGCGCTGGACGCGCACGGGGTAGATGCGGTCGCCAGGCTGCACCCCCGCGCGCTGGAAGCTCGGCAGTGACTGGTGTGGCCCGCCGAACAGCATCGTCAGCCGCTGACCGGTATAGCCGGACCGCTCAAGCTCTCGGCATGAGTCGTTGGTCCACAACGTTGTGTATGAGTTCGGCACGCCAGCACGGTAGCCGTGCCCTCCGACAGGCAGCGTGCCGGGAACCGATGTCAGTACGTGGTGCCATGCTCGCGGCCATGAACAAGGAGCAGTTCTGGACGTTGATCGAGAAAGCACGTGAACACGTACCTGATACCAGGGACGGTTCCGATATCGCCGACTGTGCCTCCGCGTTGCTTGCTCGCCGCTCAGCCCAAGAGATCATCGCGGCACAGCAGACCCTGTGGGATCTCATGGCCGACTCCTACCAGAGCCCGCTGTGGGCTGCCGCCTATGTCGTCAACGGCGGCTGCTCGGACGACGGCTTCGACTACTTCCGCGGCTGGCTGATCGCACAAGGACGTACAACATTCGAGCGCGTCCTTACAGCCCCCGACGCACTTGCCGAACTCCCCCACGTCCGCGCCGCCGCGGCTGAGGGTATCGACCTCGACTGCGAAGACATGCTGCACATCGCCTGGAACGCCCACCAGAAGGCCACCGGCCAGGAACTTCCCGCCGACGCCTTCACCATCCAGTACCCGGACCTGGACTCTGCCTGGAACTTCAATTTTGACGACCGTGAAGAGATGGCTCGCAGGCTCCCCGCCTTGACCGCGCTGAATTCGTACTGACAGCAGTCGGCAACATCCCGTGATTCCGACAGAGCCCAGCCTGAGCTGTGCCACCGTAACCGCTACTCGAGTCCTTTCCGGAAGGCCATCATGAGTTGGGACGTGATCCTCCTTCGCCTGCCCGACGTTGTCACCTCGGTGCAGGAGATCCCCGCCGACTACACCCCGGACCCGCTCGGCCGGCGACACGACGTACTCGCGGCTGTCACCCAGGCCGTTCCCGATGTTGATCTCTCGGACACCGCGTGGGGCGAACTTTCCGGCCCCACATGGTCCATCGAGCTCAACATCGGCTCAGAAGACCCGGTGGACTCCGTCATGCTCCACATCCGAGGCTCCGGCGACGACGTGCTGACGCCCGTCCTCCGTCTCGCCGAGGCTCTGCGGTGCAAGGCGCTCGACTGTGCCGAAGGGGACCTGATCACTCCGGGACAGACGTCGGGCTGGCACGCGTTCCAGCAGTTCCGCGATCGAGTGGTTGGGACCTCTCCGTGAGGAAGCAAGCCGTACACGCTGGCCGTGTACGCCGAGCGGATCACCAGCGCCCACCACTGGGACTCTCTCTACTCGTGGCGGCTCCGGCATCCCTGTGGTGAGCTCGGAATTCTCTCTCGTCGGTGCACACGTCGCGCCGGCTGTGACGGACTGACGCCAGCCGCCTGGCTTGCGTGGCCGTGAACGCACTTCGCGGCCTACAGGTCACCTTGGATGGGCTACGGCTCGTCGGACGCGTCCCGTCCACACTTGAGGACGCCTTCGCCGAGTACACGTCCAAGAACGGTCACGACCTGCGGTACTCCCAGCACGCGGACCCAGGCTCCGAGACGCTCGGCCTCGTCCTTCGCGCTCAGCGCGCCGGGGACGTAGTCCTGCGTCGGCCCGTGTTGGTTGCCTCCACCTGGGCCGAGCGCTGCTGTGATATCGCCGAAGGCTGCATCTCCGCTGAGGAGTGGCGAGACTGCGCGTGGTGATGGGGACTGTGGTCAGCTGGCGGGTGTCTGATGCTGGGAAACGATCTACGACCAAGTGGGAAGCGATCTTCAGCCGGTGCCCTCGGTCCCTGATCAGGTCAACTCGTGAACACTCGACACTGCACGCAGTGACTGTTCTTGGGTTCGCTCAGGGGCAGTTTGCGAAATCCCGTCCGATCTGGTTGATCGGGCGGGATTTTGGCGTTCGCGAGTTCCGGGTACCCGCGTGCGGAACGGGATGGGTTCAGGCCGCGTTCAGGGTGTTGTGCCACCGTTGGCGGGATGCGGTTACTGGTGGTCGAGGACGACGTGCGGTTGGCGGAAGTGTTGTTCGCCGGACTGGTCGCCGAGGGGTTCGATGTCGATGTCGTGCACGACGGCCTGGAGGGGTACTGGCAGGCGTGCGAAGGAGCGCATGAGGTCATCGTGCTGGACGTCATGCTGCCGTCCCTCAACGGCTACGACATCGCGCGGCGGCTGCGGGCGGAGCAGATCTGGACGCCGGTGCTGATGCTCACCGCGAAGGACGGCGAGTACGACGAGGCGGACGGGCTGGACGTCGGGGCGGACGACTACCTGCGGAAGCCGTTTTCGTTCGTCGTGCTCGTCGCCCGGTTGAGGGCGCTGGCGCGGAGGGGAGCGACACCTCGTCCGCGGTTGCTCAGCCATGGGGGGCTCACGCTCGACCCCGAGTCGGGGGACTGCACAGTGGGTGGGCAGGCGGTCGGACTGCAGCCCCGTGAACGGGCGGTGCTGGAGGTGCTGCTGCGCAACCGGGACCGCGTGTTGTCGAAGGGGCGGCTTCTCCGGGCGGTCTGGGGGCTGGACGCGCCCGGGGACGCGAACCTCATCGAGGTGTACGTGTCGGGGCTGCGGCGGAAGATCGGTGCGGCGCGGATCGCCACCGTGCGGGGACTGGGATACCGGCTGGTCGATCCCGATGCGTGAGCGGCGATGGCGAACCCTGCGGGGGACAGGGTGGCGGCCCCTGCGGGTCACGCGCCGGCCCAGCTTGCGGGTGGCGCACGGGCCAACCCCGAAGGCCACGCGCCCCCGTACCCCGCGGCTCACCCGCCGTCCCACCCTGCGCGTCACGCTGACCGCGCTCGTGACCGTGGCCGTCGGGCTGGTGCTCACGCTGGCCTCGGTCGTGCTGGTCACCGGCATGTCGCACACGCTGATCGGAGATGTGAAAGCGGCGGCCGTCCGTGAGGTCGACCGGGTGGCGGACGAGTTGGCGGGTGGGAAGCCCGCGACCGACCGGCGATACAGCCCGGTGGAGGTCGTCACCGTGATCCGTGTCGAGGACGAGAGCGGGCGGATCGTCCAGACGATTCCCGAGCTGCCGACGGGGGCGCCGGAGGACCGTCCGACCGCCCGGCCCCCCGGGGAACCGGTCCAGACACCCGCGGAGGACCTCGTGGTCGCGTCCCGTACGGTCGTCACGCCCGACGGCGTACGGACGGTGTCCGCGGTGTCCCGGCTCGGGCCGGTCAGCCGGAGCATCGACCTGGTGGTCCGGGCGCTGTGGATCGGTACGCCGGTGCTGACGGCGTTCGTCGGGCTGCTGACCTGGTTCACCGTGGACCGCGCGCTGCGGCCGGTCGAGGCCATCCGCAAGAGGGCCGAGGCGATCAGCCACTCGACGCTCGGCGAACGGCTGCCCCGGCCGAGGACCGGCGACGAGGTGGAGCGGCTGACCACCACGCTGAACGCCATGCTGGACCGCATCGACGAGGGCGCCAGGCGGCAGCGCGAGTTCGTGTCGGACGCGTCCCATGAGCTGCGGACCCCACTCGCCGCGATCCGGGCGGAGCTTGAGGTTTCGCTGGCCCACCGGGGTCCCGACGACTGGCGGGGCGTCGCCGGGCGCCTGCTGGATGACCACCGGCGGCTCGACCGCCTCACCGGCGACCTGTTGATACTGGCCCGCACCGAGGATTCGGCGGTGTCCCGGCGGGCCGAAACCGTACGGCTGGACGAGGTCGTTGCCGGAGAGCTGGTTGCCGTGAGCAGGGTTGAGGTCGTTGCCTCGCTCGGGCAGCCGGTGGAGGTCACCGGTGTGGTCGCCGAACTGGCCCGGCTGGCCAGGAATCTGCTCGACAACGCCGACCGTCACGCGGCCGGCCGGGTGGAGGTGCGGGTCGGGACGGCCGGCGGCCGCGCCCTGTTGAGCGTGGACGACGACGGGCCCGGGATCCCCGTGGAGCAGCGGGCGCGGGTGTTCGAGCGGTTCGTGCGGCTGGGGGATGGCAGCCGGGCTCGGGGTGACGGGGGAGTCGGCCTCGGTCTCGCCATGGTGCGGGGCATCGCTCGTCGGCACGGCGGAGACGTCACGGTCACCGAGTCCCCGCTGGGGGGCGCCCGCTTCGAGGTTCAGCTGCCGCTCAGCCCGGCTCAGGTCGTCTGAAGGATTCCTCGCCACCGTGGTGGTCCGCACTCCTCACACAACCACGGAGGTGAACGGCCATGTCGCGTTCGATACGCGGTGGTTCGGTGGCGCTCCTGCTCTCTGTCGTGCTGTTTCCCGTCGCCCTGCTGCTGACCGGTTGCGGCGGCTCGGGCGGAGGCACGGAAGCCCAGCAGACCGAGCAGTCCCAACAGGACGACACGCAGGAAGCGATGCTGGAGTACGCCCAGTGCATGCGGCAGAACGGGGTGCAGGTACCGGATCCGCAAGCCGGCGATCCCGGCTCGCTCTATGACGGGGTCGACACCGCGGCGGCGGCGTTCAAGGCGGCCGACAAGGACTGCGCCCACCTGATCGCCGGGATCGTCCAGGACCGGGAGAAGCAGGACCCCGAGCAGGCGCAGGAGAACCAGGAGGAACTGCTCGCGCTCGCCAAGTGCCTGCGCGCGCACGGGATCGACGTCTCCGACCCGGTTCCCGGGCAGGCTGACGGGCCCTTCGGCAAGAGCCTGGACCGCACCGACCCGGCCGCGGCCACGGCACTGAAGGCGTGCCAGAAGTGATGACGACAGTGCGGAGGGAGAAGGCGGGAAAGCGGCGCGTCGGCGTGGCCGCGCTCTGCGTCTTCGTCGCGGTCACCGTCGTATCCGTGCTGCTGGTTCGGGCGTCGTCCACGACGGGGCCTTCGGACGGCGGCGGGCAGGGTTCGTACGCCACCGCCGAGGCCGCCGTCCGTGATCTGACGCTGACCCAGACGCTGAACGGCGTTGTCGCCTATCAGGGTCTGCGGGCCCTGTCGCCGGGGCGGAGCGGCGTGATCACACAACTGCCCGCCGTGGACGAGCAGTTCGGCCCCGGGGAGGTGCTGATGCGGATCGACGACCGGCCCGTGGTGCTGCTGGCGGGCAAGGTGCCCGCCTGGCGGGATCTGCGGCCCGGGATGTCCGACGGCGCCGATGTGAAGGAGCTGGAGGCGGCGCTGCTCGCGCTCGGCTACGGCACGAAGGGCGAGGGATATCCGGACGGCCACTGGGACTCGCGTACGACGGAGGAGGTCGAGGAGTTCCAGGGGAAGACGGGTGCCGTGGTCGACGGCGTGGTCTCCCTGGGGGACGTGGTCTTCGCCTCCGGACCGATCCGGGTCGCCAAGCTCGACGCCCACCCGGGCGCACCCGCCGCACCGGGAACGCCGGTGATGAAGGTCTCCGACACCGTCCGCGTGGTGATGCTCGACCTCGATCCGCTCGACCGGAACCTGATGAAGAAGGGCGCGCCGCTGGAGGTCGAGTTCCCCTCCGGGGACAAGGTCGCAGCGACGGTCCGGTCCATCAGTACGACGCTGGAGATGAACGCGGACAACAAGGGCGTCTACAAGGTCACGGCGAGCCTTGAGAAGCCGTCGGCGGGCAAGGACCTCGTGCTGGCGCCGGTGACGGTGCACTACACGACCGTCGTCGCCAAGGACGTGCTCTCCGTCCCGGCCACGGCGATCGTCGGGACGCCCGGGGGCGGTTACGTGGTGGATGTGATCTCGGCCAAGGACGGCGGCGGCCTCAAGAGGGTGCCGGTGAAGCTCGGGGCGTGGGGCGACGGCTTCGTCGCGATCACCGGGGATGTCCCGGCGGGCAGCCAGGTGGAGGTGCCGAAGTGACCGTGCCCGTGCCTGCAGTGCCCGTGCCTGCAGTGCCCGCACCCGAAGTGCCCGTCCCCGTGCCCGAAGTGCCCGTGCCTGCAGTGCCCGTGCCCGAAGTGCCCGTGCCCGTGCTCGAACTGGTCGATGTCGTGCACCAGTACCCGGGATCCCCGCCCGTACGGGCCCTCGACGGTGTGAACCTGACCGTGACGGCCGGGGAATGGGTCGCCATCGTCGGCCCGTCCGGCTCCGGCAAGTCCACGCTGCTCAGCCTGATGGGTGCCCTGTCCACGCCCACTTCGGGCGTCGTACGCATCGACGGTCACGACGTGAACCGGCTGGGCGACGGCGAACTCTCCGCGCTGCGCGGGCGGGCGCTCGGCTTCGTCTTCCAGTCCTTCCATCTGCTCCAGGGACTCACGGCGCTCGACAACGTCGCAACCGCCCTCCTCTACCGGGGGGTTGCGGTCGGGGAACGGCGGGAGAGGGCGGCGCAGGCGCTGGACCGGGTCGGTCTCGCGCGGCGGCTCGGGCACCGGCCGCCCCAACTGTCCGGCGGCGAGCGCCAGCGGGTCGCCATCGCCCGCGCGCTGGTCGGCGAACCGGCTCTGATACTCGCCGACGAGCCGACCGGGAACCTGGACTCGCGTACCGGTGAGGAGATCATGAACCTGTTCGGTGAGCTGCACGCGGCCGGCGCGACGCTCGCGCTCATCACCCACGACGAGGACATCGCCCGCGCGGCACCGCGGCGGCTCCATGTCCGCGACGGCCGGATCGTCGCCCAGGGGGTGGCGGCGTGAGGTCCATGGGCGACGGCGCGGGGTCTGCGAGTGGCGGCTTGAGGTCCGACGGCGGTCGATCGAAACCCGCCGGCGGTGGCTTGAGGTCCGACGGCGGTCGATCGAGGCCCGAGGGCGGCGCCTTGAGGTCCGACGGCGGTGGCTTGCGGTCCGTGCTGCGGCCCCGTGACGCGCTGGCCCTCGGTCTGCTCGGGCTGGTGGGTGGCGGCGGCCGGCGCGGGCGGGCGGTGCTGACGGCGATCGGCATCTCCATCGGCATCGCCGCCATCGTTGCCGTGGTCGGTATCTCGGCCTCCTCGAAGGCGAACGTCCTCGCGGTCCTCGACCGGCTCGGCACCAACTATCTGACGGTCACGCCGGGGCAGTCCCTGACCGGAGGCAGCGCCCAGCTCCCGGCGCAGGGGCCCGCCCGGCTGTCGCTCCTGGACCAGGTGCAGGCCGTGGCCACGACCGCCCAACTGGACATGACCGTACGGCGCAGCGACCGGCTTCCGCCGACCGACACCAGGGGTACGGCGGTGCTGGCGGCCGACGACGGCCTGCTGAGTACCTTGGGCGGCCAACTCGCCGCCGGACACTGGCTGGACCAGGGGACGAAGGGTTACCCCACGGTCGTGTTCGGCACGACGGCCGCGCGGCACCAGGGGGTCGACCTGGCCCGCGGGGACCAGCTCGTCTGGCTCGGGGACCGGTGGTTCGCGGTGGTCGGCGTGCTCAAGGCGATGCCGCTGGCGCCCGAGCTCGACAACGCGGCGCTCATCGACACCCGGATCGCCGAGCAGGAGTTCGGCTACGAGGGGTCGCCCACGACGGTGTACCTCAGGACCGACCCGCGGCACGTCAACACCGTGTACGAGGTGGCTGCCGGCACCGCCGACCCGCGCAGCCCGGGGGAGGTCGAGGTCACCAGGCCGGCCGACGCGCTGGAGGCACGCGCCGCTGCGGACACGTCGTTCACGGTGCTGCTGCTCGGGCTCGGCGGAGTCGCGCTGTTGGTGGGCGGGGTGGGCATCGCCAACATCATGGTCATTTCGGTGCTTGAGCGGCGGGGTGAGATCGGGGTGCGGCGCGCGCTCGGCGCCTCGCGGCGCCATATCAGGGTGCAGTTCCTGGTGGAGGCGCTGGCCCAGGCGGGAGCGGGCGGACTTGTCGGTGTGGCGCTGGGTGCCGCGATCACCGTCGGGTACGACGTCAGCGCGGACTGGCCGGTCGTCCTGCCCGTCCAGGGGCTGGCCGGCGGTGTACTGGCCGCCCTCGCGATCGGCGGCCTCGCCGGCCTCTACCCGGCGGGCCGTGCGGCCCGCCTCCAGCCGGCGGAGGCGGTGCGGTCGGCATGAGCCCCGGGGTTTCCCTGGGGCTCATGCCAACCGCTGCTCCACGCGCAATGACGCGGTCGGCATGAGCCCAGGGATTTCCGTTGCGCCGACGCCTACTCCACGCGCAGTGACTTCGCGAAGCAGCGGCTCAGCGGTGAGTCGCGGTAGTGGCCGAACTTGGTGCACAGTTCGTAGCCGCTCGACTCGTACAGGGCTATCGCCTCGGGCTGCTCGGTGCCCGTTTCCAGGACCATGCGGGTACGTCCGGCCGCGCGGGCGTCCGTCTCCAGGGCGGCCAGGATCCGGCGGGCGAGGCCGAGACCGCGTGCCTCCGGGATCACGTACATGCGCTTGAGCTCGGCGTCGCCGTCCGCGTACCCCCCGCCGTTCTCGTCCTGCGTGCGCCAGCCCCCGGTCGCCACCGGCCGGTCCCGGTCGTCGTACGCGACGAGGTACAGGCCGAGAGGCGGCTCGAACATCGTCGCGTCGAGCGGTGTGACATCGCCCTCGTCGCCGTAGCGCTCGGCGTATTCGGCCTGCACCTGGTCGTTGAGCTTGACGGCGTCCGGGTGGTCGAAGGGGACCTGACGGAAATCCATGCGAACCTTCGTAATTCTATGCGCAGGGCGGGCGGTACGGATTAAGTATCGTGCCCGCGTGCTGACTATTACCTCTGTGAACGTCAACGGGCTCCGGGCCGCCGCGAAGAAGGGTTTCGTGGAGTGGCTCGCCGAGACCTCCGCGGATGTGCTGTGCCTTCAGGAGGTGCGGGCCGAGCCGCTGCAGCTGCCGGACGAGGTCCGCGCGCCCGACGGCTGGCACGTCGTGCACGCGCCCGCCGCCGCCAAGGGGCGCGCGGGTGTGTCCCTTTACACACGGCGCGAGCCCGACCGGGTGCGGATCGGGTTCGGGTCCGCGGAGTTCGACGTCGGCGGGCGGTATGTGGAGGCCGACCTGCCCGGTGTCACCGTCGCCAGCCTCTATCTGCCCTCGGGGGAGGTCGGAACCGGCCGGCAGGACGAGAAGATCCGGTTCATGGGGGAGTTCCTCGCCTATCTGAAAGAGCTGCGTGAGCGGGCCGCCGCCGACGGGCGCGAGGTCGTGGTCTGCGGCGACTGGAACATCGCCCACCGGGAAGCCGACCTGAAGAACTGGCGGGCCAACAGGAAGAACTCCGGGTTCCTGCCCGAGGAACGGGAGTGGATGGGGCGTGTCCTCGACCCCGCCGAGGGCGGGTACGTCGATGTCGTGCGCGCGCTGCATCCGGATGTCGAGGGGCCGTACTCGTGGTGGTCGTACCGCGGGCGAGCCTTCGACGGCGACGCAGGCTGGCGGATCGACTACCAGATCTCGACACCGGGACTCGCGGACAAGGCCGTCAAGGGGTTCGTGGAGCGGGCGGCGACGCACGAGGAACGGTGGTCCGACCATGCGCCGGTGACGGTGGTCTACGACCTCTGATCGCGCATGTCTTCGATCCGCGGCCTTCGACCCGGGGCCTTCGACCCGGGGCCTACGGCCTCTGGCCGCGTAGCCGTCTGTCCATCGCCATCGACAGTTCCGCCTCCACCACGGTCTTCGCCAGTGGCCGCAGGCGCTGGAGGTCGGCCGGGGTGCGGTCGGCGGTGAGGACCAGGGCGATGAAGAGGTCGGCGAGTGCGTCTGCGTGGTCGCGTACCCGGCGGGCCGTCGACAGGACGTCCGCGAGCGGGATGCCCTCGTGGACCAGGGCGGCCGAGGCGTCGAGCAGGCGGCGGCTGACGTGGACGATCTCGCTGCCGTCGGTGCCGAGATAGCCGAGGTCGAGGGAGGCGGCGAGGTTCTCCGGGGTGGCCTGGCCGGCGAAGACGTCGGCCAGTTCCTCGGGGGAGAGACGGACCGGGGTTTCCTCGGAGGGCTCGCCGAGGCCCAGCAGCTCGCCCACGTCGCGGCCGTGGTCGAAGGCTTCCGCCAGCTCCGCGATGCCGTTCAGGGTGTGGCCGCGTTCCAGGAGTGCCGTGATCGTGCGCAGGCGGGCCAGGTGGGTGTTGTCGTACCAGGCGATACGGCCCTCGCGGCGGGGCGGCGGAATCAGTTTGCGCTCGCGGTAGAAACGCAGGGTGCGCACGGTGATGCCGGCCTCCTTGGCCAGCTCCGCCATCCGGTACTCGCGCTTCTCCGTCACGTCGGCACCCTACGACGTACCCACGGTAACTTTCGCTGCTGCACCCCCTACCCACGAGTACGAACCTGCTCTACTCTCCCCATTGCGCCAGTGTTCACTGGCAGAGTCGTGCGGCCAGGGAGGCTTCCGGATGACCGAGCACGAGCATGTGCGGGTGGCGGTGATCGGGTCGGGGTTCGGCGGACTGGGGGCAGCCGTGCGGCTCCGCCGTGAAGGGGTCACCGATTTCGTCGTCCTGGAGCGGGCCGACAGCGTGGGCGGCACCTGGCGTGACAACAGCTATCCCGGCTGCGCCTGCGACGTACCGTCCCATCTGTACTCGTTCTCGTTCGCTCCCCATCCCGACTGGCCGCGCACCTTCTCCGGGCAGGAGCACATCCGGGCCTATCTGGAGCACGTGGCGGACGTCTTCCGGCTGCGGTCGCACCTTCGTTTCAACTCCGAAGTGAAAACGCTGACTTGGGACGCGGAGGAGCTGCGGTGGGGGATCGAGACCAGTAGCGGGTTCCTCACCGCCGACGTCGTCGTGTCCGCCACCGGGGCGCTGTCCGACCCCAAGATCCCGGACATCGCGGGCATCGACACCTTCCCCGGCAAGGTCTTCCACTCCGCCCGCTGGGACCACGACCACGACCTGGGCGGCAAGCGCGTCGCCATGATCGGCACGGGAGCCTCGGCCATTCAGATCGTGCCGGCCATCCAGCCGGAGGTCGCGCACCTCACGCTCTTCCAGCGCACACCGCCGTGGGTGATGCCGCGCACCGACCGTGCCATCAGCGGCGTCGAGCGGTGGCTGCACCGGCAGTTGCCGTTCACGGCGCAGGCAAGGCGCGGACTCCTTTGGGGGATACGGGAGTTGCAGGTCCAGGCATTCACCAAGCGGCCGGGCGAGCTGGGGGTGGTTGAGCGGTTGGCCAAGCGCAATATCGCCCGCGCCATCAAGGACGCCGGTCTGCGGGCCCGGTTGACCCCGGACTACCGCATCGGCTGCAAGCGGATCCTGCTCTCCAACACCTACTATCCGGCGCTCGCCCAGCCCAACGTGGACCTGGTGGGGGGTCTCAGCGAGATCAGGGGCTCCACCCTTGTCGCGGCCGACGGCAGCGAGGCCGAGGCCGACGTGATCGTCTTCGGTACGGGATTCCACGTCACCGACATGCCGATCGCCGACCGGGTCGTCGGCGCGGACGGCCGGACGCTCGCCGAGTCCTGGAAGGACGGCATGAAATCGCTGCGCGGCGCCACCGCTGCCGGGTTCCCCAACTGGATGACGATCGTCGGGCCCAACACAGGGCTCGGGAACTCCAGCATGATTCTGATGATCGAGTCCCAGTTGAACTACATGGCCGACTTCGTACGGCAGTTGGACGTTCTCGGCGGGCGGGTGGCCCTCGATGCGCGCCCCCGCGCCGTGGACGCCTGGAACCGCGAGGTGCAGGGGCGGATGAAGCGCACGGTCTGGAACGTCGGCGGTTGCGAGAGTTGGTACCTGGACGCCAGCGGGGTCAACACGACCATCTGGCCCGGCACCACCACCGAGTTCCGCCGGGCGACGCGGCGAGTCGATCTGGCGGAGTACGAGGTGCTGCGGGCGACCGGGCCGCGCACCGGGAACACCGGCAAGAAGCGCACCGAGAACACCGCCAAGAAGGCCGTGGAGGCCGGAGCATGAGCCGGCTCATGCATGTGTCGCACGGGCCCTACGCCCCGCCCGTTCCCGCGCGCGAGCTGACCGCCGTCTCCGCCGACGGCGCGCGGCTGCACGTCGAGGTGCACGGCGTGGAGGGGGCGCCCGCTGTCGTCCTCGTGCACGGCTGGACCTGCTCAACCGCCTTCTGGGCGGCGCAGATCCGCGATCTTGCCGCCGACCACCGGGTCATCGCGTACGACCAGCGCGGGCACGGGCGCAGTCCCGCGAGCGACGCGTGCGGTACGGACGCGCTCGCCGACGACCTGGAGGCGGTGCTCGCGGCCACTCTCGCGCCGGGCGAGAAGGCCGTGCTGGTGGGCCACTCCATGGGCGGGATGACGCTGATGGCGGCCTCGGCGCGGCCGCGTCTGCGGGAGCACGCGGCGGCTGTACTGCTGTGCAGCACGGGCAGTTCGAAGCTGGTCGCCGAGTCGCTGGTGGTGCCGATGCGAGCCGGGCGGCTGCGGACCCGCCTCACCCGGTCGGTCCTCGGTTCGCGGGCGCCGCTCGGGCCGGTGACGCCGCTCGCCGGGCGGATCCTCAAGTACGCGACCATGGGCGCCGGTTCGTCGCCGGTCATGGTCGAGGCGTGTGCGCGGATCGTGCACGCGTGTCCGCGACGGGTGCGGTACGCATGGTCGGCCGTCCTCGATCTGCTCGATCTCGACAACGGCGTACGGGAGTTGGTGGCGCCGACCGCTGTGCTGGTGGGTACGGCGGACCGGATGACGCCTGCCGTGCACGCGCGTGCCCTGGTCGCCGCGCTGCCGAACTGTGTCGGCAGCACCGAGCTGGCCGGACTCGGGCACATGACGCCGGTGGAGGCGCCCGAGCTGGTGACCGGGCGGATACGTGAACTCGTCGCCACATACGCACAGATCAAGGAGGGCGCATGAGCAGGGTGAGCCTCGAAGGGCAGGTCGCGGTCGTCACGGGGGCCGCGCGGGGGGTCGGTGAACTCCTCGCCCGCAAGCTCTCCGCACGCGGGGCGAAGGTCGCGCTCGTCGGTCTGGAGGCGGACGAGCTGAAGCAGGTCTCGGAGCGGCTGCACGGCGAGAGCGGTCACTGGTACGCCGATGTCACCGACCACGAGGCGATGGCGCGGGTCGCCGAGGAGGTGAAGGAGCGGTTCGGGAAGGTGGACATCGTCGTCGCGAACGCGGGGGTGGCGAGCGGCGGGCCGTTCGTCGAGTCCGACCCTGTCGCCTGGCGGCGCGTGATCGAGGTCAACCTCATCGGGTCGGCGGTGACGGCTCGCGCCTTCCTGCCGGTACTGATGGAGAGCCGCGGCTATCTGCTCCAGATCGCCTCGCTCGCCGCGATCACTCCGGCCCCGATGATGACCGCGTACTGCGCGTCCAAGTCGGGTGTGGAGGCGTACGCGCACAGTCTGCGGGCCGAGGTCGGGTACAAGGGAGTGCGGGTCGGCGTCGGTTACCTGTCGTGGACCGACACCGACATGGTGCGCGGGGCCGACCAGGACGACGTGATGCGCGAACTGCGGCAGCGGCTGCCGTGGCCGGCCAACAAGACGTATCCGCTGGGTCCTGCCGTCGACCGGATCGTCGCCGGAATCGAGCGGCGGTCCAGTCATGTGTACGCGCAGTGGTGGCTGCGGGGTTCGCAGGGCATCCGCGGTTACCTGCCCGGGATCATCGCGGCGGTCGGGGAGCGGGAGATGCGGCGGTTGGAGCCTCGACTCAAGGGCGTGGGCAGGGGACTTGTGGGGGCGGGCGGGTTGGCGGACGAGCAGCAACGACAGGGCACCTGACCTGGGGTTCCTGGACGCACTCACCGTGAGTTATTGATCGAAATGCGCGCTTTGTGCCCCCGTGTAAGTCTGGTCGAGGCTTGACCCCCTCACCCACAAAACGGGAGTGAAAACTCATGGGCAAGAAGGACAAGTTCCAGGACAAGGCCGAAGAGATGAAGCACCGGGCCAAGGAGAAGATGGGCGAGAACCAGGACGAGGCGAGCGAGCGTTCCTCGCAGCAGCGCGAGCCCGGTCGGCAGGACCGCGAGCCCGGTCGGCAGGACCGCGAGCGCGGCCAGCAGGACCGTGCACGCGGCGAGCAGGACCGTGGCGAGCGCGGCACGGACCGCATGCAGCAGGAGGCTCAGGACCGCTTCGACCAGGACTATGACGTCTGAAGTGTGGTCACAGGTGCGACGTTCGACGATCCGGCCTCTGTCGCCCGGTCGTTGAGCCGCACGAGTTGAGCCGCACGAGCAGTACCTGAGTGGGGCGCCCATCTGAACGAGGGCGCCCCACCCCTGTGTTCAGGCGCGCGGCGGCAGCTTCGGCCTCGTCCGGTCCGGCACGTTCGAGTAGTCCGGCGGGGCGGCCGCCGGCTGCGTGTTCAGCAGGTCCAGGGCGAGTCGGACGGCGTCGTCCAGTTGCGCGTGGCGGCCCTCCGCCCAGTCCAGCGGAGTGCGGAGGATCTCCAGGTCCGGGTCGACACCTCTGTTCTCGATGGACCAGCCGTACTCGTCGAACCAGGCGGCGTTCATCGGGACCGTGATCACCGTCCCGTCGCCGAGGCGGTGCCGCCCGGTCATGCCGACGACTCCGCCCCAGGTGCGCTGGCCGACGACAGGCCCCAGCTTCAGCAGCTTGAAAGCGGCGGTGATCATGTCGCCGTCGGAGGAGGTCGCCTCGTCCGCCAGCGCGACCACCGGACCGCGCGGGGCGTTGGAGGCGTACGACACCGGCTGGGCGTCGCGTGTCAGGTCCCAGCCCAGGATCTTGCGGGTCAGCTTCTCGACGACCAGCTCGCTGATGTGACCGCCCGCGTTGCCGCGCACGTCGACGATGAGGGCGGGCCGGGACACCTCAAGGCGCAGGTCGCGGTTGAACTGGGCCCAGCCCGAGCCGCCCATGTCGGGGATGTGCAGATAGCCGCAGCGCCCGCCGCTCAACTCGCGCACGACGTCCCGGCGTTTGGCCACCCAGTCCTGGTAGCGCAGCGGCCGCTCGTCGATGAGCGGGACCACGGCGACCCGGCGGGAGCGTGCCTCGCCGCCCTCGGCCGGGGTGAACTCCGCCGGGGTGAACTCCGCCGGGGTGAACGTCAGCTCCACCGTCGTACCGCCCGCGCCCGCCAGCAACGGATACGGGCCAGTGACCGGGTCCACCGGCCGGCCGTCGACGTGGGTGAGCACCGCGCCCTCGCGGATCCCGGTGCCGGCCAGCGGTGAACGGGCCTTGGAGTCCGAGGACTCGCCGGGGAGGATCCGCTTGAGCATCCAACTGCCGTCCCTGCGGACGAAGTTGGCGCCGAGCAGGCCCTGCAGGCGCTGGTAGTGGGCCGGGCCTTCGTTGCGGCGGGCGGCGGAGACGTACGCGTGCGAGGTGCCCAGTTCGCCCAGCACCTCGCGGAGCAGATCGGCGAAGTCGTCGGGGGACGCGACCCGTTCGACCAGTGGGCGGTACTGCGCGAGCACCGCGTCCCAGTCGATACCGCACATGTGCGGCTCCCAGAAGTACGCGCGGATGATGCGGCCCGCCTCCTCGTACGCCTGGCGCCACTCGGCGGGCGGGTCGGCCTCGTGCAGGATGCGGCGCAGGTCGATCCAGACCGTGGAGTCGCCGTCGCCGGACTCGGTGGAGGGGACGGCGCGCAGGTCGGTTTCGTCGACCACGACAAGGCGGCTGCCGTCGCCGCTCACCGCGAACCAGTCGAGGTGGTCGACGAGTTCGGACTTCTTCGCCTTGGCGATGTTGAAGTACTCGAGGGTGGGGCGGCCGGACGTGTCGTCGGGGTTGGCGAAGGTCTCGCCGAGCGCGCCCGAGATCGGCCAGCGCAGCCAGACCAGGCCGCCGCCCGCGACCGGGTGGAGCGCCGAGTACTTGGACGCGGTGACCGGGAACGGCGTCACCCGGCTCTCCAGGCCCTCGATCTCGACGGTCACCGTGCTGCCGTCACCCGCGTCGTCCTCGACCGGGTCCAGGCCCCCCGCGACCGGCCGCCCGTCGGGGTTGAGCGCGAAGGGGGAAGGGGTCGCGGACGACAGGGGTACCAGGTAAGGACGGCAGCCGAGCGGGAAGGAGAGGTCGCCGGTGTGGACGTCGTACACCGGGTCGAAGCCGCGCCACGACAGGAAGGCCAGATAGCGGCCGTCCCGCGTGAACACCGGATTCTCGTCCTCGAAGCGGCCGTTGGTGACGTCGACGATCAGGCGGTCCTCTTGTCTTTTCGAGGAGATTCGCGCCATCTTGATCTGGCGCAGGGAGCGGCCGATCCCGGGGTGTGCCCAGGTCAGCCAGGCGCCGTCCGGTGAGAAGGCGAGATCGCGCACCGGCCCGTTGACCGACCGGATGAGCTCGGTGACCTCACCGTCGGACTCCTCGGACGCGTCCAGGAGCAGCAGCCGCCCGTCGTTCGACGCGACCGCGAGGCGCTCGCCCTGCGGGTCCGACACCATTTCCTGTACGCGGCCCAGTTCGCCGGAGGCCAGGCGGCGCGGTTCGCGTGCGCCGCTCGCGCGCGGGAGGTAGGCGATCTCGACGGCGTCCTCGCCCTCGGCGTCGGTGACGTAGGCGACCTGGCCGCCGGAGCCGAGCATCTCCGGGAGCCGGACCCGTACGCCGGGGGTGTCGGCGATGGTGCGGGCGGGGCCGTCGCGGTGGGTGAGCCAGTACAGGCTGCCGCGTACGACGACGGCGCTGGCCCGGCCCGTCTCGTCCATGGAGATGCCGTCGATGTGCTGGGTGGCCGGCACCTGGTACGTACGGCGTCCCGCGCGCGGACCGCCGAGACGGACGTCGAGCCGGCGCGGGACGGAGTCGGCGGACAGGTCCTCGACGATCCACAGGTCGCCCGCGCACTGGTAGACGACCCGGGTGCCGTCGCTGGAGGCGTGCCGGGCGTAGTACGCGTCGTGGTCGGTGTGGCGGCGCAGGCCGGAGCCGTCGTACGCGCACGAGTACAGGTTTCCGACGCCCTCGTGGTCGGAGAGGAAGGCGATACGGCCGCCGACGAACATGGGGGTGTCGAGATGGCCTTCGAGGCCGGCGAGGAGTCGCCTGCCGTGCAGCCAGAGCCGGCCTGTCGCGCCGCCCCGGTACCGCTTCCAGGCGGCCGGTTCGTGCGGCGGGGTGCCGGTGAGCAGCAGGGTCTGGCGCTCGCCGCCGATGTCGGCGACCGCGATGTCGGAGACCGGGCCCCAGGGGAGCCGGCCGCCGGGGTCGCCGGTGGTGGGGACGCTGTAGGCCCAGGTGAAGTAGGAGAAGGGCTGGCCGTGCGAGGCGACGGCGAGGATGTCGCAGTTTCCGTCCTTGTCAGGGGGTGACCAGCCGCAGACCTGGGTGTCGGCGCTGCCCCAGTAGGTGAGCTGTCGGCCGGGGCCGCCGTCCACCGGAGCCAGATGGATCTCCGGGACGAAGCTGCGCCAGCTCGTGTACGCGATGTGGCGGCCGTCGGGGGAGAAGCGGGGGTGGCCGACCTTTGTACGGTCGACGGTGAGGCGCCAGGCGCGGCCCCGCCCTTCAAGGGGGGCCACCCACAGGTCGTCCTCGGCCACGAAGCACAGCCGGTCGCCGCTGAGATGCGGGAAGCGCAGGTATCCGGGGGCGCTCTCCCCGGGGGTCGCGTTCTCGTACGTGTCCTTGGGTTCGTCCTCGTGCGCGTCGCTCACCTCCCTATGCTTTTCCGCTCGGAGGGCCTCGGCAACTTGTGCGCGGGGGTCGGTTGGGTGGTTGAGCCAGGAACCCGTGACACATGACACGTACGAAACGGTTTCGTTTCGCTCGCTCTCCGGGTATGTTCAGAGATGTAAGAGCCGCGTCGTCCGGAGTTCCCCGCTCCGTGCGCCGAGCAGGAGAAGGAGAGTGCGATGACTGAAGCCGCAACGGCGCGACGCAGTCGGATCACGCCCGAGCGTGAGGCCGAGTTGTACGCGGCTGTGCTGGACCTGCTCCGGGAGGTCGGTTACGACGCCCTGACGATGGACGCCGTCGCCGCCCGCACGAAGTCGAGCAAGGCCACCCTCTACCGCCAGTGGGGCGGCAAGGCGGAGCTCGTCGCCAGGGCGATGCGGCATGGGAAGCCGGTCCATCTCGGCGCCGTCGACACCGGGTCCCTGCGGGGTGACTTCCATGCGATGGTCACGCGTGACGACGACTGTCACATGGAGCAGAACTCCGCGCTGATGCGGGGTCTTGCCGTGGCGATGCACACGAACCCCGATCTCCGGCGCGCCTTCAGGGAGTTGCTCATCGAGCCGGAGATGGCGGAGGTGCGGCGCGTGCTGCAACGCGCGATCGACCGGGGTGAGGTCCGTCCGGACAACCCCGCGATCGACTACGTGATGCACATGATGATGGGTGGCTTCGCGGCCCGTACCATGATCGACGAACTGCCGCCGAGCCAGGCCTTCCTCACCTCGTACGTCGACGCGGTGGTCCTCCCTGCCCTCTGCGCCTGAACCCTCAACCCCCTTGCCATTCCCTGCAGTTGTACCTGACGCGACCGCTCACGTCGTCGGGCTGATCCCTCCTGCCCTCACCCGTTCCCCAGCGGGTGATCGCACCAGGCCCCTGCCATCCCACGACCTGACCGGGAGTACGCCCTCGTGGCTACGTTTCTCTATAAACTCGGCCGATTCGCCTTCAGGCGACGGCACTTCGTCGCCCTGATCTGGGTGGCGCTGCTCACCCTCGCTGGTGTCGGCGCGGCAAGTGCACCCGCCGCGGGCACCAGTTCCTTCTCGATACCCGGCACGGAGGCGCAGAAGGCCTTCGACCTGCTGGAGCAGCGCAACCCCGGCATGAGCGCCGACGGAGCTACCGCGCGAGTCGTCTTCAAGGCGCCCAGCGGCGAGAAGATGGAGGACGCGGAGAACAAGGCGACCGTCGAGAAGGCCGTCGAGGCACTCGGCGACGGTACCGAGGTCACCTCCGTCACGGACCCCTACAAGGCCAAGTCGATCTCCAAGGACGGGACGGTCGCCTACGCGCAGGTCTCGTACAAGGTCTCCGGCATGGAGTTGAAGGACTCCTCTAAGGAGGCCCTGGAGGACACGGCGAAGGAGGCACGGGCCGGCGGGCTGACCGTCGAGATCGGCGGTGACGCGCTCCAGGCCGCGCCCGAGACCGGGTCCACCGAGATCATCGGTATCGCGGTCGCCGCGGTCGTCCTCGTCATCACCTTCGGCTCGCTGATCGCGGCCGGACTGCCGCTGCTGACCGCGCTGATCGGCGTGGGCATCGGCATCTCGACGATCACCGCCCTGGCCAAGACGCTCGACCTCGGCAGCACCACCTCCACACTCGCGATGATGATCGGGCTCGCGGTCGGCATCGACTACGCGCTGTTCATCGTCTCCCGCTACCGGGCCGAGCTGGCCGAGGGCCGCGAACGCGAGGAAGCGGCCGGGCGGGCCGTCGGCACGGCGGGCTCCGCGGTCGTCTTCGCAGGTCTCACCGTGGTCATCGCCCTGGTCGGCCTGTCGGTCGTGAACATCCCGATGCTGACGAAGATGGGTGTCGCGGCGGCGGGCACGGTCGTGATCGCCGTACTGATCGCTCTCACCATGATCCCGGCGCTGCTCGGTTACGTCGGCAAGAAGGTCCAGCCCGCGGGCAGGAAGAGCAGGCTGCTCGGGGGAGGGCGCGCCGCCAAGAAGGAGGGCAGGCCCAACATGGGCACCCGCTGGGCGAGCTTCGTCGTACGCCGTCCGGTCGCCGTCCTCCTCTTCGGCGTGGTCGCGCTCGGCGCCGCCGCGATTCCGGCGGCCTCGCTCGAACTGGGCCTGGGCGACGACGGTTCACAGCCGACGTCCACGACTCAGCGCCGGGCGTACGACCTGCTGTCGGACGGTTTCGGGCCCGGCTTCAACGGACCGCTGATGGTCGTCGTGGACGCGAAGGGGGCCACGGACCCGGAGGGCGCGGTCACCACGGTGTCCGACAAGGTCAAGGGCCTCGACGACGTCGTGTCGGTGATCCCGTCACCGCTCAACGAGGCCGGGGACACCGCGACGATCACTGTGATCCCGGACTCCAAGCCGTCCTCGATCACCACCGAGGACCTGGTGTACGCCATCCGTGACGCGGGCGGCGCACTCAAGGCGGACACCGGAGCGCAGGTGCTGGTCACCGGCACGACGGCGATGAACATCGACTTCTCGCAGAAGCTCAACGACGCGCTGCTCCCGTACCTGGCGCTGGTCGTCGGCCTAGCCTTCCTCCTCCTGATCGTGGTCTTCCGCTCGATCCTGGTCCCGCTGAAGGCGGCCCTCGGCTTCCTGCTCTCGGTGCTGGCCGCGCTCGGTGCCGTCGTCGCGGTCTTCCAGTGGGGCTGGTTCGCCGGCCTGGTGGGCGTCGAGGAGACCGGCCCGATCATGTCGATGATGCCGATCTTCATGGTGGGCGTCGTCTTCGGTCTCGCGATGGACTACGAGGTCTTCCTCGTGACGCGCATGCGCGAGGCGTTCGTCCACGGCGAGAAGCCCAGCCAGGCGATCGTGACCGGCTTCAACCACGGAGCCCGCGTCGTCACCGCGGCCGCTGTCATCATGATGGCCGTCTTCGGCGGCTTCATCGGCTCCACCGAGTCGATGATCAAGATGATCGGCTTCGGCCTCGCGATCGCGGTGTTCTTCGACGCCTTCATCGTCCGCATGGCGATCGTCCCGGCGGTCCTGGCCCTGCTCGGCAAGAAGGCCTGGTGGCTGCCGAAGTGGCTCGACCGCGCCCTTCCGAACGTCGACGTCGAGGGCGAGGGCCTGCGCAAGCTGGACGAGGAGCGGCGCGGCAGGGACGAGGACCGGGAGCTGGTGCGCGCATAACCGTTCTACGGGCCTGAGGCTCGCCGCGTAACAGCTGACGGGGCGTCCCACCTGCGAGGTGGGGCGCCCCGCACTGCTGTCCGTGGTGCGGTGGTGCGGTGGTGCGAATGAGGTGGAGGCTTACCAGCGTACGGCGGATTCCTGGACAGGATCACGGCCGCACAGGCCCGGACTTGCTCGGGGAAGTGCTCGGGGATGTGCTCGGGGATGTGCTCAGGAAGTGTTCAGGGAAGTTCACCGAGGATGACCGAATTCTCCTCGGCGACCTGTAGGCGCACGCGGGAACAGGCTTCGGAGAGCGTCGACGTCCACTGCTGATCACCGTCCGGGCGGACCGCGAGCGACATTCGCATGGTGATCGGGAACCTGGCGAGCTTTCTGATCGCGACGCGCCGCGAGGTCACCGCACTCACCGCCGTCGGATACACCAGGGTCCAGCCGGCCGAGCCTGCGCCGATCTCGGCCAGGGTGTCCTGAAGGCCGGTGAAGGGCGGGCCGATCAGTGGCTCGAAGCCGGCTTCCCGGCAGGCGAACAGCACCGAGTCGTAGAGCACCGAGTTCTGGCCCCGGTCGGCGATGCGCAGTGGGATGTCGGCAAGATCATGTAGGTCAAGAGCTGCTTTCTCGGCCAAGGGGTGGGCGGCCGGCAGGGCCACCATCAGCGGGTCGTACCACAGGGTGAGCAGCTTCAGCCCCGGTACGCTCTCGACTCCGCGGATGAAGGCGGCGTCCAGCGCGCCGGAGCGCAGCTCCTCCAGACGTTCCTGCACGCCGAGCGTCTGGAATTCGAAGCGGATTCTCGAACCGTTTCGGGGCAGGGCGTCCAGGAAATAGTCGAGACGTGTCCCGAGCGCCGAACTGATACCGAGCCGGAAAGTGTCGCTCTCCCGCGCCACCGCTTTTCTGGCCTTGGCCGAAAAGGCGTCGACTGCCCGGAGGATTTCCTGACCCTCGGCCAGGAGCTCGCGGCCGACCGGAGTGAGCTGGATGTTTCGCCGGGACCGGTCGAACAGATCCGCACCCAACTCCCGTTCCAGCCGCCGGATCTGTTGGCTCACCGCCGGCTGTCCGATGTTGAGACGCTCGGCGGCCCGGCCGAAATGCAATTCCTCGGCCACGGCCACGAAGTACTGGATCTGACGCAATTCCACTGAGCCCCCCGTACCCGCTGCGATGCGGGGTCACTGACACGGAGGGGATCTTCTCATGTTCCGCGGAATTCGCGACCGAAACTTACCCAACGTCTACCCTGCCACCCCCGCCCGCACCACAGGGGCTGGGGGTTCCTCGGCCGCCCTCCCTCGCGCGGCCGACCGCAGGAGGGACCCGAAGGCCACGATTCCCAACAGGGAGGTGATGACGACGTACCAGCCGAGGCCGAACAGGTCCCCTGCGGGCAGCTGACTGACCGTGAGGATGCCGAGTGACGCGCCGAGCAGTTGGAGCGCGCCCATCAGGCCGGAGGCGGAACCCGCGGTGGACCGGAAGGCGGTGACTCCCGCGCTCATGGACAGCGGCAGCAGGAACCCGTTCCCGAAGGTCATCACCGGCATGAAAACCAGGACCAGCAGCCCCCAGCGCCCGCCCACTCCGCTGAGCCCGAGCGCCAGCATCATCAGGGCCCCGGCAAGGAAGAAGCCGTGCCCCCACCACAGGAGCCGGTCGATCGCGCGGGTGCGCACCAGGGCGCGCGAGGTCAGATTGCCCGCCACATAGGCGATCGAGACGCTGATGTAGCAGTAGCTCGTGGTCACGGTGGCCAGCCCCATCCGCTCGAAGATCAGCGGGGAGGCGGCCAGGTAGCCGAAGTAACCGCCGTACGCCACCACCAGGTTGAGCGTGTATGCCCAGAAGAGGGGGCGGGTGAGCAGCCGCGGGTAGCCGCGCAGCGTGGCGCCCAGGTGCCGGCTGCGCCGCTCCGGCGGCAGGCTCTCGGGCACCCAGCCGATCATGGCGACGAGGGTCAGGGCTCCGATGAGCGCGGTCACCACGAAGGGGGCCCGCCAGCTCACGTATGTGGTCAGGTAACCGCCGACCAGCGGGGCGACGGAGGGGGAGACGCCCACGATCGGCATGACGGTGGCGAACATCCGGGCCGCGTCCTTCTCCTCGTACAGATCGCTGATGACCGCGCGGCCGATCACCATGCCCGAGCCGGCGCCGAGTGCCTGGAGCAGCCGACCGGCTCCGAAGACGCCGATGCCGGGAGCCGCCGCGCAGATCAGGGAGGCGACGATGAAGACGCCGAGTCCGGACACGATGACGCGCTTGCGGCCGTAGGCGTCGGACAGCGGCCCGTACACCGCCTGGGAAACCGCGATCCCGACCATGAAGGCGCTGAAAGTCCACTGGACCGAGGAGACCGGGGCGCCCAGGGCGTGTGCGGTGGCGGGGACGCCGGGGAGGTTGATGTCGGAGGCGAACAGGCCACCTGCGTTGAGCGAGCACAGCACGGCGAGCAGCAGTGCGTAGGGGGTGCGGGCCGGGGCGGTCGTCATGGACTTCCTGAGGTCAAAGGGGTTCCGCTCCGCATACGGCGGGCGGTCCGTCACGGATCAGTCCAGCACCGGAGGGCGGGCCGTCCCAGACGCAATCCGCTCTGGTGGCGATCACGAATCGTGATGAGTCCTGAGCGCGTGCACGAACAACAGGTCGCGCCCTGAATCCGCGTGCGGCTCCGGCGGGTTGAGCCGGGGGAGTCGGTCACCTCGGGTGTCCGTAACCTCGATGCGGAGCGCTGGGGGAACCTTGACCGAGTGATGCCAATCGGAAAGCGGTGAGGATGTCGAACTATTCGGACTGGCAGGACAGGATGCTGCGAGCCGTCTGGCGGTACGGGGACAACGTCTCGGCAGAGGTAGTGGCGTGGATGTCTGAGCTGTACGGCGAATTCGGAGGAATTCCGGAAAGGGAATTCTGTGAACTTTGGACAGAGCGGACCTTTTCGCTGGCGAGGTCGGCCTTCCGGCTGGTCAGTGCGTCAGTGGAGGGGGAGATCGGGAAAAGGGTCGATGGAGAGGAATTTTGTTACATCGACTACTTTCGTGACCCGGAATTTGGGCCGGTCGGCGTAGTCCGCATCAAGTCGACGGAGGTCTCGACGCCGGACTGGACCGATGTTCTGGGCGTTATGGCGGAAGGGGTGCAGGAGTTTGTTATGGGCCACTATCGAATGGTCTGGCCTGTCTGCGGTCAGCACGGCCTCGGTCTGCACGTGGGTTATTTGCAGGAGGCGGCAGTCTGGAAATGCAAGGGAGAGGGTTCAGGTGGGCATGTGGTAAGGGCCATTGATTCTGCCGTTCAGCTGTAGATCATGGCTGAAGCGCTGTCCCGGCAATACGTCAGCGAGCCACCGGCGCCGCCGCCAGGTACGTACGCCGCAGGAACCGCACCAGCGTCTTCGACTCGAACTGCACGACCGCCACGCCCTCCGTGGAATGGAACTCCATGACGGCCTGGACGCGGCCGCAGGGCCAGACGCGGATGTCGCCGCTGCTGACGGGAACGCGGAGGCCCTGTTCGAGGAGCTCGCGGGCCACGACCCACTCGTGGGGCCCGGGCAGGGTGACGTGCACCTGGCGGGGGTCGGCCTCGGGGTCGTAGCGAAGGGCGATCGGGACGGCCCGGTGTTCGTCGGCGGCGGTGTCCGCGGTGTCGGTGACGATGTGAGCCCGTGCGTACTGTTCGACAGCGGACATGAGCCGACTCCTTACGCTGCGTAACCTGTGCGGAATCTGTGAATCCGTCACCTCTCCAATGTCGCACACTCGGCGGATTCCGCTTCCGCTGCCGGCGCGCGCCTGACCTCCTCAGGACCTCTCCCAGTGCTCCTGCCCGATACCCGCCCGCTTATTCGTGGCCATCCCGCTCTTGCGAACCCTTCGCAACAAGGCGCTATCCTCGTACGGTGCATGTGCCAGATGGATTCATCAACGCTCCCGTCTCCGCGGTCACCGGAGTAGTCGCCGCCGGTGCCATCGCCGTGAGCCTCAAAGGGGCGCGCCGCGAGCTGGACGAGAGGACCGCGCCGCTCGCCGGCCTGGTCGCCGCCTTCATCTTCGCCGTGCAGATGCTGAACTTCCCGGTCGCGGCCGGGACCAGCGGACACCTGCTGGGAGGTGCGCTGGCGGCGATACTCGTCGGCCCCTACACAGGGGTCCTCTGCGTCTCCGTCGTCCTGCTGATGCAGGGCATCCTCTTCGCGGACGGCGGCCTCACCGCGCTCGGCGTGAACATCACGGACATGGCGATCGTCACCACGGTCGTCGCGTACGCCGTCTTCCGCGGCCTGGTGAAGGTGCTCCCGCGCGGACGCCGCTCCATCACCGCCGCCGCTTTCGTCTCGGCGCTCCTTTCCGTACCGGCAGCCGCCGTCGCCTTCACCCTCATCTACGCGCTCGGCGGCACCACCGACGTCTCGATCGACAAGGTCGCCACCGCCATGGTCGGCGTCCACATCCTCATCGGCATCGGCGAGGCCGCGATCACCGCGCTCACTGTCGGCGCCGTCATCGCCGTACGACCGGATCTCGTGTACGGAGCGCGTGGCCTCACCCAGCAGCTGAAGCTGCGCGTCAACGGTGAGCTGGTCGACGCGCCCGAGGCCGCTCCCGCCCCCGTCGCAGCCCGCACCTCCCACCGCAAGGTGTGGATCACCGGGCTCGTCGCCTCCCTGGTCCTCGCCGGGTTCGTCAGCTTCTACGCCTCCGCCAGCCCCGACGGCCTGGAGAAGGTCGCCACGGACAAGGGCATCGACAAGAACGTGGAGGAGCACGCCGCCGCCGACTCCCCGCTCGCCGACTACGGCGTCAAGGACGTCTCGAACGCCCGGCTCTCCGGCGGCCTCGCGGGCGTCATCGGCGTCGGCGTCACCGTCGTCGCGGGCACCGGCGTCTTCTGGGCGGTCCGCAAGCGCCGTACGGCCGAGGCGACCGAAGTGTCACCCTCGCAGGTCGCCTGACATGGGCGCCGGCCACGCCCACAAGCTCTACCGGCGCGGCCACTCGCGCGTGCACGCCCTGCCCCCGCACACCAAACTCGCCGCCACCTTCGCCTTCGTGATCGTGGTCGTCTCCACGCCGCGCGAGGCGATGTGGGCGTTCGCGCTCTACGCCGTCCTCCTCGCGGTGGTCGCCCACCAGGCCCGGGTGCCCGCCCCCTTCCTGCTGAAGCGGCTGCTCATCGAGGTCCCGTTCGTCGCCTTCGCGGTGCTCATGCCGTTCGTCGCGGAGGGCGAGCGGGTGGACGTCCTCGGCATGTCGCTGAGCGTGAACGGGCTGTGGGGCGCCTGGAACGTCCTCGCCAAGGGAACCCTGGGCGTCGCCGCCTCCGTACTCCTCGCCTCCACCACCGAACTGCGCGAACTGCTCCTTGGCCTGCAGCGGTTGAAGCTCCCGCCCCTCCTCGTGCAGATCGCGTCCTTCATGATCCGGTACGGCGATGTCATCGCGGACGAGATGCGGCGGATGCGGATCGCGCGGGAGTCGCGCGGCTTCGAGGCGAGCGGCGTCAAGCACTGGGGGGTGCTCGCGAAGTCCGCGGGCGCCCTGTTCATCCGCTCCTACGAGCGCGGGGAGCGCGTGCACCTCGCCATGATCAGCCGGGGGTACGCCGGTTCGATGCCGGTCATCGACGAGGTGACCGCCTCCCGGGCGCAGTGGTCCTACGCCCTCGCCCTCCCGTCCGCCGCGCTCGCCGTATGTCTGTTGGGATGGACCTTGTGACGGACCTTGTGACAACCCCCTCTCTCCAAGTCGCCGGACTGGCCTTCGCCTACCCCGACGGGCACCAGGCCCTCTTCGGCGTCGACTTCACCGTCGCCCGCGGTGAGCGCGTCGCGCTGCTCGGGCCGAACGGCGCCGGCAAGACCACCCTCGTACTGCACCTCAACGGCATCCTGAACGGCGGCGCCGGGACCGTGACGGTGGCCGGACTGCCCGTCGGCAAGCAGCACATGGCGGAGATCCGGCGCAAGGTCGGCATCGTCTTCCAGGACCCGGACGACCAGCTCTTCATGCCGAGCGTGCGCGAGGACGTCGCCTTCGGGCCGGCCGCCGCGGGGATGAAGGGCGCCGAACTGGAGGCGCGTGTCCGCGCGGCCCTGGAGCAGGTCGGCATGGAGGATTTCGCCGACCGCCCGCCGCACCACCTCTCCTTCGGGCAGCGGCGCCGGGTGGCCGTGGCGACGGTCCTGGCGATGGAGCCGGAGATCCTCGTCCTCGACGAACCGTCCTCCAACCTCGACCCGGCTTCACGGCGCGAACTCGCCGACATCCTGCGGTCGTTGGACGTGACCGTCCTCATGGTCACGCACGACCTGCCGTACGCCCTGGAACTGTGCCCCCGCGCCCTCGTCCTCAGCGACGGCGTGATCGCTGCCGACGGCAGGACCGGCGAACTGCTCTCCGACGACGAGCTGATGCGCACCCACCGTCTGGAGCTGCCCTTCGGCTTCGACCCGCGCTCCGTGACGATGGGCGCGTGACCGATTCCACGGGCGCTGAGTGTGGCCCGTTGTGGCACCTTCCCTGGGCGTGGCCGTATCTCATCGCGTCGGCCGCGATCCACATCGCCTACTACGTCCAGCTCGGCGGGGAGGACCCGCAGGCTGCGTCCGGCCGCTGGGAGAGAGCCACGCCCCAGGGCGGTCCGTTCGGGACAATAATGTCAATGTTCTTATCAGCCGAACCGTATTGAGATCGTTTATCCGGCTGTAGGCTCCCCCCTGTCATGACTCGGACCACCGCTTTCAGTAACGGTCCGTCATCACTCACACGCCGGGAACCCCAGTGGCACTCCACGCCCGAACCTCACCAGCCGCGAGCCGTCCGACAGGTCAAGAGACGGTTCCCAAGCGCCGGATGTCGCTGCGGACGATCCTGTTCGCACTCGCCTTGGTGCCCTGCCTCGTCCTGGTCGTCCTGGCAGTGACGAACTCGGCCCAGCAGTACGGGGAGTGGCGGGAGGTGCACGACCGGCAGGGGTCGACAGAGCGCTTCACCGAACCGCTTCTCGACGTCGCCTCCGCTGTGCAGACGGAGCGGCGGCTGACCTCGATGGCCTTGTCGGCTCCCGAGGCGGACCGGTCCGAACTGACGCGTCAGCGTGGGCTCACCGACACAGCCGTGCGACGCCTCGACGCGCTGTCCGGTTCAGTACCGGACGACCTCGGCGAAACGTTCCGGAAGCTCGACCTGGCCATGGAACGACTCCCCGGCCGGCGTGACGCCCTGGACCGGGGATCCGCCGACCCCGAGCAGACCTTCGACGACTACACAGAGATCATCACCTGGGACCTGGAGATGTTCGAGGGCTTCAGCAACGTGGGCTTCGGCGAACAGGCCGAGCTCAGCCGGCCGACGTTCGACGCCTTGTGGGGCCTGGAGATGATCGCTCGCGAGGACGCGGTCATCGCCTCCGGGGCGGCGAGCGGCCGGCTCACCAGTGAACAGCGCTTCCAGCTCGCCGACGCGATCGGCGCCCAGCGGCACATCTACGACGACAAGATCGTGGCGCAGCTGCCCGCGCCGTTGGCCAAGGCCTACGAGAGCGTGTTCTCCAGTGCCGACTGGAAGGAGAAGGCCCGGATCGAGACGGCTCTCCTCAGCTCCGACAAGGAGGACGACGCCGGCCGGAGCCCCGTGGCCGCCTCGGTCGGCCAACAGTGGCAGCAGGTCCGCACCGACATCACGCCCGAACTGGAGAAGGCCGGCGACGCAGTCGCTTCGGACCTCGACGCCGTCACCAACGGCGAACTCGACGGCCTGGTGCAAACCTTGATCATCACAGCCGTAGCGAGCGCGGCGGCGGTGCTGCTGCTGTTCCTGTTCACACTGCGTCTGACCGGAATCCTGCGCCTGCGGATCTTCGCGCTCCGCTCGGAGGCCCTGGAACTGCAGAGCCGGCTGCCCGACATGGTGGAGCGGCTGCGCCGGGGCGAGAAGGTCGACACCGACGCCGAACTGCCGGAGATCCGCCACGCCGACGACGAACTCGGCCAGCTCGGCCAGGCCCTCAACCAGGCCCGCGGTTCGTCCCTGGAGATCGCCGTACGAGAGGTCGAGCTGTACCGCGGCTTCGAGCGCCTGTTGCAACGTATCGCCAGGCGGACCCAGTTGCTCATCGGCATGCAGCTCAGGCGGCTCGGTGAGATGCAGCGCCAGCACGAGGACCCCGCGGTCCTCGAAGGTCTCTTCGACCTCGACCACCTGGCTGCCCGGCTGCGCCGCTACGAGGAGAACCTGGTCATCCTCGGCAACGGCCAACCGCAGCGCCGCTGGCGCAGGCCCGTCCTCCTGCTGGACGTCCTGCGTTCCGCGCAGAGCGAGGTGCAGGACTACCGCCGCATCCGGATCGACATCGACGGCGAGGCCTGGCTGTCCGAGCGCGCCGTCGGTCCCGTGGCACACGTGCTGGCGGAGCTGATGGAGAACGCGGTGTCCTTCTCCAAGCCGCCGACGCCGGTCGAGGTGACCGTGTCCCAGGTGGGCCGCGGCGTCGCGATCGAGATCGAGGACCGCGGCATGGGCATGGAGCCCGAGCAGTACGACGCGGCCAACGCCCTGATGGCCCAGCCGCCCCGGATGGACGTCATGTCCCGCGCCGACGACGCCCGGCTGGGCCTCTACGTCGTGGCCAGGCTCTCCGCCAACCTGGGTCTCAAGGTGGAGCTACGGCCCTCGTCCTTCGGGGGCACCCGGGTGGTCGTCCTGGTGCCCGGGGAGCTGATCACCGACGGCGGACCGCTCCCGGAGGAGAACCCGACCGACGCCTTGCATGCCTACCCCGACCAGCTCGCGCCGCACAGCACGTCCACACAGGCCGACACCCACTCCGATCTCCGGCCGCGGCTCCGGCCCGGCGACCGGGAGGAGTTCACCCGTCCGCTCGTCGGTCCCTGGATCGAGCCGCACGCCCGGCCCGCTCCGGTTCCGGTTCCGGTTCCGGCTCCGGCTGCGAGGCAGGCCAACGACCCACTGCCCCGGCGGGTCCGGCAGGCCAGCCTCGCCACCGAACTCCGGCAGCCTCCCCCCGCGCGCCCCGAGACGCCGTACACGGACCCGGCCGAAGCCCAGCCCCTGCCCCGTCGGAACGGGGCACGCCCCGGCGCCACTGTCGGCGCCTTCCAACGCCAGTCCCGGGCCGCCCGGCTCAGACACACCTCCGATCACCAACCCGACGATCCCGCACCGGGACCCGAACGGACCCGGAAGGAAGACGGACGATGACTCTGCGAAGCACCGCCACCAACTCTGACCTCGACTGGCTGCTCGATCGTCTGGTCGACCAGGTTCCCGGCACCCGGAACGCCGTCGTGCTGTCCGACGACGGTCTGCTCGTCAGTCAGTCCAGCAGCATCGCCCGGGTCGACGCCGAACGGCTGGCCGCCATCGCCACCGGGCAGCAGAGCCTGGCGCGCGGAGTCGGCGAGGTGTTCGGCGGCGGCGCGGTCCGCCAACTGATCGTCGAACTCGACGAACTGTGGCTGTTCATCAGCTCCGCCGGCCGGGGCACCCACCTGGCGGTCGTTGCGGACCAGGAGGTGGACGCGGAGGTGATGGCCGTGGCGATAGACACCCTCGTACAGCAAGTGGGACAGCATCTGGGCACCGAGGTACGGGTCGTCCAGGGGCTCACGCAGGACTGGGGATCCTCCCGCTCCGGCGTGGCAGGAACGGGGGGAGGACGTGAGTGAGGCACTGGGCCGACGCGGCGGCGGACGACGATGACTCCGAGGACAGCCTGGTCAGGGCGTACACGATCACCCAGGGTCGCACCGCCTCGGTGCGGGGCGACCTCACCCTCATCACGGTGATCGCCACTGTCTCCGGCCTCGGCGACCAGCAGGGCGACCGCAGCCTGCAACCCGAACACCGGTTGATTCTGAAGCAGTGCCGCACACCCGTGGCGCTCGCCGAGGTCTCCGCCATGCTGCGGCAGCCCGTTGCGGTCACGAAGATCCTCGTCGACGACCTGCTGGGCATCGGACGAGTGGCGATCCGGCCACCGCTCACGGTGGTGGCCGGCGAGGAACCGGACATGATTCTTCTTCAGGCGGTGAAGGATGCCCTACTCAGACTCTGACGAACAGCAGACCGGGGTACCGGTGTCGAAGGCGGTGGCGTCCACGGCACCCGCCGCGGTGAAGATCCTGATCGCCGGCGGGTTCGGCGTCGGCAAGACCACCATGGTCGGCTCCGTGAGCGAGATCCCGCCCCTGAACACGGAGGAGCAGCTGACCGTCGCGGGCCTCGGAGTGGACGACCTCGACGGGGTGGAGGACAAGACCACCACAACCGTGGCGCTGGACTTCGGCCGGATCACGGTGAGTTCAGAGCTCGTCCTGTACCTCTTCGGCACCCCCGGCCAGGAACGCTTCTGGTTCATGTGGAACGACCTGGTGCACGGCGCCCTCGGTGCCGTCGTCCTCGCGGACACCCGGCGACTCGAGAGCAGTTTCGCGGCGATCGACTTCTTCGAGAGCCGCCGCGTCCCGTTCGTGATCGGCGTCAACTGCTTCCACGGACAGCAGGACCGCACCGTGTCCGAGGTCAAGGACGCACTCGACCTCGACCCTGCCGTCCCCGTGGTCATGGGCGACCTGCGCGAACGACGGGCGAGCCGGGATCTGCTGCTCGCCCTCGTCAACCGGCTGATGGGCGGTCGCGTGGCGCTCCCGATCCGCCATTGACACACCGGTGAGGTCCGGGACAGCAGCCCCCGGACCGAACATCGAGGTCACGATCCTGCGCGGGCAGGAATCGCGGGTGCTCGGTGAAGGTTGCACCGATCGTTGCCGGCGAGTGGAACAGGGAGTGCGGACGTGGACGTGAACGGCACAGTGGCCGAGGGCTTCGAGCCGGTCAGGGCGGCGTTCGCGGCGAACTTCGAGGCGCTCGGGGACCGGGGCGCCGCCGTCGCCGTGTACCGCGACGGGCACAAGGTCGTCGACCTGTGGGGCGGCACGCGGGACGTCGACGGCGCCGAGCCCTGGGAGCACGGCACCGCGCAGATCGTGCGCTCCGCGACGAAGGGCGTCGCCGCCGCCGTACTGCTCATGCTCGCCGAGCGCGGCCAACTGGACCTCGACGCTCCGGTCGGCGCGTACTGGCCGGAGTTCAAGGCGCAGGGCAAGGAACGGACCCTCGTACGGCACGTCCTCACGCACCGGGCCGGTGTACCCGTCCTCGACCGCCCTCTCACACCCGCCGAGGCGGCGGATCCCGATCGCGGGGCCGCGGCGGTGGCCGCGCAGGCCCCGGTGTGGGAGCCGGGCACCGACCACGGCTATCACGCGCAGACGTACAGCTGGCTGACGGGAGAGCTCGTACGGCGGGTGAGCGGGCGCTCGATGGGTGACTGGATCGCCGAGGAGATCGCCGGGCCGCTGGGACTGGACCTGTGGGTCGGGCTGCCCGACGCGGTGGCAGGACGAGTCGGCCGGGTCGGCCAGGTCGAGGCACCGCCGACGGCGGGCGGTCTGCGGACCCGGCCCAAGCGGTCGGTCTCCGAGGCGTACGCGGATCCCTCGTCGCTGACCCGCCGCGCCTTCGCCGCGATCACCCCGCTGCCGGACGAGAACGACGCCGCCTACCGCGCGGCCGTCCTCCCCGCCTCCAACGGGATCGCCACGGCGGAGGGCCTCGCGCGCTTCTACGCCTCACTGATCGGGGAGGTGGGCGGCGTGCGGCTGTTCTCCCCGGCCACCGTCGCGGCGGCCCGTGCGGAACAGTCCGCGGGACCGGACCGCGTCCTGGTCGTCAACACCCGCTTCGGGCATGGCTACATGCTCCACGGCAGCGCGTCCCCCCTGCTGTCTCCGGGCTCCTTCGGGCACCCCGGCCGCGGCGGCGCGCTCGGCTTCGCCGACCCCGAGTCGGGGATCGCCTTCGGGTACGTCACGAACGGCTTCCGCAAGAGCGTGACGGCGGATGCGCGGGCACAGGCGCTGGTGGAGGCGGTGCGGCGGGCCCTCGGAGGCTGAAGCACCCGGCGGGGTCGAGGTAGGTGAGGGCCATCCGGAACCCGCCGCCGGGCCGGGGATCCCACCGCTCGATCCGTCCGCGCATGCCCTCAGGCGGCAACCAGGTTTCCAGGGACTCCCGGTCGATGAGGGCGCCGTAGACGGTCGCCGGTGACGCGGCGATCACCCGGTCGGCGCGGTCGGTCCTGTCCATGGTCCGAGTCTAGGACCGGACTTCGGCGGGAAGGAATCCCGTGCAGCTGTCCGTACCTGCACTCCGAGGTGGGCGAGACCCATGGCCGCCCGGACCCGGATCTGGAACCGACGATCGCGCGGGCCCGGCACGGCGTCGGCGACGGGCGGAGCTGACCCGCTTCGCCGCGCGGTACGCGATTCACCCGGTGTGGAGCATCAGTCCGATCCCCACCACCAGAAGCCCCGCCGCCGCGATCCGGGGCGCCCCGAACCGTTCCTTGAAGAAGACCGCGCCGATGGCCGCGCCGACGATGACGGAGGATTCGCGCAGGGCCGCGATCGGGGCCAGTTCCGCCCGGGTCTGGGCCCAGAGGACCAGCCCGTACGCGGCGACGGAGAGGGCCGCGCCGAGCAGGCCGAGGGTGGCGAACGGGCGTAGGACGGTGACGAGTTCGCCGCGCCAGTGGTACGCCGCGTACGCCGGGATCACGACGCCCTCCATGGCCATCAGCCAGGCGACGTACCCGAGCGAGGAGCCGGAGGCGCGTACGCCCAGGCCGTCCACGACGGTGTACGCGGCGATCGACACCCCCGTCGCCAACGCCGCGCCGATCGCCGCCCAGTTGGGGCGATGCCCCCGGAGCCCCCACAGCGCGACGCCGGTCAGCCCCGCGCAGGACAGCGCGATCCCCGCCGCCGCCCACCCGTTGGGCACCTCGTGCGCGAATACCGCCGCAAGCACGGTGACGACGAGGGGGGCCGTGCCGCGGGCGATGGGATAGGCCTGGCCGAAATCGCCCAGCCGGAACGACCGCATCAGCAGGGCGTAGTACGCGATGTGGATCACGGCCGACCCGACCAGATACGGCCACGCCCCGGACTCGGGCACCGGCACGAACGGCGCCATGACCAGCCCGATCAGCATGCCGCCGCCCGATATCAGCGTGAAGCCGGCCAGCTTGTCGGTGATGCGGTGCGCGATCGCGTTCCAGCATGCGTGGGTGACCGCGGCGAGCAGGACGGCCGCGGTGACCAGCGGGGTCACTGGGTCTGCTCGCGCACGTCCACCACAGTGCCGCCGGCGTGGGCGATCAGGGTCTTGGGGTCCATCGGGAAGACGGCGTACGGGGTGCCCGCGGCGGCCCACACCGTTTCGTGGTCGAGCAGCGAACGGTCGGCCAGCACCCGGGTCCTGGAGCGGTGTCCGAAGGGCGGCACGCCGCCGATGGCGTACCCCGTCGTCTCCCGCACGAGGTCCGCCTTCGCCCGCGTCACCTTCTCGGCGCCCAACTCCCGCCGCACGAGCTCGACATCGACGCGGGACGCGCCGTCCATGAGGACGAGTACGGGCACCCCGTCCGCCGCGAAGATCAGCGACTTGCAGATCTGGCTCAGCTCGCAGCCGATCGCCGCGGCGGCCTCGGCGGCGGTGCGGGTCGCGTCCGGGAAGCGCCGGACCTGGGGGATCAGTTCGCCGAGACCCAGCTCACGCAGGGCCTCGGCGAAACGGGGGTTGGCGGCGTTCTCTTCTGGTGCGGTCATGAAGGGCACCGTAGCGGTGGGTGTACGGGGCACGCGAACGGGTTCCGGTGGGTGGGCCGGGGTGGTGTTGACGTCGGGGTGGGTGCGCAGCCCGGCGCTTACGGGGTGCCGCCCCTTTGGGACGGGCGCCGCCCCAGCGGCACGATTGCCCGCAGCTGGAGCGAGGAAGGCCGGCACGCCCGCCGCGCGGGAGTGGCTAGCTCCCCGCCTTCAGCAGCGCCGCGACGATCGGTCCCGCCGTGTCGCCCCCGTGGCCGCCCTGCTGGACGACGCCCGCGGCCGCCAAGTCGCCCTTGTACGCCGTGAACCAGCCGTTCGGCTTGTCCTGGCCGTCGACCTCGGCGGAGCCGGTCTTCGCGCCGTAGTCGGGGCCGAGGCCGGACATCGCCTCGGCGGCGGTGCCGGACGAGGCGGTGTACTGCATGAGTTCGCGAAGCTGGGAGAGGGTGTCCGCGGACAGGGTGCGGGAGGCCGTGGCCAGCTCGCGGTCGTCCACCGTCGGGGCCACCAGGTACGGCTGGTGGAAGGTGCCCGACTTGACCGTGGCGGCGACCGACGCCATGTTCAGCGGGTTCATGCGGACCCCGCCCTGGCCGATCAGCGAGGCCGCCATCTGCGCCTCCGACTGCACGGGCACCGCGCCGTCGAAGGACGAGACGCCGATGGCCCAGTCGTTCAGGCCGAGGCCGAACACCTGCTGGGCCTGCTTGGTGAGGCTGTCGTCCTCCAGCTCGGGAGCCTGGCTGATGAAGGCGGTGTTGCAGGAGCGCGCGAAGCTCGCCTTGAACGTGCCGTTCTTGATCTCGAAGTCGTCGTCGTTGTGGAACTTCCAGTTGCCGTACGTGAAGGTCTTGGGGCACGGGTGCGGTTCGTCCGCCGAGGCGAGGCCCTGCTCGATGAGCAGCGACGCCGTGATGACCTTCATCGTGGAGCCGGGGGCGAGGGAGCCCTGGAAGGCGGTGTTGAAGCCGTGGCTCTGATTCGCGACGGCGAGGATCTCGCCCGTCGAGGCGCTCATCAGAACCACTGACGACTTGGCCTTCGTGAGCACTTCCTTCTCGGCGGCGGCCTGGAGGGTGGGGCTGAGCGTCGTCTTCACGGTCCCCGGCGTGCCCTCGCTGAGCGTCAGCAGCGACTTGTCGGGGGTCTTCTCCTCGCCCTCCGCGGCGGCCTTGCGGATCACCTGGAGCTCGACACCCGCCTTGCCGCCGGCCGTCTTGCCGTACTTCTCGCGCAGCCCGTCGAGGACCGTGCCCAGGGACGGGTACTTGGCCGTGGTCAGCTCGCCTCCCTCCTTGTCGAGGGCCTTGACCGGGGGCGTACCGGACTCGCCGGTGACCAGCCGGTCGCCGTCCTGGAGGTCGGGGTGCACGACGGACGGCTGCCAGCTCACCAGCGGAACACCGTCCTCGGCCCGTCGCACGACCGTCAGCTTCGACTCGTACGAGAGCGGCTTACTCGTGTCCTCGTAGGTGACCGTGCCCTTGACGGTGAACGGGACGACGGCTCCCGACGGGGTGCCGCTCGTCAGCGTCACGCCGGTGATGTGCGCGTCCTTGGTGTAGCCGGTCAGCAGGGTCTTGGCGGCCGCCGCGTCGTCGGTGGCCGCGGACGCCGTCGTGACGTCACCGCCCTGCCAGGCGGTGAGGAACTTCGTGGCCGCGGCGGTCACCTCGGCGGCGGACAGCGGGCCGGTCTTGACGGCCTTGTCGTCGGCGGTCGTCGTCGCCGCCCTGTTCTCGGCCGCCGCGTCACCGCCGTACAGGCTGTAGGCACCGAAAGCCCCACCCGCGACGACCACGGCGATCACCCCGCCGAGGACGGCCGGCTTCGTCTTCTTCTTGCTCTTGCCCTCGGCGACGCGTCTTCTGTTGCCCACAGGTAAATGTCCTCCGCTGTTTCCCCTGATGCCCCCGTGCCCACATGCTCCTCAACGAGGGGCACCACCCTAGGGTCCCGCCCTGTGAGGAACGAACTCAGCCGCCGGTTCGTAGCACAGCTGCGACGATCGGGCCCGCCGCGTCGCCTCCGTGGCCGCCGCCCTGGACCAGCGCGGCGGCCGAGACGTCGTTCCGGTAGCCGGTGAACCAGCTGTCGGACACGGCCTCGCCGTCGACCTCGGCGGAGCCGGTCTTGGCGCCGATGCTGCCGCCGAGTCCGGCCATGACCTTGGCGGCGGTGCCGCTGACGGCGGTGGCGTTCATCATGGAGCGGAGCTGCGAGACCGTGTTCGACGGCAGCCCCTTGGCGGTGGCCAGTTGGCGGTCGTCGAGCTCGGGCGACACGACGACCGGCTGCCGGAAGGTGCCGGTGATGGCGGTCGCCGTCACCGAGGCCAGGTTCAGCGGGTTCATCTGGACCTCGCCCTGGCCGATCGCGTTCGCAGCGCGGTCCGGGCCGCCGGAGGCCGGGACACTCCCGTCGAAGGACGCGATGCCGGTCTTCCAGTTGTCCTGGCCCAGGCCGAACCGGGTCTGCGCCTCGGTCGTCAGCGACTCGTCGGTGAGCGGGGCCGTGTCGGTGCCGTCGATGAGGTTGATGAAGGCGGTGTTGCAGGACCGCATGAAGCTGTTGGCGAGGCTCGCGTTCTCGTCGGGCTCCATGCCGGTGAGGTTCTTGAAGGTCTGGCTCTGCCAGACGGCGGTCGGCGTACAGGGCGCCGGGCCGTTCATCGTGGTCACGCCGTTGTCGATGAACATCGACGCGGTGATGATCTTCATCGTGGAGCCGGGCGCCACCTTGCCGAGGAACGCCGCGTTGAAGCCGTCCGCACGGTTGTTGGCGACCGCGAGGACCTCACCGGTGCTCGGCTTCACTGCGACCACGGAGGAGTTGTCGTACTCCTTGACCGCCTTCTCGGCCGCCGCCTGCACGCTCGCGCTGAACGTCGTCCGCAGCTTGCCCGGCTCGCCCTTCGCGAGGGTCAGGAGCGTCGTGTCGCCCGCGGCCTCGTCCGCGTGCCGGATCGCCAGCTCGACGCCTGCCGTGCCGCCCGCGGACTGGCCGTACTTGCCGCGCAGTTCGTCCAGGACCGGGCCCAGCGACGGGTACTTCTCGGCGGTCAGGACAACGTTGTTCCGGTCCACGGCCTCGATCGGCGGGTCCGCCGCCTCGCCCGTGACGAACGTGTCGCCCTTCTCCAGCTGGGGATGGATGACCGACGGCTGCCAGTCGACCAGCGCCTTCCCGGTGGTGAGCCCGCGTACGACGGTCAGCTTCGAGTCGTACGAGAGCGGCTTGCTCTTCCCGTCGAAGGACACCGTCGCCTTCACCGAGAACGGCACGGTCGCACCGGACGGTGTGCCCGGCGTGATCCGCACCCCGGTGATGTGTCCGGCGGCGCTGTAGCTGTCCAGCACCGGCGTCGCGTCCGCGTCGTTGTTCGTCAGCGCCGCCGCCGTGACCGCGTTGCCCTTCTCCCAGGCCGCGAAGAACTCGTCCGACGCGTCCTTGACCTCGTCGGCGCCCGGCGGCCCGGTCTTCACCGGCGCGGGCCCGGACGACCCGATGCTTGCCCCGTCCCCGCTGATCGCGGACACCACGTTGTACGCGCCGTACCCGGCGCCCCCCACCATCACCGCGAACACACTGCCGACGATGGTGGCCTTTGCCCCCTTGCGCATCGCGCGTTCCCCTCCCCGTGGACCCCTTCCCGAACTTCTGAACGCGTTCAGAAACGGTCCGTCTCCTGGCACTCTATGCGGGGGGAGTGACACGGGGGGAGGGAGTTTCCCTGATTGTTAGGCCCAGGTGCTGAGCAGACACCCGAACGCGAGGCGCCGCGGGCGGCTCGGGCATCGGTGGACGCGACAACCGACGTAAGGCGTGCGCAGGACGCTCCGGCAGGTCCATCCTGATGGGGACGAGGGGGCTCACATGGAGGTGCGACAGGATCATCCCGTGGTGTTCGGAAGCTACTTCACGCCTGACCTGAACGAGATCAGGGCGGCGATCACCATGGCCTTCAGCGATCTGCGGCTTGACGTGAGGGGAGACGCAAGTGACTTTGCCGCCAGCCTTACCGTGGTCGATCTGGGCGCACTGAAGATCGGCAGGCTGAGCTTCGGTGCGCAGATCAGGGGACGAACCGGCACATTGGGCGACTACAACGTGGGGGTGCCGGTCAGCGGCTCCTTCAGTGTGCGGCAGGGCCAGATGCCGGTCTCGTACGCCGGCCCTCGCCGCGCGGTGGTCACTGATCCGGGGGGCGACGTCCTCACCGACGACTGGGCGCCCAACTCCGACGTGTTCAACGTGAGCGTCGACAAGGCGGCGCTGGTACAGCAGTTGGAGAGGCTGCTGGGCCGGCCGGTACACCGCCGCCCGGTCTTCACGCCGTCCTTCGACGTCGGCGACGGCCCGGGGCGGAGCTGGCTGAACCTGGTGTCGTGGTGTCTGCAGGAAAGGGATGTGCCCCATGGCCTGCTGCGGCAGCCGATGTTCGCCGGCCGGATCGAACAGGCCCTGCTGGAGGGCTTGTTGCTGTCGAGCGACCACCAGTACCGCGATGCGCTGGAGGCGCCACCCCCGTCCATGCGGCCCACGGCCGTCAAGCGGGTGATGGACGCGGTGCGCGAGCGGCCCGCCGAGCCCTACGACGTGGCCCAGCTCGCCGCCATCGCCCAGGTGAGCGTGCGCACTCTGCAGGAGGCGTTCCGCAAAAATCTTGGCATGTCCCCGATGAATTACGTGCACGAGGTCAGGCTGCAGCGGGTGCGGGAGCAACTGCTCATCGCGGCCCCCGGGACGGTGACCGTCACGGACGTGGCCTACCAGTGGGGATTCGCGCACCTCGGCCGGTTCGCACAGCGCTACCGGGCCCGGTTCGGGGAGGTGCCGTCCCAGACCCTGCAGTCCGCGTGACCGACGGTCGGCGCGGTGGTCTGCCGCGCCGACCCCGGTGCAACCGCCAGGGAAGGTCCTAGACCCAGGTGTCGAGCCACATGCGCGAGCGCCACGAGTCGATGGGGATCGCCTGGCCGGTGTAGATCGGCCAGAAATAGATGAAGTTCCAGGCGATCAGCAGGACCAGGACGCCCGCTGCTGTGGCGCCGACGACGCGGCGGCGTTCGGTGGAGCCCGGTGGGCCGATGATGGCGCCGATCATCATCGCGACGGCCAGGCAGAGGAAGGGCACGAAGACGACGGCGTAGAAGAAGAAGATCGTGCGCTCCTGGTACAGGAACCAGGGGAGATAGCCGGCAGCGACGGCGCAGGCGATCGCGCCCGCGCGCCAGTCGCGGCGGAAGGCCCAGCGCCACAGGACGTAGAGGATCGCGAAGCAGGCCGCCCACCACAGGAGCGGAGTGCCCAGCGCCAGCACCTCACGGGCACACTTCTCACCCGCGTCCGCGGGGCAGCCGTCCTTGCCGGGAGCCGGGGACTCGTAGAAGTAGGAGACCGGGCGGCCGACGACGATCCAGCTCCACGGGTTCGACTGGTAGGGGTGCGGGGACGAGAGACCGACGTGGAAGTCGTACACCTGGTTCTCGTAGTGCCACAGGCTGCGCAGCCAGTCGGGGAGCCAGGTGAAGCTGCCGCCCTTGCCGTCGGTCACGGCCCAGTTGCGGAAGTAGCCGCCCTTGCCGTTGTCCGGGGAGAGGATCCAGCCGGTCCAGGAGGCCAGGTACGTGACGAGCACGACCGGGACCGTGGACAGGAACGTGATGCCCGTGTCGTGCTTCAGGACCGCGATGTACGGGTGGCGGGCACCGGCGACGCGGCGCGCGGCGACGTCCCAGAGGAGGGTCATCACGATGAACGCGGCCAGGAAGTAGAGGGCGTTCCACTTGGTGCCCAGCGCCAGGCCCAGCATGAGGCCGGCCCCCCAGCGCCAGGGGCGCAGGCCGAGGCGGGTGCTCTCGGCGACGTACGCGTCGGGGCGTACGAAACCGTCCTCGTCCGGCGGGAGCGCGGCCGCCAGCCTGGCGCGGGACCTGTCGCGGTCGACGACCAGGCAGCCGAAGGCGGCGAGGATGAAGAACATGAGTACACCGTCGAGCAGCGCGGTGCGGCTCATCACGAAGTGCAGGCCGTCGACCGTCATCAGCGCCCCGGCCAGACATCCGAGGAAGGTCGAGCGGAAGAGGCGGCGGCCGATCCGGCACAGCAGCAGCACCGACAGCGTGCCGAGCACCGCCGTCATGAACCGCCAGCCGAAGGGGTTGAACCCGAACATCCACTCGCCGAGCCCGATGACGTACTTGCCGACCGGCGGGTGCACGACATAGGCGGCGTCGGTCGGGATCCGGACGTTGCCGTTGCCCTGCAGGATCAGGTCGTTGGCGTCCTTGGCCCAGTTGACCTCGAAGCCGCGGTTGAAGAGCGCCCAGGCGTCCTTCGCGTAGTACGTCTCGTCGAATATCACCGCCCTGGGGTTGCCCAGGTTCCAGAACCGCATCACCCCGGCGACCAGCGTCACCAGGAGCGGTCCCACCCACGCCGACCAGCGCGTGAGGCGCTCGGCGAGCTCGTGGCGCAGGCCGATCGTCGCCCAGATACGGGGGCTGGGCTCGGCGTACGGCGGCACCAGCCGGTCCCGTACGTCGATCGTCGGCCCTGCCGTGTATCCGAAGCGGCGCAGCCGCTGCTGCCACGACGGCCGCTGGTCTTCGGCGGCCTGGCCCTGCCGGGTGTCCGTGGAGGACGCGGTACTGGTCACCGCGCCATCGTAGGGAACCCTTCTGTGGGAGTCCCGCGCCCGGGCCCTTCCGGCCGGATGAGGTTCTCCCGCCGGGGCCCTGCGAGGATGGGCCCGTGACAGGAATCCTCGTGTTGGCAGGCACCCCCATCGGTGACATCTCGGACGCGCCGCCCCGGCTCGCCCAGGAACTGGCCGGGGCCGATGTCGTCGCCGCCGAGGACACCCGGCGGCTGCGGCGGCTCACCCAGGCGCTGGGCGTACAGGTCGGCGGGCGCGTGGTCTCGTACTTCGAGGGCAACGAAGCGGCCCGGACGCCCGAGCTCGTCGAGGCGCTGGTCGGCGGGGCGCGGGTGGTGCTCGTCACCGACGCCGGGATGCCTTCCGTCTCGGACCCCGGGTACCGGCTGGTCGCGGCGGCCGTCGAGAAGGACATCAAGGTCACCGCCGTACCGGGGCCGTCCGCCGTGCTCACCGCGCTCGCGCTGTCGGGGCTGCCCGTCGACCGCTTCTGCTTCGAGGGCTTCCTGCCGCGGAAGGCGGGCGAACGGCTGTCCCGGCTGCGCGAAGTCGCCGACGAGCGCCGTACGTTGGTCTATTTCGAGGCACCGCACCGCGTCGACGACACCCTCGCCGCGATGGCCGAGGCCTTCGGCACCGAGCGCCGCGCCGCCGTCTGCCGCGAGCTGACGAAGACGTACGAGGAGGTCAAGCGCGGCCCGCTGGGCGAGCTCGCCGCTTGGGCCGCCGAGGGCGTACGCGGTGAGATCACCGTCGTCGTCGAGGGCGCCCCCGAGAGGACCGAGCAGTTGGACGCCGCCGAACTGGTGCGCAGGGTCCAGGTGCGCGAGGAGGCGGGGGAACGGCGCAAGGAGGCGATCGCGGTGGTGGCGGAGGAGGCCGGGCTTCCGAAGCGGGAGGTCTTCGACGCGGTGGTCGCGGCGAAGAACGCGGCCCGGAGCGGCATGTCGTAGGTCCGGAGCGGCAGTCAGCGTAGGTCCGGCGCGGCACTCGGCGCAGGCCCGGAGCGGCACTCGGCGTAGGGTCCGGCGCGGCACATCGGCCGTCCCGTGGGCACCATCAGAAACGCCCCGGGGAAGCCCGCCCCGGGGCCCGCCATAAGCACGCTGTAGGCACTGCCCCATAGGCGGGCAAAGGGCTACCGTTGAAGGCAAAGCACAGGACCCCCACCAGGACCATTGTGGCAAGGAAAGGCCAAGACGGCTCCAACACTCGGCAGGTCTCGTGCACTCGCGCCGGGAGAAGCGTCCACTGAACGAAGGGACGCACCGTCCCTCCGCCTCCGCCAGCCGGAGGCGCTTGTCCAGCGGACAGAGGAGCTGGCATGAGTGAGATCGCAGGACAGACCGGTCCCCGCAGCGCAGCGGCCACCGCCGTCGTCAACGAGTCGTATTCCTTCGCCTGCATGCGTTGCGGGCACGGGTGGGAGCAGTCGTACGAGATTGAGCACCACCGCGACGCCGAGGGCGCGGAGTTCGTGATGTACGTCGCGAACGGTCGTGTCGTGCCGTCGCCGCTGAGCCGCCCCAGTTGCCTGAACTGCGACAACCACGTGGTGCGCATCATGCGTGCCGGTCAGGTGTCCTCCGTCCAGGAGTCTCTCCAGCGCCTGCAGCAGCAGACCCAGCCGCGGCGCAAGCCCGAGGTGGCGCGCGACGAGGCCCCCGGGGAGTCCCCGGAGGCGCCCGTGGAACCGCACCACTGGCACCTCGCGGATCTGCTGCACCCCTTCGCGCACCGCAAGGCGGGCTGATCCCGGCGGCGTCGTAAGCCGGCTGACCCGGTGCGAGCGCGGACCCGGTGTGAGCGCGGGCTCGGGGTGAGTGCGGGCGTGCCCCTTTCGTAGGATCGGGGCATGCCTACCCGGACGACCGAAGCCCCGCCCCTCCCCGCGCCGCTGCGCGTGCCCGTCGCCGACTCGCACACCCACCTCGACATGCAGTCCGGCACGGTGGACGAGGGCCTCGCCAAGGCCGCGTCGGTCGGCGTGACGACGGTCGTACAGGTCGGCTGCGACGTGAAGGGCTCGCGCTGGGCGGCCGAGACGGCTGCCGCGTACGAGGCCGTCCACGCGACGGTCGCACTGCACCCCAACGAAGCGCCCCGCATCGTGCACGGCGACCCCGACGGCTGGTCCCGCCAGGGCGAGCGCGCGCCGGGCGGTGACGCCGCGCTGGACGAGGCGCTCGCCGAGATAGACCGACTGGCCGCCCTGCCGCAGGTCAAGGGCGTCGGCGAGACCGGGCTCGACCACTTCCGCACCGGCCCCGAGGGCAAGGACGCCCAGGAGCGGTCCTTCCGGGCCCACATCGAGATCGCCAAGCGGCACGGCAAGGCCCTGGTCATCCACGACCGCGACGCCCACGCCGACGTGCTGCGCATCCTCAGGGAGGAGGGCGCCCCCGAGCGGACCGTGTTCCACTGCTACTCCGGTGACGCCGCGATGGCCGAGGTGTGCGCCCGTGCCGGTTACTTCATGTCCTTCGCCGGCAACATGACCTTCAAGAACGCCAAGCCGCTGCGCGACGCGCTCGCCGTGGCGCCGCTGGAACTCGTCCTCGTGGAGACCGACGCGCCCTTCCTGACCCCCGCGCCGTACCGCGGACGGCCTAACGCGCCGTATCTCATTCCGGTCACGGTACGTGCCATGGCGGCGGTGCGGGGCATCGACGAGGACGCGCTCGCGACCTCGATCTCCGCGAACACCGCGCGTGCGTTTGATTACTGACGGATAACGTTCCGGCTGTTCTTCCCGGTCGCACTCCGGGGCAGTGTCGCGACACAGCGTAGCCGCGTTGCTTTGGAGAGTGACGGCCGCTCCGCTAGGTTCTGGTCGCCCGATCCGGACTCTCCTGGAGCGTGTCGTCGTGAGCAACTCGCAGTACGAGACGTACGGAACGACTGGAACCACAGGAACGACAGGAACGACAGGCACGACAGGAACCACAGGAACGCCCTACGAACCGCCGTACGAGCCGCTGTACGGCCGTGGTGGCGGCTACGAGGACACCTACGCGCCCGCCTACGAGGGCACCTACGAGGACACCTACGAGGCGTACGCGCCGGAGGCCGGCCTTCCCACCGAGCCCCGGCTGCCCCGGCAGGCCGCAGGACACGCCGCTCCCCGGCACGGTGGCCGTGCCGCGGCCCGGCGCGCGGCACGGCGCAAGGGCACCGGCGAACGCCCCGACTCTCTGCGGCGGCTGCTCCCGCAGACGCTGGTGGTCGCGTTCCTGGCCGGCGGCACCTCCGCCTTCGTCGCCAACGACAAGGCGATCGAGCTCACCGTCGACGGGAAGCCGCGCACGCTGCACACCTTCGCGGACGACGTCACCGAATTACTCGCCGACGAGGGCGTCGCCGTAGGGGCGCATGACGTGGTCGCGCCCGCCCCCGGCACAGCGCTCGCGACCGGCGACGAGGTCGCGGTCCACTACGGGCGCCCCGTGCACCTCACCCTCGACGGTGAACGGCGCAAGGTGTGGACGACGGCGCACACGGTGGACGGGGCGCTCAGGCAGCTCGGGGTGCGTGCGGAGGGGGCGTATCTGTCGACCTCGCGCTCCCAGCGGATCGGCCGCGCCGGCCTGACCCTCGATGTCCGCACCGAGCGCACGGTGACGATCATGTCGGACGGGCGGGCGCGGACGATCCGTACGAACGCGGCGAGCGTGCGCGAGGCCCTCGACGAGGCCGGGATCACGCTCCGCGGGCAGGACACCACCTCCGTCGCGCCCGGCAGTTTCCCCCGAGACGGGCAGACCGTCACCGTCATGCGGATCACCGGGACCAAGGAGGTCCGCGAGGAGTCGATTCCGTTCGCCGTGGAGCGGACCCAGGATTCCTCGCTGTTCCGGGGCACCGAGGTGGTCGAGCGGGCCGGGCAGCCGGGCGCCCGGCGCATCACGTATCTCCTGCGGACCGTCAACGGCGTCAAGCAGAAGCCGCGGCACGTCCGTTCCGAGGTGGTGCGGGAGCCGCGGGCCCAGCTGGTGAGGGTCGGCACGAAGCCGATGCCCACGTCCGTCGGCGGGGCCGATCACCTGAACTGGTCCGGGCTCGCCGCGTGTGAGTCCGGGGGGCGGCCGGGGGCGGTGGATCCCTCCGGTACGTACGGCGGGCTCTACCAGTTCGACACCCGGACGTGGCAGGGCCTCGGGGGCACGGGAAGGCCGCAGGACGCGCCCGCGGCCGAGCAGACCTTCCGTGCGAAGAAGCTGTACGTGCGACGCGGGGCGAGCCCGTGGCCGCATTGTGGGGCGCGGTTGGGTGGGTGAGGGCCCGCGGCGGAGCCGCTGAGGGATGGGGTTCGCCTCCTCCGCCCCTGCCCGTCCCGCTTCTGGGGGCTGCCGCCCAGGCCCCCGGCTTCGGCCCGGACGGCCTCGTCCTCGGAGTCCTCGGACGCCGGACGGGCTGGAAATCTCCAGCCCGTACCCTTGGTCCGTGACCAGCCCCACCCCCGACGCCCTCCTGGGCCCCGCCGAGATCCGCGAACTCGCGGGAGCCCTCGGCGTGCGGCCCACCAAGCAGCGCGGCCAGAACTTCGTGATCGACGCGAACACGGTGCGCCGCATCGTCCGCACCGCCGGCGTCCGCCCCGACGACGTGGTCGTCGAGGTGGGCCCAGGGCTCGGCTCGCTGACCCTCGCACTGCTGGAAGCGGCGGACAGGGTCGTCGCCGTGGAGATCGACGACGTACTCGCCGGAGCGCTCCCCGCGACCATCGCGGCGCGCATGCCGGACCGCGCCGGGCGCTTCTCGCTCGTGCACTCCGACGCGATGCAGGTACGGGAGCTGCCCGGCCCCGCCCCCACCGCGCTCGTCGCGAACCTGCCGTACAACGTCGCCGTTCCGGTACTGCTGCACATGCTCGACACCTTCCCGACCATCGAGCGCACGCTGGTGATGGTGCAGGCCGAGGTCGCCGACCGGCTCGCGGCCCCGCCCGGCTCGAAGGTGTACGGCGTCCCGTCGGTGAAGGCCAACTGGCACGCGGAGGTGAAGCGGGCCGGTTCCATCGGGCGCAACGTCTTCTGGCCCGCGCCGAACGTCGACAGCGGGCTGGTGTCGCTCACCAGGCGAACCGAGCCCGTGAAGACCACTGCCACGAAGCGTGAGGTGTTCGCGGTGGTGGACGCCGCGTTCGCGCAGCGGCGCAAGACGCTGCGCGCCGCCCTCGCCGGGTGGGCGGGTTCCGCAGCCGCCGCCGAGACGGCGCTCGTCGCCGCGGGTGTCTCACCGCAGGCCCGCGGCGAGTCCCTCACGGTCGAGGAGTTCGCCCGTATCGCCGAGAACAAGGAGTCAGCTCAGCCGTGACGGTGACCGTACGCGTCCCTGCCAAGGTCAACGTCCAGCTCGCGGTGGGCGGCGCCCGCCCCGACGGCTTCCACGACCTGGCCAACGTCTTTCTCGCCGTCGGCCTGTACGACGAGGTCACGGTGACGCCGGCGGACGAGCTGCGCGTCACCTGCACCGGCCCCGACGCCGACCAGGTTCCCCTCGACGCGACGAACCTGGCGGCCCGCGCGGCCGTCGAGCTCGCCCGCCGGTACGACATCGACCCCGCCGTCCACCTCCACATCGCCAAGGACATCCCCGTCGCGGGCGGCATGGCGGGCGGCAGCGCCGACGGCGCAGGCGCCCTGCTCGCCTGCGACACCCTGTGGGGTACGAACGCCTCGCGCGAGGAACTCCTCGACATCTGCGCCCAGTTGGGCAGCGATGTGCCGTTCAGCCTGGTGGGCGGGGCGGCGCTCGGCCTCGGCCGGGGCGAGCGGCTGCGGGTGCTGGAGGTCGGCGGGACCTTCCACTGGGTGTTCGCGATGGCCGGGCGCGGGCTGTCCACCCCGGCGGTGTTCCGCGAGTTCGACCGGATGAACGACGGCGTACGCATCCCCGAGCCCGTCGCCTCGCAGGAACTGCTCGACGCACTCGCGAAGGGAGACGCCGCCGCCCTCGCGGCCGCCGTCTCCAACGATCTCCAGCCCGCGGCCCTTTCCCTCTTCCCGGAGCTCGCCGACACCCTGGCCGCCGGCCGTGCCGCCGGCACGCTGGCCGCACTCGTCTCCGGTTCGGGCCCGACCACGGCGTTCCTCGCACCCGACCCGGAGTCGGCGGCCGAGGTGGCCCGTGCGCTGTCCGCCTCCGGCACCTGCCGGACGGTGCGCACGGCGGCCGGGGCGGCGCCGGGGGCCACGATCCGCACCGGCTGACCCGTACGACGGCTGGCTGGGGGTGGGTTTTTCGCCCCCGCCGCCCCTGCCCGTCCCGTACCTGGGGGCTGCGCCCCCAGAGCCCCGCTTCGGCCTGGACGGCCTCGTCCTCAAACGCCGGACGGGCTGAAACCCCGTGCGGAGGGGGCGAAGAAGGCCACGGCTCGGCCCACCTCGGCTCGCGGATTACCCTTGAGGGTCGATCGTCCCCCTTGTCAGGAGAGAAATGGCCGTCAACCTGGTCAATGTCGAGTCCGTCAGCAAGGTGTACGGCACCCGTGCACTGCTCGACGGGGTCTCCCTCGGCGTCAGCGAGGGCGACCGTATCGGCGTGGTCGGCCGCAACGGCGACGGGAAGACGACCCTCATCCGGTTGCTCGCCAAGCTGGAGGAGGCCGACACCGGGCGGGTCACCCACTCCGGCGGGCTGACCCTCGGCGTCCTGACGCAGCACGACTCCCTCGACCCCGAGGCCACCGTCCGGCACGAGGTCATCCGGGACATGGCCGACCACGAGTGGGCGGGCAACGCCAAGATCAGGGACGTGCTGACCGGCCTGTTCGGCGGCCTCGACCTGCCCGGCTTCCCGCAGGGACTCGACACCGTCATCGGCCCGCTGTCCGGTGGTGAGCGGCGCCGCATCGCGCTGGCCAAGCTCCTCATCGAGGACCAGGACCTGGTCATCCTCGACGAGCCCACCAACCACCTGGACGTCGAGGGCATCTCCTGGCTCGCCCGCCACCTGCGCGAGCGCCGTTCCGCCCTCGTCTGCGTCACCCACGACCGCTGGTTCCTCGACCAGGTCTGCACCCGCATGTGGGATGTGCAGAAGGGCGACGTGTACGAGTACGAGGGCGGCTACTCGGACTACGTCTTCGCGCGCGCCGAGCGTGAGCGGATCGCCGCCACGGAGGAAGTGAAGCGGCAGAACCTGGTGCGCAAGGAGCTGGCCTGGCTGCGGCGAGGCGCCCCCGCCCGTACGTCCAAGCCGCGCTTCCGCGTCGAGGCCGCCAACGAACTGATCGCGGACGTGCCGCCGCCGCGGGACAGCTCCGAGCTGATGAAGTTCGCCAGCTCCCGGCTCGGCAGGACCGTCTTCGACCTCAAGGACGTCACCGTCCAGGCCGGGCCCAAGGTGCTGCTCAAGCATCTGACCTGGCACCTCGGCCCCGGGGACCGGGTCGGGCTCGTCGGCGTCAACGGCGCGGGCAAGACCTCGCTCCTGAAGGCCATGGCCGACGCCGCCCGCAGCGACGGCGACAAGCAGCCCGTCGCCGGACAGATCGTCACCGGCAAGACCGTCAAGCTCGCCTACCTCTCCCAGGAGGTCGCCGAACTCGACCCCACCTGGCGGGTGTTGCAGGCCGTCCAGGCCGTACGCGACCGGGTCGACCTCGGCAAGGGGCGCGAGCTGACCGCGGGACAGCTCTGCGAGACGTTCGGCTTCAACAAGGACAAGCAGTGGACGCCCGTCGGGGACCTGTCCGGTGGTGAGCGGCGGCGGCTCCAGCTGCTGCGCCTGCTGATGGACGAGCCCAACGTCCTCTTCCTCGACGAACCCACCAACGACCTCGACATCGAGACCCTCACCCAGCTGGAGGACCTGCTCGACGGGTGGCCCGGGTCGATGATCGTGATCTCCCACGACCGGTTCTTCATCGAGCGGACGACGGACAACGTGTACGCGCTGCTCGGCGACGCCACGCTGCGGATGCTGCCGCGCGGGATCGACGAGTACCTGGAGCGGCGCCGGAAGATGGAGGAGGTCGCGGCCGCCGCCGTACTCGCCTCCTCGCCGGCACCCACCAGCAAGGCCGCCTCTTCCGCGACTGCGTCTTCCAAAGAGGGCCGCGCCGCCAAGAAGGAACTCCAGAAGGTCGAGCGGCAGTTGGACAAGGTCTCGGAGAAGGAGACCAAGCTGCACGCCCAGATCGCCGACAACGCCACGGACTTCGCGAAGGTCGCCAAACTCGACGCGGAGCTGCGGGAGTTGGTGGGGGAGCGCGAGGAACTGGAGCTGCGCTGGCTGGAGCTGGCGGAGGACGCCTGACCGAGCGCACATCCGGCTGCGCAAGGCCGGGCGCGTGCGCTGTGGCGGTCAGGGCGGTCAGGGCGTCAGCCCGCGCAGGGCGTGAAGGGCTCGTGAAGGCGCATAACGACCCCATTACGGGCCGGTCCTCCCTTGGGAACAGGGGAAGCACCGGCCCCGTGTCACAGGTCCCCACAGTGATAGAAAGAGCCGTCTGAGAAAAGTCTGAGAACCACCGGGTATGGCGGGAATCCAGTGCCGCCGGTGGAGCGCCACATCAGTGAAACGGGGGACGCGCTGATGAGCCAGCCGTCGAATCAGCCGCCGCAGGGCGGCTTCGGAGCACCGCAGGACCAGCCCGGGGCAGGTGATTCCGGCCCGCCGCAGGATCAGGCGGGGGTAGCACCGCAGGGTGCGCCGCCTCCGCCCGCGCAACCCCCGCAGGCCCCTGCACCCCCGCAGGCGCCGCCCACCGGAGCCCCCCAGCCGGGTTACGGAGCCCCCCAGCCGGGTTACGGATATCCCCAACAGCCCGCCCCCTACGGCCAGCCGGGCCCGTACCAGCCGCAGCAACCCGGCCCGTACGGCGAGCCGCAGCAACCGGGCCCGTACGGCCAGCCGCAGCAACCGGGCCCGTACGGCCAAGCTCCTTACGGCCAAGCTCCTTACGGGCAGCCGGGCCCCTACGGCCAGCAGCCCGGCTACGGCTATCCGCCCCCGGCGCAGTACCCGGGCGCACCCGGCATGCCGCCTCCCGGAGGCGGTTCCAAGAGCCCCTTCAAGGGCAAGCCGGCTGTGATCATCGGCGCCGCGGTGGCCGCACTGCTCGTCATCGGCGGCACCGTGTTCGCCGTCAGCGGTGGCGACGACGGCAAGAAGAAGCCGGTCGCGGAGAAGAGCGACGACGGCAAGGCCACGGGCTCCGCCGCCCCGGTCAACCCGGGTGACGGCAGCGGCGACGGCGGTGAGGACCCGGAGAACCTCAACGAGGGCCGCCAGGCAGGTGAGTCGAAGGTGCTCTGGTACAAGGAGGCGCCGGACGCGCCCGGTTCCGGCGCCGACGCCCCCGGCCAGTGGGTCACCGACAAGGTCGCGGTGAAGGCGGCGTACAAGCAGGTCTTCGCGTACAACGTCGGTGACGGGCAGCCCGCCTGGGACGCGCTCACGTTCCCGCAGAAGATCTGCGCGGTCACCCCGCAGAAGACGTCCGCGGACAAGATCGTCATCGCCTACATGAACGGTGCGAGCGACAGCGCCAAGTGCAACCAGCTCCAGGAGATCGACCTCGCCACCGGCGCGAAGGGCTGGACCGCGGAGGTCGCCGACGGTGACCTCTTCGACAGCGCCCTGTCCATCGAGCTCTCCCTCGTCGGCGACACCCTGATGGTCGGCCGCTCGATGTCGGGCACCGCGTACGACGCCACCACCGGCAGGAAGCTCTGGGACAAGAAGAAGTACGGGCAGGCCTGCTACCCCGCCGCGTTCACGGGCGGCGCCAAACTGCTCACCGTCTCCTCCTGCGGCGTAAGCACCGACAACGAGCACGACGAGGTGCAGGAGCTGGACCCGGCGACCGGCAAGGCCAAGTGGACCAACACGATCCCCAAGGGCTGGACGGTCGCGCGTACTTACTCCGTCGACCCCGTCGTCCTCTACCTCACCAACGAGGACAAGGACCAGTGGAACGTCTCCACGCTGAAGAGCGACGGCACGCTCCGCTCCCAGGTCGACGTCGACGAGTCCTTCGCGCCCGAGTGCGGCTGGGCCATCCTCGCCCGTGACCTCCAGGGCTGCACGGGCACGGCCGCCGACGCCGACACCCTCTACCTGCCGACCGAGGCGACGACCGGCGCCAACGAGATCGTCGCGATCAGCCTGGCGACCGGCAAGGAGAAGTGGCGCGTCAAGTCCCCGGCGGACGAGTCGATGCTGCCGCTGAAGATGGACGGCACCAACCTCATCGCCTACGTCCAGCCGTCGTACGACGCCGGTGGCCAGGTCGTGTCGATCCCGACGACCGGGAGCAGCCACAAGACCACCAGGCTGCTGCAGAACCCGCAGGGCACCGCGGACATCGAGAGCGGCTTCTACTCGAAGGCGGTCGACTATGTGGACGGGCGCTTCTACATCTCCACCACCCGGCTGACCGGCACGGGCGACGAGCAGGAGAAGCTGATGCTGGCGTTCGGCGAGTGACCTTCCTCCTCCCTTAGTTCCGGTAGTTCCGGTAGTTCCGGCCCGCCATTCGTTCGCATTCCGACGTACTCCGAGGTACCCACGTCATGAGCCAGTCGCCGCCCCCGCCACCCCCGAACCAGCCCCCGCAGGGAGGCTTCGGCGCGCCCCAGGACCCGCCTCCGGGTGGTTTCGGTGCCCCGCAGGACCCGCCCCCTGGCGGTTTCGGCGCTCCCCAGCCCCCGCCCCCTGGTGGTTTCGGTGCCCCGCCACCCCCGCCGCCCGCCCAGGGCCCCGGCCCTGGCTACGGCTATCCGCAGGCGGGTCCACCCGGTCCGTCCGGTCCGCCCACCCCGCCGCAGCAGCTGTACGGCTATCCGCAGACCCCGCCGCCGCCCCAGGTCGGCGGTCAGCAGCCGGGCTACGGATACCCCCAGCAGCAGCCTTCGTACGGCTACCCGCCGCAGCAGCCCTACGGGCCGGTGCCCCAAGGCGGGGGCGGCGGGCGGAAGTTCAACAGCTCGGTGGTCATCATCGTGGCGGCCGTGGTGGCCGTCGCGCTGATCATCGGCGGCGGTGTCTGGTACGCGAAGTCCTCCGACAAGGACGACAGCAAGAACAACTCCTCGGGTACGACGGGTGGTACCGGCGGTAAGGACGACGAGGGCGACAAGGGTGCGGACACCCCTGGTGGCGGCGGAGGCAAGGAGAAGGCCCCGGCCGACCCGAGCGCCGAGGTCCTCTTCCAGGTGCCCGCGCCGGAGGTCAAGGACGACCAGATCGACAGCGTCGCGGGCTCCTGGCTCACCGACTCGGTGTACGCCAAGAGCGGTGTCAACGAGATCGTGGGCTACGACCCGGACACCGGCACCGAGAAGTGGACGCTTCCACTGTCCGGCCAGGCCTGCGCGGGCTCGCGGGAGGTCACCGAGGACGGGATCGCCGCGGTGGTCTCGGAGGAGACCGAGCGCAACAGCGAGGGCGACCACGAGCCCTGCACACAGATCACCGCCTTCGACGTGAACACCGGTAAGCAGCTCTGGTCGAAGAGCGCCGGGAGCAGCGGCCGGAAGGTGGCGTTCGAGGAGGTCACCATCTCCGGCACCACCGTCGCGGTGGGCGGCGGCTACGACGGTGGAGCAGCCTTCGAGGTGAAGTCCGGCAAGGTGCTGTGGCAGCCGAAGGTCGACACCTGCATGGACGTCGGCTACGCGGGCGGGGAGCAGCTCGTCGCGGTCCGCAAGTGCGGTGACTACGGCAGCGAGACCTTCGAGGTCCAGCTTCTCGACCCGTCGTCGGGCAGCGTGGAGTGGACCTACAAGCTGCCCAAGGGCATCGACAACGCAAAGGTGATCTCCACCAAGCCCGTCGTCTTCGGCGTGGACTCCGCCGACATCACCGCCAGCGGTGCCACAGACGTCTTCTCCATCGACGACAACGGCAAGCTGCGCATCAAGATCACGCTGGAGGACGGCAAGTACGCCCACGACTGCGGTGTCGGAGAGGTGTACGCCTGCAAGGCGATCGTGGTGGGCAACGACAAGCTCTACGTCCCGACCACGCAGCACGACGGCACCGCCGAGTACAGCCAGACCAACGAGATCGTCTCCTTCTCGCTGGCCACCGGCAAGACCACCGGCGACCGGATCGACGCGGGCGACGGCAACGAGATCTTCCCGATCCGCATGGACGGCGGGAACATCCTCGTCTACCGGGCCGGTTCGACCGACAAGGGTCCGCAAATCCTCTCCGTGGACGGTACGTCGCTGAAGCAGACGACTCTGCTGGAGACCCCGGCCTCCGACAGCGTCCTGAGCGCCATCAGTTCCATGGTCCCCAAGAGCTCCGAGCTGCTGTTCACCAGCGGTCGCCTGTTCATGGGGAAGGACCTGATCAGCAAGCCGTACTCCGCGGACGACAAGGAGTACACGGCACTCGGGTTCGGGCCGAGCAACGCTTAACCTCGCATCACTCCCGAATGCGAGGAATTTCGGTAATCCGGGGCACTTCTCTCCAGTAGGGGAAGCGCAACGTCGAACAAGCGTGTAGCTTCCGGTGGATGGAGAGCCGGGGGGCTCCTAATCCACGGGGAACCAGTGGGGATGCTCGGGGGAACTGGGGGGTTGCTCGATGGGAGTGCGGCTCATGGTGGTCGACGACCACCGTCTGCTCGCCGAGGCGTTGGCCTCGGCGTTGAAGCTGCGCGGGCACCGGGTGCTCGCCGCCGCGGCGCCTGCCGCGGGGGCGGCGGAGTTGGTGATCACAAGGGCGCCCGAGGTGTGCCTGATCGGTACGGCGACACCCGCCGAGCCGGGCATCTTCGATCCGGTGGTGAAGATCAAGAAGGAGCGCCCGCAGGTGGCGGTCCTGGTCCTGGGCCCGGTCCCGAACCCACGCGGCATCGCCGCCGCGTTCGCGGCCGGTGCCTCCGGATACGTACGTCATGACGAGCGCATCGAGGGCGTCGAGCGCGCGATCATGAAGGCGAGGGCGGGGGAGGCGGCCGTCGCCCCACAGCTCCTCCAGGGTGCCTTCAGCGAACTGCTCAACCCGGCCGCCCAGCCCGACGACGAGGGCCAGCGGCTGCTCCAGATGCTGACACCGCGGGAGGTGGAAGTCCTGGTACGGGTCGCCGACGGCGAGGACACGCGACTCATCGCAGCCGGCATGGGAATCGCGCCGTCCACGGCACGGACCCACGTCCAGCGGGTGCTGATGAAGCTGGGAGTGGGGTCGCGCCTGGAGGCGGCGGCCCTGGCGGCCCGCACGGGGCTGCTGGACAGGGCGGGACCGGTGACGCCGCCGTCAGCGGATGCCCCGCAGGATCTGCGGTATACGCAGTAGCTGCTGCACAGAAATACGGCAGGTGGTCCAGGTCGCCGTGACAACAGTGGCCCCGGAAGGAGATTCCTGGAGATTCCTTCCGGGGCCGCTTACGTTCGGCGGGCTGGCGAATGGCCATGCCGAAGGCCTTGCCGGTGAGGGGCAGGCCGTCTTTCTGTCCGTCACGATCGCGTGGCCGTTCCGCACTCCGCTGCGCCGGCTTCTTGCAGGCGCGCGTCCATCGATTTGCTCCGGTCGTAAGGGTCCACCTCGGGGCCGCTCCCTGGACCCTTTGCCGCATGGTCGGCGGTGAACTCGGGGATGAAGTAGCCCGTGAAGTTGTCGCAGCCGCCGTTGGCGGTGTCCACCTTGTAGGAGACGAGGGAGAACGTCCCCGGCTCGGTGATCACCTTCACCGGGTCATCCCAGCTCATCACCGTCTCGCGGCGCACGATGGTGCGCGCGACTTCGTCGCTGCCCGTTGCGGCGCGGACGACCGGGTAGACGTAGGTGACATCACTGGTCACCTCGACCGCGCCACGCTCGCCCTCGCGGAACGTGATCGATCCTTGCGTCTTGACCACGTCCCCCACGAGCCGCACCTTCGTCTGCGCGAAGCGGCTGAACAACAACAGAGGGTCATTCTCTTCGCTGGGCTCGCGGAACGCGGTCGACAAGTAGTCCTGGACATCGCGCTGGTGTGGATTGATCAACGCGGTCGCCTTCTCCGGCCGCTCCCCCCGCAGCACATCAGGATCCAGACTGGACGCGGCAAGGAATTCCAGGCTCTGATCGAGCGCCTGCGCAACCTGTCTCTCGGTCATCCAACCGGTCGCCCGCGCCGCGGGCACGCGGATCCCGGCCGTCCCGTCGTCCCATGCCGTCGCCGGCGATCCCCTGAACGGCTCCTCGGGTGTGGGCAGTTGGGACGCCGACTCCGCGGTGGGCGACGCACTCCCGCGGTCTCCGTCGCCGTGCGGCCGCGGCTTCCCCAGGGCCGTTCGCCATCCTCATATCATCAGGTAGCTGACCTGGGCGAACCAAGATCCCCGCCGCCAGGCCCGAATGCGACATGCGGGCCACGACTGTGGGCCGGGCTCTGTCTCCCAGAGAGCCCGGCCCACATCGGTCGCTACGCACGAGGGACGAACACGTCCACCAGCCTGACCGCCCGGGCCCGCGTTGCGGGCCCCGGCGAGGGCGCTTAGCGGATCGTCGTTCCGAAGGCGATGCCCGCGGCGGGCAGGCCGTTCTGGCCGGGCTGGTAGGTCGTGACCGCCCCGGTCGTGCCGATGGCGGCGGTCGCCCAGGGCAGGGCGTGCACGGCGCCGTAGGTGGCGGGGCCGTTGGGCATACCGATGTAGAGCTGGGTGCCGGTGGCGTGGATGAAGTTGCCGACCAGCTGGCTGCTGCCCGGGGTGCCCGGCAGACCGGCGCCATTGCCGGCCTCGATCCAGAAGTCGGTGTCACCCGGCGCACCGAGGAGCGAGAAGGTCTGGACGGCGCCCGCGGCGCTCGCCGTACCGATGTCCTCGCCCGGCGAGCCGACCGCCAGCCGCAGGCTGGCTGCGGTGCTCACCTCGTCCGGTGCGGTGTTGACAGCGGACACCTTCGCACCGAAGCGGTCGTTGAACGCGATGGCGTTGGCAACGCCCTCGGCGTCCTGCCCGATGTCGGCGAGCTCGCTGATCGCTCCGGCCGCGGTCACCCGGAGCGTGACCACTCGCCCGGCGTCGGTCAGGTTGGTGGTGCCCACTGTGAAGGCCTCACCGGGGGCGCCGACGGCGAGGATGGAGTCGGTCGCGGCCGCGGCGCCGGAGGGGCGGTACGCCACCGCAGAGAGCGACGATCCGAACTCGTCGTTGGCCTCCGCAGCGCCGCTGATCCCGGCGGTGTCCTGGTCGATGTTCGCCACGGGAGTCGGGATGCGAACCGAGTTCAGCGCGTGCGCGAACACCCACACCGCACCGGAGGCCGCGTTGTCGCCGACGGCCTCCGTCGGGGCGCCGATCGTGATGTGGTTCGGCGAGGCCGTGATGGACGTACCGAACCGGTCGCCTGCCTCTCCGATGCCGACCACGGTCTCCGTGTCCTGGTTGATGTTGACGTTGGCGCTGCCGCGCAGGTAGTAGATGCCGCCGGCGTCCGTGATGGTGGCGATGTCCTCGCCGGGCACGCCGATCACCAAGTACGGCTCGCCGAGGAGGGTGTGACCGGCAGCCAGGGCGTGGCCCATCCGGTCCGCGGTCTCCGAGGCGGACAAGGGGATGGCGCCCGAGTCGCCCTGTTCCAGGGTCACGGACGTCTCGCCCGTGGTGAGGCCGCCGGGGGCGCCGTACAGCACCTGCGCCTGGCCGGCGTCGACCACGGTGCCGACGTCCTCGGCGGGGACGCCGACGACCAGGTCGGTGCAACCGTCCTCGTTGCGGTCGAACACCGCGAGCTGCTCGCCGAACCCGTCTCCGGCCTCGGAGCCGCCCGGCACGGAGGCGAGGTCCTGCGTGAGTTCCGCGTTCCCCTTGCCGTTCCCGTACACGACCCGCACCAGCCCGGCGTTCGCGTCACCGCCGACGGTCGCCTTGGGGTCGCCGGCCGCTACGTCCTCTACGCCGTCGCAGTTGAAGTCGGAGACGCGGGGTGCGCCTACCTTGTCGGCGACCCAGGTGGCGAGGTCGTCGGCGCGGGAGGCGACGGCGCCAGTGCGGGTTTCCGACTCGTTGAAGCAACCGCCTTGCCAAGAACGGGAGTTGACGCCGACCAGCTGGGCAGTGCCGCCTGTCTCGCGGAGCAGCGGACCACCGGTGTCGCCTTTGCAGAGGGCGGCGTTCACGCCAGTGGCGGCGATGTCGTCGGTGCCGACCGAGTCGACGGTGAAGGTGGCGGTGTGCTGTGTGCCGGGAAACCATTCCGTCTTCGTGCGGCCGAAGCCGGTGGCTTTCAGCTGTTCGCCTGCGGTGGCGGGGGTGGTCGACAGGGCGACGGGGGTGATCCCGGCGAGGCTCCTCGCGAGCCGGGCCAGCACGACATCACGCCCTGCGCGCGGCACCAGTTCCACGACCTCGCCGGTCTTGCCGGAGACCGTGGCGGTGGTCTTGAGGACGGGTTTGCCCGGGGCGACGGTGGCGGTCTCGGGGTCGGTGGCGAAGCAGCTCGCGGCGGTGAGGATCCACTGTGGGGCGACGAGGGAGCCGGTGCAGGAGCGGGCGGTCTCGTCGGCGCCGATGGCCAGGTCGGCGGTGAAGGCGTAGCTGCCCGCGGGGACGGCGTCGCCGGAGACGGCGTGGGCGGGGGTGGTGACCAGGGCACTCGCGGCGGCGACGGCGGCCAGCAGGGCGGCGGTCGCGGTGCGTCTGGGACGTATGGAGTTCACGTTTCTCGCTTCCTTGGCGGTGGGCGCGGCCGGGTCAGCCGGTGACGCGGATCTCGACAAGGACGGCTCGGGCGCCGCCGGTGACGCCTTCACCCACGCTCTTGAAGCCGCCCTCGGCGATGTCGACGCTGGTGGTGACGTCGTTCGCGGTGAGGTCGGCGCTGATGGGGTGCTCGCCGGTCTCCAGTGCGAAGACACGGGGCAGTTCGAGCGTGAGGTACCCGCTGGCCGCGGTGGGCTGGAAGCAGTAGTCGCCCCTGCGGCCGGCGGCGCTGTCCGCCACGGTGTAGACCCTGATCTGGTCGGGCGCGGTGTCGCACTCCACGAGCAGGATGTGTCCGTCGCCCTTGTTCAGCTTGATGCCCTCGGTCGCCAGGATGTCGGCGGCACCGGGGTAGCCGTAGTCCTCCACCGCGACCGGCGGGACGTCGGCCGCCGCCTGCGAGGCGGAGTCGTCGGCGACGGCAAGCGGAATTCCGATGACCGCCGCGAGGGCGCAGAGAACTCCGGAAATCATAAATCTTCGAATGCGGATGGGCACCGCAAACTCCTTTCGGGCGCGGCGCATCGAATAAAAGAAGGCCGTCGCCTGACGGGTAATTAGAGATCAAAAGATGCTCCGCAGAATAGCTGTTTGTTTTGTCGATCGTCAAACGAATTCTCACTCCATAAGGCTGGATGAAATGTCCCCTGCGTGGGGTTATTTGGCAGACTGTCACCCCTCATCTGAGTGATGTGGCAGAACCTGAGGGGGTCTCATTCGCGGATTTTTGCATTGAGAGTCGGCGGATTGGGGCGAATATTATTAAGAAGAAGATCAAGGATCATTTCGCCTAATTGGTCCGTGGTTGAATATTCGATCCACCGGGAAATCGTGAGCGTTATGCTCGCTTCCCGGATATTCGGTAAACGCCGTATACGTCGCCGGTTGCTGAGAAAGGTTCCTGATGAATCGAAGAACGAACGGATTCGATCTGGCGAGAGGGCCGTCACGCGTGATACGTGCGACGGTACTGAGCCTGCTGCCCTTGGTCCTGACCGCCGGCCTGCTCGGCTCCGCGCCCGCGGTGGCTGAGGAACTCCCTGCGGACGGTGGGGAGATCGTCGCGCTGGCGGGGGTGATCCCCACCGAGCGCGGCGCGGTCGTCGACTCGTGGAAGACAGGTGGTCCTGGCGTCAAGGCGGCTGCCGAGGCGGCCCTGACCGGCAGCGAAGCGGATGTGCAGGCGTTCCTCGCTGCTGTGGACGATCTGTCCTTCCAGGACAACCGGGTTAGCGCCGCCCAGCTCGCCTCGTTGGGCGGCACAGAGTTGCTGGCCGCTGCCCGAAAGGCGCTCGCAGGGACTCCGGAGGAGCTGGACGACTTCCTGGACGACGGCTGGGAAGACCCTCTGGAGCAGGACCAGAGGGTCCGGGTCGCCCAGATCATCGACGCGGGCGGGCCCATAGTTCAGGACGCCGGGCGGGCCGCGCTGAGTGGCACGGCCGACGACGTCAGGGCGTTCCTCACGGAGGGGCAATACCTCCAGCGTGAGCAGGACGAGCGCGTGCAGCTCGTCCAGATCATCGGCACAGGTGGCACCAATGTGCAGACAGCCGGGCGCATCGCGCTGAACGGCAGCGCCGAGGACATTCGAGAGTTCCTGGAAGTCGGACAGTTCGTCGCGCTCGCCAAGGATCAAGAACACGCCACTGTCGCCCAGCTCGCCGCGCAGGCCAAGGAAGCGGGCAGGCAGGCGGCCGCGGAGACCGCGGCCGCCCAGGCCGAGTCCGCCAAGGCGGTTTCGGCCGCGCAACTCGCCAAGGAAGCGGCGCTGAGGGCCGCGTCCGAGGCGGAGGCTGCCAAGGACGACACCGACAAGGCCGCGAGTGCGGCCAAGCGTGCCGCCACGGCGGCGTCCCAGGCAGCCGCCTCGGCGCAGCAGGCGATCGAAGCGTCGCTCGCCGCGAACAACTCGGCGCGTGTCGCTGCGAACGCCGCCTCCCAGGCTGCCGCCGCGGCAGCCGGTGCTTCCCAGGCGGCGTCCCGTGCGCGCAGCGCGGCGGCCGATGCCGCGGTGGACGCGTCCGACGCGGATGCCGCACGGGAGGCGGCTGAAAACGCCCGCACCGCTGCGGCAGGCGCTGGCCGTGCTGCCGACGCAGCCGATCAGGCGGCTGTAGCGGCCGATGCGGCGGGTGACGCCGCGCGCTCGGCCGCGGGCGCGGGTGCCAACGCCATCGTCGCCGCCAACGCGGCCATCGAGGCCGGCAATTACGCGGGCGAGTCCAGCGCGGCCGCCGCCGAGGCGCGCGCCGCCGCCGCGAGTGCCAAGCGTCATGCCGATGAAGCCAACCGTGCTGCGTCCGCTGCTGAAGCGCTGGCCCGCAAGGCGGCCACGGCGGCGCGCGAGGCGCGCGATGCCGCCAGATCGGCGGCCACGCACGCGAACAATGCGGCCGATGCCGCCGAGGAAGCGGCGGAGCACGCGGGTGACGCCGCACAGGCCGCGACGAGGTCCACGGCACACGCCAACGCCGCCACCGAGGCCGCGAACGCGGCGACCGCTGCTGTGATCAAGGCCCAGCAGATCTACACGATCGCCCGCGAGGTGGAGGCCGCGGAACTGCTCGGCCGTACCAACGCGGGCATCGAGCGAGCGAAGGACCAAAAGGCGGCGGCTGACGCCGGCACCGCCGAACTGGCCGAGCGGGCGCAGGCGGTCAAGGACCAGGACACCGAGCGGAACCGGCTGGTGACCGAGGCCGCCAAGCCCGGAGCCGACCTTGCGGCCCTCGCCGGCCAGGGCCGCGAGCTCGCCGTGCTGGTGATGGGGAACGGGACGGCGTGGGGGCGTGCCGCTGCCGAGGCCGCCCTCGCAGGCCCCGACGAGGTCGTCATCGACTACCTGCGCAACGGCTGGCAGACCGCCGAGCAGCAGGACGACCGTTCCTACGTAGAACGCCTCGCGGAAGAGAGCGAGGACAAGGCTGTACGCGACGCGGCCGAGACCGCCCTCGACGGCGACGCCGCCACCATCACCGAATTCGTCCGGAACGGCCAGTACCAGGTCAGTGCCGAGAGCATGCGCGTTGCCATCGCACAGGTGGTCTCCGGCGCCGGGCCGGTCCTCACCGACGCCGGCAGGCAGGCTCTGGCCACGGGAGACCCCAAGAAGTACAGCGAGTTCCTGGTCAAGGCGCAGCACACTGCGCGCACCCAGGACGAGCGGGTCAGGGCGGCGCAGCTCATCGACTCCGGAAGCCCCGAGGTGAAATCGGCAGCCCGGATTGCGCTGGAGGGCTCATCCCAGACGCTGCACGCCTTCATCGTCTCGGGTCAGTACACGGCACAGCGCAAGGACGACCTCACTGCCACCCACGTGGCCCAGGTCCAGAAGCTGATCGCGGATGCGGCGAAGGTCGCGGCCACCGCGCAGCAGAACGCCGCGACCGCCCAGAAGGTTGCCGCTGTCGCCCGCAAGGCGGCCGCCGAGGCCGACAAGTGGGCCCAGAAGGCCAACGACTCCGCGAAGGAGGCCCAGGGATACGCCGACGAGGCCGCCCAGCACGCCGAGGACGCCGAGGCATCCGCGGCGAGCGCCGCCGCGTCCGCCAAGACGGCTCGCGACGCGGCGAACAGTGCTGATGTCGCCGCGTCCGACGCCGCCAGGTCGGCAGCCGACGCCACGCTCTCCTCGGAATCGGCCCAGGCCTCCGCGTCCAGCGCGTCGTACTACGCCGACCAGGCCCGGCAGTCGGCGGTCGAGGCGGGCAAGGACTCGGAGGCCGCCCTCAAGGCGGCCACCGAGGCGTTCACCATCGCGGTCACGAAGTATCGGGAGGAGGAAGAGGCGCGGCGCAAGGCCGCCGTCGCGGCCAAGGAGAAGGCGAAGAACGACGAAGGTGCGCGCGCCCGCGCGATGTACCGGTGCGGGCAGGAGTACATCCCTTGCGACCCGGAGGGCTTCGCCCGCTGGTGCCAGCAGAGTGAGATCTCCTGCGAGATCGTCGCTGAAGGTCCAGCGTTCGGCGACGCCATGGAGGACCTGTGGGGCATTACCAAGGAGCTCACGGGCCTCGGCGAGCTCGAAGCCTGCCTGGAGAAGAAGGACTTCGACCACTGCAGCAGCCTCGCGGTGGACGCCCTCATAGGCGCCAAGCTGAAGAGTCTGGACAGGATCTACGACGAACTCAAGCTGCTCAAGCGCGGCTGCAAGGTTGTCAGCAGGATCGCCGGTTCGGCCGTGTCGCCCGCGTCGCTTACTTTGTCGGTGCAGGCGAGCGATGCCTCCGGCTGTCTCGAGGGTGTGCGGGACCACAAGGTCTACGACCCTGACACCGGGGACATCATCACCGACATCGACCTTTTCGAGGGCGGGGTGATGTGGGAGCTGAAGTCGGCCACCTATGCTGAGGCCGTATGGCTGGAAAAGCACGTCAACGTCAAGCTCGCTAATTACCTGAAGTGTCGGCAGTTGCTTCCCGGCTATGAGGGCGCGCCGATCGGCTTCCGGTTCACAACATCCGGGATGGATCAGCGTTTCCGAGCGGCGCTGGAAGCGCGGTTCGAGCAGCTCCGTCGAGACAACCCCGGGCTCGACCTCAGACTGGAGATCGCAGATTGAGTTACCCCTTCGAACTGGGCGGCGAGACGCTCTGGGATGCGGGTTACCACAGCGGACAGTTGTACGCCTCCCTGGCCCGTGGCGCGGCTGAGTTCCTGGAGCTGCCGCCCGGGCTGACGCCCAACCGGCAGGGCGGCTGTGACGTGGAGCCGGTGGCGCTCCAGAGCTTCGTCGAGGGCCTGTACGGCCTCTACTCGTCGACCAGGAATGAACTGCTACATGGGTTGGCACACGGCCTGCTCGTCACTTCGCTCGTCTTGCTGGAACGCGCGGGGGGTGCGATCACCCTGAAGACCGAGCACGAGGAGGTTTTCCGGGAGGAGAAAGCAGCCCTCGCGCGCTCCATGGGATAGGGGCCCGCTCCGACAGAGAACGGCCCCGCCGGAGTCGGCGAATTCTAGGATCGTCGCAACGCGTGATCACTGACGTGTGATGGCGAGCAGTTTAGAGAGACGCTCGGCTGGGGTTTCCCAGCCGAGCGTCTGGCGTGGGCGACTGTTGAGTTCAACTGCGACCGCCGCCAGGCGCTTCGCGTTGGTGCTGTGTCAGATCGGTTCCCTCCGGGTGCCGCTTGCGCAAGGTTGCTGCGCCGCTCGTCCAGCAGCTGGCTCGACGCACTCGCAGAAGGCTCAGGACGCCATCACCTCTCTGCAGAATTGGCTGACGAAGAATCCGACGGCGGCAGCGGGCGACCGGGCCGCAGCGGAGAACCTCATTCGCGACATGCTCAACGCTCTGAACGGACTGTGATGACGACCCCAGCGTGGTTTGTGGAACTGCTCGCCGTCAGCGAAGCGCTGGCCGCGGTGGACCGGGCGGACATCGCCGCCTGGCGTGGCCCCGGTGCCGACGACGCGGATCCGGACCCTGCCGGGGACGACGTGCCGCCGCTGAGCGTCCGACTGGGCAGTCTCGGAAGGGAGTTCGCCGAGCACTCGGCCGAGTTGAGTCCGGCGCAGCGCCGCGAGGTGCTGCGCATCCTGGAGGAGGTTCAGGTCTCGGGCGGGGAAGCCGACGGTACGGCCGTGACCACCGGTTTCTTCGAGGCACTCCTGTCCGCCTGGGACCGAGGCTTCGACCTCCGAACGATCTGGCCGGACATCGGACCCGACTCCCGGGCCTACTGCCTGGCCTGGAACAGGTTCATCGGCGTCGAGTCACCGGACTGGATGAGCTGACGAAGAACAGACCGGCTCGGCCCGCACTCCGTGCCCGGGCCGAGCCGGGTGGTACAGCTTCGATCCTGGGGGAATCGGGCGGGCGTGGAGCGCGATCTGCGAGCACGTCGGGCACCCGGGGCGGGGCCGGGGCCAGTGGTTTCTGAGACGTCCCCCGACGCGACGAAAGACGCGGCCACCGCGAAGCAGAACGCCGCGACCGCCCAGAAGGTCGTCGCCCTCCCGGAGGTTGAAGGCGCGTCTCCCGGCTGCGGGTAGAGGGGGATACACCGGACGGGTGGCCTGGTTCGAGGAGTATTTCGGCTCACCGATAGCCTGCGTCATCATGATGCGCGCTTGGTTCTTGCCGATGCTGCTTGTGGTCTGCGGTTCAGCCGTTGCGACTGGGCAAGTCCTCAACGGGAACCCCGTTGCGGCCGCAGCCCTCCTGCTGATGTTCGTGCTGCTCGCAGGCGTGGCCTCGCCCCTGATCTTCCCGAGGTCGATCGGTGCGCTGGAGGCACAACGCCGTAGCGCGGTCGATGGCCGGCCGGTCGTTTTCTGGCGGCCGGGCTGCACGTACTGTCTGCGGCTGCGCATCCGGTTGGGCCGTAACGCACGCCAGTTGCACTGGGTCGACATCTGGCGTGACCCGGCTGGAGCGGCAGCGGTGCGGGCGGTCAACGACGGCAATGAGACCGTGCCGACTGTCGTCGTGGCGGGCCGGCCGCACACCAACCCTGATCCCGCTTGGGTGCGCGAACAGTTCCTCCCTCCCGCTGAGTGATCGCGAGGGAGTGGTGTCGTATCGCGGAAAGGCGTCCGCAGGCCCCGGAGAGCTCGTCGGCCGAACTGACGCCGTCTGCCGGTCGGCCTCCCGTTATCGCGGTGCGATGGCCTTGAGCCAGTCCTCGACCGTGACGACGTCCGCCCACTGCGGGAACAGCTTTTCGATGAGCATCGTGTGCACCTCGGGGTCGGTGTCGAGGCAGCCATCCGCCAGGACGGTGAGGCCGAAGTCCAGGTCGATGGCGCGCCACAGAGTGGACAGCACCACAGCGCTGGTGGCGATGCCGGTGAGAACCAGGCTGTCGATATCGCGAGCCCTGAGTACCAGGTCGAGGTCGCTGCCCGAGAACGCGCTTCCCCGCCTTTTGGTGACCACGACGTCGCCCTGCTGGGGCCCGATGTCGGGGTGGATCTCGGTGCCGGGGTCGCCCTCGGTGAAGAGGCCGGCCCGCACGGCGTTGGTCAGCACCCTGTTGCGGGGGCTGACTTCTGGATTGCCTGGCCGCAACCCGATGACCACGTAGATCACGGGTATGCCCGCCGCGCGGGCACCGTCGATCGCCCTGCGCAGGCGCGGCAGGTATCCGGAGCCGTCGTCGGCGATGCGCACGATGTCCCGTTGGACGTCCATCACGAGGAGTGCGGTGTTCGCCATGCTTGCCGTCCCTTCGTCGCCGGGAATCAGAGCGAGGCCGATTTCACGTCGTGGGCGTGGCGAGGGTGCCGGACTTTATGCCGTGGAGGAGGTGGGCCAGGGGGGCGGGGGTGGTGGTGAGGCGGGTGGCGGGGGTGTCGCTTTCGCGGAAGTGGATGGTGCGGGGCGTGGTGGCGGCCAGTTCCACGCAGTCGTTGCCTTCACCGCCGCCGGAGAAGGACGACTTCTGCCAGCCGAGTTCCACGCAGTTGTCGCCGTCGCCGCTTCCTGAGAAGGACGACTTCTGCCAGTAGTCGGGGGTGGTCACGGAGGGCCTCACAGTTCCTTCGTCAGCTGGTGGATGAAGTCACGCGACCGTGCGGGTTCGAGTGACACGGCCTCCACCATACGGAAGAGCGTTCGGAAGGCTCCGAGTTGGGGCTCGGAGTCGATGAAACCCGCGCCGTGGGGTGCATCACGTACTGCTGTGTCCAGCTTGGGCACAGAACCGCCCGCATACATCATCGCGTTCGAGGCTCCGGCGAAGCCGTCCAGGTCGAAGGGGATGACTCGCACGGTGATGTGGTCCGCTTCGGAGAGTTCCAGGATGCGGTCGAGTTGGGTGCGCGTCGCCGCGCGGTCGCCGACCCGGATGCGAAGCGCCGCTTCGTGGATCACCGCCTCGTACGGCGTGGGGGCCGGGTCTTCGATGACCACCTTGCGCTCCATTCGATGGCGGACGCGCAACTCAAGCTCATTGGTCGGCAGTGCTGGGAATCGGTAAGAGGACACAGCGCGGGCATAGTCCTCCGTTTGGAAGAGGCCTGGGACGTGCAGGAACTCCACATCGAGCCGGTATGCGCAGTGGTGCTCCAGCTCGGCGAGGTCCAGGAATCGCGTGGGTAGCAGGCCCCGGTACTTTTCCCACCAGCCGTGTGTCCGGTCGGTGGCCATCGCCACCAGCGCCTCGACCAACTTATCGTCCGCACAGGAGTAATGAGCGGCAAGGCTGCGCACGCGCTCTTCGCTCACACCCGCGATCCCGGACTCTATCTGACTCATCTGGGCGGAGCTGGACCCGACCAGTGCGGCGGCTTCAAGTGCTTTGAATCCTGCGGCCTCCCGCAGTTTCCGCAGTTCAATGCCCAGACGCTCCTGGCGCGCGGTGGGTTGCCGTCTGCGCGGCATGGCTTCCTCCCTTGGCCTCAACTGCCGTGAGGCTGTGACTCGTTCGAGGGGCAGATTACGGCAGTCACTTGCCTTGGCCCAAATTTAACCCGTACTGTCAGTCACGCGACGCACACACTGCGGAACCCCGGGACCCCGGAAGCGCACCACCCCGTCATGCCGTGACGGCGGTGAAACTGCCACCGCCCGCTGCCCGCAGCGCTCCCTCAACCTCCCTCACCCCAACCGGAGTTCACGCATGCCAAAAACAGAGAACGAACCCTGGGAGTACGTACTCCACATCCCCCACGACCCCCGAGCGGTCACCGTCTGTCGCCGCACCGTCCGGCTGATCCTCACCCTCCACGGCCTGATCCGCCTGGTGGACGTCGCCGAGCTCCTGGCGGCGGAGCTGGTCTCCAACGCCGTACGCCATACCAAGGGGCCCGCGGCCCTGCGCCTGCACCACCGACACGGAGTGCTCCGCATCGGTGCGTGGGACGCGAGCCCCGAACCGCCGCCGTACGAGCTGGCGGTGGCCCCCGACGCGGAGGCGGGCCGCGGCCTCGCCCTCGTCCGGGCCTGCGCCTACAACTGGGGCTGGCATCCGCTACGGCAGGGCGGCGACACAGGCAAGTACGTGTGGTGTGACCTCGGTGCGGCGTAGTTCGCTGGACATAAAGGGTGAAAAACCGTACGAGGCCGGAGTCCCAGCGAACCCCGGCCCCGCGTACCGCTGTTACGCCGACGGATGTCCCTTGTCGGTGTCCGGCAGCAGCTGCTCCACGTCCACCGGCGGAGCGGCCGGTCGTAGCCACAGCCAGGCCAGGAAGAACAGGCCGAGGGCGAGCATGCCCAGGCCGGTCCACAGGTTGATGTTGATGCCCTCGGCCTTGTCGATGTCGGCGTCGGACGCGAAGATGCCCGCGATCGTGACGATGACGCCGTAGACGACGAAGAGGCCGCCGATGATGCGGCGGATGTCGAAGAGGCGGGCGGCGGTCTCGGACTTGTGCTCCAGCTCGGTGATCTGACGCTGAAGTGCCTCGCTGGAGTAGTCGGGGTGATGGGGGCGTTCGGGGTGTTCGGGGTGCTGCGGGTTCTCGGTCATGGTCTCTCAGCCTCCGGCGGTCAGCTCGGTCATGGTGGGTCAGCCTCCGGGGGTCAGAAGGAGAAGGGGATGTAGCAGAGCGCGGCGAGGATCACCGCACCCCAGCCCAGCAGGGCCGGCTTGCGGTACCAGGCGTCGTCGCCCTCGCCGGCAGGCTCGGTCATGCCGGGGGAGGTGGTGCCGTAGACCAGGCCCTGGAGCTCCGCCTTCGGCTTCGGGGCGGTGAAGAGGGTGACGGCGACCATGACCACCGCACCCGCCACGAAGCCCACGATCGCCGAGACGAAGTTCGCGCCCTGGTCGCTCGGGATGCTGATGACGCCTTCCTTGTAGATCCAGAAGTAGTTGACCATCGCGGCCGTCGTGCCCGCCAGCAGGCCCCAGAAGCCCGACTTCACGGACGCCCGCTTCCAGAACATGCCGATGATGAAGACCACGAACATCGGCACGTTGAAGAAGGAGAAGAGCGTCTGGAGGTAGCTCATGATGTTGGAGAAGGACGAGGCGATGAACGCCGTGCCGATGGAGGCCAACACGCCCACTGCCGTGATCAGGCGGCCGAACCGCACGTAGTAGCCGTCCTCGCGGTCCTTGACGACGTACCTCGCCCAGATGTCCGTCGTGAACACCGTGTTGAAGGACGAGATGTTCGCCGCCATACCCGCCATGAAGGCTGCGAGGAGGCCCGTCACCGCGATACCGAGGACGCCGTTGGGGAGCAGCGACTCCATCAGATAGGGGATCGCGTCGTTGTACTGCAGGTCTGAGCCGCTGGTGCCGATCTGTGGGACCAGGACGGCCGCGACGAGCCCCGGGATCATCACCAGGAAGACGATGAAGATCTTCGGGAACGCGGCGATGAGCGGGGTGCGCTGGGCCGCGCTCAGGTTCTTCGCGGACAGCGCGCGCTGCACCTCCGCGAAGTTCGTCGTCCAGTAGCCGAAGGACAGCACGAAGCCGAGGCCGAGGACGATGGTCAGCCAGTTGGCACCCAGCGGGTTGTCGCTGCCGATGCCCGTACCGCCCCAGGCGGTCGTGAAGTTGGTGCCGTGACTCGCGTCGAGCGAGTCCGTCAGACCGCTCCAGCCGCCGACCTTGTGCAGGCCGATGACGACGATCGGGATCAGCGCGGCGAGGATGACGAAGAACTGCAGCACCTCGTTGTAGATCGCGGACGACAGACCGCCGAGGGTGATGTACGCGAGGACGAAGAGGCCGGCGACGACGATCGCCACCCACTGCGGCCAGCCGAGCAGCGCCTCCACGACGATCGCGAGGGCGTAGAGGTTCACGCCCGCGATCAGGACCGCGGCGAAGGCGAACAGGATCGAACTGAGCAGGTGGGCCCACTTGTCGAAGCGCAGGAGCAGGAACTCCGGCACCGACCGGACCTTCGACCCGTAGTAGAAGGGCATCATCACGAGGCCGAGGAAGACCATCGCCGGGATGGCGCCGATCCAGTACCAGTGGACCGTGTAGACGCCGTACTGCGCGCTGTTGGCGGCCATGCCCAGGATCTCGGTGGCACCCAGGTTGGCCGAGATGAAGGCGAGGCCGGTGACCCAGGCGGGCAGCGAACGCCCGGAGAGGAAGAAGTCGAGACTCGTCTTCACCGAGCGCCGGGCTGCGAAGCCGATGCCCAGCACGACGACGAAGTAGATGCCGAGGATCGTGTAGTCGAGTGCGTTGGTGGGGAGCCGGAGCTCAGCGGCCAGGTTGATGCCCGGCGCAGCCAGGTCTGTGGGGGACTGCATAAGAACTCGCTTCGTTGCGTGAACTGATCCGGTGGTTACGTTTATTGGTCCGGTGGTTACGTTTGCTGATCTCGATCCCGTCGTGGTGTGTACGGGTTGAACTGATCCAAACGGAACTTACGCCTCCACCTACAGGAACTGAACACTCACCGTGGTGTCCTTTGTTTGATTGTGATGTTGACGTAGGTGGTGATTTATGGTTCATTGTGTTTAGTTCTGTTTGATGAGGGCGGATGGGGAGTTCCACGGTGAAGAAGACCTCGACCCGGCTGGCCGACGGTCGTGAGCTCATCTACTACGACTCGCGCGACGACACGGTGCGCGACGCGGTGGACAGGCGTCCGCTCGACCCGATCGTCACCACGTCGGAGGTACGCCGCGACCCGCTGCTCGGCGACTCGGTCGCGATCGCCTCGCAGCGTCAGGGCCGCACATACCACCCGCCGGCGAACGAGTGCCCGCTGTGCCCCTCCCAGGGCGACCGGCTGAGCGAGATCCCGGACTCCTCGTACGACGTCGCCGTCTTCGAGAACCGTTTCCCCTCTCTGGCCGGTGACTCCGGCCGCTGTGAGGTCGTCTGCTTCACCTCCGACCACGACTCCTCCTTCGCCGAACTGACGGAAGAACAGGCAGGTCTGGTGCTCGACGCCTGGACGGACCGGACGGCCGAGCTCTCCCACCTCCCCTCCGTCGAACAGGTCTTCTGCTTCGAGAACCGCGGTGCCGAGATCGGTGTGACGCTGGGGCACCCGCACGGGCAGATCTACGCCTACCCGTTCACCACGCCGCGCACCGCGCTGATGCTGCGTTCAGTGGCAACTCATAAGGAGGCGACGGGCGGTGAGAACCTCTTCGAGGCGGTCGTCGCCCGCGAGGTGGCGGACGGCTCGCGGATCGTCCTGTCGACCGACCACTGGGTCGCCTTCGTGCCGTACGCGGCTCACTGGCCGTACGAGGTCCACCTGTACCCGCGCCGTCGCGTGCCCGACCTGCTCGGCCTCGACGAGGGCGCGCGCACAGAGTTCCCCCAGGTCTATCTGGAACTCTTGAGGCGCTTCGACCGGATCTTCGGCGAGGGTGAGCCGGCGACTCCGTACATCGCCGGCTGGCACCAGGCACCCTTCGGCTCGCTGGAGGAGTTCGAAGGCGTCAACCGCGACGACTTCGCGCTGCACCTGGAGCTTTTCACCATTCGCCGTACGTCCGGCAAGCTGAAGTTTCTCGCGGGCTCCGAGTCGGGGATGAGCGTGTTCATCAACGACATCCAGCCGGAGTCCGCGGCTCAGCGACTGCGAGAGGTAGCGAGTTCATGAGTGGGAAGTACCTGGTCACGGGTGGCGCGGGCTATGTAGGCAGCGTGGTCGCGCAGCACCTGATCGAGGCCGGCCATGAGGTGACGGTCCTCGACAACCTCTCGACCGGCTTCCGCGAAGGCGTCCCCGCGGGGGCGGCCTTCATCGAGGGTGACATCCGCGACGCCGCCAAGTGGCTGGACCCGTCCTACGACGGCGTCCTCCACTTCGCCGCCTTCTCGCAGGTCGGCGAGTCCGTCGTGAAGCCCGAGAAGTACTGGGACAACAACGTCGGCGGCACCATGGCGCTGCTCGGCGCGATGCGCGAGGCGGGCGTCCGCAAGCTCGTCTTCTCCTCCACCGCGGCGACGTACGGCGAGCCGGAGGAGGTGCCGATCGTCGAGTCCGCGCCGACCAGGCCGACCAACCCCTACGGCGCCTCGAAGCTCGCCGTCGACCACATGATCAGCGGCGAGGCGGCGGCACACGGCCTGGGCGCGGTGTCCCTGCGGTACTTCAACGTGGCGGGCGCGTACGGCAGTCAGGGCGAGCGGCACGACCCCGAGACGCACCTCATCCCGCTGGTGTTCCAGGTCGCGCAGGGCCGCCGCGAGGCGATCTCCGTCTTCGGCGACGACTACCCGACGCCGGACGGCACCTGCGTCCGCGACTACATCCACGTCGCGGATCTGGCCGAGGCACACCTGCTTGCGGTCGGGTCGGCCACGCCCGGCGAACACCTGATCTGCAACCTCGGCAACGGCGAGGGCTTCTCCGTCCGCCAGGTCATCGAGACCGTCCGCCAGGTCACCGGGCACCCGATCCCCGAGGTCCTGGCCCCGCGCCGGGCCGGCGACCCGGCGGCGCTGGTCGCCTCGGCCGCGACCGCCCGCGAGCGGCTCGGCTGGAACCCGTCCCGCGCGGATCTCGCGGGGATCGTCGCGGACGCCTGGGCGTTCGCACAGCACGTCGCGAAGGAGCAGTAAGTGGGGGTTCGCGAGGTTCGCGAGGGTTTCGAGTCGCTGTACGGGGCTACCCCGGAGGGCGTCTGGGCGGCTCCCGGCCGGGTCAACCTGATCGGCGAGTACACCGACTTCAACGAGGGTTTCGTGATGCCCCTCGCGCTGCCGCACACAGCGGTGGCGGCGGTGTCGCGCCGCACCGACGGTGTACTGCGGCTCCACTCGGCGGACATCGAGGGTCCCGTCGTCGAGCTGCACCTGGACAGGCTCGCGCCGCTGACGAACACCAGCTGGGCCGCGTACCCCGCCGGTGTGGTGTGGGCGCTGCGCGAGGCGGGCCACACCTCGGTCACCGGCGCGGACGTGCACCTCGCCTCCACCGTTCCGACCGGCGCGGGCCTGTCCTCCTCGGCCGCGCTGGAGGTCGTGATCGCGCTCGCCCTCAACGACCTGTACGAACTGGGCCTCACCCGGCCCGAGCTGGCCAAGCTCTCCCAGCACGCCGAGAACGACTTCGTCGGCGTGCCCTGCGGAATCATGGACCAGACCGCGTCCGCGTGCTGCACGGACGGGCACGCCCTGCACCTCGACTGCCGGGACCTGTCCATCCGCCAGGTCCCCTTCGATCTCGCCTCCAAGGGGCTGTCCCTCCTGGTCGTCGACACACGCGTCAAGCACGCCCTCGGCGACGGGGAGTACGCCGAGCGGCGCGAAGGGTGCGAGGAGGGCGCGCGGACGCTCGGCGTCTCGCATCTGCGGGATGTCACGTACGAGGGGCTCGACTCGGCTCTCGCGCGCCTGTCCGACGAGCGCGTACGCCGGTACGTACGCCATGTCGTGTCCGACGACCACCGGGTCGAGCAGGTCATCGGCCTGCTGGACGCCGGTGACGTCCGGGCGATCGGGCCGGTCCTCACCGAGGGGCATGCCTCCCTGCGGGACGACCTCCGCATCTCCTGCCCCGAACTGGACCTCGTGGTCGCCACAGCCAACTCGGCGGGGGCGCTCGGCTCCCGTATGACGGGCGGTGGCTTCGGGGGCTCGGCGATCGTGCTTGTGGAGGTTGCCGACGCGGACACGGTCACCAAGGCCGTGGAGGAAGCGTTCGCCGCGGCGGGCTTCACGGCGCCGCGAGTGTTTCCGGCGGTGCCTTCGGCGGGGGCACGGCGGGTGAGCTGAGGTGGGGTTTGTTCGCCCCCTCCTCCCCTGCCCGTCCCTTGTTCCTGGGGGCTGCCGCCCCCAGACCCCCGCTTCGGCCTGAACGGCCTCGTCCTCAAACGCCGGACGGGCTAAAGATTTTTAGCCCGTCCGGCGTTTGAGGAGCGGGGTCTGGGGCGGAGGGGGCGAAAGACAGCCCTGCTCAGCCCAGTCGCTTCGTCAGCGTGTACTCCGTGACCCCCGGCGGATAGTCGGGGATCGCGCACACCACCTCGTAGCCCTGCTTCCTGTAGAAGCCGGGGGCCTGGAAGTCCCAGGTCTCCAGGCGGGCGCCCGCGCAGCCGCGGTCCTTGCGGGCGATGCGCTCGGCCTCGGCCAGCAGGCGCGAGCCGAGGCCCGCGCCGCGGTGAGGGTCGTCGACCCAGAGGTACGTCACATGGAGCCAGGCGGTCCAGGTGTGGCCGACGAGACCGCCAGCGAGGGCTCCCGCATCGTCCAACGCCCAGACGTGGAGCGGAACTTCACGTTCGGCCGGCGTTCCGCGGAGGGCACGCAGGACGGGAGACGCCGCCGTGTTCGCGTCCCGCAACCGCCTGCGGAGCAGATCGCGGCGTTCCTTGTCGTCTCCTGTCTCCATACGAAACATAAGGCTCACCATAAACGGGCCTGCCAATCAGTTCTGCGAATTGCCTTCCCCTCCAGGCCCCCGGCCTTAGTCTGTGAACAGCACCGGTGGGGGCCGGTGCTGATCAGGGGGCGAGACAGTCGGGTACGACGCCCGAAGTGGGGGTAGCAGTTACGCACGGCGGCGGCCGTGCGGCTGCGGCACCCCGCCTCCCGAGTCGCACATGCGGTCTCGGGATTATTTTGGGCGCCGTACCCGCACCGGTCGTCCCCCGACAGTGGGGGTTTCAGTGGTTCGCATCCGAGTACTGGTCGTCGACGACCACCGCATCTTCGCCGAGTCGCTCGCAGCCGCGCTCGCGGCCGAGCCCGACGTCGATGTGTCCGCCGCGGGCAGCGGTCCTGCCGCGCTGCGCTGCCTGGAGCGGGCTGCGGCGGAAGGCCGCAGATTCGACGTACTGCTCGTCGACGCGGACCTGGGCGGCAATCTGCCCGGTATGCGTCCGGCGGTGCCCGTCCAGGTGACCAACGAGGACGGGCTCGTGGACGGGATCTCTCTCGTCGCGGGCGTCCGGTCCGGGCAGCCGGCCGTACGGACCGTCGTGCTCGCCGAGAAGGACGATCCGCGCCGGGCCGCGCTCGCGCTCCAGGCCGGTGCCTCGGGGTGGGTCGCCAAGGACTGCTCGCTGTCGCGGCTGCTCACCGTCATACGAGGTGTGCTGCGCGACGAGACCCATCTGCCGCCCGCCCTACTCACCGGCGTGCTGCGCGAACTCACCGCCGCCCGAAAGCACCGCACCGAGAGCGAACGGCTCGTCGAGTCGCTCACGCCGAGGGAGCGGGAAGTGCTGCGGTGCATGGTCGCCGGGCTGGGGCGCAAGGCCGTGGCCGAGCGGCTCTTCCTCTCGCCGCACACCGTCCGTACCCATATGCAGAACGTGCTGGGGAAGCTGGGCGTGCACTCCACCCTCGCCGCGGTCGCGCTCGCCCGCCGTGCGGGGGTCGGGCCCGTCGACCTAACCGGGGATGTTGTCGAACGGGGCGGTCAACTGGCGTAGCAGGCCGGCGAGTTCGCCTCGCTGCGCCTTGCTCAGTTCCGCCAGGATCGCGCGCTCCTGCTCCAGCAGGCCGGCCAGTGCCTGGTCGGCGCGGTCGCGGCCCTCGTCCGTCAGGCGCACCAGCACGCCCCGGCGGTCGGTCGGGTCGGGAAGCCGCTCCACCAGGCCCTTCTTCGTCAGCCGGTCGATGCGGTTCGTCATCGTGCCGGAGGTGACGAGGGTCTGGGTCAGCAACTGGCCGGGGGAGAGTTGGTAGGGATTCCCGGCGCGCCTGAGCGCGGTCAGGACGTCGAACTCCCAGGGCTCCAGGCTGTGCTCGGAGAACGCCAGCCTGCGGGCCCGGTCCAGGTGCCTGGCCAGTCTGCTCACCCGGCTGAGCACCTCGAGCGGTTCCACGTCGAGGTCAGGGCGCTCCCGGCGCCATGCTCCGACCAGCCGATCGACCTCGTCCTCCATGACGATCAGTGTAGTGGTTGTGTCGACGTGAAGTCTCTTGACGTCAAGATACTTGGGGTGTGACGCTGGAGGCCTGCCCGAAGTGATCCGTTCACCGCGACTTCGAGGAGGCCCACCCATGCCCGCCGCCACCGCCCCCACCTGGGACCCGAGCCAGTACCTCCGGCACGCGGACCATCGCGCCCGCCCCTTCGCCGATCTCCTCGCCCGCGTCCCCGCGCTGCCCCGCACTCCCGCCCGCATCGCCGACCTCGGCTGTGGACCCGGAAATGTCACGGCCCTGCTCGCCGAGCGCTGGCCGGCCGCGCACATCACCGGCTACGACAACTCCCCGGAGATGCTGGCCGAGGCCGCAGCACTCGCCGGCCCCACCCCCGGCGGTGGGCGCCTCGACTTCGCCCCCGGTGACGCCCGGACCTGGACGCACTCAGCCCCGTACGACCTGATCATCAGCAACGCGACCCTGCAGTGGGTCCCCGGGCACACCGACTCCTTCCCCGGCTGGGTGACGGGCCTGGCGCCCGGCGGCACCTTCGCCTTCCAGGTGCCCGGCAACTTCGACGCCCCCAGCCACCGGCTGATGCGCGAACTCGCCCACTCCGCCCGCTGGAAGGACCGCCTGGCCGGCGCCCTGCGCCACGACGACGCCGTGCACACCCCGGCCGCCTACCTCGAACACCTCACCGCCCTCGGCTGCGCGGCCGACGTCTGGGAGACGACGTACCTCCATCTGCTGGAGGGCGAGGACCCGGTCCTGGACTGGGTGAAGGGGACAGGACTGCGGCCGGTCCTCACCGAGCTCGGGGCGGCGGACTCGGAAGCATTCGTCGCCGAATACCGAGCCGCCCTGCGCGAGGCCTACCCGGCCACGGTCCACGGCACGGTCTTCCCGTTCCGCCGCATCTTCGCCGTGGCCAGGAGGGCCCACTGATGCTCACCGCCGTCGACCACATCCAGCTCGCCGCGCCACCCGGCAGCGAGCCCCGCCTCCGTACGTACTACGTCGACGCCCTCGGCATGACCGAGATCCCCAGGCCGCCGGCGCTCGCGGCGCGCGGGGGCTGCTGGTTCCAGGCGGGGGCCGTACAACTGCACCTCGGGGTAGAGGTGGACTTCCGGCCCGCCCGGAAGGCGCACCCAGGGCTGCGGGTCCGCGGCATCACGGCGTACGCCGCCCGTCTCGAAGCCCATTACGCGCCCGTCACCTGGGACGACGAACTCCCGGGCCACCGCCGCTTCTTCTCAACGGACCCGGTGGGCAACCGGCTGGAGTTCCTGGAGCCAACGGACTGACGTACGTCGTCCACACCGCGTCGGCGGACGTTCACAGCTCCTTGAGCGCGTCCAGCGTGATGTCGATGTCGATGTCGTACGGCGCGCTGAGCTCAAGCTTCTCGTGGTGGATGCCGGTCAGCGCGTACTTCTTGTTCACCGGGTCGATCTCGTAGGTCCGGATCACCGGGTGCTTGTTCCCTTCGGACATCTCGACCAGCCAGAAGTGCGGGATGCCCGCGGCGGCGTACTTCCGCGGCTTGGCGTCGCGGTCGCGGGCCTCGGAGTCCGGGGAGACGACCTCGACGGCCAGCACTACGTCCTCGGCCTGGAACCGGGTCTGCTCCAAGCCGGTGACGGCATCGCTGCGGACGACCGACACATCCGGTTCGGGGCCGTTGCGCTGGTCCAGGATGACGGTCATTTCGCGGCGGACCTTCAGCGGGCGGCCGCGAATTGTGCGACGAAGGCCGGCCACCAAAAGATCGATCATGGTGCTGTGGAAATCCCGCTGCGGACTCACGAAAACAAGGCTCCCGTCGATCAGCTCGGTGTGCGGCGGGAGGTCGGGCAGGGTGAACAGGTCGTCCACGGTGTACCCGTCCTGCGGCGGCACCGGCCAGCGGGAGCCCTGTTCATGCTCGGGCTCGTGCTCGGCGATCGGCTCGGCGGTCATGGTTCCTCCCATGGACGGGATTCTCGGCCAGCTCTTTCACCGTAGCGGCCGTAGCCGACAAGCGTCATCACAAAGGGTGACGGGCCCTACTGTCGCGCCTCAGCTCTTGCGGTGGCCTATCAGTCGTGGCTTCGCCTCCAGGCCGTCCAGGCCGTGCCAGGCGAGGTTCACCAGGTGAGCCGCCACCTCCGCCTTCTTGGGGCGGCGGACGTCCAGCCACCACTGGCCGGTGAGGGCGACCATGCCGACGAGGGCCTGGGCGTACAGCGGCGCCAGCTTGGAATCGAAGCCGCGGCTCTTGAACTCGCGGCCCAGGATGTCCTCGACCTGGGTGGCGATGTCCGAGATCAGAGACGCGAAGGAGCCCGTGGACTGGGGGATCGGGGAGTCACGGACCAGGATGCGGAAGCCGTCCGTGTACTCCTCGATGTAGTCGAGGAGCGCGAAGGCGGCCTGTTCGCACAGTTCGCGGGGGTGGCCTGCCGTGAGAGAGCTCGTCACCATGTCGAGCAGGCGACGCATCTCGCGGTCGACCACCACCGCGTACAGGCCCTCCTTGCCGCCGAAGTGCTCGTAGACCACCGGTTTGGAGACGCCGGCCTTCGCCGCGATCTCCTCCACGGACGTGCCTTCGAAACCCTTGGCCGCGAAAAGGGTGCGACCGATCTCCAGCAGCTGCTGACGACGCTCGGCGCCGGTCATGCGGGTGCGGCGAGCGCGCCGCGGTTTTTCATTACTGCTCGGGGTGCTGCTGGAGTCGGTCGCCACGGCGTCAATCATGCCGCGTCAGCGGTTTCCACCTTGCGGCTGGAGTCCGACTCGTCCGTATTCCGGCGGGAATCGATGCGCGAGCGTGACGGCCACCGCACGTCGTACGCCCAGCCGAACTGCTCACACCAGCGGATGATGCGGGCCGAGGAGTCCAGCTGACCGCGCTCCACACCGTGCCGCGCCGAGGTCGGGTCGGCGTGGTGCAGGTTGTGCCAGGACTCGCCGCAGGACAGGACGGCGAGCCACCACACGTTGCCCGAACGGTCACGTGACTTGAAGGGGCGCTTGCCCACCGCGTGGCAGATCGAGTTGATCGACCAGGTGACGTGGTGCAACAACGCCACCCGGACGAGAGAGCCCCAGAAGAAGCCGGTGAACGCACCCCACCACGACATCGTCACCAGACCGCCGATCAGCGCCGGCAGGGCCAGGGAGAGCAACGTGTAGTAGATGAAGTGGCGCGAGATCGCACGGATCGCCGGGTCCTTGATCAGATCGGGTGCGTACTTGTCCTGCGGCGTCCGCTCCTCGTCGAACATCCAGGCGATGTGCGCCCACCACAGGCCCTTCATCAGCGCCGGAAGCGTCTCGCCGAAACGCCACGGCGAGTGCGGGTCGCCCTCGGCGTCGGAGAACTTGTGGTGCTTGCGGTGGTCGGCGACCCAGCGGACCACCGGTCCCTCGACGGCCATCGAACCGGCGACAGCCAACGCGATCCGCAGCGGGCGCTTCGCCTTGAAGGCGCCATGGGTGAAGTAGCGGTGATAGCCGATCGTGACGCCATGGCAACCCAGGTAGTAGAAGAAGACGAGCAGGCCCAGGTCGAGCCAGCTCACTCCTCCCCAGTTCCAGGCCAGCGGCACCGCGGCCACCAGCGCGAGGAACGGGACGACGATGAAGAGGAGCAGCGCGATCTGTTCGAGCGACCCCTTCTTCTCACCACCCAGCGTGGCGGGTGGAAGCGAGGAGTTGTTGTTCGCCTGCGGGGCGTCGTCGATCACATCGGAGCTCGTGGTCATGGGTGTCCCCTGTGGGGTTCGAGGGTGGAGACGGTTGTCCGGGTGAGAGCCGGATACCGGGGAGCGGTGAGCCGAACGCCCTGGGAACGGATCCCTCAAGCCTCCAGCCCTCCCGGTACCGCGGGATACGGGGCCCAGGGTCCTCCCTCTTTCTGACGGGATTCCCTACGCTTCCGTAACCTACGGCGTCGTAAGTATGGCAGCGCGTGGCCCGGCGGCAAGAGCCCGTGAGCCTGCGCGTCCGTGTGGACACCTATCCTTGGAGTCGGTCGGACAGCGCGGTCCGTTCTGATTAATTCCCGGATGCCACGTTCCTAAGCGGCACCCGCCGCGCGGTCGCCACCCGGGTTCCCTCCCAGACGAGCTTCAGACGAGCTTTCACTCTTCAGACGAGCTTCAACACTGCAAGGAGCCGCACCTGTGAGCAGTGCCGACGACCAGACCACGACGACCAGCAGCGCGCTGCGCGCCGATATCCGCCGGTTGGGCGACCTGCTGGGCGAGACCCTGGTCCGCCAGGAGGGACCCGAACTCCTCGAACTGGTCGAGAAGGTCCGCCGACTGACCCGCGAGGACGGCGAAGCCGCCGCCGAACTGCTGCGCGGCACCGAACTGGAAACCGCGGCCAAGCTGGTCCGCGCCTTCTCCACCTACTTCCACCTGGCCAACGTCACCGAACAGGTGCACCGCGGCCGCGAACTGCGCGCCAAGCGCGCCGCCGAGGGCGGCCTCCTCGCCCGCACCGCCGACCGCCTCAAGGACGCCGACCCCGACCACCTGCGCGAGACGGTCAAGAACCTGAACGTCCGCCCGGTGTTCACGGCCCACCCCACCGAGGCCGCACGCCGCTCCGTCCTCAACAAGCTGCGCCGCATCGCCGCCCTCCTGGAGACCCCGGTCATCGAGGCCGACCGCCGCCGCTACGACACCCGCCTCGCCGAGAACATCGACCTCGTGTGGCAGACCGACGAACTGCGCGTCGTACGCCCCGAGCCCGCCGACGAGGCCCGCAACGCCATCTACTACCTCGACGAACTGCACGCCGGCGCCGTCGGTGACGTACTCGAAGACCTCACGGCCGAACTGGAGCGGGTCGGCGTGACCCTTCCGGACGAGACCCGGCCGCTCACCTTCGGCACCTGGATCGGCGGCGACCGCGACGGCAACCCGAACGTCACCCCCGACGTCACCTGGGACGTCCTGATCCTCCAGCACGAGCACGGCATCAACGACGCCCTGGAGCTGATCGACGAACTCCGCGGCTTCCTCTCCAACTCGATCAGGTACACGGGCGCCACCGAAGAGCTGCTCGCCTCCCTCCAGACCGACCTGGAGCGCCTCCCCGAGATCAGCCCCCGCTACAAGCGGCTGAACTCCGAGGAGCCCTACCGGCTCAAGGCCACCTGCATCCGCCAGAAGCTGGAGAACACCAAGAAGCGGCTGGCCACCGGCACCCCCCATGTCGACGGACGCGACTACCTCGGCACCGCCGAGCTCCTCCACGACCTCGTCCAGATCCAGAGCTCACTGCGCGAGCACCGTGGCGCGCTGTTCGCCGACGGCCGCATGAACCGCACCATCCGCACCCTCGCCGCCTTCGGCCTCCAGCTCGCCACCATGGACGTACGCGAACACGCGGACGCCCACCACCACGCCCTCGGCCAGCTCTTCGACCGCCTCGGCGAGGAGTCCTGGCGCTACGCCGACATGCCCCGCGACTACCGCACCAAGCTCCTCGCCAAGGAGCTCAGGTCCCGGCGCCCGCTGGCCCCGACCCCCGCTCCGCTGGACGCCGCGGGCCAGAAGACCCTGGGCGTCTTCGAGACGGTCAAGCGGGCCCTGAAGGTCTTCGGACCCGAGGTCATCGAGTCGTACATCATCTCGATGTGCCAGGGCGCGGACGACGTGTTCGCGGCGGCCGTCCTCGCCCGCGAGGCCGGACTCCTCGACCTGCACGGCAACTGGGCGAAGATCGGCATCGTGCCCCTCCTGGAGACGACCGACGAGCTCAAGGCCGCCGACACCATCCTGGAGGACATGCTCTCCGACCCCTCCTACCGGCGCCTCGTCGCGCTGCGCGGAGACGTCCAGGAGGTCATGCTCGGCTACTCCGACTCCTCCAAGTTCGGCGGCATCACCACCAGCCAGTGGGAGATCCACCGGGCGCAGCGCCGCCTGCGCGACGTCGCCCACCGCTACGGCGTACGCCTGCGGCTCTTCCACGGCCGCGGCGGCACCGTCGGCCGCGGCGGCGGCCCCTCGCACGACGCGATCCTCGCGCAGCCCTGGGGCACGCTGGAGGGCGAGATCAAGGTGACCGAGCAGGGCGAGGTCATCTCCGACAAGTACCTGGTGCCCTCACTGGCCCGCGAGAACCTGGAACTGACCGTCGCGGCCACCCTCCAGGCATCCGCCCTGCACACCGCCCCCCGCCAGTCCGACGAGGCACTCGCCCGCTGGGACGCGGCGATGGACGTCGTCTCCGACGCGGCGCACACCGCGTACCGCAAGCTCGTCGAGGACCCCGACCTCCCGACCTACTTCCTCGCCTCCACGCCGGTCGACCAGCTCGCCGACCTGCACCTGGGCTCACGGCCCTCCCGCCGCCCAGGCTCGGGCGTCTCGCTCGACGGACTGCGCGCCATCCCGTGGGTGTTCGGCTGGACCCAGTCCCGGCAGATCGTCCCCGGCTGGTACGGCGTCGGATCCGGGCTGAAGGCCCTGCGCGAGGCCGGCCTCGACACCGTGCTCGACGAGATGCACGAGCAGTGGCACTTCTTCCGCAACTTCCTCTCCAACGTCGAGATGACGCTGGCCAAGACCGACCTGCGGATCGCCCAGCACTACGTCGACACGCTCGTACCGGACGAGCTCAAGCACGTCTTCGACGCCATCCGCGCCGAGCACGAGCTCACCGTCCGCGAGGTGCTGAAGGTCACGGGCGGCGAAAAGCTGCTGGACACCAACCCCGTCCTCCAGCAGACCTTCTCCATCCGCGACGCCTACCTGGACCCGATCTCCTACCTCCAGGTCGCCCTGCTCAAGCGCCAGCGCGACGAGGCTGCGGCCGGCTCCACAACGGACCCGCTGCTGTCACGAGCACTGCTGCTGACGGTCAACGGCGTGGCGGCCGGGCTGCGCAACACCGGCTGACCGCTGTTCACACGACGGTGCCCCCGTGTTCGTACGAACACGGGGGCACCGCTCTGAGTTCACAAGGCCAGGAACGTCACCGTCAGCTGCACGAACCCCACCGCCGCCAGCGCCCACGCCGACCGCGTCAGCCGCAGACCGCCCGCCACCACCACCGAAGCGAGCAGCAGCGCGCCGCCCAAGGGAACCCAGGAGTAGAGGAGTCCGGCGGGGCCGGAGCGAACCACGTCACCGCTGCTCGGCTTCACCGTGACCGCGTAGACCTCGCCCTTCTGCACCGCCACCGACTCCTCGATGGAGACGCGGGCCCGCGCCTGCGACCCGGTCGACGTGGGGGCGTACGGCCCCGTGCAGGTGTCGCCCGAACACGCCGTGACCGTCATCGTCCCCTGCTCCCGGCCCCGGCTCAGCATCACGTGCTGAGCCGTGCCCCAGGAACCCCAGACACCGGCGATCAGGATCAGCGCCGCGACCGTGCCCATCGTCGCGCGCTGCCCGAACCGCAGCGCCGCGTAAGCCTTCTGGCGGGAGCTCTGACCTGACATGGCGGCGGGCATGGCGGGGATCATTGGCCATGGTCCTGCGCTTGGTCAACTCAGGTAAGGGACAAGTCCTGAGTTGTACGCACCTTTCGAGGCCGGTCGGCAGCCGATGCTCAGGAGTTGTACGAGCTCTGCGCCCGCTCCAGCCCCTCGATGACCAGACACTCCACCGAATCCGCCGCACGGTCCACGAAGTAGTCGAGCTCCTTGCGCTCCGCCGACGCGAAATCCTTCAGAACGAAATCCGCGACCTGCATACGACCCGGAGGGCGCCCGATGCCGAACCGCACCCGGTGATAGTCCGGACCCATCACCTTCGTCATCGACTTCAGCCCGTTGTGGCCGTTGTCCCCTCCACCGAACTTGAGACGCAGCACGCCGTAGTCGATGTCCAGCTCGTCATGGATCGCGATGACATGCGCCGACGGCACCTTGTAGAAGTCGCGCAGCGCGTTCACCGGACCGCCCGACAGATTCATGTACGACATCGGCTTGGCCAGAATCACCCGGCGGTTGGCCGGCCCCGGCGGACCGATGCGCCCCTCGATCACCTGCGCCTGCGCCTTGCCGGCCCGCTTGAACTTGCCACCGATCCGATCCGCCAGCAGATCCGCCACCATGAAGCCCACGTTGTGCCGGTTCATGGCGTACTCGGGCCCGGGATTGCCGAGCCCCACGACCAGCCAGGGCGCGGCTGCGTCGTCGGTCGTCGTCGTCACGTCCGTGTCTCCCCTGTGTCCTTGCCAGGCGGCGCTGTGTCTTCGATACGCGTCAGCCGCCGCTCCCTGAGGAGCGGCGGCCGGCAGAAAACTGTGACCCGGTGAGGGATCAGGCCTCGGTGGTCTCGGCCTCGTCCGCGGAGGCCTCCTCCGCCTGGGCGGCCAGGACCTGGAGGACGACCGCGTCCTCGTCGGTCACCAGCGTGGTGCCCTCGGGAAGCGGGATGTCCTTGGCGAGGATGGCCGCGCCGGCCTCCAGGCCCGCGATGGAGACCGTGACCGACTCGGGGATGTGCGTGGCCTCGGCCTCGACGTTCAGCGTGCTCAGCACGTGCTCGAGGAGGTACGCACCCGGGGCCAGCTCGCCCTCGGTGTGGACGTAGACCTCGACGTTGACCTTCTCGCCCCTGGTCACGGTGAGCAGGTCGACGTGCACAAGGAAGCCCTTGATCGCGTCGCGCTGGACAGCCTTCGGGATCGCCAGCTCGGACTTGCCATCGATGTCCAGCGTGAGCAGGACGTTCGGGGTACGCAGCGCCAGCTGAAGCTCGTGGCCCGGCAGCGTGATGTGGACGGGGTCGGCGCCGTGACCGTAGACAACGGCGGGGACCTTGGCCTCGCGGCGGATGCGACGGGCGGCACCCTTGCCGAACTCGGTGCGGGTCTCGGCGGCGAGCTTGACGTCGGCCATGTTCACTCCTCGTAGATCAACTGGGGAAGGTGGTCACCCGGCCGAACATCGGCCTGCTACGAAGAGCGCGTCGATAACGGACCGCCGTACCCGCTTCGTAAAGCGGTACGGCCTCCCTCGCCGAGCAACTTTCGCAGCTTACCGGGCGGGGAGGCCGTATCAGAAATCGATCTACGACGGCAGCAGCAGGAGCCGCAGTCGGGGACCTGTGGCTCCTGGTGCTCCTACTCGCTCCTACTGCTCCTCGAAGAGGCTCGTCACCGAACCGTCCTCGAAGACCTCGCGGACCGCGTTCGCGATCGTCGGCGCGATCGACAGCACCGTGATCTTGTCCAGCTCCAGCTCACCCGGCGTCGGCAGAGTGTCCGTGAAGATGAACTCGCTGACCTTGGAGTTCTTCAGCCGGTCGGCCGCCGGCCCGGAGAGCACACCGTGCGTGGCCGTGACGATGACGTCCTCGGCGCCGTGCGCGAACAGGGCGTCGGCCGCGGCACAGATCGTGCCGCCGGTGTCGATCATGTCGTCGACCAGGACACAGACGCGGCCCTCCACATCACCGACGACCTCGTGGACGGTGACCTGGTTGGCGACGTCCTTGTCGCGGCGCTTGTGCACGATCGCGAGGGGGGCGTCGAGACGGTCGCACCAGCGGTCTGCGACCCGCACCCGGCCGGCGTCCGGGGAGACGACGGTCAGCTTGTCGCGGTCGACCTTCGCACCCACGTAGTCCGCGAGGATCGGCAGCGCGAAGAGATGATCGACCGGGCCGTCGAAGAAGCCCTGGATCTGGTCGGTGTGGAGATCGACCGTGAGGATGCGGTGGGCACCGGCCGTCTTCATCAGGTCGGCGATCAGACGCGCCGAGATGGGTTCACGCCCGCGGTGCTTCTTGTCCTGCCGCGCGTAACCGTAGAAGGGCACGATCACGGTGATGCTCCGCGCGGAGGCCCGCTTCAGAGCGTCGATCATGATCAACTGCTCCATGATCCATTTGTTGATGGGAGCCGTGTGGCTCTGCATCAGGAAGCAGTCGGCGCCGCGCGCGGACTCCTCGTAGCGAATGTAGATCTCGCCGTTGGCGAAGTCGAAGGCCTTCGTCGGGACTACCCCGACACCCAGCTTGTGGGCGACCTCCTCGGCAAGCTCGGGGTGGGCGCGGCCGGAGAAGAACATCATCTTCTTCTCGCCGGTCGTCTTGATCCCGGTCACAGCACTGTCTCCTCAGAGGTGTCTCAGCTGGGTGCGAGAGGACCTCTCGGCCGCATATGACCGACTCGCACGAGTCAGCCGCGTGCGAGCTTGCCGCGAGAGGTACTACGAGCAACTACTTGGTACTACGAGCAACTACTTGGTACTACGAGCAACTACGAGGTACTACAAGAGGTCTTCTCAGCTGGGGGTGTGCGGATGTGCGTTTATCACGTTACGCCGTGTCCGACGCATCGGTTTCCGGTCAGGCTTCGCCTTCAGGCTCCCGGGAGGCGGCCTCGGCGGCCTTAGCGGCGGCGCTTCCCGGACGCTTGCGCGCCACCCAACCCTCGATATTCCGTTGCTGGCCACGGGCCACGGCCAGCGAACCGGCCGGTACGTCCTTGGTGATGACCGACCCCGCCGCGGTGTAGGCGCCGTCCCCGATGGTGACAGGCGCCACAAACATGTTGTCCGAACCGGTACGGCAGTGAGAGCCGACGGTGGTGTGGTGCTTGTCCTGCCCGTCGTAGTTCACGAAGACGCTCGCTGCGCCGATGTTGGTGTACTCACCGATCGTCGCGTCACCCACGTACGACAGGTGCGGCACCTTCGTGCCCTCGCCGATCGTCGCGTTCTTCGTCTCGACGTACGTCCCGATCTTGGCCTTGAGACCGAGACGCGTGCCAGGGCGGAGATACGCGAACGGGCCGACGCTCGCCTGCGGGCCCACCTCGGCGTTGTCGGCGACGGTGTTGTCGACCCGCGCCCCCGCGCCCACCTTCGTGTCCTTCAGGCGGGAGTTGGGGCCGACCTCGGCGCCCTCCGCGAGATGCGTGGCGCCCTGGAGCTGCGTACCCGGGTGCACGATCGCGTCCCGCTCGAAGGTGACGGCGACGTCCACCCAGGTGGAGGCCGGGTCGATGATGCTCACCCCGGCGAGCATGGCCCGCGTGAGCAAGCGGTCGTTGAGGATGCGGCGGGCCTCGGCGAGCTGGACCCGGTTGTTGATTCCGGCGATCTCGCGGTGATCGCCCGCCACGGAGGCGCCGACGCGGTGCCCGGCCTCACGCAGGATGCCGAGGACGTCGGTCAGGTACTCCTCGCCCTGACTGTTGTCCGTACGCACCTTGCCGAGGGCGTCCGCGAGGAGCTGCCCGTCGAAGGCGAAGACACCCGAGTTGATCTCACGGACGGCGAGCTGGGACGCGTTGGCGTCCTTGTGCTCGACGATCGCGGTGACCGCGCCGCTGACACCGTCGCGGACGATACGTCCATAGCCGGTCGCGTCCGGGACCTCGGCGGTCAGCACGGTGACCGCGTTGCCGTCCGTGGTGTGGGTCGCCGCGAGGTTCCGCAGCGTCTCCCCGGTGAGCAGCGGAGTGTCGCCGCACACGACGACCACCGTGCCGTCGACGCCGCCGCCCAGCTCCTCCAGGCCCATCCGCACCGCGTGCCCGGTACCGTTCTGCTCCGCCTGCACGGCGGTGCGTACGCCGGGGTCGATCCCGCCCAGGTGCGCGATGACCTGCTCGCGGGCGTGACCCACCACGACGACCAGGTTCTCGGGCTCCAACTCGCCCGCTGCCGCGAGCACATGTCCCACCAGGGAACGGCCACACAGTTCGTGCAGAACCTTGGGTGTGGCCGACTTCATACGGGTGCCCTCACCCGCTGCGAGTACGACGACGGCGGCCGGGCGATTGGCGCTCACGGGTATGCCCTTCGGCTTCGGATGGCTGGGGTGTGGACATCCGCAGGATACCGGGGTGTTTCAGGGGGGACATGGGAGCGGGCCCTGACTGTGCGGTCAGGGCCCGAACCGAGCATTGCTCCCCCGCCAGGACTCGAACCCGGACAGATGGCACCAAAAGCCACAGTGCTGCCAATTACACCACGGGGGATGGAAATCCGACCGAAGCGGACATTAGGCCAGATTGTAGTCAGGCCTTGGTGAGGCAAAGGTCGGGTCGCCGAAGTGGCACCCAACACTATGCCGTAAGCAATGGCTTCTACGCGACGAGGTAGGGGGAGGTGGATCAGCCGCCCCCTTTCTGCCTCCGCTCTGCTTCCCGCTCTGCCTCCACTTCCGGGGGCGAACAGTGTGCGATCCGGTCGTTCGGGAGGTATGGGCGGGTTTCGCTTCTGTTCGGTGGAGGGGCGTGGTGTAGGCCAGTACGCGAAACTCACCGGAAAAGGGGCGGGGGGCGACCGTAGGCTGGAGGCATGACCACGACGGGGGAAGAGCACACCGCGGCCGGTACCGGGCCGTGGTGGTGGGTCAGGTGGCGCAGTGCGGTGCTCGACGCGGGTCTCGCGGGGGTTTCGGCGGCAGAGTGCGGCATGGAGGGGATCGCGTTCGCCCATGACGCGGGGCTGCCGGTTCCGGTCGGGGTGGGGTTCGGGCTGCTCGCCGGGCTGACGCTGTTGCTGCGGCGGAAGTGGCCCATCGCGGTCGTCCTGGTGTCGATCGCCATCACGCCCGCCCAGATGGGCTTCCTGATGGGGCTCGTCGGGCTGTACACGCTGGCCGCGTCCGAGCTGCCTCGGCGGATCATCGGGTCGCTGGCGTTGATGTCCTTCGCCGGGATGCTCATCGTGACGTACGTACGGGCGCACCAGGCTGTGGTGAGCGGTGACGTGCCCATGGGGAGCTGGTTCGTCCCCTTCATTTCCATCGCGACTGCTTTGGGGATGAACGCTCCGCCCGTGTTGCTCGGGCTGTACGTCGGGGCGCGGCGGCGGCTGATGGAGAGTCTGCGGGAGCGGGCGGACTCGTTGGAGCGGGAGTTGCAGTTGCTCGCGGAGCGGGCGGAGGAGCGGGCGCAGTGGGCGCGTAACGAGGAGCGGACGCGGATCGCTCGTGAGATGCACGATGTGGTCGCGCACCGGGTGAGTCTGATGGTCGTGCATGCTGCCGCCCTTCAGGCTGTTGCCCGGAAGGATCCGGAGAAGGCCGTCAGGAACGCGGCTCTCGTGGGGGACATGGGGCGTCAGGCGCTGACCGAGCTGCGGGAGATGCTGGGGGTGCTGCGTACGGGGGACGGGTCGGACTCGCGGGCCCATCCGGTGCCTCTTGCCGCCGTGGCCGCGGCGGCGGCTGCCGCGGCGTCGCGGGTTGTCGAGGAGGCGGTTGACGGGCCGTCGCTCGCCGAGCTCGATGAGCTGATCGGGCAGTCGGCGGCGGCCGGGATGGTGGTCGATCTGTCGGTCGAGGGGGATTCGCCCGGGTCGGGGTACGCCGGAGAGGTCGAGCAGACCGCGTACCGGGTTGTGCAGGAGGCCCTCACCAATGTGCACAAGCACGCGGCCGGTGCGAAGACGCATGTGCGGTTGGCGCATCGGGTGTCGGAGATCGCGATGCAGGTGGAGAACGAGTGCCCGCCGGAGCCGGGGGCGGCTTCGTCCGTGCATCTGCCCAGTGGGGGGAACGGGTTGCTGGGCATGAAAGAGCGGGTGAGTGCGCTCGGGGGAGTTTTCGTCTCCGGGCCTACGGATGCCGGGGGGTTTCGGGTGTCTGCGGTGATTCCGGCGGGGGGTGGCGGGTGAGCTGTGTGCCGTGCTGGCCGGTGCGTGTGCCTGCCGGCGCGGGGTGCCGGTGAGTGGGTGGGTCGGGGGCGTGCCGGTACGTCCCGCCCGTCGCCGCCCGGTCAGACGTCGGACAAAGGGGGGCGGGGTCCGGTGACGCGGGCGTACGCGACGGGCGTCTGGACGTACCGGCACGCCCCCTTCCGCCGTCATTCGGCTGCGGGGCGGTAGTAACACCTTCCAGGCCCGGCCCGGCGGGTTTCGGGGCTGCGGGCGTTCGAGGGCGGCGCTTCCCGATCCCCGCCCACCCAGGGGGCTCCCCGCTTCCGTGGCGGGTAGGCATTTCAGCCCGTCCGGCGTTTGAGGACGAGGCCGTTCAGGCCGATGGCGGGGGTCTGGGGGCGGCAGCCCCCAGGTACGGGACGGGCAGGGGCGGAGGGGGCGAGGAATGCCTCTGGCTCTGGCCCCGGTGCCGCTAGGTCGTGGTCAGGCGGACGGGGGCGGTGCCTGACACGAGGGTGTTGAGGGCGGTGTCGATGTCCGAGCCGAGGTACCAGTCTCCGGTGTGGTCGAGGGCGTAGACGCGGCCCTCCGTGTCGATGGCGAGGAGGGCGCGATTGTCGGACTCCTCGCCGAGGGGGCAGACCTCGGTGTCGAGGGCGCGGCCGAGGTCGCCGAGGGTGCGGGCCAGGTGGAGGCCGTGGAGCGGGTCGAAGTGGAGGGCGGCGGGGGCGTTCTGGCGGCCGGGCCCGGACGGGGTGACGTGGAGGCCGCCGAACTCCGCCCATGCCTCGACCGCCGCGGGGAACACCGCGTGCTGGTGCCCGGCCGGCGACTCGTGTCCGCGCAGGGAGTCGGCCCAGTACTCGGCCTGTTTGATGTCCCAGCGCCCGGGCTGCCATCCGGCGGAGCGCAGCGCGGCGTCCACGGGGACGGGGAAGCGTGTGGTGGAGGTGCGGTCGGCGTGCATCTGCCCTTCAGTTCGTCGAGGGACGGGGAGGCGGGGTCGTAGGACCCTCGTGGGTACGGGGATGGGCGTCATCACCGTTGGTACGTGCGCGGAGTGCGGGGAGTTCAGGCGTCGGGGGCCGTCGGGTCGACGATGAGGACGCCGAAGTGTTCGCTGAGGGCGGTGCAGGAGCGGCAGGGTGCGGCGAAGCTGCCGTGCAAGGGGTCGCCGTCCTCGCGGATGCGGCGGGCGGTGAGCTTGGCCTGCTTGAGGGCCTTGCGGGCCTCGCCGTTGGTCAGCGGCTTGCGTGCGGCGCGCTTGCTGCGGGCGGCGTCGACGGCCGCGATGTGACGGGAGATCAGGATCGCCTCGGCGCAACGGCCGGTGAAACGGTCGCGCTGCGCGTTGGTGAGGGTGTCGAGGAAGTCCTGGACCAGTGGGTGGAGGGCAGGTGGCTGGTCGCCGCGCGCGGCAGTGCCGGTGAGGGTCTCGCCGCGTACGGAGAGGGCGGCGGCGACTGTGGGGAGTATGCCGTCGCGGCGGTGCAGGAGGGTAGGGACGTGCGGTGTCTCGTCGCTGCTCCAGCCGACCCGCGGGTCTCCGGACGTGCCTGTATGAGTCGTGTTCATGATCGTGTTTCCCTCCCGTGCATCCCCCGGTGCGGAGACAGACTGCCAAATGGCGTGGCGGCTGGGGAAGCTGGGGCTCCGCGACACGCCCGGTCTTCGTCGCACTGTCACGGCGAGGTGACGGCAGGTCACGGAACCGGAGGCCCGGTGACCGGTGCCGTACGACCGCATAGGCTGTCGACATCCGCGATCCATACCGCTAGTGACGACGCCGCAGGGGGCAACCGCCATGACGACAGGTCGGCTCGGGCAGCAAGCCGCGCCGCCGAACGCGGCCTACGCCGGGCAGGTCGTACGTTTCCCGGATCCGGTCCGGGCTGCCCGCCACCCTGGGGGTGTGCGGGTCGACGAGTACGGCTATCCCGACTTCTCGGCGTATGCCCGTGCCGCCGCGGAGATCGCCGAGCCCCCTGAGGGGTTCGGCGTGGACGAGTTGAGGCTCACGGACTATGTCTCCGCGAACGCCGCGCTCGCCGCCTCCGGACATGACCTGTGGGACACGATTCCCGCGGTGGCGACTCCGCACGGCTGGACCTGGCATCACGTGCCGGGTACTCGGCGGCTCGAACTCGTGCCCGTTGACGTGAAGGCGTTGCTGCGGCACCACGGGGGGCTGTCGACCGCGCTCGTGGACCATGACAAGCGGGGTACGCGGCCGTTGCAGGAGACGTGGCCCGCGCACTTCGGGTTGCCGAAGTCGTCGGTCGCGGTGACCGAGCAGCAGGTGCAGGGGGTGGAGGAGGACCTCGGCTACCGGCTGCCGGGTGCGTATCGGTCGTTTCTGAAGGCGGCCGGGGGCTGTGCGCCGGTGGGCGCCGCGCTGGACGCCGAGTTGGGCCTCCTGGTGGACCAGCCGTTCTTCACGGTGCGCGACGAGGCCGCGCTCAACGACCTCGTCTACATCAACAAGTGCCTGCGCGACCATCTGACCAAGGACTACCTGTGCGTCGGATTCGTGCAGGGCGGTCTGCTCGCCGTGAAGGTGAAGGGCGACAGGACCGGGTCGGTCTGGTTCTGCGCGTACGACGACGTCCGCGACCAGGACGCCTGGCCGCCGGCGGAGCGGGTGCAGCGGCTGCTGCTGCCCTGTGGCGATGACTTCGACCAGTTCCTGTCCCGGCTCGCGGGTAATCCGCCGGAGCTGGAGACGGTGGCGAATCTGATGGTGGACGGCGGCTTCGCGCGTGCCGTTCCGGTCCACGCGGCGGCTTCGGCGGCTTCGGCGGCTTCGGTGGGGGAGTGAGCGTTCGATGGTGACCTTCGCGCAGGCGCAGGAGCGCGCGGAAGAGTGGATCAACGGGGATGTGGTCGCGTATCAGCACCGTGAGGTGCGGGTACGGGAGTTCGAACTCGGGTTCGTGGTGTGGGCCGAGGACCGTGTGGACGGTCCGCGTTCCGACGGGGGCGCGCAGCGGCTCGTCATCGCCCGAGACAGCGGTGAGGCCACGTTGTGGCCCTCGCTGCCGGTGGGTGAGGTGATCCGCCGGTACGAGGAGCAGTACGGCGCGCAGGACGCGGCTCCGGAGACGGCGCCGGCCCCTGCCGCTCGCGTCGATCTGAACCAGACGTCCTTCTTGCTGAGCCCTCCTGAGTGGCTGCAGGAGGCCGCGGACAAGCTGGGGATTCCGGATCGGCGGACCGGGGCGCCGGGCGCGCCTTCGGGCTCGCCCTCCGACGGGGCCGGGTCTCGTGCGGCTGCGGCGGCCTACGGTGCGGCTGCGGGAGCGCAGGGTGCGGCTGCCGGGGGCGGCGGGGTGCCGAACGGGTCCTCCGGCGTCGGGGCGCATTCGGCGCCGGCCCCCGTTGACGCACCGCCCGCCGATGCGCCTCCGGCGCACTTCGCGCCGGGCGCGCCCGCCTCGGCTCCCGGCGGGGGCCCGGCGTGGCCCGCGGCCGGTGGCCGTCAGGACGCGGGGGCACCCGGTGCGCCCGGTGTGCCCGTCGACGTGACTCCGTGGGCGGGGACCGACACCAACGCGGATGCGGGTGACGACCGTTCCGTACCGCTGCCGGCGACCGTGTTCGCGCCGCCGCTGACCGATGCCGACGACACCGACACCCCGCCGCCGAACGCCCAGACCGCCCTGATGTCCGGGGGCAGCCAACTTCCGCGTACGGCGACGGCTCCGGCGGTCGACGACCTCCACTCGCCGCAGGGTCCGGGCGCTCCCGGGGGCGCGACTCCGCCGGTCGCGCCCTCGTACGGCTATCCGCAGGGGCAGGGGGGAACTCCGGCCACGCCGCAGGGGACGCCTCCACCTACTGCGCCCGCGTACGGGTTCCCGCAAGGGCCGGGGGGAGTTCCGGGGACGCCGCCGCCCGGTCCGCCGCCGGTTCCGGGTGCACATGGTGCGCCGCCCGCCGCGCCCTCGCGGCCCGACGCCAGTGACATCGCCGACGCCGCCACCAGCAAGGCGCAGCCTCCGAAGGGCGCCCGGGGTGCGGCGGGCGCTCCGCCTCCGCCGAGTGCGCCGGGAGTGCCGGGCGCGCGTCCGGGGAGTGTGCCTCCGCCGTCCGCGCCCGGTACGCCCGGTCCGTCGGGCGCGCCGGCGGGCGGGTATGTGCCGACACAGTTTGTGTCGCAGCTCGATCCGAACGGGCCCGGGGGACCGGCGGGGACTGCAGGGACCGCGGGGCCCGCGGGGGCGGGTGCGCCCGGTGTGCCCGGTGTGCCCGCGGGACCGGATACTCCCGGTGGTGTTCATCACGCCGCGACGATGCTGTCGGGCCCGCCTGTCGGGGGACCCGGCGCGCCTCAACCGCCAGGTGCTCCCAAGCCGCCTGGTGCGCCCGGTGCGCCCGGTGCTCCGAACTCACCCGGTGCTCGGAACACACCCGGTGGTACGCCTCCCGGTGGCGTCCATCACGCCGCGACCATGCTTTCGGGTCCGCCGGTCGGGGGGCCTGGCGCCCCGCCGCCCCCGCCTGCCCCCGGCATGCCCCCGGGCGCGCCCCAGCCGCTGCCCGGCCAGCCGCTGCCCGGTCAGCCCCTGCCGGGTCGGCCGGGGAGCTCCGGTCAGCCGGGGAGCTTCGGTCAGCAGCGCCCGGCGTACGGCTATCCACAGGCGGGTCAGCCGACCGTCGGGCCGGGGTATCAGGCCGTACTGCGGTATCGCGCGCAGGACGGTTCCGAGCAGCAGCTGATCCGGCGTTCGGCGCCGGGTACGCCGCATCCGGAGTGGCAGATGCTGCATGAGCTGCGGGCGATGAACGTGCCGCCGCAGCAGGTGCTGGAGCTGCACACGGAGCTGGAGTCCTGTGAGCTGCCGGGCGCGTACTGCGCGCGGATGATCAGGGAGACCTGGCCGCAGGCGCGGATCACGAGCATCGCCCCGTACGGCACGGATCACCCGAGCCGCCAGCAGGGAATGGGGCAACTGCTCGCGCACCAGGGGGAGTTGCACCAGGTGGCGGACGGGCCGGCGCGGCCCGCGCCGGTGCGGGCGCCGATTCCGCCGGTGCAGCCGGCGCCGCCGATTCCGCCGGAGGCGATCGGGCAGGAGCTGGCCGCCGCTTTCGGGCCGGGGGTGTTCCGGTTCGACCAGGTGGCGGTGTCGCGCCAGGGCGTGCCGAACATCGTGGCGCACACGCTCGTGGTGGCCGGGCTTCCGGTCGACATGGGTCCGTTCTTCTGGGCGCAGGCCCAGCCGGGCCGGCCGGTGCCGACGCTGGCGGAGCTGGCGATGGAGCGCGGGGTGCAGCCGGCCTCGGACGCGGGCTCCTACCTCGTGATGGGCAGTGACTTCGGCAAGGCGATCTGTGTCCAGTACGGCACGGCGAACATCGTTGCCGTGCCGGTCGAGGCGGGTCCGGGCGGTGCTTCGGTGCCGCCGCAGTTCGTGAACACGGGGCTGCCTGAGTTCGCGCGCTGCCTGGCTCTGCTCGGCCGGATGTGGCGGCTGCGCTTCGGACTGAACCAGGAACAGGCGGGCCGCTGGACCGTCGACTTCCAGGCCCAGCTCGCCTCCCTCGACCCGGCGGCCCTCGGGTCACCGGAAAGCTGGTGGTCGGTGCTGCTGGAACAGATGTGGGACGGGCTGCTGTAGGCCCGCTGAGGTACGTACGAATGGGGCGCTCGACCTGCGCGACGGGTCGGGCGCCTCGATCATGCGGTCATGAGTACGCGGCCCGAAGAGCGAGTGCGCAGGCGGGGGAGCCATCGAAAGCGCCGGTGGCCCAAGCGGCTGGCGCTGACCCTGCTGACCCTTGTGCTGTGCGTCGTCGCGTACGGCATCGGCCTGTACTTCTGGGGGGATTCGAGGCTGCGGCACTCCGATGCCTTCGACGCGTACCCGGACCGGCCGACGGCGGACCCCGGTGCGGACTGGCTGCTGATCGGGTCCGACAGCCGTTCCGAGCTGACCCCCGAACAGCGCAAGGAACTGCACGTCGGCAATGACGACGTGCTCAACACCGACACGATCATGCTGCTGCACTACGGGAAGAGCGGACCGTATCTGGTGTCGATCCCCAGGGATTCGTACGTCGCCATCCCGGGGCACGGGAAGAACAAGATCAATGCGGCGTACGCGCTCGGCGGCCCCAAACTCCTCACCCGCACCGTCGAACAGGCCACCGGGCTGAACCTCGACCACTACGCCGAGGTGAACTTCCTCGGATTCGTCGACGTGGTCGACTCGCTCGACGGCGTCACGATCTGTGTGGCGAAGGGCGGGCTGCACGACACGAAGTCGGGGGCCGACTTCGATGCCGGGTGCCAGCGGATGAACGGGACGCAGGCACTGGCGTACGTCCGTGCGCGGTACTCCGATCCGCTGGGTGACCTGGGACGGGTCAAGCGGCAGCGGCAGTTGGTGAGCGCGGTGGCGGACAAGGCGCTGAGCCCGGCCGTGGTGGTGCCGCCGTGGCGGTTGATTCCCTGGCTGGGAGCTTCGTTCGACGCGCTCACGGTGGACGACGGGACCGGGGTGCGGGATCTGGCGCAGATGGGGCTGCGGATGAAGGACCTCGCGGACGGCCAGGGGGCCACGACGACCGTTCCGGTGGGCGAGGAGACCTCCGTCGACGGGGTCGGCGATGTCGTCGAATGGGACTCCGTGAAGGCCGAACAGCTCTTCTCCGCGCTCGGCGACGACACCCCGATTCCGGCTTCTGACCTCAAATGACGCATCTTTGCCCGGCTGGATGGGCGGAGTGTCGCGTTATGAACACTTCCGTGTGATCCATCAAGATGTGCGCGAAATCGTTCGTCATTTCGTGTGTGTCCGGCGGAGAGGGTTCAAGGATGAGCAGCGCATCGCAGTCGCCGCACGGCTTCATCGCCGTACGGGGGCGTGGTTACCGTCCCGAGCAGGTCGACGCGTACGCCGCCGGGCTCTCCCGGGACCGGGACGCCGCGTGGGAACGGGCGGCCCGGCTGACCGTGCTGGCCAAGGAGATGGACGCCGAGGCGGAGCGGCTGCGGGAGGTCGTGGCGCGGCTCGCCCCGCAGACGTACGAGACGCTCGGTGAGGGCGCCAGGCGGATCTTCGAGCTCGTCGAGGAGGAGGCCGCGGCTGTACGGGACACCGCGCGCCGGGACGCCCAGCGGACCGTCGACGAGGCCGAGGCGGCGGGGCGGCAGATGCGGGAGGCCGCGGCGGCATACGCCGACGAGGTGCGCGGCGAGGCCGAGGAACGCGTCCGGCAACGGCTCCTCGCCGCCCGTGCCGAGGCCGACGAGATGCGGATCTCCGCCCGGCGCGACATCAAGGAGAACCGCGGTGAGGCGCTGGCCGCGCTCCGGGAGGTGCGGCAGCGGACGGAGGCGCTGCTCGCCGAGCAGGAGAAGGAGCACGCCGAACGCTGGGAGGAGGCCGAGCGGGCCGCCGCCGACCGGGAGGCCGCGCTCGACGCGCACCACGTGGAACGGGTCGCGCGCGCCGAGGCCGCGTTGTCCGAGGCCCAGCGGGCCCTTGCCGAGGCCGAGGAGTCGGCCCGGCACGGGCAGGAGGACGCGGGGGCGAGGGCCGCCGAGGTGCTGGCGGAGGCCCGTGTGCGGGAGGACCGGATCGCTCGGGAGACCGAGCGGGTGCTGCGGGAGCACGGGGAGGAGTGGGATGACGTACGGGCCCACATGGACCACGTGCGGGCGAGCCTTACCGCCCTGACAGGGCGGGCCCCGGCGGAGTAGCTGCGCCTTGCTCCGGCGGGCGTTCTCCGCCGCTCCGCGGCGGGGTGGCTGCTCGGGTTCCGCCGGCCGGGCGTGCCCTGCTTCGCCGCTCCGCGGCGCGTTTACCGCCCCCCCCGCCCACCCACCTGCCCGACTCGGTCTGTTGGGAAGTTGACCTCTTACCTGCCCTCCCTCCGTACCGCCCCCGCCAGAATCCACCCCTCCACCGCGTCGTACTGCCCTCTCTGCTTCTTCGCCTGCCTCCTCCCGGAGACCGCCGTCCCCAGCCATCCGTAGGCGAACCCCAACGGGATCGACACGAGCCCGGTCGTGGTGAACGGGAACCAGTTGAAGTCGGCGTCGGGGAAGGCCGAGGTGGGAGTGCCGGAGACGAGGTTGGTGCCGGGGATGAGGAGGAGGACGGTGAGGGTGCCGCCGATGAGGGTGGCGAGGAGGCCCGTTCGGGTGTAGCGGCGCCAGAAGAGGGTGTAGATCAGGGCGGGTGCGAGGGCGGAGGCGCCCAGACAGAAGGAGAGGGTGATCAGGGGCTGGAGGGTGCGGTGCTGGACGAAGGTGGCGAGGAGGACGGCGAAGGCGCCGACCGCCAGCGCGGACACCCGGGCCACGAGCATCTCGCGGCGCGGCGACAGCTCGTCGGAGTGGCGGCGGTTGCCACGAAAGAGCCGCGCGTGTGCGACAAGGTCGTGGGCGAGGGAGTTGGCGCAGGCCAGGATCATTCCGGCGACCGAGGCGAGCAGGGTCAGGAAGATCGCCGTGGTGACGGTGGTGAAGAGCAGGGTCTCGGCCGTCGAGACGTCCGGCCCGAACGCGGCCTGCGATCCCAGGAGATACGCCGTGTTGCCCTGCGGGTCGGCGGCGGCGATCGTCGCGCGGCCGATCAGGGCCGTGGCGCCGAAGCCGATGACCGTCATGACGAGGACGAACAGCGCCACGCACGGCACCGCCCAGGACATCGAGCGGCGTATCTGCGGGGCGCTCCTCGCTGTGTACATGCGCATGGTGACGTGCGGCAGACACGCGCCGCCGAGGACCACGGTCAATTCTGAACTGATCATGTCCAGGCGCGGGTTGGGCCCCTCCGAGAACTGCAGTCCCGACTGCAGGAACGCCGGGCCCACCCCGCTGCCCTGCGCCGCCGCGTCCAGCAGCGCGCCCGGACTCCAGTCGAACCGGTGCAGGATGAGCACGGCGACGACGACACCCGAGCCGAGCAGCATCACGATCTTCAGGATCTGGATGAGCGCGGTGCCCTTCATGCCGCCGACGGCCGCGTAGCTGATCATCAGCATGCCCAGTCCGATGACACAGCCCGTTTTGAGCGAGTCGCCGGAGAATCCGAGGATGAAGGCCAACAGGTCGCCGGAACCCGCCAGTTGGACCAGCATCAGCGGCAGCAGCGCGATGATCGTCGTGGCGCATGCCGTGATGCGTACCGCGCGCCCCGGCATCCGCCGGGCGAGCGCGTCCCCCATGGTGAACCGGCCCGCGTTGCGCAGTGGTTCGGCCAGCAGGAACATCAGCAGCACGAGGGAGAGGCAGACGCTCAACGCCAGTACGACCCCGTCGTACCCGGCCAGCGCGATGACGCCGCTCGCGCTCAGTACCGTCGCCGCGGAGATGTAATCCCCGGCGATGGCAAGGCCGTTGCGCATCGGCGACAGCGACCGGTACCCCGTGTAGAACTCGTCCAGGTCGTCGCGGTCCGGCCCGGTCAGCACGCACAGGAGCAGCGTGATCGTCGCCACCGTCGTGAACGCCACCAGCGACATCGTCTGCGCCGAACTGCTGAAGCCGGTCATCGGGCGGCCTCCCGCCTGGCGTCCAGCTCGGTCTGTCTGCGGATCCGGTCCGCGAGCGGGTCGACACTCCGGCGCGCCGTGTACTCGTACAGCCCGATCGCCAGGCAGGTCACGGGCAGTTGGAGCAGACCGAGCAGCAGACCGGTCGACAGTCCGCCGGACACCCTGCTGGTCATCAGGCCGGGCGCGTACGCGGACAGCAGGAGGAAGAGGACGAAGTAGCCGAGCGCTGTGAGCGTCGCCACGCGCCGCTGTCTGCGGTACGCGGTCCGCAGCACGCGCATGTCGCTGTGCCGGCCCAGCGCGTGGTGGCGCGGCAGACGCCTTCTCGCTGGTTCGGGGGGCGGTGGCTGCCAGGGGTAAGTGAGGTGGGCAGGAGGCGGGGAGCTGGGGGACAAGGGGGGAGTGGACGACGGCTGGTATGGGTGCTGGTGCGGGGGGTGCTGGTGTGGTGGTTGGGGCTCCGGGGGCGGGTGCGGGGACGAGTACGGGTCGGACATCCCGTTTCTCCTTGCGTGGCTCGGGTCCGGTGCGGACCGCAGGGAGCCGGGGGGTGTGGGCGACGCACGCTACTCGTACGTGGTCGGGATGTGTGGGGATTTCCGCAAACCACGTGGTCGGGCGGTATGTGCTCGCGTCTTTCGCCCGCGCCGGTTCGGCGCCCGTCGATTGAAGGGGGACCGTCTTTCGCTCGCGCCGGTCCAGCGCCCGTCGATTGAAGGGGAACCGTCTGTCGCCCGCGCCGGTCCGGCGCCCGTGGATTGCAGGGGGACCTTGGGGCCGAAATCGACGTACCAGCCGCCTCGCGAGGGCGCGCCCATCGAGTCGGCGGGGTGGTTCCCGCCCAGCGGGTGCCCGAGGTACCGCGGGGAACGGTGATGCTCAGTCCCCGCAGACCGTCTGGCCGCCCGACCGCCCGACCGCCCGACCGCCCGGCCGTCAGTCCTTGAGAACCGGGAAGCGCCGCGGCGCGAGCAGTAGCAGTGCCAGGAAGGCCAGCGCCGCCGCGCACCCCGCGCCCACGTACACCGCGTGCACCGCGTCCGCGACCGCCCGCCGCGTCGCCTCGGGGGCCGCGCCCGTGTCGAGGCCGCGGGTCACCGAATCAAGGTCGCCCGCCCCGCCCAGCCTTGCCGCCAGCACGCCGTTGGCCACCGCGCCGAACAGTGCGGCGCCCAAGGTCTGTCCCGTCTGGCGGCAGAAGAGGACGGACGCGGTGGCAGTGCCGCGTTCCGCCCAGCCGACCGTCGACTGGACGCCCACGATCAGCGGGAGCTGGAAGAGGCCCAGGGCCGCCCCCAGGAGGAGCATCAGCAGAATCGGCTGCCATGCCTCGCCGGGGTAGGGGAGGAAGGGGAACGCCAGCAGGATCAGGGTGGCCGTGCCGATGCCCAGCATCGCCGTGTCGCGGAAGCCGATCCTGCGGTAGACGTGTTGGCTCAGCGCCGCCGACACCGGCCAGCTCAACGTCCAGACGGAGAGCACGAATCCGGCGGCGACGGGTGTCAGGCCCAGCACCGACTGGGCGTATGTGGGCAGGAAGATCGTGGGGGCCACCATCAGCAACCCCAGTGCGCCCAGGGCCAGATTGACCGCGGCGATCGTACGGCGGCGCCACACCCACCCCGGGATGATCGGCTCCGCGGCCCGCCGTTCGATCACGACCACGAGCGCCACCAGGCCGAGTCCCGTAAGCAGCAGGGCGATCGAAGGAGAGGACAGCCACGGCCAGGCGACCCCGCCCTGGACGAGTGCCGTAAGCAGTACACCGCCGGCGGCGAAGACGGCGAGCGCGCCCGCCCAGTCGATGCGCGGCCTGGGCGCCGGTTCGCGCCGGGGCTCGTGCAGGTGGCGGACGATCAGCCACAGCGCGACCGCCCCGACCGGCAGGTTGACCAGGAAGATCCACCGCCAGTCGGCGTACGCCGCGAGGACACCGCCGAGTGCGGGGCCCGCGATCGCCGAAGTCGCCCACACCGTGGACAGCTTGGCCTGGATCTTGGGGCGCTCCTCGAGCGGGTAGAGGTCGGCGGCGAGCGTCTGCACCGTGCCCTGGAGGGCGCCGCCGCCCAGGCCTTGGACGATGCGGAAGGCGATGAGCGCGGCCATGTTCCAGGCGGTGGCGCAGAGCAGTGAGCCGACGAGGAAGAGGACGGAGCCCGCGATCAGCACCGGCTTGCGGCCGAAGGTGTCGGAGAGCTTGCCGTAGACCGGCAGCGTGACCGTCACGGCCAGCAGATAGCCCGAGAACAGCCAGGAGAAGACGGAGAAGCCGCCCAGGTCGCCGACGATCTGCGGTACGGCCGTCGACACGATGGTGGAGTCGAGCGCGGCCAGCGCCATGGAGAGCATGAGGGCGGCGACGACGGCGCCGCGTTTGCCGGTACCGCTGCCGGTGCCGGGGTGCTGGGCGGCGTCGGGTATCGCAGGTCGGGTACGGCCCACTGGATTCCTTCCCCCTGCATCTATCTGCCGGGGACACTCTGCCACTTGACCCTCACGTCGCGGCAGGGTGGAGGCTGGGCCCGGTCCAAAGGTGGAGGTGACCCTGAGGCGTACTCCGCCGAAGGGAGGACTGCCCCTAGGGGTCCCTCCTTACGAAGGGCCGGGGCGAGGTCGTACCGGCGGAGGACGAGACGGGGCGGGGTGGGTCCTTAACCTGGCTTTATGCCGCTGAGAGCAGTGCACTAGCACCGCTGAGGGCGGCGGACCGCACCGTGGGGGGTGGGGTTTTCCCCAGCAGAAGACGGGTCCGGGCACCAGCGCGCCGGACACCCTCCGGCCAGCAGACTCATCTACGTAAGCAGTTCACGCGAATCATCCACGCACCACCTCAGTGGCTTTTTGGCTGACCGACTTAGGAGACATACCGTGACTTCGGCTGTAACCATTCCCAGGCACGGGGGCACTGGAGGGCGTACGGCCGTTGCCGCACGAGCGCGGCAGGTCGTCAAGGCGTACGGGTCCGGTGAGACCCGCGTCGTCGCCCTCGACCACGTCGACGTGGACATCGCGCGGGGCCAGTTCACCGCGATCATGGGCCCCTCGGGGTCCGGCAAGTCCACGCTGATGCACTGCCTCGCCGGGCTCGACACCGTGTCGAGCGGGCAGATCTACCTCGACGAGACCCAGATCACCGGGCTCAAGGACAAAAAGCTCACGCAACTGCGCCGGGACCGGATCGGCTTCATCTTCCAGGCGTACAACCTGCTGCCGACGCTGAACGCGCTCGAGAACATCACGCTGCCGATGGACATCGCCGGCCGTAAGCCCGACAAGGGCTGGCTGGCCCAGGTCGTCGAGACCGTCGGACTCGCCGACCGCCTCAAGCACCGGCCGACCCAGCTCTCCGGCGGACAGCAGCAACGCGTCGCTGTGGCGCGGGCGTTGGCCGCCCGGCCCGAGATCATCTTCGGTGACGAGCCGACCGGCAACCTGGACTCCCGCGCGGGAGCCGAGGTGCTGGGCTTCCTGCGGCGCTCCGTGGACGAGCTCGGCCAGACCATCGTGATCGTCACGCACGACCCGGTGGCGGCCTCGTACTCGGACCGCGTGCTGTATCTGGCGGACGGCCGGATCGTCGACGAGATGCACCAGCCGACGGCCGATCAGGTCCTGGACCGGATGAAGGACTTCGACGCCCGGGGGCGTACGTCATGACTGTCATGAAGACCTCCAGGCGCAACTTCTTCGCGCACAAGGGGCGCATGGCCCTGTCGGCCGTGGCGGTCATGCTGTCGGTGGCGTTCGTCTGCGGCACGCTCGTCTTCACCGACACGATGAACACGACGTTCGACAAGCTGTTCGCGGCCACCTCCTCCGATGTGACGGTCAGCGCCAAGGGCGCCTCGGACACCGGCGAGACCCAGTCCGAGAATGGCAAGCCGCCGGTCATACCCGCCGCCGTGCTCGGCGAGGTGCGGAAGGCCGACGGAGTGAAGTCGGCCGAGGGCACCGTCTTCTCGACCTCGGTGACCGTCGTCGACGCCGACAAGGACAGCCTGTCGCCCTCCGGCGGCGCGCCCACCATCGTCGGCAGCTGGAACAGCAACGACGCCCGCACCATGAAGATCACCTCCGGTGCGGCGCCCAAGACCGCGGACCAGGTCATGGTGGACGCCGACACCGCCGACAAGCACCACCTGAAGCTGGGTGACGAGATCGGCGTCATCAGCGCGGTCGGCACCCACCACGCGAAGATCTCCGGGATCGCCGACTTCACCGTCACCAACCCCGGTGCGGCGATCTTCTACCTGGACACCAAGACCGCCCAGCAGACCCTGGTCGGGCAGTCCGACGTCTACACGAACGTCAACGTCACGGCGGCCTCCGGTGTCACCGACGCGCAGCTGAAGCAGAATGTCGTGGCCGAACTGGGCGCCGGCTACCAGGTGCAGACCGCCAAGGAGCTCTCGGACGCGAACGCCAAGGACGTCGAGAGCTTCATGAGCGTGATGAAGTACGCGATGCTCGGCTTCGCCGGGATCGCCTTCCTCGTCGGCATCTTCCTGATCATCAACACCTTCTCGATGCTGGTCGCCCAGCGCACCCGCGAGATCGGCCTGATGCGCGCCATCGGCTCCTCCCGCAGGCAGGTCAACCTGTCGGTGCTCGTCGAGTCGCTGCTCCTCGGCTTCTTCGGCTCGGTGCTCGGGGTCGGCGCGGGCGTCGGCATCGCCGTCGGGCTGATGAAGCTCATGGGCTCCATGGGCATGCACCTGTCGACGTCTGACCTGACCATCGCGTGGACGACCCCGGTGGCCGGCCTGCTCCTGGGCGTGCTGGTCACGGTGTTCGCGGCGTACGTACCCGCCCGGCGCGCCGGCAAGGTCTCGCCGATGGCCGCGCTGCGTGACGCCGGTACGCCGGCCGACGGCAAGGCAGGCCTGGTACGCGGTCTGATCGGCCTGGTCCTCACCGGTGCCGGAGCCGCCTCGCTCTACGCGGCGGCGACGGCCGACAAGGCCAGTGAGGGTTCGCTCGTACTGGGTGCCGGTGTGGTGCTGACACTCATCGGGTTCATCATCATCGGCCCCCTGCTCGCGGCAGTGGTGGTCCGCGCGCTCAGCGTGGTGGTACTGCGTGCCTTCGGCCCGGTCGGGCGGATGGCCGAGCGCAACGCACTGCGCAACCCGCGCCGCACCGGTGCCACCGGAGGGGCCCTGATGATCGGCCTCGCGCTGGTCGCCTGCCTCTCCGTGGTCAGCTCCTCGATGGTGGCCTCCGCCACCGACCAGTTCGACAAGACCGTCGGCACGGACTTCATCATCGAGTCCGACAGTGGACAGCTGATCACCGCGCAGGCGGTACGGGCCGTGAAGGCGGCCGAGGGACTGGAGAGCGTCACCGAGTACAAGTGGACCGAGGCCGACTTCAACACCCCCGACGGCAAGACCGTCAAGGACACGGCGATCACCGCGGCCGATCCGACGTACGCGAAGGACCTGGCCACCAAGACGGTTGCCGGTAACCTCGCGGACGCCTACAAGCCCGGCTCGATGTCCGTCCACGAGAAGTTCGCCAAGGACCACGGCATCACTCTCGGATCCAAGATCGGCGTCGACTTCAAGGACGGCTCCGAGGGCCAGTTGACGGTCCGCGCGATCACCAGCAGCGAGGTCGTCCTCGACACGGGGGCGATGTACACGTCGATCGACACCCTCGCCAAGTACGTCCCGGCCGACAAGATGCCCCTCGACCAGCTGGTCTTCGCCTCGGCGAAGGACGGCCAGGAAGCGGCCGCCTACAAGTCGCTGACTGCCGCGCTGCACGACTATCCGCAGTACACGGTCAGTGACCAGACGGACTACAAGCAGGCCTTGAAGGACCAGATCAACCAGCTCCTGTACATCATCTACGGGCTGCTGGCCCTGGCGATCATCGTCGCGATCCTGGGCGTCGTGAACACCCTGGCCCTGTCGGTGGTGGAACGGACCCGCGAGATCGGTCTCATGAGGGCCATCGGTCTCTCCCGCCGCCAGATGCGCCGCATGATCCGCCTGGAGTCGGTCGTCATCGCCCTCTTCGGCGCCCTCCTGGGGCTCGGGCTGGGCATGGGCTGGGGCGCGACGGCCCACAAACTGCTGGCCCTGGAAGGCCTGAAGATCCTGGAAATCCCCTGGCCGACCATCATCGCCGTCTTCGTCAGCTCCGCGTTCGTGGGCCTGTTCGCCGCCCTGATCCCGGCGTTCCGGGCGGGCCGAATGAACGTCCTGAAGGCGATTGCCACGGAGTAGTCGCCGCTGGTCGAGCGACTAGCGAATAACGAAAAGCCACCGCGTACGGGGGTCGCGGGGGAGCGGGCCCGGTGGCCGGAGGGAGTGTCCTTCGGCCACCGGGCCCGAGCCGTGTGCATCGGCTTGGGGGGTGTTTTTTCGCCCCTGAGGGGCTGAGAATCTCGCCCGAGCCGGAGATTTTCAGCCCGTCCGGCGTTTGAGGACGAGGCCGTTCAGGCCGATGTGGGGGGTCTGGGGGCGGCAGCCCCCAGGGACGCCCGCCCCACCCCGGGTACCTCACGCCCCACAGCGCGCGCAGCGCCGACGTACGCTGGAGGCCCCCGGCCCGGAACACGTGTCGGGTCGTTCGCGTTGCCCACTCCCGGGATGGAAACCCTTCATGAGCCTGCACGGTCTGCTCGACGCCGTCGTCAAGGACGCCGCCCTCACGGAAGCGGTGAAGGCCGCGGGCGACGGCAACCGGATGCACGTCGACCTGGTCGGCCCGCCCGCGGCCCGTCCCTTCGCGGTGGCGGCCCTGGCCCGGGAGGCCGGCCGTACCGTACTGGCGGTGACGGCGACGGGCCGCGAGGCCGAGGACCTGGCCGCCGCGCTGCGCTCCCTCCTCCCGTCGGAGGGAATCGTGGAGTACCCGTCCTGGGAGACGCTCCCGCACGAGCGGCTGTCCCCGAGGTCGGACACGGTGGGCCGCCGCCTGGCCGTACTGCGCCGCCTGGCGCACCCGCGCCCCGACGACCCGGAGACCGGCCCGGTCTCGGTCGTCGTCGCGCCCATCCGTTCCGTACTCCAGCCGCAGGTCAGGGGCCTCGGCGACCTGGAACCGGTCGCCCTGCGCACGGGCCAGAGCGCCGACCTGGGCGAGATCGTCGAAGCGCTCGCGGCAGCCGCGTACTCCCGGGTCGAACTGGTCGAGAGGCGCGGCGAGTTCGCGGTCCGCGGCGGCATCCTCGACGTCTTCCCGCCCACCGAGGAGCACCCCCTGCGGGTGGAGTTCTGGGGCGACGAGGTCGAGGAGATCCGTTACTTCAAGGTCGCCGACCAGCGCTCGCTGGAGGTGGCCGCGCACGGGCTGTGGGCCGCGCCCTGCCGTGAACTGCTGCTCACGGACGAGGTACGGGCGCGGGCGGCACGGCTGGCGGAGGAGCACCCGGAGCTGGGCGAACTGCTCGGCAAGATCGCCGAGGGTATCGCCGTAGAGGGAATGGAATCGCTGGCTCCGGTCCTGGTCGATGAGATGGAGCTGCTGATCGACGTACTGCCCGAGGGCTCGATGGCCGTCGTGTGCGACCCGGAGCGGGTGCGGACGCGGGCTTCGGACCTGGTGGCGACGTCGCAGGAGTTCCTGCAGGCGTCCTGGGCGGCGACCGCGGGTGGCGGCGAGGCGCCCATCGACGTCGACGCGGCCTCCCTGTGGTCCATCGCGGACGTACGGGACCGGGCGCGCGAGCTGGACATGATGTGGTGGTCGGTGTCGCCCTTCGCCGCCGACGACGAGCTCGACGCGGACACCCTGAAGCTCGGTATGCACGCCCCGGAGACCTACCGCGGCGACACGGCCAGGGCGCTGGCCGACACCAAGGGCTGGCTGGCCGACGGCTGGCGCACGGTGTACGTCACCGAGGCGCACGGCCCCGCCGCCCGTACTGTCGAGGTCCTGGGCGGCGAGGGCATCGCGGCCCGCCTGGACACGGACGTGGCGGACATCAGCCCCTCGGTCGTCCATGTCTCCTGCGGCTCGATCGACTACGGCTTCATCGACCCGGCCCTCAAGCTCGCCGTCCTGACGGAGACCGACCTCACCGGCCAGAAGGCGGCCGGCAAGGACGGCGCGCGGATGCCGGCCAGGCGCCGCAAGACCATCGACCCGCTGACGCTGGAGATGGGCGACTACATCGTCCACGAGCAGCACGGCGTCGGCCGTTACGTCGAGATGGTGCAGCGCACCGTCCAGGGCGCGACCCGCGAGTACCTGGTCGTCGAGTACGCCCCCGCCAAGCGCGGCCAGCCCGGTGACCGTCTCTACATCCCCACCGACCAGCTGGAACAGATCACCAAGTACGTCGGCGGCGAGGCCCCGACCCTGCACCGGCTGGGCGGCGCCGACTGGACGAAGACCAAGGCGCGGGCGAAGAAGGCGGTCAAGGAGATCGCCGCGGACCTCATCAAGCTGTACTCGGCCCGCATGGCGGCCCCCGGGCACGCGTTCGGCCCCGACACCCCCTGGCAGCGCGAGCTGGAGGACGCCTTCCCGTACGCGGAGACCCCCGACCAGCTCACCACCATCGCCGAGGTCAAGGACGACATGGAGAAGACGGTCCCGATGGACCGGCTGGTCTGCGGCGACGTCGGCTACGGCAAGACGGAGATCGCGGTCCGCGCCGCCTTCAAGGCCGTACAGGACGGCAAGCAGGTCGCGGTGCTCGTGCCCACCACTCTGCTGGTGCAGCAGCACTTCGGGACCTTCTCCGAGCGCTACTCCCAATTCCCGGTGAACGTACGGGCGTTGTCGCGCTTCCAGACGGACACGGAGGCGAAGGCGGTCCTGGAGGGTCTGCGCGACGGCTCGGTGGACCTGGTCATCGGCACCCACCGGCTCTTCTCCGCGGAGACCAAGTTCAAGGACCTGGGCCTGGTCATCGTCGACGAGGAACAGCGGTTCGGCGTCGAGCACAAGGAGCAGCTGAAGAAGCTGCGCGCGAACGTCGACGTACTGACGATGTCCGCCACCCCGATCCCCCGCACGCTGGAAATGGCCGTGACCGGCATCCGCGAGATGTCGACGATCACCACCCCGCCGGAGGAACGCCACCCGGTGCTGACCTTCGTCGGCCCGTACGAGGAGAAGCAGATCGGCGCCGCGATCCGCCGCGAACTGCTGCGCGAGGGCCAGGTCTTCTACATCCACAACCGCGTCGAGTCGATCGACCGCGCCGCCGCCCGCCTCCGCGAGATCGTCCCCGAGGCGCGCATCGCCACCGCCCACGGCCAGATGTCGGAGCAGTCCCTGGAACAGGTGGTCGTCGACTTCTGGGAGAACAAGTTCGACGTGCTCGTGTCGACGACGATCGTCGAATCGGGCATCGACATCTCCAACGCGAACACGCTGATCGTCGAGCGCGGCGACAACTTCGGCCTCTCGCAACTCCACCAGCTGCGAGGACGGGTCGGCCGAGGCCGTGAGCGCGGCTACGCCTACTTCCTCTACCCGCCGGAGAAGCCCCTGACCGAGACCGCGCACGAGCGCCTCGCGACCATCGCCCAGCACACGGAGATGGGCGCGGGCATGTACGTGGCCATGAAGGACCTGGAGATCCGCGGCGCGGGCAATCTGCTCGGCGGCGAACAGTCCGGCCACATCGCGGGCGTCGGCTTCGACCTCTACGTACGCATGGTCGGCGAGGCGGTCGCCGACTACCGGGCATCCCTGGAAGGCGGCGTCGAGGAAGTGCTGCCCCTGGAGGTCAAGATCGAGCTCCCGGTCGACGCCCACGTCCCCCACGACTACGCGCCGGGCGAGCGGCTCCGCCTCCAGGCCTACCGCTCCATCGCCTCCGCCAACACGGAGGAGGACGTCAAGGCCGTACGCGAGGAACTCGTCGACCGCTACGGCAAGTTGCCCGAACCGGTGGAGAACCTGCTGCTCGTCGCGGGCCTGCGGATGCTCGCCCGCGCCTGCGGAGTCGGGGAGGTCGTCCTCCAGGGCAACAACATCCGCTTCGCCCCGGCGGAGTTGAGGGAGTCCCAGGAGCTGCGCCTGAAGCGGCTGTACCCGGGGACCGTCATCAAGCCGACCGCGCACCAGCTCCTGGTACCGCGCCCGAAGACCGCCAAGGTGGGCGGAAAGCCGTTGGTGGGGCGGGAGTTGCTCGGATGGACCGGGGAGTTCCTGGCGACGATTCTCGGGTCATAGGGGCGGCTGCCGACGACGACCATGGCGGGCCAGATCTTCAATTCAGAGCCAAGGCCCAGTCGGTCAGGCTTACTTGGGCCAGGGACCACGCGGCGACTCCGGCGAGGCGGTGGTCAGCTCCAGGTCGTTCGCGCGGAGCAGCTCTGGCGTGAACATCACTTGGAAGTGGGCGAGTTCTGGGTCGCGGTGCTCGGCTCGGGCCTGCTTCCTTCGGAGACGACGCTCGGCATCGGAAAGGTTTGACGGTCAAGGAAGGGGAGAGAAGGTCAACGGCCCATCGGGGCAAGGGTGTAGACCATGCTCGTCCAGAGTTCCCTCTGGTGTTTCCTCCGGAGTTCCTGCTGGGGCGCTTCCGGGGGCCTCTTCCGGGTCTCTGTCGGGCCTCTTCCGGGTCTCCTTCGGGCCGCCTTCGGGTCTCCTCCGGAGGTGACTCGCCACCGGTGATACCCCGGCGTGCACCTCTTGGCCCTCGCGGGCAGGTACGGCCGACGTATCGCGGCCACTACCTTGGGATCAGGGGAAACGCGCTCGTACTGTGCGCATCCGGCTAGGTGAGGGGGAGGGCGTCGTGACGCGTCTGCGGGGTGGGAGCGCGGGGTCCGCGCTGATGGTGTTCGTGGTGGGTGTCAGCCTCGGTGTCAGTGGCTGCAAGATCGAACCCGAGGACGGAGCCGCGGGCCCGGAAGAGACGGTGGCGGGCGGCCCCGCTCTCACCGCAGTCGACTCCCTGACCGTCAAGGGGCGTGCGCCCAAGACGGGCTACTCCAGGGAGAAGTTCGGCACGGCCTGGGCCGACACGGACTCGAATTCGTGCGACACCCGAGACGACATCCTCAAACGGGACCTGGAGGACGTGAAGTTCAGCGACGGCGACTGCAAGGTGTCCTCCGGGGAGCTCAACCCGGACCACTACACCGGCAAGGACGTGACGTTCGTCAGAGGCCGCAGCCTTGTCGACATAGACCACGTCATCGCGCTCTCGGACGCCTGGCAGAAGGGCGCCAAGTACTGGGACGCCAGCAAGCGGATAGCTCTGGCCAACGACCTTATGTTGGCGGTTTAGGTGTCTCACGGTGATGTGTCTCAGGGACAGAGCGGCCAAGTGCCTGGGCGGTGTCTCACGCGAGGCGATATCTCGCCTGACGGCCGACGGAGGGGACGTGACGTGACGGGACGAACGGTCCGGGCTGCTCGTGGGCGTGCTGCCGGTGCTGTACTGGCTCTCGGGGTGGCCTTGGTGGGCTGCACGGGAGGCGGCCTGCCTGGCGAGAGCGGCCCGTCGGGCGAAGGCACGTCGGCCTCCGACGGGCAGGGAACCAGCCCCTTGGCGAACCCGGAGGGAACAAAGCCGGGGCTGGCCGCGATCTCCTCCGATGAGGACAAGACGGCGGCGCGTGAGCTGATTTCCAAGCTGTCCACCAAGGGGAGGGGGCCGAAGACGGGGTACGAGCGTGACGAGTTCGGCTATGCCTGGATGGACACGGCGGATGGCGTGCCGCTGGCCCGGAACGGCTGCGACACCCGGAACGACTTGCTGAAACTCGACGGCCGGGAAGTCGAGTTCCGTACCGGTTCGGACTGCGTGGTCGTGTCGATGACGCTGCACGACCCGTATACGGGCAAGGACATCGCCTGGAAGAAGACGAAGGCCACCGAGGTGCAGATAGACCACGTGGTGCCGCTGTCGTACGCCTGGCAGATGGGTGCGGCCCGCTGGGACAAGCAGAAGCGGCAGCGCCTGGCCAACGACGTGCTGAATCTTCTGCCGGTCTGGGGCCCTGCGAACTCCGCCAAGCAGGACTCAGGGCCGGCGTCCTGGCTGCCGCCCAGCAAGGCGATCCGCTGCTCGTACGCGGTTCGCTTCGCGCAGGTAGCGGAGAAGTACGAGCTTTCCGTTACGGCGGCGGACAGGAGCACGATGCTCAAGCAGTGCGGCAGTTGAGCGGCAGGCTGTCCAGCAAGCCTGCATACAGGCACGGTCAGAGCTGTGTGGAACTGTATGCGCCATGGGTGAACTGGTGGAGCAGGTCGATGATCAGGATCAAGTACTGAGAGTTGTCGAGCGTGGCGAGGCCATCCGGAGTGGGTGGCTGCACCGCGTTGCGACGACCGTCTGTCGGCGCCCCGACGGCAGGATCCTGGTGCATCGACGGCCGCAGACCATGTCCCGGTTCCCCGGCCAGTACAACTGGCTCGTGGGCGGGGCCGTGGACATCGGCGAGTCCTATGAGGAGGCGGCTGCGCGGGAGCTCGCCGAGGAGTTGGGTGTCAGCGCCTCACCGCAGTTCGTCTTCAAGTACCTGTGCCGGGGGGCTATCAGTCCCTATTGGCTGGGGATCCATGAAGTGGTGATTGAGGGAGAGGTCGTCGTCGACCCGTCGGAGATCGCCTGGCATGAATGGCTCACTCCTCAGGAGTTCCTGGAGGCGAGACAGCGATGGAGCTTCGTGGAGGACGGTGTCGATGCCTTGAGGCTCTACCTCCAGCGGCAGCAAGGCACGGCCGGGACGGTTTGATGAATCACGACTGAACCGACCGCGGCCCGGCGGATGCCGGGGATTTCCGGAGCTGCTTCACCACTCCGTGCTGTTCCTCGACGAGTTGAGCTCGCAGCCGGTGGGCGTCCGCTTCCAGCTCGGCGTTCCTGAGCGTGAGGATCTGGATCTGGTTCGCGTAGGCGGCGACGGTCGACCGCAGCTCCCGGGTCTCGGCGGCCTTGTCGCTGCGGAGTTCCTGCAGGGCCTTCTTCAGCTTGGCGATTTCCTGCCTGAGTTCGTCGGCTTCGGGCCGCTTGGCCTGCGGGGCGCCGAGGACTTCCTTGATCGTCGCCGAGACCGGTGAGCGGTAGTACGAGGCTCGGGAGACGCCGGCCTCGGCGCAGATGTTCACAGCCGAGGTCCTGCCGTCGGTGATCTCGGGCCGGCCGAGCATGAGCTGCTCGAAGGCGCGCATGACCTTGCGGTCGATGTCGGTCAGGCCTGGGTTCTCCCGGGCGAGGCGTGCGAAGGCGGTGCGGGCGGCCCGGAGGGTCTCGTCCGTGGAGTCGGTCATCGGCAGGTGTCCTCGTGGTCGATCTCGGCGATTAGGCGGGTGAGTGTGGCCAGGTGCTCGGTGATGGCGAGCTGCTGGAGCTGCGGAAGACCGGTGACACCGCCGAGTTCGGCCTGGGCCATGGCACGTGCTCGCTCCAGTCGGGGCATGTGGACAGGGGCACGGCGTGAGTTGGGGCAGCGCATGCACATGTCGAGCATGGGGACGGGGCGCCCCAGAGGCTTGGCGCGCTTGCGGCAGACGGCCGTCTCGGCTTGGTAGAAGCAGTCGTTGAGGACGCCGGGGTGCAGGGTCTTCGTCAGGTGGTGCAGCAGTGTCCTCAAGCGGGAAGGGCTGGCCACTGCGCCTGGCAGGTCGCCGAGTTCGCGGCGGATGCGGTCGAACTCGGCCTCGATCCGCTGGGCGGCGCCGCCTGCGGAGGCCCCGCCTTCGTTCCAGTCGTGGTAGAGGTCCTCGACGTAGTCGAGCTTGGCGACGGCTTCTTCGGCAGCGACCTCGTCGGTGAAGCCGGAGGTGGAGGTTCCCGCGTATCCCTCGAACATGGTGATCGCCGCGTGCTTGTACTGGCGAGCTCCCGCGACCACACCGAACGGCTGGTGGGCGATGTGCCAGGCGAGGGTGCGGCGGAACTGCCGGGTGTCGAAGGCCCAGGGGAGCGTGGTGGACTCCGTGGTGTCCTCACCTTCCTGGAAGGTCTCTTCCGGTGAGGGAGTGTCGTTCTCCGGGGACGTGGAAGGCGCGGGCACATAGAACCCGTCCGTCGTGCTGAACAGCTCGTTGAGGTGGTCCCGGAAGGCCCGGAGACGCCGGGGCATGTTGCTCAGCAGGACGTGGCCGTTGCGGCCGCCACCGTCGTAGCCGAAGAGATGACCGGGGTCGTCGTTGACCTCCATCAGCACGGCAACGGCCCGATGGACGACGTCCAGGACCACCCACTCGGCTTCCTCCCCGCTGAGCTTGCGCCCCTTGCCCTTGTAGACCTTGCCGCGGATCTTGTACCGCGGGCGTCCGTCGGCTCCGACCTCGGTGACCGCGCAGTCGCGGCCCAGCTCACGTACCTCCGCATCACGCATGCCTGACAGGTAGGCGATGACGATCCAGCACGCCGTGCGCAGGAACGACAACTCGTTGGCCAGAGTGAAGGGACTGAGCCGCGATCGCCACGGCTTGCCCGAGCCCGGCCACGTGGACATCGGCGTGTCCAGGCCGCCCTCCTCGTATCCGAGGCTCTCCCCGGCTTCTGCCATCAGTGCTCGCAGGTGTACGGCCTTCCCGCAGCCGGAAAGCAGGGAGACGAGGGTGTGGTTGGGGCTCTGTGGCACCCCGTCGACAGTGACGGCGCCGGGCACGGTGTGCGCGGCCTCAACAGGGATCGCGGGGATGCCCCGACCGGCTGCCCGGCGACCGGCAATGAAGGCCAGGGCTCGCTCACGTGCCTGGCCATGACCCAGGTTCTGGCCCATGCGTGCCGCTTTGAGCGCAGAGATCTCCTCCTGAGCGGCGAGAATGTCACCGCTTGCCGTCTCTACGTAGAAGACCGCAGCCCGCAGCAGCGGCGCGAGGACCTCTTCGGGGATGCGGGGCGTGATGTTCTCGCCCTTGATCCGCTGTACACCGGCGACGCCGTAGGCGCTCCGGCCGTTCCAGGGGAGGATGCTCAACCTGTCCTCGGACAGGAACGGCCCATGCGCTGCGAGGTGTTTGAGCAGGGTGACGTTGCGGATGGCAGTGTGCGGGCTGCTCTTCCACTTCTTCAGCACGGCGTCCAGGTGGGTGCGGTCCACGCCCGACAACCGCGTGGCGCCCACGTCCCGTAGATCCTTGACGACGGAGGCGAAGGCGCGAAGCTCTCCGGCCGCTGCCGTGGCCTTGAGCGGGCCCAGCCCCAGCGAGCCCCTGCGCAGGCGGGAAGCGACGTACTCCTTCGCCGTACGTCGCGTCACCGGATCACTGATCCGCGTGAAGTCGAGCCGCCATGTCCGCCAGGTACGGGGGAGCACACACCGCAGGTCCCAGATGTCGTCGGTGAGGAGCGGGCCCCGGCCGGGCAAACCGACCGTGAGCCGCTTCGGCAGTACGAACTTCTCGGCTTCCTCGGACGAAAGTGGGCCTGCCTGCTCCGCCCTGGGCGTCGGGACGGTAGTCATGCGATGACCTCCAGGAACGACGCGGGCAGGAGCAATCGGTCGCCGTCGGCCTCGGCGATGGCCTGCGCCGTGGCGATCTGGCGCGTACTGAAGCGGGCACGGACTCCATGGACGACGCGGTCCCACGCGAGCCCGAACCGCGCGCTCCACTCGGCGGCCGGGTACTCTTCGCGCTGCCGCTCCAGGAAGTCCAGGAAGGACAGCAGGCTGGGCAGATGGCGGTTGGTGAACACGGCGTTGGGGCACTCCAGGCAGCCCCAGGCCGGGACAGGGCAGGCGGCACCCGGCTTGCGCGCGAACGGGGAGGCGAAGAAGTCGCGGCAGGAGGCGAGCCACACGTCCTGCTCGCCGGAGAGCGCCGACTTGATCTCCTGCGTACTGAGCGCGGCCTCGCCGTCGTCGAGACGGTCGCCTTCGTCCGACAGCACGACCGGCGAGGCCGCGGCCGCGCCGAGCGCCTGCACGAGCCCCGCCTCGACCGCCTGGTTGTGGGTTTCCTCGTGGGCATCGATGTCTGCGTAGTGCTTCGCCGCGACCGGCCGGGTATGACCGGATGCGAAATCCTCCAGCACCCCGCCTGCCCGCAGGTATTGCCGGGACTTGACGGTCTTGCGCACCCGGCGCAGATCGAGGGAGACCGGTCGGCCGTCGCTGTCGGTGAGCTGGTCGAGTCCTTGCGCGGACATCCACTCCCGGGTCACGTCCGATGAGCCGTAGGGGCCGTCGAAGGAGGCGCGGGACTGTCCAGGGCCGCTGACGTCGCACCACAGCGCGTCGGTGCCGATCAGTTCTCGGGTCCGTTTCGTCAGGCGCAGCGCCAGCCGGATCACGCCGCCCGGAAAGCGCAGTGAGCCGCCGTCGGAGACCCTGACCGTCTTGTGCGCGGAACCAGGGGAGCGCTTCTTGACGTAGGCGACGCTCACGTATCCGCGTGCAGGGCTGGTCAGGCAGTGGGACTTCAACTGCCGGATGCACTCGGGTTCCATGCCGGTCTGACAGGCAAGCAGGAGGAGGAAGGGCACCAGGTCCCGCGCCGTGAGATGGAGACGGCCGTTGAGTTCCGACCGGCCGCCCCAGGGACGCAGGATCTTGTACGAGACATCGTCGGCGGTCAGCGGGCCGCGGTTCGCGACGTGCCAGAGGACGTTTTCCAGTCGGTCCCAGCCGTGCTGACGTGGGTCGCGGCCCGTGGCGGCCAGGTTCTCGCCGGCCAGGATCCGGTCGCGTACGCGGGCGACGTCGTCCCGGGCTGCCCGCTCAAGTTCGTCGAGCACCGGGAACGGATACGCGTCGAGCGGTTTCGAAGCCCGGTGGGCCGAGGCCGACGTAAAGCCCAGGCGGGCATGGAAGGCGGCGTCGAAGGCGTCAGGGTGCGCCTCGTGAACCAGCTTCAGCAGCCGCACGAGGTACGTCATGACCAGGTACGGTTCCTTGCTCGTCTCCCCGTATCGGGCGATCAGCCGCAGCTCGAAAGCGTCCAGGAGACCCGGGTTCAGGTCACCCAGGCGCAGCTCGGCGGCGGAGCCGGGGAGAGCGTTGGCGGTGAACTCGACGAACTCCCGGACGTACCTGACGAGTCGGCGGACTCCGCTGCGGCTACGCAGGTTGCCGGGCGCGTTGATGACCTCGGTGAAGGCGGTGGCGAGGGCCCGGGTGAGGCGTGGACACGGCAGGCCGGACAGGTCGATGCGCTCGGGGTCGCCGTTCAGGTCCACCGTGAAGGTCACCGGGCCGATCGACGGCACCAGTTCTGTCGGATCCGGGGTGTCGACGGCGGCGGGGAAGCGGACGCGGCGCGGGCTCACCGGCCCTCCTCCGTGTCCGGGCGGATCCGTTCGAAGGCGGCGGCCTGTTCGTCCCAATCGTCGAGAGCGGCGAGCACGATCTCCTGGGCCTCGTCCAGCACGTCCAGGTAGATGTAGACCGTCGCCTCGTGGCGGTGGCCGAGCAGCAGTTGGAGCCTGCGCAGGGGATTTCCGACGAGCAGGCGCTTCACCTCGGCGTGCGTGTACCGCCGGTCCTCCCGCATGCCGAGCGCCCGGACGGTCTGCCTCAGCAGAAGCCCCAGCATGTGGACGGCGAAGGAGTGTCGAAGGGTGTGCGGGTGGACGTCGAAATCCAGGCCGAGGGCAGCGCACCGCTCGTTCGCCCGCCGGAACACCGACTGCCAGGTGCTGCCGCGCAGCGGCAGCCCGTTCTCTCCCAGCCACAGCCACAGTGGTCCGCTCACGCGGCTTTGACCATCAACCTGCATGAGCCGTGCCCGGTCCGCTGTGCTGATCCGCGAGTACGACCAGCTGGTGCCGGACTCGACCGCCAGGGCGTGCCGGTTCGCCCGTCGCACCGGCAGCCGATCGGCGTGTGCCTCGTACAAGCCCTCTGCGCGCCGCCGCTGGACGAGCTCGTCCCGCTCGATGCCGGCGTAGTGGTGCAGGTCGCGGGCGACCCGGGGGCGGACGTACACCGTCCGTGCTCTGCCCCGCTTCGCCACCGCGGCCGAGACGGTGATGTCGCCGATCACGCGTCTGCCGGTGACCGGCGGCAGCTCCGTCGTCAGCAGGCTGGTGGCTTCACCCAACCGCATCCCCGTGCAGACCAGCAGGTCGGCGAAGAGGGCGTTGCGTTCGCCGTTGCGTCCCCGCCACCCCGGATCGGGGGCGCCGTCCGGCAGCAGACCCCGCAGGCCGACGTCCCGCCAGAGCATGAAGTCCTCGTGCGACAGAAAGCTGACCGGTTGCCGGGGCACCTCGGGCTCGGCGTCGGCGTTGACGCGAACCCGCTTCGGCCCCTGCGGCGACACCACAGTCTTGTCGACGTACCGGAACGGTTCGGCCGGCAGTAGCTCCTCGTACAGGGACCACTGCACCCACTTGTCGAGCGCGGCGACAGAGCGGTTCCAGGTCGCCGCCGACACCTTGCCCGGCCCGTCGCCGTGCAGTCGTACGGACTTGTAGGCGCGAAGGTCGGTGCCATCCGTGTCCCAGATGGACTTGCCGCCCCGGGACTCGTGGAGGAACCGGCAGTAGAGCATGACGTCGCTGCTGTAGGCGATCCGGCTGTTCTCCGACCGCACGCCCCAGTTCTCCAGGTCGCGCAGGAATCGGTTGAGGTGGAGGTCGTACCCGCCGTCGGGGCCAAGGATGAAGGCTCTGCCCTCGTCGGCACCGGCTCGGCGGAGAACTGCGCCCGTGTCGAAGGGGAGTTCATCCGTCGCGGATGCCCCGACTGCTGTCCTGTGCAGGAGCACTGTCGCTTCCGCACCGGTGTCAGCGTCGTCCGAGTCCATCGTGCGCAAGTCGCCCTCCCCGTGTGAGACAAGCTGTACGCGCACATAACGGGATTCTCGGTGAGACAGTTACGGGTGCCCACATAAACGACCCGCTCAATCTCCGCGCCGTCGACTCCAGCACCAACCGCAGCAAGGGCGACGGCGACGCGGCGACCTGGCTCCCGCCCAACAAGGCGTACCGCTGCACGTATGTCGCCGCTCAGGTGGCCGTCAAGAAGAAGTACGAGTTGTGGGTCACCAGCAGCGAGAAGGCCGCGATGAAGCGGGTGCTCGCAGGCTGCCCCGACCAGAAAATACCGTCCGGCGGCAACCCGACGAACGCGCCGGCCCGCTTTCACGCGGACTGAAGGCACCATCCGCACGTGATCGTCCCAGTGAACCGGCGTGAAAGATGGTCACGAACCCGGCCAGTCCGCAAAGAAGTTCACAAGAGGCAAAAAAGAAGTTCACAAGAAACAAAGGGGTGAGTCGAGACAAGTCGGGCCGGATCAGCAAGAGGCGGCAAAGGTCGGGGCAAGATCGCCCCCACAGTCTGTCCACAGGATGTTCACAACGGTCAAGATCAGCGCGTTTCAGTGTCTCTCCTGACCGTTGGAGTCGAAGTCGTGCGCATCCGGCCCGTTCGCCGCCGCAGCTCCGCCCGCCGTGCGCATCGCATGCGGCGCCGCGTGGCCGTGCTTGTTCTCACCGCGCTCGCGCTGATGCTGACGACCCAACAGGCCCTGGCCGACGGCATGGAGCTGGACGCGGTCTCGGTCTCGCTGCCGAGCCTCAGCTCGATGGCGTCCTGGTTCGAGGACCCGCACTGGGGCAGGACCCCCCACCAGCAGTCGGGTACCGCGGCCGGGCACAAGCACCACCTGTCCGCGAAGTCGACCGACGCACAGCGTGGCGTGGGCAGGGCTCCGGGCAAGGGGAAGGGCGAACTCTCCGCCTACCAGCCGCACAAGCCGGCCGTCCAGCACGGCAAGAGCAACGGCGGCCCCGGCTATGTCGCAAAGACCAGCAAGCGCAACGCGAGCAAGTCCTCGCGCACCGACACCGTCTTCGAGAACGCCGACGGCAGCACCACTCGGCGTATATCCCCGACCACCGTCAACTACCAGGTCGGGAAAGGGAGATGGGCGCCGATAGACGTCGACGTACGGGCCGGGCCGGACGGCCGCTGGCACGAAAAGGCCAACTCCCTCGCCGTCGACTTCGGTGCCAGAGCGGACGACTCGAAGCTCGTGTCGGTCGGCGTCGACGACACGCACTCCCTCACTTACGACCTGTTGGGCGCGAAGTCCGTCAAGGGCACGGCCGACGGCTCCCGCGTCTCGTACGAGAACATCCTGCGCGACACCGACCTCCAGGTCGCCCCCACCGCCTCCGGGGTCAAGGAAGCGATCGTCCTGCGTTCCGCGGACGCCGCGAACAGCTGGACCTTCCCGCTCGACCTCAAGGGCCTCACGCCCGTCCAGACCAAGAGCGGCTCGATCGACCTGCGCGACGCCGCCGGCAAGACCGTCGAGCGCATACCCGCGTCGTACGCCTACGACGCCAAGGTGAACCAGCGCTCCGGGGACCCGGCGACCACCTATGACGTCACCACCGAGCTCGTCCACGACAAGGACGGCTACGCGCTGAAGGTGACCCTCGACGACAGCTGGCTGCACGACCCGCGCCGCGTCTTCCCGGTCACCGTCGACCCCACCGTCACCGACGGCTGGACCACCACGTACGCCGAGTCCGGCTACAGCGTGGACCACTCCTACGAGCAGACCATCAAGGTCGGCTCGTACGACTCCGGCGCCCACTCCGCGGTCAGCTACGTCAACCACTGGGACACCGCCTGGGACGGCAGCGGAGTCACCGTCTCCTCCGCGTCCCTGCACCTCTTCGACACCTGGGCCGCCACCTGCACCGCCGAGCGCTTCGACGTCGCCCTGGTCACCAAGGCGTGGACACCCGAGGCCGTCACCAGCTACCCGGGCCCGACGTACGGCTCCTCGATCGGCAACGCCACGCCGAGCGTGCCCAACGCCTGCGCCAACTCCGGCGCCGACCGCAGCGTCGGCGACTGGGTGAGCGTCCCCCTGACCACCTCCGCCATCCAGGGCTGGATGAGCGGCACCACCGCCGACCACGGCCTCGCCGTGTACGCCTCGACCGCGGACACCCTGCACTGGAAGCAGTTCGGCTCCTTCAACGACCCCTCGCTCGGCCCGTACATCACCGTCACCTACACGGGCAACACCGCGCCGCAGATGTACGAGCAGTTCCCCGCCGACAACGCGGTCGCGAACACCACCACGCCGGAGCTGACCGCCTGGGCGGGCGGCGCCAACTCCACCAGCGGCAGCAGCAACCAGTACGTCTTCAAGGTCCTCGACGCGAACAACACCCAGGTCGCCACCTCTGGCCTGATCTCCACCGGCGACTGGACCGTCCCGGCGGGCAAACTGGCGTGGGGCAAGTCCTATACGTGGACCGTGCAGGCGTACGACTCCACCACCGCGCTCTATTCGACCGCGGATCCCTACGCGCTCTCCGTCCAGGTGCCGCAGCCCGTGATCACCTCGGGGCTTTCGCAGAACAGCAGTGACCACGGTTTCGACGCGTCCATCGGGAACTACACCACCTCCGACACCGACGCCTCGATCTCCACCGTCGGCCCCTCGCTCGACGTGGAGCGCGACTACAACTCCCGTGACCCGCGCTGGACCGGCGGGTTCGGCTCCGGCTGGTCGAGCATCGTCGACTCCCGCGCCACCGAGCAGTACACGGCGTCCGGCGCGGTGTCCAGCGTCAACGTCACCTACCCGGACGGCTCCCAGGTCGGCTACGGCAAGAACAGCGACGGCACGTTCACACCCGGTAACGGCCGGTTCGCCACGTTCAAGACGGTCACCGGCGGCTACTCGCTCACCGACAAGGACGACACGGCCTACACGTTCACCCAGTCCCTGGGCTCGGGCGGCTACGGACTGACCTCGGTGACGGACGCCAACGGCCGCACCCTCACCCTCACCTGGACCGGCGTCCACATCACGAAGATGACGTCCGCGGTCTCCACGCGCTCCCTCACCCTCAGCTGGTCGACGCCGAGCGGCGCGTCCGCCGCGCATGTCGCGACCGTCGTCACCGACCCCGTCACCGCCGGCGACTCGTCGACCGCGCAGACCTGGACGTACGGCTACACCGGCGACCAACTGACGAAGGTGTGCACGCCGCTGTCGCCCACCAAGTGCACGACGTACGGCTACACGACCGGTTCCCAGTACCAGAACGCCTCTCTCGACCTCGACCCGCACGGCATGTGGCCGCTGTCGGAGGCCGCGGGCGCGACGACCGCCAAGGACGCGGTTCTCGCCAACGAGGGCACCGACAACGCCACCTACGAGAACGTGACGACAGGCCAGAGCGGTGGCCCGCTGATCGGTTCCGCCACCACCGTCGCCGGCTTCAACGGCACCTCCTCCGACATCGCGCTGCCCAAGAACCTCGGCAACGACACCGACTCGGGCGCGCTGTCCCTGTGGTTCAAGACCTCGGCGGGCCCCGGCGTCCTCTACTCCTACGCCTCCCAGCCCATCGGCTCCGGACAGGCCGCCGGCTTCTACACCCCCTCCATCTACGTCGGCACCGACGGCAAGCTGAACGCCGAGTTCTGGTACAGCGGCGGCATCAACCCGATCGTCACGTCCGCGTCGGTCGCCGACGGCAAGTGGCACCACGTGGTCATGTCCGCCGCGGGCAACTCGCAGACGCTGTACGTCGACAACGCCAAGATCGGCTCGCGCACCGGCACCGTCTCCATCCAGAGCGCGGTCGCCTTCGGCAAGAACCAGTCGTTCAACTACCTCGGCACCGGCTTCCTCGGCGGCAACTGGCCCGACGAGCCGCACCAGAGCTCCACCGAGAAGGACGGCTACGCCACCTACTTCAAGGGCTCCATCGCCGACGCGGCCTGGTACGGCCGCCCGCTGGTCGCCGCCGACGTCAACTCCCTCTACCAGTACGGCACTCACGCCACGAGCCTGCTCACCTCGATCACCCGGCCGTCCGGCAAGACGTACGCGGCCATGACGTACGACCCGGCGACCACCACCCTCACCCAGCTCACCGACGAGAACGGCGGCGTCTGGAAGCTCGCCGCGCCCACGGTGACCGGCTCCAGCCAGACCTACCGCGGCGCGGTCCTCGGCGCCGCGCCCTCCGGTTACTTCCGGCTCGGGGAAGCGGCGGGCGCGACCACTGCCGTCGACGAGGTGCGCGGCGGCAACGGCACATACAGCGCGGTCACCCTCGGCGCCACCGGTCCCTTCAGCGACCAGAAGGCCGCGACGTTCAACGGCAGTACGTCGTACGTCGAACTGCCCGCCGCCACCCTGCACGCCACCAGCGACCGAAGCCTCGAACTCTGGTTCAAGACCGCCGCGCAGGGCGTCATCGTCGGCGACCAGTCGGTGCCCGTCTCCGGCGCGAGCGCCGCGTCGGGCACGTACGCCCCGCTGCTGTACGTCGGCACGGACAACAAACTGCACGGCCACTTCTGGTCCGTCAGCGGATCCGGCACCGCCGTCTTCGGCTCCACCGGCACGGTCACCGACAGCGCCTGGCACCAGGTGGCGCTCACCGTGTCCGGCGCCACCCAGACGCTCTACCTGGACGGCATCCAACAGGCCACCTTCTCCGGGACGCCCAACGATCAGTCCGACACACACCTCTACCTGGGCGCCGGTTTCGCGAAGGGCTGGGTGAGTTCGCCCGCCGACGTCAGCCACTTCACCGGCTCCATCGCCGACGTCGCCCTCTACCATTCGGGGCTCTTGGCGCAGGACGTCGCGGCCCATGTGGAGGCGGCGAAGAACTCCACCGGCCTCCTCCCGGTCGAGACCGTCAAGGTGACCTCACCGGCGAACGCCACGCTCACCTACACGTACGACGTCACCAACGGCAACCGGGCGCTGACCGAGACCGACGGCCTCGGCAACAGGACCAGCTTCGGCTACGACACCGCCGGGTTCGAGCACACCGTCACCGACCCCAACGGCTCCATGGCCGTCACCGGCCATGACGTGCGCGGCAACGTCGTCTCCTCGACGGCCTGCCAGGACCAGTCCGCGAACCACTGCTCGACCGAGTACTACACGTACTACCCCGACGACACCACGGCCCAGCTGACCACCACCGACCCGCGCAACGACCAGCTGATGACCGAGCGGGACGGCCGCTCGGCATCCGCGACCGACAGCACGTACCTGACCTCGTACGCCTACGACGCACAGGGCGATCAGACCGGCATCACCGGCCCCGCGGTCGCCGGCTTCCCGAACGGCCGCACCACCACGACCACTTACAGCGACGGCACCAGCACCTACCCGTCCGCCGACGGCGGGGTGGTGCCCAAGGGCCTGCCGGTGAAGACCACCAGCCCCGGCGGCGCGGTCAACTCGGTGTCGTACTTCAAGAACGGTGACGTCGCCTCGACCACCGACGCCGTCGGCCTGGTGACGACGTACGCCTACGACGGTCTGGGCCAGGTGCTCAGCCAGAAGGTCGTCTCCGACACCTACCCGAACGGCCTGACCACCACCTACAAGTACGACCTGAACGGCCAGGTCACCGAGGAGCACGACCCGCAACTCACCGACCGCGTCACCGGTGCCACGCACGCCGCCGTCTCCACGACCCTGTACGACGAGGACGGCAATGTCACCTCGCAGACCGTCTCCGACGCGAGCGGCGGCGACGCCTCACGCACCGAGACGCAGACCTACGACGCCTACGACCGCGTACTGACCGACTCGGACGCCAACGCGGCCGCGGGTGCGAGCAACGGCAACACCACGACGTACACCTACGACACGCAGGGCAACAAGACCAAGGAGGTCACCTCGGCGGGCGACGAGACCCGCTACACCTACGACGACAACGGCAACCTGCTCACCCAGGCCCTGATGTCCACGGGCGACCCGGTCAGTCCGGGCACCGCGACCCTGCTCACGGAGTCCTCGCGCGCCTACGACCCGGCCGGACGCCTCGCGTCCGTGACCGACGCGATGGGCAACACCACGTCCTACACCTACCTCGACGACGGTCTGACCGCCTCGGTGAAGCGGACCAGCGCCGACGGCACCAGCAGCTACGTCCTGGAGTCGGACACCTACGACGCCGCCGGGAACCTGCTCACCTCGACCTCCGACAACGGCGAGACCGTCACGGAGTACAAGGTCGACGCGGCCTCCCGCACCACCTCCACCACGGTCGACCCGACCGGCGTGGACCGCGTCAGCACGGTCGCGTACACCCCGGACGACGAGATCGCCTCCGAGACCGACCACGACGCCACGGGCTACGACCGCACCACCACCAGTACGTACGACGACATGGGCAACGTGCTCAGCGAGACGCTGTACGGGGACGCGTCCGGTCACCCGGCGGGCTGGTGGAAGCTCAACCAGACCTCCGGCACGAACGTCACCGACGCCTCCGGCACCGGCAACACCGCCACCGCCGGACCGGGCGTGACCTGGTCGGACAGTGCCGCGAAGTTCGCCGGCACGACCACCGGCACCGGCAACGTCATCGCCACCAACAGCCCCGCCCTGGACACCACCGCCTCCTACACGGTGTCCGCCTGGGTCAACCTGTCCGACACCTCCACCTACCGCACCTTCGTCGCCCAGGGCGGCACCAGCCGGGCCTCCTTCAACCTGCAGTACTCGAAGGCGGACAACGCGTACCGCTTCCACGTGGCAAGCTCCGACGCCGCCTCCCCGTCCGCGTTCTACGACGCCACGGCCACCGCGGCGCCGACACTGAACACCTGGACGCACCTGGTCGGCGTCTTCGACGCCACCACCGGCTCGATGAAGCTGTACGTCAACGGCGCCCAGGCGGCCTCGGCCACCGACCCCTCGCCGTGGACCGGCACAGGCCCGCTGTCGATCGGCGGCACCGAAAAGGCGGACGGCTCCACGAGCGACGTCGTCGCCGGCTCGGTCGGCGACGTACAGGTCTACCAGCGGGCCCTGAGCGCCGCCGAGGTCACCTCGCTGTACGGCAGGACCCGCACCGGCGGCACGGTCGGCTCCTCCACCGAACAGACCACCAAGTACGCCTACGACAAGCGCGGCCTGCCCACGTCCACGACGGACGCCGAGCAGAACACCACGACGTACGCCTACGACGAGGCCGGCAACCTCGCGGTCTCCACCGCGCCCGCCGTCCAGGCCGAACCCGACGGCACCACCGCGGCGACCGTCCACCCCGTCACCACCAGCGGCTTCAACACCTTCGGCGAGGGCGTCGAGGAAGAGGACCCGAACGGCCTGGTGACGACCACGGCGTACGACGCCGACGGCAACAAGGTCTCCGAGACCCTGCCGTCGTACACCCCGTCGGGCGCTTCCACACCCGAAGCGGGCACCACCGTGTGGACGTACGACAGCGAGGGCAACCAGACCTCCGAGATCAGCCCGGGCGGAAAGACGACCGCCTACCTCTACGACCAGACGGGCAACCTCGCCCAGATCACGGCGCCGGACGGCACGAAGACGCACGCCACGTACGACACGGCCGGCGACCAGCTGTCGGCGACCGACGGCACCGGCGCGCAGACCCAGGCGACGTACGACTTCCTGGGCCGCCAACTGACCTCGACGACGCTGGAGCGCTACCCGTCGACGAAAACGCTGACGACGACCAACTCGTACGCGGTTACGACCGGCAACCCGTACGGCGCGCACACCGCGTCGACCACCTCGCCGGGCGGAGTGACGTCCTCGTACGGCTACAACCGGGCCGGTGACGTCACCTCCGTGACGGACGGCGCGGGCAACACCACCCGCTACGGCTACGACTTCGAGGGCAACACGACGAAGACGACGCTGGCGGACGGCACCTGGACCGAGACCGACTACAACGCCTCGGACGACCCGACGGCCACCCGCGAGTACGACGCGAGCGGTACCAAGCTGTCAGAGACGTCGCAACAGTACGACGGTGTCGGCGACATGACCGCGGCGACCGACGCGAACCAGCACACCACGCGCTGGACGTACGACGCGGCGGGGACGATCACCCAGCAGGTGGAGCCGGTGGACGCCTCGACGTCGATCACCACCACCTTCGGCTACGACGCGGCGGGGAACCGCACCCGCTTCACCGACGGCCGCGGCAACTCCTGGCGCTACACGTACACCCCGTGGGGCCAGCAGGAGAAGGTGATCGAACCGACCACCGCCAAGTACACCTCGGCCGCCGACTCGACGACGACCTTCGCCTACGACGCGGACGGCCAGGTCACCAGGGCCACGCTGCCGGGCGGCGTCACGACGTCGATGACGTACGACGACAACGGACAGCTGACGACGATGTCCGGGTCCGGCGCGGACGCGGCGACGGCGAAGCGCAGTTTCGCCTACGACGCGGACGGCCGGGTCCTGTCCGCGGACACGGACGAGGCGGGGATCGCGGGCGCGGCCGACCACCAGGCCGCCACGCACGACGCGTTCACCTACGACGACCGCGGCGACATCCTCACGGCGTCCGGCTCGGCGGGCTCGTCGAGCTTCACGTACAACAACGACGCGTCGACGCTGTCGCGCACGGACGTGGCGGGGACGACTTCGTACGGCTACGACACGGCGGGCCGCCTGTCGACACTGAACGACGCGGCCACGGGCAACCAACTCACCTACACCTACGACCAGTTGAATGACCCGAAGACGGTCAAGTACGGCTCGACGGGCCAGACCCGCACCTTCACCTACAACAGCTCGCACGAGCTGACGAACGACGTGCTGGTGCAGGGCGCGTCGACCGTGGCGAGCTTCGGATACGGCTACGACGCCGACGGCAACCTGACGTCGAAGACGACGACGGGTGTGTCGGGCGCCTCGGCGAACACCTACACCTACGACTGGTCGGACCGCCTGACCTCGTGGAACAACGGTTCTACGACGACGAGTTACGCCTACGACGCGTCGGGCAACCGCATCCGCAACGGCTCGGACGTGTACACCTACGACGCCCGTGACGAGCTGACCTCGGACGGCAAGTCCGCCTACGACTACTCCGCGCGCGGCACGATGACGCAGGAGTCGGGGACGTCGGGCACGGTGGCGTACAGGACGGACGCCTTCGGCGACCAGGTCGTGGCCGGCACCCAGTCGTACGTCCTGGACGCCCTCGGCCGGAACATCACCGACGCGGACACGTCGGTGCCCTCCTCGCGCACCTTCGCTTACTCGGGCGCGGACAACACGATCGCGTCGGACGGCGACAACACGTACACGTACGACCCGGCGGGCGGTGTGGTCGGCGTCAAGCCGGCGGGTGGCAGCGGGGTCCTGGCCTTGGCGGACCAGCACAGCGATGTGGTGGGCACGTTCACGTCGGGCGCGACCTCGCTGGCGGGTTCGGTGTCGTACGACCCGCTGGGCAAGGTGGTCTCCCCGACGAACACGGTGACGGGCCACCTGGGCTTCCAGTCGGGCTGGACGGAGCCGGGCTCGGGTGATGTGGGCACGGCGTCGCGCTGGTACGACCCGGGCACGGGCCAGTTCCTGAACAAGGACAGTGTGTCGCTCAACGCGATCCCGAACTCGGTGTCGGCGAACCCCTTCTCCTACGTCGACGACAATCCGATGGCCGGCACCGACGAGTCGGGCAACTGCTCCTGGTACGACGCGGTCTGCGGCGCGAAGAAGGCCGTCCACAAGGTCACGCACGTGGCCAAGCACGTGGCTCACAAGGTCTACCACGCGGCCAAGCACGTGGCCCGGAAGGTCGTCCACGCGGTCAAGCACGCGGCCCACAAGGTCGTGCACCACGTGCGAGACGTGTACCACGCGACGGTGCGGGCGACGCGACGCGTCTACCACTACGCGTCACGGCATGTCAGACGCGTCTATCACGCAGCCGTACATGCGGTGCATACCGCCTACCACAAGGCCTCGCATGCGGCCCATCGCGTGGTGCACGCGGTGAAGAAGGCGGCTCACAAGGTCGCCCACGCGGCGAAGAAGGCCGCACACGCGGTGGCCCATGCGACTCTGACCGCCTACCACGCCACGGTCAAGGCGGCGAAGTCGACGGCGACGTTCGTGAAGCACCACGCGGCGGCGATCACCTCGTTCGTGGTGTCGACGGCGGTGTTCGCGGGCTGCGAGGCGCTGACGGCCGGCGTCGGCACCATCGGGTGCGCGGCAGCCGCGGGTGCGGCGGGGTCGCTGGTGGAGCAGGGCTTCAAGTGCGCGGAGAACGGCGGCGGGGACTGCTCCGCGGGCGCGTTCGGCGAGTCCGCAGTCGAGGGCGCCGTCGCCGGTGCGCTCGGCGGGGCGCTCGGCAGCCTGGGCGGCAAGCTGCTGGCGAAGGCGGCGCCCAAGGCGATGAAGGTCGTGGGCGGGCTCTTCGGCAAGGGGGCCACCGAGGCCGAGGAGACGGCGGCCACGGATGCCACGGAGGCGGCGGCTTCGCGAGCGGAATCCGAAGGTGCGGGGACACGCAGTCAGTCGGGCGGCGGCTGCCCGGTACACAGTTTCACGGGTTCGACCCGGGTACTGATGGCCGACGGTACGACGAAGACGATCGACCACGTCCGGGTGGGCGACACGATCGCCAACTCGGTGCCGGGCCAGTCGGGTACGGAGGCGCACAAGGTCACCGCGGTGATCGTGACGCACACGGACCATGACTTCGTGGACCTCACCATCAAGGAGACGGCGACGGCCAAGGAGAGCTCCAAGGTTGGGGTGAAGTCCCTGGCCCGGAAGGTGGCCCGCAAGGCGGCCTTCGGCCTGGCGGCGTCGGCGGCGGTGCTGGGTGCGCTGGCGGCGAGCCACGGGCACCACGGTCAGGAGCCGGCGACGGTTCCGATGGCGGCGGTCAGCAGCGCGATGTCCGCGCAGGACACCAAGGCCGCTGGAACGACCGAGGCCGCACCGACCGGTGACGACGCCAAGAGCGCGCACCTCACGACCACGTTCCACCACCCGTTCTACGACGAGACCCAGTCGGCGTTCGTCGAGGCCAAGGACCTCCACACCGGAGACGTCCTCCAGACCCCGACCGGCACCGCCGAGGTCACCGGCGTCCGCCTCTACCACGCGAACACCACCACCTACGACCTCACTGTTGGCAGCCTTCATACCTACTATGTGGAGGCCGGAGACACCCCCGTCCTCGTCCACAACTGTGGCGAGGGCGATGTAGCGGACAACGCGCGCTTCGAAGTCGATTCCGACGGTGTGGCCACTGACCGGCAGGGGCCCGAGATACCCGAAGAGCGGTACAACCGTCAGCAGCATTACGGTGGTTCGCAGACCAACGGGCCCGCCGGCCAGGCGGCTCGCGCAGCGGGAGAAGGCCAGCGCTGCATCTCGTGTGGTGAGGTGCAGGTCACTGGGACGCGTACGCAGCCGGTACCTGAGCACGATCCGGAACTTGCCATCCACTACTATTTCAAGGGCGGATGGGAAATGACGGATGAAGAACGTCGTGCCTATGCTCAGCAAGGCATCAATGGGACGCAATGTCTTACATGTCAGCGCAAGCAAGGTGCGGTGCTCTCAAGGTATACGCGTTACTTGGCCAGAGCGTTCGGCATGAGAAGGCCGGGGCGAGGGTGACGACTCGAGGTGGCAGAATGCAAGAACGTGAAATCGATGCGCACCTTCGCGGAATGTGGCCCGACCGGCAGCATGAGGATTTTCAATGGACGGCAGGGCCTGTCCAAGAAAGACTTCCGGGGTTTCACGTTCGCCGTATTGCCCCGCTTCGGCCCCGAGAGAGCTGGGTCTATGTATCAATCGGCGGCTATCAGGCGGGTGTGCCTCGACGTGAATTCGTGATTCTCTCCCCAGTGGAGTCCGTGCGGCACGTGGAGAGTCTGGCCATGGTCGCGTATTTCCACTCACTGCCCGGTCACAGAGTGGAAATTGGCTCCATCGTGAACCTTGGTCACCCATGGCTCGAAGGCTCCGAGGCCGATCGTTTCTTGGCGTCGCCTCCCTATTCCCTGGAGCATGAATTCTGGCGGACGGGGGACTCCGGTGAGGATGTGGAATTCACGTGGCTGGTTCCCATCTATTCCGAAGAGTCCGAATATGCTAAGCGTCGAGGTATTGAGGCGTTGGAAGAGAGGCTGGAGAAGCGTGGGGTCAACCTCGTGGATCCGCGCAGAACCTCTGTCGTCGGTCGCTGGTAGGCCAGACGCTGATCAGTTCCCTCGAAGACTCAGCGGCTCCTTCGCCTCGCCGCGCTGGAGGTTTTCCCTCGGTCCGTCATGACGCCACTTGGCTAAGGGCGGTCAAGGCCGTCCTGCCTCGGGGGTCGACGTTGACGGTGTGGTTCAGGGGTGCGGCAAGAGTCATGCGCAGGGTTCCTTTGGAGGGCCTCGCACAGCCCTAAGGCCTGTCCCGTAATGATCGAACGGCTGAGTCGGGCTGCTCTGGCGTGGCCTCCTCGTCTATCCAGCAACAGTGAGGTTGTGGAGGTGGGCGATGCCGAGCATGGCGTGATGGACGCCGTCGCCCTTGAGGCGGCAGTCGCGGAGGATCTTCCAGCCCTTCATGCGGGCGAAGGTGTGCTCCACGCGGGCACGAACCTTGCGGTGGGAGGTGTTGTGTTCCTCCTTCCAGGCTGGGAGTTCGGTCTGGCCGCGTTCACGGCGGTGTGGGATGACCACGCCGGTGCCGCGGTAGCCGCCATCGGCAATCACGGTAGTACGGCCGACGGCGGCCTTCGCGCCGGAGAGCTCCCATGCCTTGCAGTCGTTACGGTTGCCGGGTAGAGGTCTGCCGATCACGACGACGAGTCGGGTTTCGGCGTCAATGACGACTTGGTGGTTGGTGGAGTAGCGGTAGTTCTTCGACTGCTCGGCCACTGTGTGGTCGCGTGTGGGCACCAGGGTTCCGTCCACAATGAGGACAGTGTCCGGACGGAACCGTTGGCGTGGCTGGAACGCGAGAAGGGGTCCGAGGTGGTCGATGATGCGGTCGGCCGCGGACTTCGAGATCCCGAACAGCGGCCCGAGCTGGCGCAACGTCAGGTTGGTACGCCAATATGCCGCGACCAGCAGGACCCGGTCCTCCAGCGGCAGGCTCCAAGGCCGGCCGCGTCGGACGGCATCTGCTCCCTCACGGCGCAGCTTGGTTACTAACTTGCGAAAGTAGCGCGGGCTCAGCCCGGCGAACGGCGTTATCCAAGACGGGTTGGACGCCGTGATCACACCAGCCATGCGGCAGATCATTTCAGTTGCTGATCTCCCTCCGTCCAGTTGAGCATGGGTGCCAACGAAGCAAGGAGGCCGATGGATGGGGCTCATGCTCTGCCCTGCAGACGACGACGTGGCCAGCCCGGACATCTCGTGGTCGCACTACGGGTTCAATCTGTTCAGGGAGTGGCTGGCTCAAATCGAGGGATTCGCTCTTCCCGAGATGGTCGGCTTCGGTGGGAAGCGCGCGTGGAGCAGCATCGCCACCACGCTGGCGCCGCTGCTCAACCATCCAGACGACGACGGCGACCTTGCCCCCGCTCAGTGCGCGGCCGTGCTGCCACGGCTAGAAGCGATCGTCGGCGAGCGGCCACAAGTCGCCGACGATCCCGTCCTCCAACGGCGCATCGATGACACCCGCCAGCTGATCGATGTCTTGAAGTACTGCGTGGATAAGGGCGTCCCGCTCGACTTCTGCTGACTACCGGACCCAGCAGTTTCCCGCCCTGGCCGGCCGGTAGTTACGGGACAACCCTTAGGGTGAGTGGTAGCAGTGGTACTGAGCGCTTTCTTCAACGGGGACTGGCTTTATGGCGAGATCAACGGGAAGCGTTCGGATCTAGGCATATAGCGAATTGAATGGTCCTCGTTTGCGCTATCTAGTGGCTCTGAAGATGGGGCTGAATAGGCCCCACTGGACTTGCTTCCGGTGGGGCCTTTCGTGCCATCTTGGAGCTCGGTTCATGGAGTGCGCAAAGGTATCCACGATTATCGTGAGGCGAGCTAGTTAGATGAACTCTGAACCCTTGGTTAAGGTAATCGGCGCTGCGATTATGTTGCTTGAGGATTCTGGTTCCGACGAAGTCGATGCGGACACGGCGGTTCGGGGGGTTGAAGGTATCGGTTATGAGCTCCTACAGCTGAACGGGAAACGATCGATTGGACTTCCTTGAAATGGTCGATCGAGTTCGTGGTGGAGCTTTTGCGACTGGGCGCGGTCGGCAGGGCGATGCGGCGTTCGGATGCCCGGGTCTTGGTGGGGAGCGTGGTGAGCCCGCCGACGCTGGTGCGCTGGAGGGTGCGGCGGGCGGCGGCGGTGCCGACGTCGAGGTCTTCCCTATGGAGGCCGAGGAGTCTCCCTTGCGGAGTTCCGATGTGGAGGGCGAGTTCGAACAGCGCGTGCAACCAGTGGCCGCGCGTGGCCACGAGGAGTTGTCGGGCTTCGTCGGGAGCCACGCCGGTCTTGGTGCACAATTGCGCGGCACCTAACATTCGGATTTCTCCGGCGGCATCGGACTGGGCCACGAAGGGTGCGCACATGCACGTTGGAAGTTCCGAAATACGAGTCTTCCCGAATGGTGATGGAGGAGTCGGTTTCGAAGGGATTCGCCTCAGTAACGGAATGGCTAGCACGCGTGATGTGGCGACTGCCCGAAGTGCCACCATGAACAATCCAGAGCTTAAGGCCGACCTTATCGGGCAAGGCGCGATCTGCTATGGCCGATATGAATGACCACAACTGGGGAAATTCGCTCAACCGGGCGCCTGAAATGCACTTCCTGATCAAGGCGCTGGAGAAGATCGAGTGACGGCCATCAGCTTCCTTGCGCGTGCGGCAGAGACGGGAACCGTCGCAGGTCTGGGCCTCGGTAGCTCGGCTGAACAGGTCCGCGATGTCCTCGGAGACCAGTGCGTCGCAGACCGCAGGAAGAAGTCTCTCCGTCTGGACTACGGTCTTCTGGAATTCAGCTTGTTCGCTGGATCCTGCGAGGGTATCGCTCTCCAGGTTCATCGGCTAACGGGCCGGCCTGAGCAGGTTATTCCGGATGTCTTGAGGCCCTCCCTTTCTGAGCTCTCGCGAACGGTCTCGTTCGAAGCTCTGCGTAGAGAAATCGAAAGAGATGGCTCCTATTCCCTGGAGGAGTTCCGGAGGCAACCTGGATATCGGTGCTATCGCATCGCGAAATCTCACGTGATTCTCTTCGTCGTTGATGAATTTGCGAGCGAAGGTGAGTCGCTCGCGCCTGGCGACCTGTGGTCGATCATGATCTCTGGGCGCAGTTGACGGCAACGCTGACGGCAACGCGGGCGGACGGGTCAGCGGGGTGCTGCGGCGAGGGGCGCATCGCTATCACCCGGGCTGACGTCCTGGCGGAGTGCGCTGCCGAGGGCGTCGATGGCTTGGCGTTGGAGGCGGAGGCGTACGTGGGCGTAGACGCCGGCGGTGACGCCGATGTGGGCGTGGCCGAGGAGTTCCACGGCGCCTCTCGGGCCCGGTGACACCACCCCCCGGGTCATGCCTTCGACAGGGGGGAACAGTCATGCCGGGCACGGAGGCCAGCGGTCCCGATGCGGAACCGCGAAGAAGATAACGGGGGGCTTGCTGCTGCGGTCCAGGACCGGGTGGTGGCGCTCCAATTGGGCGGGGGACTCGATGAGTTCGGCGCAGTGGTCGGGTGGACGGTTCCTCGTATGCCACTGCGCGGACGCGTGGGGCGGGTACCCCGCTGGGTGACGATCTCTTCGGGCGGGGCGGGAAGCTGCTGTGGTGCGAGCTCGGCGCGGCCGGCCGGGGCGTCGCCGCGTGATCGCCGGACCTGGGCTGCCGTACGTGTGCTGCGGGCACCCGGCCGGCGTGAGCCGCACTACTTTGCCGTGCCTTGAGGGAATCTTGTGGCGATCAAGATCCTGTGTTTTCCATGTGCAGCCGTGGGGTCGGTTACGGTTCGATTCGCCCCGGGCGCCGGGGGTCGCGCGCCTTTCGCCGGTGCGTCGGATGGGCGCCGTCTCAGGGGCTCAATTGTCTTCGGTATGCACGTCCGGCATGCGCGTTCCGCGTGCCGTGACGCGCGCGTGTCATGAATGGGGTGGGGATGTCCGAGCACCGGATGTCGAAGAAGCGTCGCTACATCGCCTGGGCCACGGCAGGCGCAGCCGTCGTCGCCGGAGCCGGGATCGCCGCGCAGACCTCGATGGCCGCCACGACCTGGCCCGCGCAGAAGACGTACACCGGCCGCGCCTTCGACACCTGCGCCGCGCCCTCGCTCAACGCGATGAAGGCCTGGCACGGCGGGCTCTACGGAGCCGCCGCCGTCTACATCGGCGGCAAGAACCGCGGCTGCAGCCAGCCCAACCTCACCGCGTCCTGGGTGAAGTCGGTCAGCACGGTCGGCTGGAAGCTCATCCCGCTGTACGTCGGTGCCCAGCCGTCCTGCCAGACCGGTTCCAGCCCCGAGAAGCTCACCGCCTCCACAGCCGCCTCGCTGGGCACCACCGACGGTGCGGACGCGGTGGCCAAGGCGGCGGCCCTCGGCATGAAGGCCGGCAGCCCGATCTACCTGGACATGGAGTCGTACGACATCACGAACACGGCGTGCAACAACGCGGTGTTGACGTACGTACGCGCCTTCGACAAAGAGCTGCACGCCAAGACGTACCGCACCGGGTACTACGGCTTCAGCAGCTCCAGCGCGAAGGCCATCGCCCAGGCGACCGACCGCACGGACCTGCCGGGCAACCTCTGGTACGCCCTGTGGGACAAGCAGAACACCACGACCACCGACTGGCCGTTCGCCGCCACCCAGTGGACCAACCACAGCCGAGCCCACCAGTACCTCGTCAACAGCAAGGAAACGCGGGGCGGTTACACCATCACCGTGGACCGCGACGCGTGGGACGCGCCGGTCGCCATCACCGGCTGAGCCCGAGCCATCAGTCTGATCGGCCGATGTCTTGAGTGAGGGAGTGGGAGCGGGACATGAGGGTTGAGCGCGTGCCCGTGATCGGGCGGCCGTTCGTCGTCCGGGCAGGGCTGGCGGCGATTCCCGTCGCCAGCCTCGGGCTGTTGTGTCCCGTTCCCTCCCTCGTCATCGCCCTTCGGCGGGGGAGCCGCGCCGACTGGACCGCCTTCGGGGTGTTCTGCGCGGTGCTGGTGGCGTGGCTGATGGAGCTCGCGTTCACGCCCGAGACCACCCACGGGCTGGAGTTCGCGGACGACCTGCTCCTGATCCTGCTGTCGATGGCGGGCGCCGCGGTGCACGCCTGGACGGTCTGGCCCCGGCGTGCGGGACGCGTCGGGCACCCGTAGCCCCGTAGCCCCAGCAACGCCCCGTAGCGCAAGGAAAGTACGAGAACCAAGTGGTCAAGCGGGTCAGACAGGTGCCGCCGGCACGGCGTGCGAAAGCGGCGCGCGATGCCATGCGGGAGTCACGGCTCACAGCGGGCGCGAAGTCCGTCGTCCTGTGGCTGCGGGTGTTGAGCGGTCGGCAGATCGTGCTGGTGACGGGCGCTGTGGTCGTGACGGCGGCCGTCGTCGTCAGCGGGTACGTCCTCTCGCGCGGCGACGGGAAACGGCAGTTGCCCGACACCCAGGCCCGCAACTACCAGGATGTCGACGCCTGTCTGCTGACCGGGCAGACGGGTATCACAGCTGGGACCACCGACGCCGAGGTCTGGCAGGGCATGCAGGACGCCTCCCTCAAGACGCACGCACGCGTCAGTTACGTAGCCGTGGCCGGTGAGCAGTCCACGGCCAACGCGCGGCCGTACCTCAACGGCCTGCTGCAGCGCTCGTGCGACGTGGTGCTGGCAGCCGGAAAGCCCGAGGTGACCGCCGCCGCGCAGACCGCTCCGCAGTACCAGAAGGTCGGCTTCGTACTGGTGGGGGACGGTGGGACAAGCTCGAAGAGCGCCACGAAGGCCACGAACGTCACTGTCGCGCACGCCGGTGGCGGGCTGCGCGCCGAGGTCGCCGGGGCCGTCGAGCGTGAAGTGCGGGAACCGAACGCGCGCGGCTAGCGGACGGACGTCCGGGACGAGAGCCTCCCGGGGGAGCACGGCAGTACCCCAACTCTCGACGAATCGTTGGTCGAATGGCTGGCCGAGAGACGAGCCACTGCCTACCATCGATCACCGCAAGACTTTGTGCACCGCCGCACAATCTCCTCGGGAGGCTTCCTTGCACCGCCGCCGCACCGCGCTCGTCCTGTCCGCCGCGATCGTCGCCGCGGCCCCCCTTCTCACCGCCTGCGGCAGCGAGGCGCATCCCGGTGCCGCGGCCGTCGTCGGCGGGCAGCGGATCACCGTCGCGCAACTGGAGAGCCGTGTGAACGAGGTGCGCACGGCACAGCGCGCCGCCTCCACGGACGAGGCCCAGTACAAGCAGGCCGTCTCCCAGACCAGCAGCCTCACCCGCGACACCCTGCACACCCTGGTCCTCGACCGGGTCCTTGACGAGGCCGCCAAGAGCGCGGGCGTGAGCGTCACCCGCAAGGACACCCAGCAGCTGCGCACGTCCCTGGAGGAGCAGGCGGGCGGCTCGAAGGCGCTGGAGTCGGCCTGGCTGCAGCAGTACGGGGTGGCGCCCAAGCGTCTCGACGACAGCCTCCGCACCGAGATCGAGGCCCAGAAGCTGGCCGCCGCGATCGGCGCCGACATGAACACCACCGAGGGCCAGGCCACCTTCTGGAAGGCGATGTCCGAGGCCTCCAAGAAACTGGACGTCGACCTGAACCCGCGCTACGGCGCCTGGGACGTCCAGAAGAGCAGCCGCGTGGATGTGAAGACTCCGTGGCTGCGGGAGGTCACGGCGGCCCAGACGCCGGAGACGGCGTGACGGACAGCCGCGGGCACCGGGCCGGGGCTGTGGATAAAAGGTTCCGCGTCCGAGCCCGTTGCCGACGTCGCACGGCCGTCCGACCGGGGAACGGGCGGGGTGGCCGCCTGGCCTGTGGATAACCGGCGGGGCGGTCGGCGGCGTGGGTTACGTTCGGGGGGTGAACGCAACCAGCTTCGACGGCGGCCCGGACGCGACCGGCACCGATGCCCCTGTGCCCGGCACCGACACCCCTGTGCCTGACGCCGCTGCCCCCGCCCCCGGCACCCCCGCCCCCGGCCGTATCGTCCTGCTCACCACCAGCCACCGCGTTGCCCCCGGCCTGCTGTCCTGGCCCGCCTGGCAGGCGCTGCGCGGCGCCGATCAGGTGCTGTGCGCGGACGGCGCCCACCCGCAGCTGCCCTACCTCCGCGAGGCGGGCATCACCGTCGACGAGACAGCGCCGAACGCGCAGGAGCTGATCGACGCCTGTGCCGGCGGCCGCACAGTGGTCGTCGTCGCCACCGGTGAGGGCGAGCCCCGGCTGACCGACGGGCTGTCCCGGCTCGCGGGCTCCGGCCGCATACAGATGCCGGACCTGGAGCTGCTCCCCGCCTCGTACGACCTGCCGGGAGCCCGCTTCCTCGACCTCGTCCAGGTCATGGACCGCATCCGCGTCGAATGCCCCTGGTCGTCCCAGCAGACCCACGAGGGCCTGGCGAAGTACGGCATCGAGGAGGCGTACGAACTCGTCGAGGCGATCGAGGAGGGCGACCGGGACGAGCTGCGGGAGGAACTCGGCGACGTCCTGCTCCAGGTCGTCTTCCACGCCAGGATCGCCGAGGAAGGCGGTCCGGAAGACGAGGACGCCCCCTTCTCCATCGACGACGTCGTCGGCGGCATCGTCACGAAGCTGATCCACCGCCACCCGCACGTCTTCGGCGACGAGACCGCCACGACCCCCGAGGAGGTCAAGGAGCACTGGCTGCGCACCAAGGCCGAGGAGAAGCGCCGGACGTCCGTGACGGAGGGCATCCCGCTTGGCCAGCCGGGCCTGGCACTGGCGGCGAAGCTGGCATCCCGGGTGCGTACGGCGGGACTTGAGGTCGAACTCCCCCGGGGCGAGGGCGTCGGCTACGAGCTCCTTGCCATTGCCGCCCGCGCCGAGGCCGAGGGCGTCGACCCGGAGACGGCACTGCGATCGGCGGCACGCGCGTACCGCGACGCGATCCGCGCGACGGAGCGAGCCGGGGAGGTATGAGGCCCACCCGGCACCGGGGTCACGCGCTCGGTGCGCGGCCCGATGGGTTGTGCCAGCTCGGTTGCGGACGGTCGAGCAGCCATTCCGCCGTGCCCAGCGGACGGGTGCGGTCTTCGGCGGTCGGCGCCAGGACGTCGTGGAAGATCCGCTCGGCCGGAGTGCCAAGACCGGGAAGCTCGGCGCCGATCTCCTCGACCAGCCCGGGCGGACCGGCCAGATAGACCTCGTGTCGCTCCCAGCCCGCGCGGTTGCCCAGCGCGGTCAGCAACCGCTCGGTCGCCTCCGCTCTGGGCCGGCCGGGCGCGGGGGTGATGAACGTGACGGAGAGCAGCGGGAGTCGGGCCTGAAGGCGTTCGACGGCGGACCGGTCGTACAGATAGGAGGTGTCCCGGGCGACGAGGAAGAGCCGGGCCTCGTGCGTGGCGTCCAGTTGTTGCAGCAGTGCCTTGACGGGTGCCCACCCCGTACCGGCCGCGATGAAGGTCAGCGGCCGCTCGACGGGCGTTCGCAGGGTCATCCCGCCGCCGGGCGCGCCGAGCCGCAGGATGTCTCCCTCCCGGGTCCGCCGGACCAGAGCGGTGGAGAGCACGCCGCCCTCGACCTGGCTGATGTGCAGGTCGAGGGTGTGGTCGGCGCGGGGCGCGTTGCCCAGCGAGTACGGGCGCCAGATGCCGGGCAGATGCGGGGCGTTGACGCTTACGTACTGGCCGGGGGAGAAGCGCAGCCGTCGGTCGGGCCGCAGGGTCAGCACGGCGAGATCGTCACCGTGCCGGGTGCGGGACACGACTTCGGCGTCCCACCAGGGCGGTTCACCCTGCTGCTGCGATTCCCAGGCGCCCTGGAGCATGACGTTGGCGATCGCCCCGTACGCCTCGGCCCACGCCTTCTCGACGTCCGCGTTCCACGCCGAACCCGCGACGAAGGTGAACGCGGCGATCAGGCTCGCCCCCACGGCGGCGTAGTGGTCCGGCTCCGCCAGATACTTCCGGTGATCCCGCCCCAACTCCCGCAGGTACCCCGGCAGCGCGGGATCCCCCAGCCGCTCCATCACATACGTCAGCGCCGCGAACAGCCGGTCCCGCTGCCGCTCCATGTCCTCCGGAAAGTCCAGCGGAAACAGCCCGCGTACGCCCGGGTTGTGCCGGAACAGATGCGAGTAGAAGTACTTGACCGCGAACTCGGCCCGTCTCTCGACGACCGCGAAGCTGGATCTGAGTATTTCGGGGTCCACTTCGCGACTGTAGGGACTTGTCGAGCCGCGAAGTCAAACAGCAGGTGATTTACGGACAGCTCGGGGTGAAGAGGGCGAGGGGTGGAGAAAGGCCCGCTGAGTACCGCTGGTAGGCGGCCGGCACCGGTTCAACACCGGTCGGCGACTGGCCGGACAAGGCATCCCCGTCTCCCCGGATACCGTCAGGGAGTGACCGAGCACCTCAGCCCCGCAGGCCCCGCACCCGAACTCTTCACCTGGGAGTTCGCCACCGACCCCTATCCGGCGTACGCCTGGCTTCGTGAGCACGCGCCCGTGCACAGGACCCGGCTGCCCAGCGGGGTGGAGGCCTGGCTGGTCACCCGGTACGTCGATGCCAAGCAGGCGCTCGCGGACGGACGGCTCAGCAAGAATCCGGTGCATCACGTCGAACCCGCCCACGCGAAAGGGAAGACGGGCATCCCGGGTGAACGCAAGGCCGAGTTGATGACGCATCTGCTGAACATCGACCCGCCGGACCACACCCGGCTGCGCCGGTTCGTCAGCAAGGCGTTCACGCCCCGCCGGGTGGCCGAGTTCGCGCCCCGTGTGCAGGAGCTCGCCGATCAGCTCATCGACCAGTTCGTGGAGAAGGGGTCCGCCGACCTGATCCACGAGTTCGCCTTCCCGCTCCCCATCTACGCCATCTGCGACTTGCTCGGCGTCCCCCGTGAGGACCAGGACGACTTCCGGGACTGGGCGGGGATGATGATCCGGCACGGCGGAGGGCCGAGGGGCGGTGTCGCGCGGTCCGTGAAGAAGATGCGCGGGTATCTGGCCGAGCTGATCCACCGCAAGCGCGAGGCGCTGCCCGAACACCCCGCCCCCGGGGAGGACCTCATCTCCGCCCTCATCCGCGCCTCCGACGACGGCGAGCACCTCACGGAGAACGAGGTGGCAGCAATGGGGTTTATCCTACTATTTGCCGGTTTTGAAACTACCGTGAATTTGATCGGTAATGGCATGTACGCGCTCCTTACCCACCCCGAGCAGCGGCAGCGGCTGCAGAAGTCGCTTGCCGCCGGGGAGAGCGGACTGCTGGAGACCGGCGTCGAGGAACTTCTGCGCTACGACGGCCCTGTGGAGCTGGCCACTTGGCGGTACGCGACCGAGGCCGTGCGGCTCGGCGGGCAGGACATCGCTCCCGGCGACCCCGTCCTCGTCGTACTGGCGGCTGCGGACCGTGACCCCGGGCGTTTCGAGCAGCCGGACACGCTCGACCTCTCCCGCCGTGACAACCAGCACCTCGGCTATGGGCACGGCATCCACTACTGCCTCGGTGCGCCCCTCGCCCGGCTGGAGGGCCAGACCGCGCTCGCCACCCTTCTCACCCGCCTCCCCGACCTCCAACTCGCAGGGGATTCCGCCGATTTGCGCTGGCGCGGCGGGCTCATTATGCGTGGATTGCGCACGCTTCCAGTGGAGTTCACGGCTCCGCTCCAGTTGTCCGCCGGGCGGGCTTGAGGGACTTCGGGGTTCGCGAAAAGCTGACGATCAATCAACATTGTGATCTTCACGTGATCTACGCTGCATCGACTTGTGACAAGCGTTCGAGTGCGGATACGTTCAACGAACAGCGCGGATCATGCGTCGCAGACGTCGGCTGACGTCGCCGCATGTCGCTGTAGTCACCTGCTGTCACATGAAAGGGCTTCCGCATGCTCACCGGGAACGGCCGTCATCGTCGCCCCCGTCAGGCCCCGGCTCTCATTGTCGCGGCAGGAGTGACCGGATCGGCCATCGCGATCCCGTTGCTCGGTGCCACGAGTGCGAGCGCGGCCGACACCACCACCTGGGACCGCGTCGCGGAGTGCGAGACGGGTGAGTCCTGGAGCGAGAACACCGGCGACGGGTACTACGGCGGCCTGCATGTGACCCAGTGGGACTGGGAGAACTACGGCGGTCTTGAGTACGCCCCGAGCGCCGACCAGGCCAGCCGCTCGCAGCAGATAGCCGTCGCCGAGAAGATCCTGGACGGCCGGGGACTCGTCGCCTGGCCCACCTGCGGACCCCTCTCCGGGCTCAGCAAAAACTCCGCCTCGGTGGAGGTCGACACGGGCGTGGCGGGCGACTCGTCGTCCGGCGCGTCCGGTTCCGCGGACCCGTCCGCATCGTCCACCCCCTCTCCGACCGCCTCGCCCTCCACGGACGCGACCGAGGGCACCGGAAGCTCCACCAAGTCCGACACTCCGGACGCGGAGGCGAGTGCGGCAGCGAGCCCGGACACGAGCGCGGACACGAGCACGGACTCAAGTGCCACGAACGGTGATGAATCGGATAAGTCCACTCCGGCCGACGAGTCTTCGAGTGCGCCCGAAGATGAGGCGACCGGCGCCGGGCGTCACCGCGGTGACACCGCCGCCGAGGGCGCGACCGACGGCCGTACGGATGATGCCGCTTCGGGACGGCATGCCTCACGTGACTCCGACGCGGCTCGCGCTGTCGTCGACGGCTCGTACGTCGTTCAGGCCGGCGACAGTCTCTCGGCCATCGCCGACGCCCTTGGTCTCGACGGCGGATGGACCGAGCTGTACGCCGAGAACAAGGAAACGGTCGGCGCTGACGCGAACCTCATCCTGCCCGGTCAGAGCCTTGCAGTTGGTGCTGAATAGGGCGAAAAGCGGCGGGAGTTCACGTCATGTTTCGCCATGGAATGTCCACTTTGGCGAGAATGAGAGATGGATCTCAGACCCCCTGATCGTCTTTGATATTCCGCCGATCGCCTGTCTACGGTCGTGACCGCTCGCCACCGCGGGCCCCGACGGTCGCAACGCCGAATCCTGCCAACGGCCGTACGGGAACAGTCGTCGCGTCAAGCGCCGTAGGCAGGAGCGGGGGACCCAAGGTAAGCGCCGCGCCCGGTAGTTGACCGGGAGTGGCTTGGGGTGAAGCCGTGCACCGAAGCGTGCGCGACCGGGCACTCACCCGCCCGAACCCGACAGCTCACCTCGTAGGCGTCGGTGAGGGGATCACTTCATGCTGCGTTCGTGCAAGGGCAAGCACCGTCGCCCGACCGTTTCCAATCGGGTCACCCGTCTCGCCACGCTCGCCGGGGTGACCGGAGTCGCCGTTGCCGCCCCGCTGATGGCGGCCGGCACCGCCTCCGCCGCCACCACCTCCGAGTGGGACACCGTCGCCCAGTGCGAGTCCGGTGGCAACTGGTCCATCAACACCGGCAACGGGTACTACGGCGGCCTGCAGTTCTCCGCCTCCACCTGGTCCGCGTACGGCGGCGGCTCGTACGCCTCCACCGCCGACCAGGCCTCCAAGTCCCAGCAGATAGCCGTTGCCGAGAAGGTTCTGGCCGCGCAGGGCAAGGGTGCCTGGCCGAACTGCGGCACGGGCCTGTCGAACGCCGCGAACGACGCGGGCAGCACCACGCCTGCGCAGCCGAGCTCGCAGAGCACGCCGAGCTCGCAGAGCACGCCGAGCTCGGGGACCGACGAGCAGCGCGCCTCGCGTTCCACGGAGCGTGAGACCGCCAAGAAGGAGACCGTCGAGACCCCGACCGGTAAGACGGTCGAGAAGGGCGACGGCGAGTACAAGGTGAAGAAGGACGACACCCTCAGCGAGATCGCCGAGGCGAAGAACGTCAAGGGCGGCTGGCAGAAGCTGTTCGAGCTGAACAAGGACATCGTCGACGACGCGGACTTCATCTACCCGGGTCAGCAGCTCCACCTGAGCTGACGGCCGGGGTCGCCGGCCGACGGCGGTCGGCCGGCGACTTACAGCCGGTTCGTGCTTGAACCGCAGCTCGCCGGCTTACGGCTGGTTCGTGCTTGAACCGCAGCTCGCCGGCTTACAGCCGGTTCGCAGTTGAACCACAGCTCGCTCCTATACGTGGTCTCCATACTGAAGGCCTCGTGTGGGTCACCCCCGTCCCCCACGGGCTCCCCGCTCCGGTGCGTGTTCCCCCGTACGCACCGGGGCGGGGCTTTCTGCGTTTCCGGCAGCAGTCCCTCTCTCGCCGCCCCTCTTTCGTCACCTTTTTGTTCCGTTCGGGAACAATATTTACTCTCAGTTCTGCCCAAGAGGGGGTAGACCGGCTGGCCGATCCCTCGGAGCCGGTTAGGCTCATCCCGCGGGGCTGCCAGTCCCGCGTACCCGCGTCACATCCCAGAAGGAGATGCTCGTGCCGTCCATCGACGTCGTCGTAGCCCGGGAAATCCTCGACTCGCGAGGCAACCCCACCGTCGAGGTCGAGGTCGGCCTCGATGACGGCAGCACCGGTCGTGCCGCCGTCCCGTCCGGTGCCTCCACCGGCGCCTTCGAAGCCATCGAGCTGCGCGACGGTGACCCCAACCGCTACGGCGGCAAGGGTGTCGAGAAGGCCGTCCTCGCCGTCATCGAGCAGATCGGCCCGGAGCTCGTCGGCTACGACGCCACCGAGCAGCGCCTGATCGACCAGGCGATGTTCGACCTGGACGCCACCGACAACAAGGGCTCGCTCGGCGCCAACGCCATCCTCGGCGTCTCCCTCGCCGTCGCCCACGCCGCCTCCGAGGCCAGCGACCTGCCCCTCTTCCGGTACCTGGGCGGCCCGAACGCGCACCTGCTGCCCGTTCCGATGATGAACATCCTGAACGGCGGGTCGCACGCCGACTCGAACGTCGACATCCAGGAGTTCATGATCGCCCCGATCGGCGCGGAGTCCTTCTCCGAGGCGCTGCGCTGGGGCGCCGAGGTCTACCACACCCTCAAGAAGGTGCTGAAGACCAAGGGCCTGTCCACCGGCCTCGGCGACGAGGGCGGCTTCGCCCCGAACCTGGAGTCCAACCGCGCCGCGCTCGACCTCATCATCGAGGCCATCAAGCAGGCCGGTTACGTCCCCGGCGAGCAGATCGGGCTCGCGCTCGACGTCGCCGCGTCGGAGTTCTACAAGGACGGCAAGTACGAGTTCGAGGGCAAGTCCCGCTCGGCCGCCGAGATGACCGAGTACTACGAGGAGCTCGTCTCCGCGTACCCGCTGGTCTCCATCGAGGACCCGCTGTACGAGGACGACTGGGCCGGCTGGAAGGTCATCACCGACAAGCTGGGCGACAAGGTCCAGATCGTCGGCGACGACCTCTTCGTCACCAACCCGGAGCGCCTGGCCCGCGGCATCGAGGAGGGCTCCGCGAACGCCCTGCTCGTCAAGGTCAACCAGATCGGCTCGCTGACCGAGACGCTGGACGCCGTCGAGATGGCGCAGCGCAACGGCTTCAAGTGCATGATGTCCCACCGCTCCGGCGAGACCGAGGACGTCACCATCGCCGACCTCGCCGTCGCGGTGAACTGCGGTCAGATCAAGACCGGCGCCCCGGCCCGCTCGGACCGCGTCGCCAAGTACAACCAGCTGCTGCGCATCGAGGAGATCCTCGACGACGCCGCCGTGTACGCCGGCCGCAGCGCGTTCCCCCGTTTCAAGGGCTGAGCCCGGGCTTCGTAGGAAGCGTCGTACGTACGTCCCCGTACTCGGTCCCGTACCGTGTGCGGGGACGTACGCACGTGCAGGCAGGGACGGATCGGGGAGGCGGGACTCATGGCCGTGAAGGACCGGGACCGGTTCTCCACCGCGACCAGGCTGAAGCTGCTCGGCGAGCAGACGGCGGCCCGGGTCTACCGCTCCCAGACCAAACGGCAGGCCCGCCGCTCCCGCCTCACCGGCCGGGCGGCCCTGCTCGCCCTGGTCCTCTGCTCCCTCGTGGTGGCCCTCGCGTACCCGATAAGGCAGTACGTGTCCCAGCGCGCCGAGATGTCCGACCTGGTGCGGGAGCGGGAGCAGGCCCGCGCGCGGGTCGAACAACTGCGTGACCTCAAGGCGCGCTGGCAGGACGACGCGTACGCGGAGCAGCAGATCCGGGATCGGCTGCACTATGTGATGCCGGGGGAGACCGGCTACATCGTGATCGATCCGGAGGCCGCGAAGCAGTCCCGCGTCGACCAGGGGGCGGCCGACCGTCCCTGGTACGCGAACGTGTGGGACGGCGTGGACAGGGCCGACGCCGCCGACCGGTGAACGAACCGATCGATCGACCGACTGAGCCGGCGGACGGACCGGGGCGACCGATCGACTGAGTGGATCGGCAGACCGCCAGACCGCCAGACCGCCAGACCGCCAGACCGCCAGACCGCGAGACCGCCAGACCCGTTTGACCGACTGACCAGAAAGACATGTGACTCACGGCATGGAAACGCCACCGCCGCCCACCCCGCGCACCGAGCCGACCGACGCGGACGTCGAGGCCTTCAAGCAGCAGCTGGGGCGACCGCCGCGCGGGTTGCGCGCGATCGCGCACCGCTGTCCCTGCGGGCAGCCGGACGTGGTGGAGACGGCGCCCCGCCTTCCCGACGGGACGCCGTTCCCGACGACGTACTACCTCACGTGCCCGCGTGCCGCCTCCGCGATCGGCACGCTGGAGGCCAACGGGGTCATGAAGGAGATGACGGACCGGCTGGCGAGCGATCCCGAGCTGGCCGCCGCGTATCGCGCCGCTCACGAGGACTACATCGCCCGGCGTGACTCCATCGAGGTCCTTGAGGGCTTCCCCAGCGCGGGCGGCATGCCGGACCGGGTGAAGTGCCTCCATGTGCTGGTGGGCCACTCCCTGGCGGCGGGCCCTGGCGTGAACCCGCTGGGCGACGAGGCCATCGCGATGCTGCCGGAGTGGTGGCGCAAGGGGGCCTGTGTGGTTCCGTCACCCGAGACCGCGCACCAGCCCGGCGCCCACCCCTCCCGCGCCGAAGAGGAGGCCGCCAAGTGACCCGTGTCGCCGCCGTCGACTGCGGTACGAACTCCATCCGCCTGCTGGTCGCCGACGCGGACCCGGCGACGGGGGAACTCGTCGACCTGGACCGGCGTATGACGATCGTCCGGCTCGGCCAGGGCGTCGACCGGACCGGGCGGCTCGCCCCCGAGGCGCTGGAGCGCACCTTCGCCGCCTGCCGCGAGTATGCGGCGGCCATCAAGGAGCACGGCGCCCAGCGGGTGCGGTTCGTGGCGACCTCGGCCACCCGTGACGCCGAGAACCGGGACGAGTTCGTGCGCGGGGTGCTCGACATCCTGGGCGTCGAGCCCGAGGTCGTCACCGGTGGCCAGGAGGCGGAGTTCTCCTTCACCGGCGCGACCAAGGAGCTGACCGGGCGGGACGACCTCCCCAAGCCCTACCTGGTCGTGGACATCGGCGGCGGGTCCACCGAGCTCGTCGTGGGAGACGAGCAGGTGCAGGCCGCGTCCTCCGTGGACATCGGCTGTGTACGGATGACCGAGCGCCACCTCGTGCACGACGGCAAGGTCAGTGACCCGCCGACACCCACCGAGGTCGAGGCGATCCGTGCCGACATCGAGGCGGCCCTGGATCTGGCCGAGCGGACGGTGCCGCTCCGCGAGGCGCGCACGCTGGTCGGGCTGGCGGGCTCGGTCACCACGGTCTCGGCGATCGCGCAGAACCTTCCCGCGTACGACTCAGCCGCCATTCACCACTCCCGGGTCTCCTACGACCGGGTCCGCGAGATCACCGAGTCCCTGCTGGCCTCGACGCACGCCGAGCGCGCCGCGATCCCCTCGATGCATCCGGGCCGCGTCGACGTCATCGCCGCCGGTGCCCTCGTACTGCTCGCGATCATGGAGCGGATCGGCGCGGCGGAGGTCGTGGTCAGCGAGCACGACATCCTGGACGGCATTGCGTGGAAAGCGGCAGAAGAGCTCGAGTAGCACTTCACCTGCGATGCCCGACGGGTCGCCCGGGTCGCCCGGGTCGCCTGGGTCGCCCGGGTCGCCTGGGTCGCCGGGTCGCCCGGGTCGGCGCGGAGCCGTCGGGTGGCCTCTCCTGAGCAGGTCGAACAACGTATGAGCGCACTTGAGGGGTCTGGAAAACGCGTCCGCGACACGCCGCCGGAAAAGTTCGTGAAGTTCTTCACAAGGAAAAGGGCCCTGTTGGACGAGGATTTCGATCCGTCGGCCCCTCCGGGCGGCTCACCCGGCGGGGGAGGGTGCTCACGGGAGCGTCCGGGGCGTGTTTCGGGCGTGTGAAACGGGGGTCGCTCCGGCCCGTTCGCCGGACCCTCACGGAGGCGGAGCGGCAGCTCACGCGGTGTTGACAACGGTCCGAACCGCACGCGGGTTCCCTCGTGGCAACATGACCTCGGTCACGTGGGCCGCGCAGTGTAGCAGAGGGTCCGACCATGCTTGTGAAGGGGCTCACGAGCGACCCCCCTGGGGCAGGTGGATACTCGATGGCATGAGCACCACGGAGCGTCCCAGGATCCTCGTAGTAGGCGGTGGGTACGTAGGCCTGTACGCAGCTCGGCGCATTCTCAAGAAGATGCGCTACGGAGAGGCGACCGTCACGGTCGTCGACCCCCGGTCGTACATGACCTACCAGCCCTTCCTCCCCGAAGCCGCCGCCGGCAGCATCTCCCCGCGGCATGTCGTCGTCCCGTTGCGACGCGTGCTCCCCAAGGCGGAGGTCCTCACCGGTCGGGTCACCACCATCGATCAGGACCGCAAGGTCGCGACGGTCGCCCCCCTCGTGGGTGAGGCGTACGAGCTGCCCTTCGACTACCTCGTCATCGCGATGGGCGCGGTCTCGCGTACCTTCCCGATCCCCGGCCTCGCCGAGCAGGGCATCGGTATGAAGGGCATCGAGGAGGCCATCGGCCTGCGCAACCACGTCCTTGAGCAGCTCGACAAGGCTGACTCGACCACGGACGAGGACGTCCGCCGCAAGGCGCTCACCTTCGTCTTCGTCGGCGGTGGCTTCGCGGGTGCGGAGACCATCGGCGAGGTCGAGGACATGGCCCGCGACGCGGCGAAGTACTACACCAGCGTGTCCCGTGAGGACATGCGCTTCATCCTCGTCGACGCGGCGGACAAGATCCTTCCCGAGGTGGGCCCCAAGCTCGGCCTGTACGGCAAGGAGCACCTGGAGAGCCGTGGTGTGGAGGTCTACCTCTCCACTTCCATGGACTCCTGCGTCGACGGTCACGTCGTGCTCAAGAACGGCCTCGAGGTCGACTCCAGCACCCTCGTCTGGACGGCCGGCGTCAAGCCGAACCCCGTCCTGGCCCGTTTCGGTCTGCCGCTCGGCCCGCGCGGTCACGTGGACACCCAGACCACCCTTCAGGTGCAGGGCACGGACTACATCTGGGCCGCGGGCGACAACGCCCAGGTGCCGGACGTCGCCGCCCGCAACGCCGGTGTCGAGAACGCCTGGTGCCCGCCGAACGCGCAGCACGCGCTGCGGCAGGCGAAGGTGCTCGGCGACAACGTGATCTCCGGTATGCGGGGCTTCCCGCAGAAGGAGTACGCGCACGCGAACAAGGGCGCGGTGGCAGGCCTCGGCCTCCACAAGGGCGTCGCGATGATCGTCATGGGCAAGGTGAAGATCAAGGTCAAGGGCCGTCTCGCCTGGTACATGCACCGCGGCTACCACGGTCTCGCCATGCCGACGTGGAACCGCAAGATCCGCGTCTTCGCCGACTGGACGCTCGCGATGTTCCTCAAGCGTGAGGTCGTCTCGCTCGGTGCCATGGAGACTCCTCGCGAGGAGTTCTACGAGGCCGCCAAGCCGGCGCCCGCCCGTGCGGCCGCGGTGGCGCCCGCCAAGGCCGAGGAGCAGGCCAAGACCGAGCAGAAGGCCAAGGCCTCCTGACTTCAGGCTGGTCTGCTGATCTCGGACAGGCTTCCTGATCTCGGACAGGCCTCCTGACTTCTTCAGGCCGGCCTTCTGACCTCAGGCCTTCTGTCACCGAACGCCCCGAAGGGGCCTCCCGCCATCCGTGGTGCGGGAGGCCCCTTCGGCGTTTCCGCGCCTGCCGTAACGGCGATAAAAGCACCGCCCCTTCGACGTCGAAAGCATGGCCCATGCACCCATTTTGCGAAGCCGTGACGTGGAAGGGGGACTGCGCGAAGAGCATGTTGGTGTTTACGTGGTTGTTGGAGCGTTCGGGAGTGTCGTCACGGAGGTGTGCGCCATGCAGGACGCCGCGCTGCGGCTGAAGAGCCTTGTCGAACAGTTGCTGGGAGCCCCGCTACCGCTGCGCATCCGCGCCTGGGACGGCTCGGAAGCAGGGCCGCCCGCCGCACCCGTACTCGTCGTACGGAATCGACGGGCTGTGCGCCGGCTGCTGTGGAAGCCGGGGGAACTGGGCCTCGCGAGGGCGTGGGTCGCCGGGGACCTCGGCGTGGAGGGTGATCTCTACACCGCCCTCGGCCTGATGTCCGGGCTCCTGTGGGAGCGGGGAGAGGACGCGAGGGGGGCCGGGGAGGCCCTGCGGGATCCCGAGGTGCGTGCCGCCCTGCGCGGACTGGTGAAGCTGGCCGGGCCGCTGCCGCCCGCCCCGCCCGGGGAGGAGGTGCGCAGACGCCGTCATCTGCACACCAAGCGCAGCGACCGACGGGCCATCAGCCACCACTACGACGTGGGGAACGACTTCTACGAGATCGTCCTCGGCCCGTCGATGGTCTACTCGTGCGCCTACTGGGAGTCCGGGGAAGCCACCCTTGAGGATGCCCAGCGCGACAAGCTCGACCTCATCGCCCGCAAGCTGGACCTGAAGGCGGGGCAGCGGCTCCTCGACGTCGGCTGCGGCTGGGGTTCCATGGCCATTCACGCCGCCCGTGAGTACGGCGTCAGCGTGGTCGGCGTGACCCTGTCGCAGGAGCAGGCCGCGTACGCCCGTAAGCGGGTCGCTGGCGAGGGGCTGACCGACCGGGTGGAGATCCGGGTGCAGGACTACCGGGATGTCCCGGACGGGCCGTTCGACGCCATCTCCTCGATCGGCATGGCCGAACACGTGGGCGCGGAGCGGTACTTGGAGTACGCCGAGGTGCTGCACCAGCTGCTGAGGCCCGGCGGGCGGCTGCTCAACCACCAGATCGCGCGCCCACCGCGCCGGGACGAATCGGCGTACTCCGTCGACGAGTTCATCGACGCGTACGTCTTCCCGGACGGCGAACTCGCCCCTGTCGGGACGACGGTGACCCAGTTGGAGCGGGCGGGCTTCGAGGTCCGCGACATCGAGTCGATCCGCGAGCACTACGCCCTCACCCTGCGCCGCTGGGTCGCCAACCTGGAAGCGCAGTGGGGGCGCGCCGTGCGGCTCACCAGCCCCGGCCGGGCCCGCGTCTGGCGGCTGTACATGGCCGCCTCCGCACTGGCCTTCGAGCGCAACCGCATCGGCGTCAACCAGGTACTGGCGGTCAGGACACCACAGGCTTCGGGGGCATCCGGGATGCCGTTGCGGTCGCGCACCTGGAACTGATCCCGTACGAGAATGCCGGGTCTCCGTACAGGCACGCCGGGTCCCGTACAGCGCGCCGGGTCCCGTCCAGGAGAGGCTGATCCCGTAAGAGAAAGGGGCCCCGTCCGGTTGCCGGACGGGGCCCCAACTCGCGTACCGCTATTCGGACTTGATGGCCGACAGCATGTTCAGTCGAGCCGCGCGCCGGGCCGGCCACAGTGCGGCCAGTACACCGACCGTCGCCGCGAGGAGCAGGAAGAGGCCCATCCTGCCCCAGGGCAGGACCAGTTCGTACGTCGCCATGCTGCTGCCGAGGAGTTCACCGGCGGCCCAGCCGAAGAACACGCCCAGGCCGATGCCCAGGACGCCGCCGAAGAGCGAGATGACCAGGGACTCCAGCCGGACCATCTGCTTGATGCCCTTGCGGTCGAGGCCGATCGCGCGGAGCATCCCGATCTCCTGCGAGCGCTCGAAGACCGACATGGCCAGGGTGTTGATGACGCCGAGGACGGCGACGATGACCGCCATCGCGAGCAGGCCGTAGAGCATGTACAGCATCAGGGTGAAGATGCTCGCGATGCCGTCGGAGATGTCCTGCTTGTCCTGGACCTGGATGGCCGGGTTGTCGCCGAGGGCCTTCTCGATCCTGTCCTTGGTGGCGTCCGACGCGCCGCTCGCCGTCTTCAGCATGACCTGCATGTCGAAGGCGTCCGTGGTGTGCGGGGTGAGCGTCGAGTTGTCGAGCATGATGCCCGAGATCATCTCGTTGCCCTGGTAGACGCCGGCCACCGTCAACTGCTGCTTCTTGCCGTCCTCGTAGGAGACGGTGAACTTCGAGCCGGCCTTCCAGCCGTGCGACTCGGCGGTGCGGTCGTCGACCACGACCTGCGTGCCGCCGACCGTGAAAGAGCCCTCGTCCAGGGTGAGTTCGGTGAGCTTGGCGATGGACGCGCCGTTCACGCCCGTCAGGTACTCGGTCTCCTGGTCGATGCGCGAGGGCGAGTTGCGCAGCGCGCTGGTGTCCGTGACCCCGTCGAGGCCGGCGAGCGTCTTCTCGACGTCCGGCGAGAGGGACCGGCCGTTCGCCATCGAGACGACGTAGTCCGCCTTGATCGCGGAGCTGGCCATCTTGTCGATCGACTTCTGCAGGCTGCCCGCCATCACCGTCATGCCGGTGATCAGGGTCAGGCCGATCATCAGCGCCGAGGCGGTCGCGGCGGTGCGGCGCGGGTTGCGCACCGAGTTCTGGCGGGCGAGCTTGCCGGAGACCCCGAAGATGCGGAGAACCGGGGCTGCGGCCGCGATCAGCGGGCGGGACAGCAGCGGCGTGAGGATGAAGACGCCGAGGATGAGCAGGACCGCGCCGAGACCCATCGGGGCCTGGCCGTCCGAGCCGCTCATGGTCGTCGCGAACAGGACGACGGCGACGCCCGCCCCCGCGAAGAGGGCGCCGATCGTGTTCCGCAGGACCAGGGACTTGGTGGTCGCCTGCGCGTGCACGCTGCTCATCGCGGCCACCGGCGGGATCTTCGCCGCGCGGCGGCCCGGCAGCCAGGCGGCGAGCATCGTGATGAGGATGCCGACGACCAGGGCCGTGCCGACGGTGCCGGGCGAGATCACCAGCGGCCCGTCCGGTACGGGTGCGCCGAGCGTGCCGACCAGCGAGCGCATCCCGGCGCCGATGCCGATGCCCGCGACCAGACCCGAGACCGCGGCGACCGCGCCGACGAAGAACGCCTCGACGAGCACGGACCGGGTGACCTGCCTGCGCGAGGCGCCGACGGCGCGCAGCAGCGCGAGTTCCTTGGTGCGCTGGGCGACCAGCATGGTGAAGGTGTTGGCGATGATGAACGTACCGACGAACAGCGCGATGCCGGCGAAGACCAGCAGGCCCGTCTTCAGACCGCTCATCGATGAGGAGATCCGCTCCGCCTGGTCGGCGGCGGCCTTCTCACCCGTCGTGGTGGAGGCGATGGCCTTCGGTATCACCTTGTCGAGCTGGTTCTGCAGGGCGGTCTGGCTGGTGCCGGCCGCGGCCTTCACATCGATCTCGTCGTAGGTGCCGACCGAGTCGAAGAGTTTCTGCGCGGTGGCCGTGTCGAAGAGGGCCAGGCTGCCGCCGGCCGCGACATTGCCGTCGTCGGTGGTGAAGATGCCGGTGACGGTGGGCGTGAGGACGGGCCCGTCGACGGACAGCCGTACGGTGTCGCCGACCTTGTACCCGGTCCGCTTCGCTGTCTCGGAGTCGATCGCGACCTCGTTCGGGCCGCGCGGGGCGCTGCCGCCGGTCAGCGGATACCGGGGGTCCTTGTCCTCCCAGTAGTTCCCGCCGCGGGACTGGAAGCCGCTGCCGACGAGCTTGCCGTCCTTGTCGGCGATGGCGGTGAAGCCGTTGACGACGCCGACGGCGGAGGCGGCACCGGGGACGTCGGCGGCCTTGTCGAGCAGCGGCTGCGTGAGCTTCTGCTCCTTGCCGACCGTGTCGCCGGTGTCGTCCTGGTGCTCCGGTTCGATGACGACGTCGATCTGGTCGAAGCCCTTGGCCGAGCTCTTCTGGTACGCGTCCGAAATGGTGTTGGTGAAGACCAGGGTGCCGGACACGAACGCCACGCCGAGCATCACGGCGAGCACGGTCATCAGGAGCCTGGCCTTGTGCGCGAGTACGTTGCGCAAGGCGGTACGGAACATGGGGTTGTCTCAGTCCAGGGAGGTAGGAGGTCTTCGGGACGGCGCGACGGGTGCCCGGCGCCTTGCCTTGGGGCGGTGCGACGAGTGCTGGGCCTTGTCTCGGGGACGGCAACGACGGTCGCTCGGCCCTGTTTTGGGGGACGGCGCGGCGAGTGCTCGGCCCGACGGCTGGGGGAGCGTCAGCTCGTGCGGCCCTTCGCGTCGAACTGCTTCATCCGGTCGAGGACGGCGTCCGCGGTCGGCTTGAGCACCTCGTCGACGATCCGGCCGTCGGCCAGGAAGATGACGCGGTCGGCGTACGCGGCGGCCACCGGGTCGTGGGTGACCATGACGACGGTCTGCCCCAACTCCCGTACCGAGTTGCGCAGGAAGCCCAGTACCTCCGCTCCCGCGCGGGAGTCGAGGTTTCCGGTCGGCTCGTCGCCGAAGATGATGTCGGGCCGGGAGGCGAGCGCGCGGGCGACGGCGACGCGCTGCTGCTGGCCGCCGGAGAGCTGGGAGGGCCGGTGGCTCAGGCGGTCGGCGAGGCCGATCATCTCGATGACCGTGTTCAGCCACTCCTTGTCGGGCTTGCGGCCCGCTATGTCCATCGGGAGGGTGATGTTCTCCAGGGCGGTCAGGGTCGGCAGCAGGTTGAACGCCTGGAAGATGAAGCCGATCTTGTCCCGGCGCAACTTGGTGAGCTGCTTGTCCTTGAGGGAACCGAGCTCCGTCTCGCCGATGCGCACGGAGCCGGAGGAGAACGAGTCCAGTCCGGCCACGCAGTGCATCAGCGTGGACTTGCCGGACCCGGAGGGACCCATGATCGCGGTGAACTCGGCCTGCCGGAAGTCGACGGTGACCCGGTCGAGGGCGACCACCTGGGTCTCGCCCTGTCCGTAGACCTTGGAGAGTTCCGTGGCACGGGCGGCCACCGAGGTGGCCGGGTCGGCAGTGCGAGTGGCGGTCACGGGAGTGGTGGTCACGGGAGGGTGCTCCTGTCGGGACGACGACGACGATTTCCGGGGACGTGTGTCCATCGTCGCGGCCGTTTCGGGCCGTGTAGTCAGCCGCTGTTCCGGTTCCGGGGGGCGACTTCGGTCGGACCGGGCGCGCTTGTGTCATCCCTGGGGATGAGGGCGCCCCTGAGAGCGCAGGTGACGGATGCCGGGCGGGCCGCATGTTCGGACGGTGAAATTACGTCATTCCGTATGCACAGCCGAAAGTCGCCCGAAAGGCTATCTGGCATGTGCGGATGGTCCGTACCGGGTCCTGATGGACCCTCAGACATCAATAAAATAAGACAACATCGGTACGCCCGACCGAAGTTCGGGGGGTGAGCCCCGATAGGCTCGGACCTTCGACGCGGAGCCCATGGCCTGCCCGGATGGTGGAATGCAGACACGGCGAGCTTAAACCTCGCTGCCCCTCGCGGGCGTACCGGTTCAAGTCCGGTTCCGGGCACTTCCCGCACTGTGGCGTCACAGGCGCGGGTCTCTACGGGCGCGGAGCCCCCCGTAGAGCCTTTGATCGAATCTGTTGACATAGGACGTACGCAGCCGGAGACTCAGTGGCAGCGGATGGTGAAGTAAATTTCACTGAACGAACTAAGCGAACTGAACGAACTGAACGAACTCGAGTGATCTGAGGAACGCGAAGGGGCGTGCCGATGCGTACCACCGTCGGGGTCATCGGGGCCGGGCCGGCCGGGCTGTTGCTGGCGCGGCTGCTGCACAACGCGGGGATCGAGTCCGTGGTCCTGGAGAGCCGGGACCGGGCCTATGTGGAGCATCGACAGCGCGCCGGGATCCTGGAGCAGGGGACCGTCGACGTGTTGCGGGCCGCCGGGGCCGGGGAGCGGATGGACCGCGAAGGGCTGCGCCACGACGGGATCGAGTTGCGGTTCCAGGGCAAGCGGCATCGCGTCGACTTCCCCGGGCTCACCGGGGGGAGCTCCGTGATGGTGTACGCGCAGACCGAGGTCTGCAAGGACCTCATCGCCCTGCAGCTGAAAGAGGGCGGGCCGCTGCTGTTCGAGGCCGAGGCGCTGGCGGTGGAGGGGGCCGAAGGAGATCGGCCGCGGATCCGGTTCACACAGGAGGGGCGCGAAGATGTGCTCGAGTGTGACTACGTGGTGGGGTGTGACGGGTTCTGGGGGATCGCGCGGAACGCCGTGCCCGCCGATCTATCCCGCGTCTTCGAGCGGACGTACCCCTTCGGCTGGCTCGGGATCCTCGCCGATGTGCCGCCCTCGCACGACGAGCTCGTCTACGCCCGCCACGACCGCGGCTTCGCCCTGTTGAGCATGCGCTCGCCCACCGTCTCCCGCCTCTACCTCCAGGTGCCCGAGGGCACGGACGCCGAGGCCTGGGGCGACGAGGAGATCTGGGACGAACTGGAGCGGCGGTTCGAGACCGAGGACGGCTGGGAGCTCCGGCGAGGGCCCATCACCTCCAAGTCCGTCACCCCGATGCGCAGCTACGTCCACGAGCCGATGCGGCACGGGCGGCTCTTCCTCGCCGGTGACGCCGCGCACATCGTGCCGCCCACCGGCGCCAAGGGACTCAACCTCGCGGTCGGCGACGTCGTCACATTCGCCCGCGCCCTGGTCCAGCTTCGGGACACCGGATCGGCCGAACTGCTCGACACCTATTCGGCGAGCTGCCTGCGCCGGGTCTGGCAGGCCGAGCGGTTCTCGTACGACATGACGACCATGCTGCACCGTGCCCCCGACGCGACCCCCTTCGAGGACCGACTCCAGCTCGCCCGCCTCGAGCGGGTCGCCGGCTCGCGGGCGGCCGAGACCGACCTCGCGGAGGGGTACACCGGGTTTCCACTGGACTGACCCCGACCGTTCCGACCGTTCCCTCTGATCATCGGCTGGTCTCGGCTGTGTCCCAGGTCGGTCATGGATTGGGTGCTCCGTCGCAGGGAATGAGGCCGGCACGTAGCGTGTTTGGCGTCACGACAAGGGAAAGATCCTCCCCAAGCACTAGGCGCTTTCCTTTGCCCACCTATTACTCTTGAGCCAACGCCACGCACCGTGGCCATGGAGGAGTGAAATGAGGAGCAGCAACCCGGTCTTCTCGCGACGGGGGTTCAGCCGCGACAACGGCTACGCGGGGTTCAACGCGGCGCCGCAGGCCGGGGGACCCGCTGTCGGCACGCAGGCCAACCCGTACGCCCAGCAGGGCGGCGGCAACCCTTACGCGCAGAACCCTTACGCGCAGCAGGACCTGCAGCACGGCGCTCCGCCGCAGGCTCCGGTCACCACCGGCCGTATGACGATGGACGACGTCGTCATGCGCTCGGGCATGACGCTCGGCACCGTCGCAGTCGGCGCCATCCTGGCCTGGGCGGTTCTGCCGGTCACCAGCAGCAGCTTCGGGCTGGCCATCGGCTCCGCCCTCATCGCCTTCGTGCTGGCGATGGTGCAGTCCTTCAAGCGCACCGCCTCACCCGCGCTGATCCTCGGTTACGCCGCCTTCGAGGGCGTCTTCCTCGGGGTCATCAGCGAGATGTACAACAGCCAGTGGTCGGGCGCGCCCTTCCAGGCGGTGCTCGGCACCATGGCGGTGTCGGGCGCGACCCTGCTGATCTACAAGGCGGGCTGGATCCGCGTGACCGCGCGGTACGCGCGCATCGGCATGGCCATCGCCATCGCCTTCATCCTGGTCATGGCGGTCAACCTGCTGCTGGTCGCCTTCGGCGTCGCCGAGGACGGCGGACTGCGCAGCATGGGCCCGCTGGGCGCGATCGTCGGCATCCTCGCGATCGTCCTGGGCGCGTTCTTCCTGACCCTCGACTTCAAGCAGATCGAGGACGGCATCGCGTACGGCGCGCCCCGCGAGGAATCCTGGCTGGCCGCGTTCGGCCTGACCATGTCCATCGTGTGGATCTACGTCGAGATGCTGCGGCTGGTCGCCATCTTCAGCGGTAACGACTAGTCGGGCACCGGCGACAGCAGCCGGTGGTGACTGACTGACTGAAGGGCCCGCGAACCCACTGGTTCGCGGGCCCTTTTGTCATGCGGATGCCTGTCGTCTCGGTGGTGCGCGCTCAGAGCAGTTTGCGCGCGGCCCTCCTCAGGTCGTACTCGTGAATGATCGCTTTGGCATGGCCGTACGCGAGGTCGTGCTCGGCGCGGAGCCAGCTGACCTTCTCCTCGAAGCGGAAGAGCGCGGGGCCTTCGTCGACGGTGCGCAGCCAGTCGGAGATCTCACGACCGGTGCAATGGGGGATGCGGGCGAGCAGGTTGCGATGGGTCTCCTGGGAGAACACTTGGGACATCGGCGCCTCCGGACGCAATGGGGATGTAAGCCGGTCCTTCACGCCACCGTGCCTGAGGGTTGGGTTGTTGGCAACAGTCCTGCTGCGGCGCGTACGCTCGCCGCGTGCTTGATACGACGCCTTTGACCCGTGCCGTGGATCACTTCGCCGACCGGCTGCGGGCGGCCCCACAGAGCCGGCTGCAGCGGGGGGCCGCCGCCGAGGCACTGGGTCTGGCCAGGGAGTTGGCGCGGTGGGCGCAGCGTCTGGAGGACGCTTCCGGGTCGCCTCGGGAGATGCCTGACGCGGGAATGTTCGCTGCCGCCGACCAGATCACGGTGGCTGCGCATGATTTGGCGCTCGTACTGAAAGACGAGCGGGAGCTCGCGGAAGCAGTGGGGCTCGTTGCGGACGCGCAGAAACGCGCCGGAGTCTGATCAACCCCGGCGCGTCGAGAGTTCGTACGGCTCCTGGCTCCTACTTTTCCTACGGCTCGCGGCTCGCGGCTCTGGCTCTTGGCGGCGACCGGCTCTGGGCTCTCGCAGCGACCGGCTCTCACTGTGGCCGACTCGGGGTTCTACAGCGACGCTATGACCCGGTCCGCCAGGATGTAGATGTTCTCGTCTCCGCACGCGAACGTCAGCGCGTACGCGCCCGAGATGCCGGAGCCGCCGAGGAGGACCGGCGCGGCGCCCGCCTGGAGGGCCGCGGCCAGCTGCTCCGCCGTCTCGCGGTGGCCCGGCGTCATGCACAGGGTCGTACCGTCGGCGAAGACGTAGACGTCGAGGGTGCCGAGCGGGCCGGGGCGGACGTCGGCCAGTTCCGTGCCGGACTCGGCGAGTTCCTCCAGACAGGCCACCGTACGTTCATGGTCGTTCACCACGGGTGACTGCACCGGAATGAAGTCCGGGTGGGAGGGGTGCCGGCGGCGGGCCGCGGCGAGTTCGGGGGAGTCGCCGGCGAAGTCGTCGGCGTCCGGGCCCGGCTCGGGCACCGGCTCCAGGTATTCGAGGCCGACGAAGTCCGAGTGGCGCGGCAGGAACGGTTCGCCGTCGGGCAGGCCGAGCAGCGAGGGCAGATCGGAGGCGTCACGCGCCTCCTGGGCGGCCCAGAACGCCCGTGCCTCGGCAAGCTCCCGCTCCCGCTCCTCGGCGAGCGCCTCGGCCACGGCAGCGCGTATCTCGTCCGTGTCCGCGGCTGCCCGGGCGGCGGGCACGAGGCCTCTCGCGGCGGCGGCGTGGCTCGCGGCCAGTTCGGTGTGCAGGGCTGCGACCTGCCGGCGCAGCCCCTGAAGGGTGCGCAGGGCGGCGACGCCCACGGCCGCGGTGGCGGCCGTGGTGAGCAGCAAAGCAATCGGCATGGCGCTCACTGACGTACTCCCGGTTCAAAGTCGACCCCCGACTTCCTACATCAGCTTGAAGGGCGGACTATCCCGCTGTCAGTGCGTAACGTCACGAAAGGGACAGGACTTTGGGCCCGGCGTTTAGTCGTGCATTGGCTCTGACCTGCGCAAATCCCTCTCCGGAGGGAGATAGGTCACATCTTGGGGGGGATTGAATCACAAATCGGCCCAGATCCCTGCGGGCGCAGGGGTCCGGGCCGTTTCGGTCACGCTGGGTTCAACTCCCGTGACGGGAGCGGTACTAGTCGTGCCCGGCGGTACTAGCTGTAGTGCTCGGCGGTACTAGCTGAGGCGCTCGATGACCATCGCCATGCCCTGGCCGCCGCCGACGCACATCGTCTCCAGGCCGAACTGCTTGTCGTGGAACTGGAGGCTGTTGATGAGCGTGCCGGTGATGCGGGCGCCGGTCATGCCGAAGGGGTGGCCGACGGCGATGGCCCCGCCGTTCACGTTCAGCTTGTCCAGCGGGATGTTCAGATCGCGGTAGCTCGGGATCACCTGGGCGGCGAACGCCTCGTTGATCTCGAACAGGTCGATGTCGTCCACGGTCAGGCCGGCGCGCTTCAGGGCCTGCTTCGACGCCTCGACCGGGCCCAGGCCCATGATCTCGGGGGAGAGGCCGGTGACGCCCGTCGAGACGATGCGGGCGAGCGGGGTCAGGCCGAGCTCGCGGGCCTTCGTGTCGGACATGATCACGAGGGCGGCGGCGCCGTCGTTCAGGGGGCAGCAGTTGCCGGCCGTGACGAGTCCGTCCGGGCGGAAGACCGGCTTCAGCCCCTGGACGCCCTCCAGCGTCACGCCCGCACGCGGGCCGTCGTCCTTGGCGACGACCGTGCCGTCCGGCGTCGTGACCGGGGTGATCTCCCGCTCCCAGAAGCCGTTCTTGATGGCTTCCTCGGCGAGGTTCTGCGAGCGGACGCCGAACTCGTCCATGTCCTGACGGGTGACGCCCTTGAGGCGGGCCAGGTTCTCGGCGGTCTGGCCCATCGCGATGTACGCGTCCGGGACGAGGCCGTCCTCGCGGGGGTCGTGCCAGCTCGCACCCTCGCTGGCGGCCACGGCGGCGGTACGGTCCACGGCCTCGGCGAAGAAGGGGTTCTGGGTGTCGGGGAGGCCGTCGCTGGAGCCCTTGATGCTGCGCGACACCATCTCGACGCCGGCCGAGATGAAGACGTCGCCCTCGCCCGCCTTGATGGCGTGCAGGGCCATGCGGCTGGTCTGGAGCGAGGAGGAACAGTAGCGGGTGATGGTGCAGCCCGGGAGGTGGTCCATGCCCATCTGTACGGCGACGATGCGGCCCAGGTTGTAGCCCTGCTCGCCGCCGGGGAGGCCGCAGCCGAGCATGAGGTCGTCGATGTCCTTCGGGTCCAGCTCGGGGACCTTGGCGAGGGCGGCCTCGATGATCGTGGCGGTCAGGTCGTCGGGTCGCACCTCTTTCAGGGAGCCCTTGAAGGCGCGGCCGATCGGGGAGCGGGTGGCTGAGACGATCACGGCTTCGGGCATCGACGGCTCCATGGCGTACGGGAAGGGCGGGCATGGCTCCTTGCGAAGTTACCCGTACGTACCGTTCAGGTCACGGGGGCGGGAGTGTGACTCCGGCCGCACTTTTCTAAGCGCTTGCTTTTTCCTGGCGGGGGCGCCCTGTGCGTCCGGTGGTGCGGTCGGCTTTCTTCGCCCCCTCCGCCCCTGCCCGTCCCTTGTTCCTGGGGGCTGCGCCCCCAGACCCCCGCTTCGGCCTGAACGGCCTCGTCCTCAAACGCCGGACGGGCTGAAACGCGGCGTCGCCCCGGAAGTACGGGAGCCCCGTTCACGCCGACGGTGCCGGTGTCGGGTCGGTTTCCGGTACGCGGCGCCGGCGGCGGCGCTTCAGGAGGGCCCAGGGGCCGCGAGGGCCGGTGGGCATCGCGGCCGTCACCTCGGTGCCGGGCTCGGAGGCCGCCTCCGCCGCCGCACGGGCGACCGGCAGGAAGCCCTCGCGGCGGGAGGCGTCCGGCCGCTCCTCCTCCGCCGGCCAGAGGTTGAGGGCCGCGCAGACCGTGGGAAGGAGGGCCATCGCGGCGGTGGCGTACCCCTCCACCGAGGGGTGGTAGTTGTCGGGCCCGAACAGCTCCCGCGGGTTCGCCTCGAACTCGGGGCCCAGCAGGTCGCCCAGCGACACCGTACGGCCCCCCTGCTCGACCGTACCGATCGTCTGCGCGGCGGCGAGCTGTCGCGAGGCCCGGCGGGCCAGCCAGCGCAGCGGCTGCTGGACCTGCTCGACCGTGCCCAGGTCGGGACAGGTGCCCACGACGACCTCCGCACCAGCCGTACGCAGCCGCCGTACCGCCGAGGACAGATGGCGCACGGAACGCGTCGGTGGCATCCGATGCGTCACATCGTTCGCGCCAATCATGATGACGCAGATATCGGGTACCCGGGAGGCGTCCGCGAGGGCGAGCGCTACCTGGCGGTCCAGGTCGTCCGACTGGGCCCCGGGCAGCGCCACGTTGCACAGCTCCACCGGACGCTCGGCCACCGCCGCGAGCCCGGACGCGATGAGCGCCCCCGGTGTCTGCCGGGCCCGGTGCACACCCTGGCCGGCGGCCGTGGAGTCCCCGAGCATGGTCAGCCGCAGCGGCGGACCGTCCTGCCCGGCGTATCCGTACCCGTACAGGCCCTCACCGCGCGGCGCGTGCGGGGTGTGTCCGTTGCCCACCACACGCTTCGCCATCTGAACCTCGGCCAGCAGCACGCCGACCGCGGCCGCGCCCACCAAGCCGATCCCGCCACCGCCGTACGCAGCGCCCGCCGCGATCCGCCGGGCAACCCTCGCCCTCGACATACCCGCCATGCGTCGCCGTCACCTCCTCATAGCCGTACATCCAGTGCTTGCCCCGTGAAGGCCGTCCTCCAATCTCAACGGTGCGTGAACGGCCATCCGACGCCTTACGCTGACGGGACCATCCCATTTGAAACAAAGCTCCGGAGACAACGGTGCAATTCCACGACTCGATGATCAGTCTCGTCGGCAACACCCCGCTGGTGAGGCTCAACAACGTGACCGCGGGCATCCAGGCGACAGTCCTCGCGAAGGTCGAGTACTTCAACCCCGGCGGGTCAGTGAAGGACCGCATCGCCCTGCGCATGATCGAGGCCGCGGAGGAGAGCGGAGCCCTTCAGCCGGGGGGCACCATCGTCGAGCCGACCAGCGGAAACACCGGAGTCGGGCTCGCCATCGTGGCGCAGACGAAGGGCTACAAGTGCATCTTCGTCTGCCCCGACAAGGTGAGCACCGACAAGATCAATGTGCTCCGGGCGTACGGGGCCGAGGTCGTCGTCTGCCCCACCGCCGTCGACCCCGAGCACCCGGACTCGTACTACAACGTCTCCGACCGGCTGGTGCGCGAGACGCCCGGCGCGTGGAAGCCCGACCAGTACTCCAACCCCGACAATCCCCTCTCGCACTATCACTCCACCGGCCCCGAGCTGTGGGAGCAGACGGAGGGGAAGATCACCCACTTCGTGACGGGCGTGGGCACCGGCGGCACCATCTCCGGGACCGGGCGGTACCTGAAGGACGCCAGTGACGGCAAGGTGCAGGTCGTCGGCGCCGACCCCGAGGGGTCCGTGTACTCCGGCGGGTCCGGGCGACCGTATCTGGTCGAGGGCGTGGGCGAGGACTTCTGGCCCACCGCGTACGACCGGACCGTCGCCGACGAGATCGTCGCCGTGTCCGACAAGGACTCCTTCCAGATGACCCGTCGGCTCGCCAAGGAAGAGGGGCTGCTCGTCGGCGGTTCCTGCGGCATGGCCGTCGTCGCCGCGCTGCGGGTGGCCGAGCGGCTCGGGCCCGACGACGTCGTGGTCGTCCTGCTGCCGGACAGCGGGCGCGGCTACCTCAGCAAGATCTTCAACGACGAGTGGATGGCCGACTACGGGTTCCTGGAGGACACCGGGCCGAGCGCGCGCGTCGCCGACGTCCTCGACGACAAGGAGCACGGCCGCATCCCCACGCTCGTCCACATGCACCCGGAGGAGACGGTCGGCGAGGCGATCGAGGTGCTGCGCGAGTACGGCGTCTCGCAGATGCCGATCGTCAAGCCGGGCGCCGGACACCCGGACGTGATGGCCGCCGAGGTCATCGGGTCCGTCGTCGAACGCGAGCTGCTGGACGCGCTGTTCACCAAGCGGGCCTCCCTGGAGGACCCGCTGGAGAAGCACATGTCGGCGCCGCTGCCGCAGGTCGGTTCCGGTGAGCCGGTCGGCGACCTGATGTCCGTGCTCGGCGCCGCCGACGCCGCGATGGTCCTCGTCGAGGGCAAGCCCACCGGGGTCGTCAGCCGTCAGGATCTGCTGTCCTTCCTCGCCAAGGGCGGGTCGAAGCACTGACAGTTCGGCGGGGCGCCCGGGCCGAGCTGCGGGAATGCTTCTGAGCGGCGCTTTCGGGAGGGAACTTCGCGGAAGTGGTACGAGCGCGTCACGTCCGCGCAGCACCGGCTTAACACGGATCGGGCACATTGGTGGATGTCGGCAAGGGCGGGAGCGGCTCCCCGTCCCGGCCGACACCAAAACGGCGTCAAGGACCTCCGGAGCGGCTCCCGGACCTCCATGGACGCCACGGACGCGGAGCCTGGCCCTGACCCGGCTCGCGTCCCTCGCGGGGACCGCCGTCGTCCCGCCCCCCGGTATCGGGGGTGCGGCGGTCCCCGCGCAAGCTTCGAAGGGCCCGGCACCTGTAGACAGGTGCCGGGCCCTTTTTGCGCCTGAGTCGGCGCCGCTCTCGCGGACCTGGTTGCTCGCCGTGGTGGTCCTCAATTGAGGGTTGCCGGCCGCGGTGTTCCTCAATTGAGGGTTGCGGCCGTCGTTGCTTCACAGACGGTTCAGTTCTCCCAGTCGCTGTCCTGGGAGGACTTGCGGCGCCTGCCGAAGAAGTTCGGGTGGAGACGCGCGGCCTGGACGATGTTGACCCCCACGATGCCGCCCCAGGCGACCAGCAGGCCGGGAAGCTCCGCGACGCCGCCGCCGATCCCGGACAGCGGGACGGCGAGGACGAGGGAGACGATCCCGAAGCCGAAGCGCTCGCCGAAGGAGTCGCTGTTGTGGGGGGTGCGCTCTCCGCGGGCCACCACCATCTGCTGTTCCGCGAGCTGGCGCCGCACCCGGCGGTCGACCACGCCGTCAAAGCGCTGTTCGACCTTCTCCAGGAACGAGTCGACCAACGCGGACTCGTACTCTTCGCCCAGTTCCTTGCGTGCGTGCAAGGTGGCGTCGAGTTCCTTCTTCAGTTCGGCGTCGCCGCGGGCTTCCATACCGGTCATGGTGCCTAGGTTAGGGAGCCGCTGGCCCCGTGGCACTGGGGTTAACCCCCCTGTTGGGAGCGGGTTGAGCCCCCGTCGGCCCCCCATCGGAGCCGAATCCATGACCCATCCGAACCGCCGGGCTGGATCATGGGGTGTCCCTTGCCCGGGTTGCATATCGTCATGCAGAGTTCTCCTTACCTGAATAGGTTGTCGAGTCAATGGTCCGGCGTCGATCGCTGATGACCTATGGCCTATGACGTATCGCCTATGACGTATGGCCTATGTCTATGGCCACCAAGCGAGATTCAGTGTCCGGATTGAGGGGAGTCTGCGCTCTATGTCGTCTCGGAATGTGGACTCTTCGAGTGGGGTGAACACGGCTCTCGTGGTGCTGGACGGCTGCAGCACCGGTGTTGCCGACATCGTCCGGCTGGCCGACGGGGCCGCGCGGCCGGTTCCCGGCACGGAAGCGATGAAGCACGTCGAGGAATCCTGGGACGCGGCCCGGCAGATCGCCGCGAGCGGGCGCGTGTACGGGCGGTCCACCGGCGTGGGCGCCAACCGGAACGAGGACGTGCCGACGGCGTCCGCCGCGGGGCACGGTCTGCGTCTCCTGCGCAGCCACGCCGGGGCCATCGGAGACGAGCTGCCCGCCCGGCAGGTCCGCGCGATGCTCGCCGTACGGGCCAACCAGCTGCTCGCGGGCGGGGCGGGGCTCCGGCCCACCGTCGTCACGGCGCTGTGCGAGGCGCTGGAGGCCGGGGTGTACCCGGCGGTGAACGAGTTCGGATCCGTGGGCACGGGAGACATCGCTGCGCTGGCGCAGCTGGGGCTGGCGCTGGTGGGGGAGCATCCTTGGCGGTCTGCCGGGGCGGGTGCCGGGCGATCCCCCGAGGGGCGGTCTTCCGAAGGGTGGTCTTCCGAGGGGCGGACCTCGGCGGGACGCCCCGCCGAGGGGCTGGGTCCCGCGCCCCAGCCCCTCGACAACAACGACGCCCTCGCGCTCATCAGCAGCAACGCACTCACCCTCGGGCAGGCCGCGCTGGCACTGGACGAGTTGCGGGGGCTCATCGGGGCCACGCAGGTGGTCGCCGCGCTCTCGCTCATCGCGGTCGACGGCTCGCACGAGGCGTACGCGGCACCCGTGCACGCCGCGCGGCCGCACCGCGGGTCGGTCGAAGTGGCGCGGCGGATGCGGGAGTTGATCGGGGCGGCGGACCGGCCGGTGCCGCCGCTCGGACGGATCCAGGACCCGTACGGCTTCCGGTGCGTGCCGCAGATACACGGGCCCGCGCAGGACGCGGCGGACGCGCTGGAGGACGTCCTCACCGTCGACATCAACGCCGCCGCCGAGAATCCCCTGATCTCCCCCGAGGACATGGCCGCCTACCACCACGGCGGCTTCTACCAGGCTCAACTCGCCCTCGCCCTGGATCACTTCAGGCTGGCCGTCACCCAAGTGGCCCGCCTGTCGACCTCCCGGCTCTCCACCCTCAACGAACCGGCCTACACCCGCCTGCGCCCCTTCCTCGCCGACAGCGAACCCGCGTCCTCCGGGGTCATGATCCTGGAGTACGCCGCTGCAGCCGCCCTCGGTGACCTGCGGGCCTTCTCCGCGCCCGCCTCGCTCGGCCACGCTGTACTCTCCCGGGGCGTCGAGGAACAGGCCAGCTTCGCCTCGCTCGCCGCACGGCAGACCCTGCGGGCGTGCGGTGCCTACCGTCTCGTCGTCGGCTGCGAACTGGTCGCCGCTGTACGGGCCTTGCGCCAGCGCGAACTGCGGCCGGACCCGGAGCTGCCGGCCGGGCAGGCGCTGGCGCTCGCCGAGTCGGTGCTCGACCCGGAACAGGCCGACCGGCCACTCACCGACGACGTGGCCGCGGCGGCCGCACTGCTCGACGGGTTCACGGACATCTGGAGGGGGAGCGCGTCATGAGCGGCGTGGACACCGGTGCGGACGCAGGCGTGGACGCAGGTGCGGGCACCAGCGCGGACGCAGGTGCGGGCACCAGCGCGGGCACCAGCGCGGGCATCGGCGCGGACGTAAGTGTGGACGGGACTACGGGTGTGGACGGGACTACGGGTGTTGACGGGAGTATGGGTATGACGACGGACAGTCCCGCCGCGCGGCTTCAGGCGCTCTTCGAGGGGCACCGGCTGACGCCGACCCAGCGGCGGATCGCGCACAGCATGGTGCGGCGCGCCGCCGATGTGCCGTTCCTGTCGAGCGTCGAGCTCGCCGAACTGGCCGGGGTCAGCCAGCCGTCCGTCACCCGCTTCGCGGTCGCGCTCGGCTTCGACGGCTACCCCGCGCTGCGCAAGCACCTGCGGGAGGTCGCGCCCGCCGAGCCGAGCGCGGGCTGCGCCCCGTACAACGAGTACCAGCAGGCCGTCGAGGCCGAGATCGAGAACCTTAAGCACCTTGCGGCGGTGCTGGCGGACCCGCGCCCGGTGGCGCGCGCCGGGCGCCTGCTCGCCGCGAGCAGACCGCTGCCTGTGCTGGGTCTGCGCGCCGCCGCCTCCCAGGCATACGGCTTCGCGTACTTCGCCGCCAAGGTTCACCCCGACGTACGGCTGCTGCACGAGGGCGGCACGATGCTCCATGACCGCATCGACGCGGCCGTACACGCCGGGGCCACGGCACTGCTCTGCTTCGCGCTGCCCCGGCATCCGCGCGAGGTCGTGGACTCGCTGGCGTACGCGAAGGCGGCCGGGCTGACGGTGGTGACGGTCGCGGACTCGGCGTTCGCGCCGGTGGCGAAGGTGTCGGACCTGCTGCTTCCGGCCGCCGTGGGTACCGGTCTCGCCTTCGACACGGCCTGCGCCCCGATGCTGCTCGGCCGCGTTCTGCTGGAGGCGATGTGCGACGACCTGCCGGACGCGCAGGCGCGCCTTGAGGAGTTCGACGCTCGGGCCGCCGCCCGGGGACTGTTTGTGGAGTAGCCACCAGCCGACCGACCGCCGGCACCGCCAGTCGACGGCACCCCCAGCCGACGGTACTGCCAGCCGCTGCTCGTCGGTCGCAAGCCGCCATCGCAGGCCGCCATCGCAAGCCGCCACAGCAGGCCGCCAATCACTGGCCGCTGGCCGCTGGCCGCTGGTCACCGGTCACCGGGCACTAGTCACGGTTTGGTTGAGCCGCCGTACTTCTCAGCTTCGTCTCACCTTTGCTCGCTAGCGTGCTCGCCCGGAGAACTGGGACGCACAAGGAGGCGGAACGTGGGGCGCGGAGGGCAGGGACTGGCCCGGGTGGCTGTCGTCGTGAGAGCGGGCGCCGCACCGCTGTGGTGGTGCGGGGTGTCCGCGGCAGCCATCGGGGTGGTGTTGCCGGGTATCACCGGACGCCGGATCGGGGTCATGACCGGGGCGGTGCTGTTCATCGTCGCGGCCGTCGTGGTGGCGTACAGGCGCAGGAAGCGGTACGCCGAACTGGCCCGCTCCGCCGCTCGCGCCAGCAAGCACGATGTGCTCCAGGACCGCGCGGTGACGGTACGGAACTGGCGCCGGGGTCACCGCTGGTGGCTGCTGCTCGCCTTCGTGGCCGCGCTGGGCAGCTCGTTGGCCGTGCCCGCCGCGGGCGGCATGCTGCTCGCCGGCGTGGGCGTCGGCCTGTGGCTGAAAGCCGGCTGGCTCGGGCGCCGCGAACGCGCCGAGCAGGAGCTGATCTGGGTGCGCGTCGACTGGCTCGGCAGGGGCGCGGGTGCCCCGGCGGGCAAGCCGGTCAAGGCCTGCCGGGCCACCGGTGTGGCGGCCGGGGACGCCGCGCCCGGCGGAGCACGGCGCCACTGACGTCCGTGGCCGCACCGGCCGTTGCTGCACGGTCCGTTGCTGCACCGGCCGTTGGCCAACATTCGTTGGCCCGCATCCGTTGGCCAACATCCGTGGGCAAACCTCGGTGGGCAAACCTCGGTGGGCAAACCTAGGTGGTCAACGGATGTTGGCCAACACTGGTGGTCAACATCCGTTTGCCAATGATTGTTGGCCAATGGCTGTTGGTCAATGACTGTTGGCCCAGCTCAGAGCCCCGTGAGGGACGACCTGTGTGTCCCGCCCGACTCCGCGACGATCTGGTCGAGGGACTGCGGCTCGCGTACGACGGCGAAGCGGACGCCGCCCTCGTCGGCCGGCGCGAAACCGTAGACGCCCGGCCGGGCCAGGGAGTTGTACGCGTAATGGTGAGCGAAGTAGTACGCGCCCGTGTCCAACGCGGCCGCGTAGTCGCCCTGTTCGAGCAGTGGCAGCGCACGCCCCTCGGCGAGGAGGTCACCCGCGAAGCAGGCGGGGCCCGCGATGTCCTGGACGACGTCCGGGCCCCCCTTGGGGCGCCCCTTCGCGTCGTACGCGGCGATCCTCAGTGGCCAGGACGCGGGTGCGTACACCGTGCGGGCGGCGATCTGCACGCCCGCGTGGGTGACCGCGACAGCCCGGCCTCCGGCGGACTTCGTGTACTCGACCCGCGCGAGAACCGTCCCATGCTTCGCGAGGAGTGACCGCCCGAACTCGGTGACCAGCCCGTACCGCCCGTCGAACAGCCCCGGCACCGCCCCGGCGAGCAGCCGCGCGTACTGCGCGTACGTCGGGGCGGTCGCATCGGAACCGAAGTTGACCGGCAGGCCGCCGCCGATGTCGACCGTGTCGATCTGCCGCCGCCCGAGGTGCTGGTTGATCTCCTCGGCCAGCGCGTACGTCTCCGCCACCCCCTGTGCCATCAGCGACAGCGGGATGCCCTGCGACCCGGTGTGCGCGTGCAGCCGGGTCAGCCAGGGGCGGTCGGTGTACGCCCGGACGATCCACTCCCGCGCCCCCTCGTCCCGCAGCGCGACCCCGAACTTGGAAGTGGCCGTGGCCGTCGACAGCGCCTCGATGGAGCCCCCGCCGACCTGCGGGTTCACCCGGATTCCGAGGGGAGATCGGGTCGGTCCTGACCGGACCAGGGCGTCGATGCGGTCCAGTTCCTGCGGGTTGTCCGCGTTGACGGCGATGCCCAGCGCCAGCGCCTCCCTCAGCTCGGCGGGTGTCTTGGCGGGGGAGTCGAGGACCGTCTGCGCCGGTGCCACTCCGGCCGCCCGGGCGAGGGCGAGCTCTCCGGGGCTCGCCACTTCCACGCCGATGCCCTGCTCACGCAGCAGCCGCAGTACGGGCACGAGAGGGGTCGCCTTCACGGCGAAGGCGTGCAGCACGGGCGTGCCGGGAGCGGTCACCGCGTCGAAGGCGGCCCGCAGGGCGGCGGCCGAGGCCCGGATGCCGGGGACGTCGAGGAGCGCGACGATGGGGGTTCCCGGCGTGAGGAGACCTTGTTCCACCGCGGCCCGGACGGCGTCGTCGCGTCGCAGAACGCGGTCACCGTCCGTATCGCCCCTGCGGTCCACGAGGACCGCCGCACCGTCCGTCTCTGCGTCCGCATTGCGCCTACGGCCCGAGGAGCCCGACGCACCGTGCGTGCCCCCGCCCGTATCCCCGCCCGTATCCCCGTCCGTATCGCCCCTGCGACCCGAGGGGCGCGCCGCACCGTCCGTATCGCCCGCCTCGTCGTTCACCGGGTTCCCCGCCCTGTCCCTGTCTGCGCCCATACGTACCAGCCAAACATCCACGGCCCGCCCGCGCTGGCCCATAGGGCTATTGACTAGTCCTATTCAAGAAGCCAGGATGTGAATATCTACTGCAACAGTCCGCCGAGGAGGCCGACCATGTCAGGACCCCGCCCCGTACGAGCGCCGCGCGGTACGGAACTGAGTGCCCTGGGATGGCAGCAGGAAGCCGCCCTGCGGATGTTGCAGAACAACCTCGACCCCGAGGTCGCCGAGCACCCCGACAAGCTCGTCGTCTACGGCGGCACAGGCAAGGCCGCCCGCGACTGGCGCTCCTTCGACGCGATGGTGCGCACTCTGCGAACCCTGAAGCGGGACGAGACGATGCTCGTCCAGTCCGGCCGTCCCGTCGGCGTCATGCAGACCCACGAATGGGCCCCGCGCGTCCTCATCGCCAACTCCAACCTGGTCGGCGACTGGGCCAACTGGGAGGAGTTCCGGCGCCTGGAGGCCCTCGGCCTGACCATGTACGGGCAGATGACCGCCGGTTCGTGGATCTACATCGGCACGCAGGGCATCCTCCAGGGCACGTACGAGACGTTCGCCGCCGTCGCCGCGAAGAAGTTCAACGGCACGCTCGCGGGGACGATCACGCTGACCGCAGGCCTCGGTGGCATGGGAGGCGCCCAGCCGCTCGCCGTGACGATGAACGACGGCGTCGCGATCTGTGTCGACGTCGACCCGCGTGCCATCGAGCGCCGCATCGAGCACCGTTACCTCGATGTGAAGGCCGACTCCTTGGAGCACGCCCTCCAGCTCGCCGTCGAGGCCCGCGACGCCCGCCGTCCGCTGTCGATCGGCCTGCTCGGCAACGCCGCCGACCTGCTTCCCCGCATGCTCGCCGAGGGCGCCCCCATCGACATCGTGACCGACCAGACCTCGGCCCACGACCCGCTGGCCTACCTGCCCATCGGCGTCGACTTCGACGACATGGCCTCGTACGCGGCGAAGGACCCGGCCGGGTTCACCACGCGTGCCCGTGAGTCCATGGCGCGTCACGTCGAAGCGATGGTCGGCTTCATGGACGCCGGTGCCGAGGTCTTCGACTACGGCAACTCGATCCGCGGCGAGGCCCAACTCGCCGGGTACGAGCGGGCGTTCGCCTTCCCCGGCTTCGTCCCCGCCTACATCCGGCCGCTCTTCTCCGAGGGCAAGGGTCCCTTCCGCTGGGCGGCGCTCTCCGGTGAGGCCTCGGACATCCACAAGACGGACAAGGCGATCCTCGACCTCTTCCCGGAGGCTGAATCCATTCAAAACGCGTCCCTGCACCGCTGGATCAAGCTGGCCGGCGAGCGCGTGCACTTCCAGGGCCTGCCCGCCCGTATCTGCTGGCTCGGCTACGGCGAGCGGGACAAGGCCGGCGAGCGCTTCAACGACATGGTCGCCTCCGGTGAGCTCGCGGCTCCCCTCGTCATCGGCCGCGACCACCTCGACTGCGGTTCCGTCGCCTCGCCCTACCGCGAGACCGAGGCCATGCTCGACGGCTCCGACGCGATCGCCGACTGGCCGCTGTTGAACGCCATGGTGAACGTCGCCTCCGGGGCGTCCTGGGTGTCCATCCACCACGGCGGCGGCGTCGGCATGGGTCGCTCCATCCACGCCGGCCAGGTCACCGTCGCCGACGGCACCGAACTCGCCGGCGAGAAGATCCGCCGGGTGCTGACCAATGACCCCGGGATGGGAGTCATTCGGCACGTGGACGCCGGCTACGACATCGCCGAGTCCGTGGCGGACGAGCGTGGTGTGCGGATCCCCATGCGAGAAGGCGAGTCCGCGTGACCCAGAGAGAAGGCGCGCCTGCGGCGCGAGGCGGCACCCCCGCGGTGGGGGCTGGTGCTTCGTCGCCGCCCGCGGGTCCGGCTGTGCCCACCCGTTCCGCCCAGCGGAACGATTGCCCACAGCCTGCTGCGGCTGCGGCTGCGGCCGGCAGGCGTCCGGAGCCGGCAGCGGCTGCCGCAGCGGCGGAGGTCGCCGCCGGCGATCGCCCGCAGCCCGCGACGGCCCCTGCCGACGCTCCACTCCTCGGGCGCCCACCGCAGCCCGCCACTGCCGCCCCCGGGGCCCCGCAACCCGCGCGCCCCGCGCCGGGCGCTACTTCCTTCCACCAGATGTGGGATGACCTGAAGCCCATCGGCCGGCACCCCGATTCCGGGGGATACCGCCGCTTCGCGTGGACCGGTGCCGACCTCGAGTGCCGGGCCTGGTTCCGGGCGCAGGCCGAGGCTCGGGGACTCGCCCATGAAATCGACCGGAACGGGAATCAGTGGGCCTGGCTCGGCGCCCCGGCGGCAGGGGACGCCGTCGTCACTGGGTCCCATCTGGACTCCGTGCCGGACGGCGGGGCCTTCGACGGGCCCCTCGGAGTCGTGTCGTCCTTCGCCGCGCTGGACGAACTCCGCGCACGCCACGTGGAGTTCACCCGGCCCCTCGCCATCGTGAACTTCGGTGACGAGGAGGGCGCCCGGTTCGGGCTCGCCTGCGTCGGGTCGCGGCTCGCCGCCGGGCAGCTCACCGTCGAGCAGGCGCACCGGCTGACGGACGCCGAGGGCATCACGCTGCCGCAGGCCATGGAGCGGGCCGGGTACGACCCGGACACCATCGGCCCGGACCCCGAGCGGCTCGCCCGCATCGGCGCCTTCGTCGAGCTGCACGTCGAACAGGGCCGCGCTCTCGACCTCTCGGGCCACCGGGTGGGCGTCGCGAGCGCCATCTGGCCGCACGGCCGCTGGCGGTTCGACTTCCGGGGCGAGGCCAACCACGCCGGCACCACCCGGCTGGTGGACCGGCGGGACCCGATGCTGCCGTACGCGGAGACCGTCCTGGCGGCCCGCCGTGAGGCCCGACTCGCCGGCGCCGTCGCCACCTTCGGCAAGATCGCCGTCGAGCCGAACGGTGTGAACGCCATCCCCTCTCTCGTCCGCGGCTGGCTCGACTCCCGCGCCGCCGACCAGGCGAGCCTGGACACCGTCGTCACCGGCATCGAGAAGGCGGCCCGCGAGTACGCGGAGGCACAGGGTGTCGAACTCGACATCGTCCGTGAGTCGTTCACCCCCGTCGTCGAGTTCGAACACGCCCTGCGTGACGAGCTCGCCCGCATCCTGGGCACGGAGGCGGACCTGAGGGTCCCCGTCCTGGGCACCGGCGCCGGACACGACGCCGGAATCCTCTCCGGGACCGTCCCGACCGCCATGCTGTTCGTACGCAACCCCACGGGCGTCTCGCACTCCCCGGCCGAGTACGCCGCCGAGGACGACTGCGTGGCCGGGGTGACCGCACTCGCCGACGTACTCGAAGGGCTGGTCCGCAGGTGACGCAGACGTACTGGCTGGAACACGCCTGGCTCGACACCAACGTCGAGCCGGGCGTGGCCCTGGACGTGTCGACCACCGGCAGTGCGGCGGGGAGCGACGACGGCCGGATCACCGCCGTCCGCACCGGCGTCGACACCCCGCCCCCCGGCGCCGAGATCCTCCGCGGCCTCACCCTCCCCGGGCTCGCGAACGCCCACAGCCATGCCTTCCACCGCGCCCTGCGCGGCACCGTCCAGGTCGGCTCCGGCACCTTCTGGACCTGGCGCGAGCTCATGTACTCCTTCGCGGACCGGCTGACCCCGGACACCTACCACGCCCTGGCCCGCGCCGTGTACGCGGAGATGGCGCTCGCCGGGGTCACGGCCGTCGGCGAGTTCCACTACGTGCACCACGCCCCGGGCGGCACCCCGTACGCCGACCCCAACGCGATGGGTGAGGCGCTCATCGAGGCGGCGGGCGAGGCCGGCATCAGGATCACCCTCCTCGACACCGCGTACCTCTCCGCGGGCTTCGGACAGCCCCCGAACCGGCACCAGCTCCGCTTCTCCGACGGCAGCGCGGACGCCTGGGCGGAACGCTCTTCACTTCTCAAGGACCGTGATCACGCGCGGATCGGTGCGGCCATCCACTCCGTACGGGCCGTGCCGGCCGGACAGTTGGCGACGGTGGCGCGGTGGGCCGAGGAACGGCGGGCCCCGCTCCATGTGCATCTGTCCGAGCAGGCGGTGGAGAACGACGCCTGCCAGGCCGCGCACGGCCGCACCCCCACCCAGCTGCTCGCCGACCACGGCGTCCTCGGCCCGCGCACGACCGGTGTCCACAACACCCACCTGACCCGTCAGGACATCGCCCTGATCGGCGGATCCGGGACCGGGACCTGTATGTGCCCGACCACCGAACGGGACCTGGCCGACGGCATCGGCCCCGCGGTCGCCCTGCGGAACGCGGGCTCGCCGCTCTCCCTCGGCTCCGACAGCCACGCTGTCATCGACCTCCTCGAAGAGGCCCGCGCCATGGAGCTGAACGAGCGCCTGCGCACCCGCACCCGCGGCCACTGGACGGCGGCCGCACTCCTGCGCGCCGCCTCCGCCGACGGCCACGCGGCCCTGGGCTGGAACGGCGCGGGCAGCCTGGAGGCGGGCGCGCTCGCCGACTTCACGACGATCGCCCTCGACTCGGTCAGAACAGCGGGACCGGTGCCGCGCCTCGGCGCCGAGACGGCCGTATTCGCCGCGACGGCGGCTGACGTACGCCACACGATCGTCGGCGGGCGGCACGTCGTACGGGACGGCGCGCACACCCTCGTACCCGATGTGCCGAAAGCTCTCGCGGACGCTGTGGACGCCCTGCGCGCCTGACCCCCGCCCACCGCAGCCCGAGCCCCCACGAGGACGTCATGAGCAGCACCAACGACACCGACGCCGCCAAAGCCACGACCGGCACCGGCACCAACGCCACAACTGGCAGCGGCACCAGCACTGTCATCACCAACATCGCCAGTCTGGTCACCAACGATCCCTCCCTCGGTGACGGTTCCCCTCTTGGTCTGATCCAGGACGCGGCGCTCGTCATCGACGGCGACCGCATCGCGTGGACCGGTGATTCAAGAAAAGCACCCGCCACTGACAACCGGGTCGACGCCGGGGGCCGGGCGGTGATCCCGGGCTTCGTGGACTCCCACTCGCACCTCGTCTTCGCGGGCGACCGCACGCAGGAGTTCAACGCGCGTATGTCGGGCCGCAGCTACACGGCCGGCGGCATCCGCACCACCGTCGCCGCCACCCGCGCCGCCTCCGACGAGGACCTGGAACGCAACCTCACGCGCCACCTCCGTGAGGCCCTGCGCCAGGGCACCACCACCTTCGAGACGAAGTCGGGCTACGGCCTCACCGTCGCGGACGAGGTACGGGCGCTGCGCATCGCGGCGGCGCACACCGACGAGGTCACCTACCTCGGCGCGCACATCGTCCCGCCCGACTACGCCGACGACCCGGCCGCGTATGTGGCCCTGGTGACCGGCGAGATGCTCGACGCCTGTGCCCCGTACGCCCGTTGGATCGACGTCTTCTGCGAGAAGGGTGCCTTCGACGGCGACCAGGCCCGTGCGATCCTCATGGCGGGCAGGGCGAAGGGCCTGCACCCGCGCATCCACGCCAACCAGCTCTCCTACGGCCCCGGAGTCCAGCTCGCGGTCGAACTGGACGCGGCGAGCGCGGACCACTGCACGCACCTCACGGACGCCGACGTGGACGCCCTGGCCGGCGGGAACACCGTCGCGACCCTTCTCCCCGGCGCCGAGTTCTCCACCCGCGCCCAGTGGCCGAACGCCCGCCGCCTGCTCGACGCGGGCGTCACCGTGGCCCTCTCCACCGACTGCAACCCGGGTTCGTCCTACACCTCCTCCGTTCCGTTCTGTATCGCGCTGGCGGTACGGGACATGGGGATGACCCCCGACGAGGCCCTCTGGTCGGCAACGGCGGGCGGAGCCCGGGCCCTGCGGCGCACGGACATCGGCGCGCTGACCCCTGGCGCCCGCGCCGACCTCGCGTTCCTCGACGCCCCGAGCCATGTCCACCTCGCCTACCGGCCGGGCGTGCCCCTGGTGTCGGAGGTCTGGCGGCGCGGGGTTCCGGTCACCTGAGCGATGGAGTCAGCCACTCGGGGGCGGAGTCGGCCACCCGGCGGTGGAGTCAGCCACTCGGCGGTGAGTCAGTCACCCGGCGGTGGCGCCGGCCTGCCACCGCTGTTCGTCGGTGTCCACGTCCACGTCCCCGTCCACGTCCCCGTCCACGTCCCTGATCAGCATGAGCCGGTCGCCGAACGGCGTGACCGCAAAGCCCGGGAAGATGTCCGCGCTGATCCTGCCGCGGGAGTCCACCGTGAAGTGCAGGTTCTTGCCGTTGGGCTCGTAGTCGTCGGCGGCCGTGCACTCCCAGATGCCGACGCCCTTGTCCGTGCCACCGCGGCTGTCCAGGCAGAAGCGGCTGTCGGCGTACGACTGGAGGACGCCGCGCCCGGCGACGACACGCCACAACTGCGTGCGGGACGAGGTACAGCCGGCCGTGACGACGTCCGTGCCCAGGCTCATGGAGCCGTCGCGGACATCCATGCAGAGCCCGGAGCCGACGTTCACGACCTGGGCGTAGGTGCCGTTCGGGGGGTGTGGGGTGGGTGACGGCGTCGGCTTCTTGGAGGGCGTGGCTGTCTTCGAGGGCGTCGAAGTGGGCGTCGGGGACGGGGATTTGGTCCTGGAGGTGGGGGACGGCGACGGAGTCACCGAGACCGTCGCGGTCACCGTCACCGGGGGTGGCGCCGCCGGCGTGCTCACCGCACTCACCGACTGCTCTGTGTCCGATCCGCCCGACGTCAGCAGATACAGCAGCAGCGGCGCCAGCGCGACGCCGAGCGCGGCCGAGGCGAGGACGAAGCGCCGGGAGGGCGGCCAGGACGGGGAAGCCGCGCCGCGGGCGGCCGGGGCCCGGCCACCCGCCGCCCCCAGGACGTACGCGGCGCCGCCCCACGGCAGCAGTCCCTCGGCCAGTGCGGTGCGCGGGGTGTCGCGCAGGGCGCCCAACTCCTCGTACGCGGCGGCGCAGTGCCCGCAGTGCGCCATGTGGGCGTTCAAGTCCGGGCTGTGGCGCGGGTTCTCAGGGTGCGCCGCTTCCTCGATCAGCCGCCGGAAGTCCTGGCAGCGGGGGTTGCCGGAGCGGGCGAGGCGGGTCTTCAGGCAGGCCTGGCGCAGGGCCTGGAAAGCGGGCTGCTTGCCGTAGGTCACGTCCTGCGGCACGGCTCCGATGAGAGCCGCGGTCCTGGCGTCCGGCTCCTCGTCCACGATGCCGTACCAGATGAGGCCCTGGACGCGGGTCGGGAGCGGCTGGAAGGCGTCGAGCATCGGCGGAACGGGTCCCTCGGGGCAGCCCGACTCGCGGAGCCCGGCGAGCAGCCCCGGATCGAGGCGGCTCGCGCGATGGTCCAGGGGAGCGGCCCAGGAGGCGGCCACCCGGCCGGTCAGGAGCAGCAGTCGGTGGCGCCAGGGCCCTCGGGGGTCGAGGCCGAGCGCCGTCTCGCGGGCGGCGAGCGCGAACGCCTGAGCCGTCAACTGCCGTGCGGCGGTCTCGCCGACGGTGCACAGACGGGCGTACGAGAGGACCGCGGGCCGGTGGCGCAGGCGCAGTTCGCGCAGTGCCGGGTACGCGGTCGGGGTGTCGGCGCGCAGCAGTTCGGTGAGCCGAGCGTCGGAGGCCCCGGAGTACATGCCACCACTCCCGGCATTAGGCCCGTCGGATCCGACGTACGCACCGTCTCCGTCGGTCCGGCCGGCCCCAGCCATCCCCGTGCCTCCTCGCACTCGCGCCCCGCGCTCGGGCCCGTCGGCGATGTGGCATACCGGCGGTATGAGGATGCTCATAGTGGTGGAAGGCAACCGGTGGGGAAAGAGGTTTCCCCGGGTAACCATGACCCACTGCCAAGCTGTGACTACGGCCCGCGCCCCCGGTGGTGGGGGGCGCGGGCCGTAGTCACAGCTACCGGACGCCATTACGGCCGTGGCACCGTCACTCCTCGACGGTCAGTCCCTTGCGCAGCCGCACCAGCGTCCGCGAGAGCAGCCGGGAGACATGCATCTGGGAGATGCCGAGTTCGTCGCCGATCTCGGACTGCGTCATGTTGGCGACGAAGCGGAGCGAGAGGATCTGACGGTCGCGGGGCGGGAGTTCGGCGATCAGCGGCCTCAGGGACTCCACGTACTCGATGCCTTCGAGCCCGTGGTCCTCGTAGCCGATGCGGTCCGCGAGCGCGCCCTCGGAGTCGTCCTCCTCGGGCTGGGCGTCCAGCGAACTCGCCGTGTAGGCGTTCGAGGCGGCCATGCCTTCGACGACCTCTTCGTTGGAGAGGCCCAAGCGCTCCGCCAGCTCTCCCACTGTCGGGGCGCGATCGAATTCCTGGGCGAGTTCGTCGCCCGCCTTGGCCAGGTCGAGGCGGAGTTCCTGCAGTCTGCGCGGTACGCGCACCGACCACGACGTGTCACGGAAGAAGCGCTTGATCTCGCCGATGATGGTCGGCATCGCGAAGGTGGGGAACTCGACGCCGCGGCTCATCTCGAAGCGGTCGATGGCCTTGATCAGGCCGATGGTGCCGACCTGGATGATGTCCTCCATCGGCTCGCTGCGGGAGCGGAACCGAGTGGCGGCGAACTTGACCAGCGCGAGGTTGAGTTCGACCAGCGTGTTGCGAACGTACGAGTATTCGTAGGTGCCCTCTTCAAGGGACTCCAGCCGCTCGAAGAGAGCCTTGGACAGGGCCCGTGCGTCCACCGGCCCCACCTGGTCGAAGGGGGGGATCTCCGGAAGTCCCTCAAGCCCCGCGAGGGAGCGAGAGCGTTCCGGAAGGGATGCCGACGTCGCCTTCTGGGTATGCGATTCGTCGAGCCGGGGTGACATGGTGTCCTCCATCGTTCTCGGCATATGGCCGCCGATGCCAATGCGTGCACTGCGGTGTGCGGCGCCTCCGAAGCCGGTCGGGTCGAATAGGTGTCGCTACTAGCCCTACCCGCTCCCACGCGGTTGTCGCAAGTGTGCTTGGCGGTGAAATGTCCAATTCGTGGCGGTTGTTCGGGTGTCGGGGTGTGTAGAGAAGGCGTAGTGTTCGAGTGCCTACATCAGCAGTTACGACCCTCAGGAGAGAGACGGCATGGACCGCGGGACAGTCGGCAGCGCCCAGTCGGGCCGACTTCTTGTCGAAGTGCGGGAAGAGGGCCTCAGTGCCGTCGTGACTCCCGCGGGTGAGCTCGATCACCACACGGCCGATTTGTTGCGTGAGCCACTCGATGACTGCCTCGAAAAGGGGTATGCGCGACTGGTCGTCGACTGCTCACGTCTTGAGTTCTGCGATTCCACCGGGCTGAACGTGCTGCTCAGCGCACGGCTGAAGGCCGAGGAAGCGGGTGGCGGAATCCATCTCGCCGCGATGCTGCCGGTGGTGGCCCGGGTATTCGAGATCACTGGGGCGGAGGCCGTTTTCACGGTCCACGACACCCTCGCCGCGGCCTTGGCCGACTAGGGCAGGGCGGGTGGAGCGTCTCAAAGTGATGCCCCGGATGTCCCCGTGTGACCATAGGGTTACGCGCGTCACAGGTTTCGGGTCGAATAATTGGGTGTTCGGACGGTTCGGCCGGGCAGGAGACATCCTGGATATGTCGGCCGTCACAGTGGCGGCCACGTCACGGACCGGTCAGGGAAACCGGTCGGTGGCGGATAGGCCCTCGACGAACGTACTGAGTGCTGAGTCTTGATTTGTGAACTGGTGAATCGGTGAGGTGAAGCGCTGATGAGCACCACCCGGCCTTACCCGCCGGGAGACCGCGGCCCGGAGTCGGGCGACGGCGGCGCTTCCGCGGTGTCCGGCACGGGCGCGTCCCCAGGCGACGCTCCCGCCTCCTCCGCAGGCACCAATGTCAACAGCGGCACCGGTACCGGGATCGGTCCGGGCCGCCAGGCCCGCAGGCTGAGCTTCGAGGACCGGAGCGGCGTCGTGCCGCTCGCCCGCGACTTCGCCCGCCAGGCGCTGTCCGCGTGGGGCTGGCTGCCCGCCGAGAGCGCCGACCGCCGCGCCGCTGCCGAGGACGTCCTCCTGGTCGTCTCCGAACTCGTCACCAACGCCTGTCTGCACGCAGAGGGCCCGCAAGAGCTCCGGATCGCGTGCGACAAGAAGGTGCTCCGCATCGAGGTCTCCGACCGTGGCGCCGGCCAGCCTGCCCCGCGTACCCCGCACCGCGCCGGGCGGCCGGGCGGCCACGGGATGTTCATCGTGCAGCGACTGTGCCTCGACTGGGGAGTCGTACGGACCCCGGGGGTCGCGGGCAAGACCGTCTGGGCCGAACTCGGGGCGCCCGCCTAGGACCTGTCCTGGCGCTGCAGACCACCTGGTAACTCCGACCTTGGGTTACCGACGGTTCGAACCCACCTTCGCGCACTGCCTCGTACGTCACCGCCCGCGTGCCGGATCTCCTCACATCCGGCGCGCGCTTTGTCTTCCCTCCGCAAGTCGCCGGGCGTACCTTGACGGCCGATCTGATGTTCCGTCAGATGTCCTGTCAGGAATGAGGCCCCGAGGTGACGTACCGGACGTACCAGAAACGAACCGCCGCGCTCGCGTTCGCCGCGGCCCTGGCCGGCTCCGCGGTGCTGATGGCCGCCCCCGCCGCCCACGCCGAAGTGGTGGACGTCAACTACCAGTGCAAGACGCCGATCGGCGACAAGAGCGCCGTCTCGCCCATCGACATCAAGAGCGTCAAGAGCGGCAGCGACTACAAGCTCACCATGTCCTGGCAAGAGGGCGTCTCCTCCAGCCCGGTCGAGCTGGGCAAGGGGGCGATGAGCCCGAGCGCCGTGATCAGTGTGGCCGGCGCGGACAGCGGCACGGTGGCCGTGAGCGGCCCGGCCAACGCGGCCGCGATACCCGCCAACACCCCCATCAAGATCAGTGACTTGAGCGGCACGTACACGCCGAAGGAGAGCGGCGAAGTCACCTTCACCGCGGGCGTGCTGACCATCGAGGCGCTCGGCACGACGACCACCTGCACCCCTTCGAACGACCCCGAGCCCTCGCTCACCCTCGACGTCACGGCCGCGAGCGGAAACAGCGGCGGTTCGACCTCGGGTGAGCCCCAGAGCGGCACGGACTCCGGCGGCGAACTCCCGCAGACCGGCCCCGAGGACTCCGCGATCGCCCTCGGCACGCTCGGCGGCACGGTGCTGCTCGCGGGCGCGGCGGGTGTGCTCTGGCTGACGCGCAGGCATCAGACGGTACGGCGCTGAGGCCACCGAGCCTCGTACGCCCCCGTCGCCCGACGGGTGGGGTACGGGGTCCCGGGCGCCGTATGCCCGGTGCTGTACGGGGTCCCGGCCGTCGTGTGCCTGATCGTGTACGGGGTCCCGGCCGTCGTGTGCCTGATGGTGTACGGCGTTTTGGGCGTCATACGCCCGGTGGTGAGGCGTGTGAACACTCACCTGCGGAAGCCGAGTTGACGGGAGCGGTGTCGTGAGCGGTGTCGTGAGCGGAGTCGTGGGCGGCAAGGTGCGGATGACGGTGCTGGCGGCGGTGCTCGCGCTCCTCGTGCTGCCCCTCGCGGGGGTGCCCGCGGCCGGTGCGGAGACACCCTCCGTCAAGCTGTCCAAGTCTCAGGCGGGGACGGGCGGTTCGGTCACGGTCACCGGCACCGGATGGCGGCCCAAGACGCTGCTGATGATGCTGATCTGCGGCCGGTCGGTGCCGTCCCGCGGCGTGATCGGCGGCACCGACTCCTGTGCCAACGCGGACGGCCGGGCCGTCACCACCGACACGAAGGGCGACTTCAGCAAGGAGTTGCCGGTCGCCGAGCCGCCCGAGCCGTGCCCCTGCGTGGTGCATGTCGCCACGGTCACGGGGGAGAAGGCGGCGGCGGACGCCGTCTTCATGGTCGCGGGGCACTCGGTCGAACCGCTGCCCGAGGAGGAGAGCGGTGCACGGCTCTCGGTGCTCACGGACATTCGGCTCGACGGATCGAGCGGGCTGCTCACCTCGTTCGGCGCACCGCCCTCCCGCACGCTGGTCTTCACGGTCGGCAACGTCGGTACCGCAGCCGTCAAGGACCCCGTCTTCCAAGTCGGCACCTCCCACGGCGTGTTCGCTCCGCAGTGGGAGGAACAGCAGTGGCAGGGCACCATCGCGCCCGGCAAGCGAGCGCAGATCAAACTCCCCGTCGAACTCGCGGCCGGGGCACACGGCGACTACACGGTCTCGCTGAAGTACGGCGGGAAGATGCTCGCCGAGCAGCCGTGGGGCGTGGGCCCCCCCTGGGGCGTGACGCTGTTCTGGATCCTGCTCGGTGTGGTCGTACCGGTCGCGGTGTTCCGCGTCGGGATGGCCGCGGTGGACCGGCTGCGGCCGCGCGGGTCCGCCGGGCGCGGTGCCCGTCGCAGGAGCCTGCGCCTTCCCGGACTCGCCCTCCGCATGCCGAGGTTGAGCGTGCCCCCGGCGCCGGAATCCCGTACGACCAAGACCAAGACCCCGCTCACACCCCCGACCCCGACCACGACCACACCCCCGACCGCGCCCCCGACTTCGACGCGGCCCCTTCCGTGGTTCACGCCGGACAGTGAACCGGGGATCCCGTCGGGCCGATCAGCTCTCCGCACCCCACGAGAACGGTCCGACGACCCCACGGGAAGGGCAAGTTGAAGGGGAACGCCGAAGGGCCACCGCATCCAGTCCAGTGATGCGGTGGCCCTTCGTGCAGCGGCCCTTCGTACAGCGGCCCTAGGTACGACGACCTCAGTCGGCGTAACGTCAGCGGACGTCGCCCATGAGCTCCTTGACCTTGTTGCGGTACATCCACACCGCGACACCGGCGATCACGGCGAGCGTGGCCTCCAGGGCGACGATGCCCATCTTGTTCAGGTCGACCCCGGCGATGGAGAGCAGACCGGTCGTGGCGTCACCGGCGGTGACGGCCAGGAACCAGACGCCCATCATCTGGGAGGCGTACTTCGCGGGCGCCATCTTCGTGGTGACGGAGAGGCCGACCGGGGAGAGCAGCAGCTCACCGACGGTCTGCACGAAGTAGATCGCGACCAGCCACATCGCGGCGGCCTTGGCTCCGCCGTCGGCGATGGACAGCGGGGCGAGGAAGAGGAAGAACGACGCGCCGACCAGTACGAGACCGGACGCGAACTTCACGATGGTGCTCGGTTCCTTGCCGCGCTTGTTCAGCGCCAGCCAGAACCAGGCGAAGACCGGGGCCAGCGCCATGATCAGCACCGGGTTCACGGACTGGTACCAGGAGACCGGGAACTCCCAGCCGAAGACGGTGTTCTCGGCCGAGCCGTCGGCGAAGATCGACAGGGTCGAGCCGCCCTGGTCGTAGATCATCCAGAACACGGCCGCGGCGACGAAGAACCAGATGTAGCCGGACATCTTCGACTGCTCGGCGCGGTCCAGGTCCTTGTCGCGCTTGATCCGCACCAGCACCATGATCGGGATGATCACGCCGAGGAGGGTCAGCGGAACCAGGATCCAGTTCAGCGTGTAGTGGCCGGTGGTGCCGACGACGGCGTAGAAGACGACGGCGATGCCGGCCCAGATCGCGGCCTTGCGCAGCGTCGCGGACTTCTCCGCGGCGGACAGCGGTGTCGGGACCACGGTGGAGCGCTCGGCGAGGTTGCGGCTGCCGATCACGAACTGGCCGAGGCCGATCGCCATGCCGAGCGCGGCGAGCGCGAAGCCCAGGTGCCAGTTGACGTTCTCACCGATGGTGCCGATGACCAGCGGCGCGGCGAACGCGCCGAGGTTGATGCCCATGTAGAAGACCGTGAAGCCACCGTCGCGGCGCGGGTCGTCCGGGCCGTCGTAGAGGTGGCCGACCATCGTCGAGATGTTGGCCTTCAGCAGCCCCGAGCCGATCGCCACCAGGCCGAGGCCGGCGTAGAAGGTGCCCGACGACGGCAGCGCCAGCGTCAGGTGGCCGAGCATGATGACTCCGCCGGCGACGGCGACGGTCTTGCGGGGACCCCAGACCCGGTCGCCGAACCAGCCGCCGGGCAGGGCGAGCAGGTACACCATCGACACGTAGACGGAGTAGATCGCGGTCGCGGTGGCCGCGCTCAGGTGCAGGCCACCCGGTGCGACCAGGTACAGCGGGAGCAGAGCCCTCATGCCGTAGTAGGAGAAACGCTCCCACATCTCGGTCATGAAGAGAGTGGCCAGTCCGCGGGGGTGGCCGAAGAAGGTGCGCTCGAATCCGGGGGTGCCCGGGTCTGTCGAGCCCTTCGTCAGGCTGGACGCCATGGTCGTTCCTTGCTGGTCGGGACGCGCGGAAGTGGGGTCGCGCGCCCGGTGGGGGCGGCCGGCACCGGCGGGTTCCGGCCGTCCGTCCCCACGCCCACGGGGAGTCCGCTCCGGATTGCGAAGCGATGGAGGCCGACCTCCGGGATCCACGCCCTTCACGCTTCGGTGCGCTCGGGCCCGGCCACAGGTCATTCCTTTCAAGGCTGGCGAATACCAGCCCGCACACAAAAGAGACCTTCAGCGTCAAATGCTGGCCAAAGGTCCTCATGGTGCTACAGGCGTCTGGTCACCATACGACATGCCAATGTGGCATATGGAAGGACTTGAGAGATGGATCACAGGTGACAATGGAACCACAGGCACCCATTCGAAGGTTGCCGACAAGATCGCCCCCACAGGCGTAGGCCAGCCTGTCCACAGGCACGGGTAAGAATCACGGAGGCCGATCACCCCGCGAGTGTCGTCCGCGGCGGACTACCATCACCCCATGACCCGTGTACTGCTCGCCGAGGACGACGCGTCCATCTCGGAGCCCCTGGCCCGTGCCCTGCGCCGGGAGGGCTACGAGGTCGAGGTGCGCGAGGACGGACCCACCGCGCTCGACGCCGGCATCCAGGGCGGCATCGACCTGTGCGTCCTGGATCTGGGCCTGCCCGGTATGGACGGCCTTGAAGTGGCCCGCCGACTCCGCGCCGAGGGCCACACCGTCCCGATCCTCATCCTGACCGCACGCGCCGACGAGGTGGACACCGTCGTCGGCCTCGACGCGGGCGCCGACGACTACGTGACCAAGCCGTTCCGGCTCGCCGAACTGCTCGCCCGCGTCCGGGCCCTGCTGCGGCGCGGTGCCGCCGAGCCGCAGCAGCCGCCCGCCACGCACGGGGTGCGCATCGACGTCGAGTCGCACCGTGCCTGGATGGGTGACGAGGAACTCCAGCTCACCGCCAAGGAGTTCGACCTCCTGCGGGTCCTGGTCCGGGACGCCGGCCGTGTCGTCACCCGCGACCAGCTCATGCGCGAGGTCTGGGACACCACCTGGTGGTCCTCCACCAAGACCCTCGACATGCACATCTCCTGGCTCCGCAAGAAGCTCGGCGACGACGCGGCGAACCCTCGCTACATCGCGACGGTCCGCGGCGTCGGGTTCCGCTTCGAGAAGAGCTGACGGGCCCTACCAGCGGGCGGCGCTGGAGACCTTTCGGCCACACTGGTCACCGTAGGAGCCTGTGCCTGATCCTCAGCCGGATCGGCACAGGCTCTCAGCAACCTGCCCGGAGGGCCCCGTGCGTCGCCGTCTCATCCAGTCCACCCTCGCCGTCGTGCTCGTCGTCATCGCCGTGTTCGGCCTGTCCCTCGTGATCGTCGAGACGCGGACGATCAGCAGCAGCGCCCAGGAGAGGGTGGACTCCGAGGCGCTGAAACTGGCGAGCATCGTGGACAGCCGGATCATCGGGCACGAGGACATCACCGCGGAGATCCTGAGGAACCAGGTCACGGACGAGCGGTACGCCGTGATCGAGATCCCCGGCAAGGCGCCGATCGAGATCGGGACCAAGCCCACCGGTGAGGTCACCGAGCACACGGCCCCCGGCGAGCAGGGCGAGACGGTCACCGTCCAGGAGCCGCGTTCGTCCGTGACGAAGGAGATCGGCCGTACGCTGCTGATCATCGCGGCGGTCGCCCTGCTCGCCATCATCGCCGCCGTCCTCCTCGCCGTACGCCAGGCCAACCGCCTCGCCTCCCCCCTCACCGACCTCGCGGAGACCGCGGAACGGCTCGGCTCCGGCGACCCCCGCCCCCGCCACAAGCGCTACGGCGTCCCGGAGCTGGACCGTGTCGCGGACGTCCTGGACAGCAGTGCGGAACGCATCGCACGGATGCTCACGGCGGAGCGCCGACTGGCCGCGGACGCCTCCCACCAGCTCCGTACGCCCCTCACCGCCCTCTCCATGCGCCTGGAGGAGATCACCCTCACCGACGACCCGAACACGGTGAAGGAGGAGGCGACGATCGCGCTGACGCAGGTCGAGCGGCTCACGGACGTCGTGGAGCGGCTGCTCACCAACGCCCGCGACCCACGCACCGGCTCCGCCGTCTCCTTCGACCTGGACGAGGTCATCAAGCAGCAGCTGGAGGAGTGGCGCCCGGCCTACCGCAGCGCGGGCCGCGCCATCGTCAGCTCGGGCAAACGCCATCTGCGGGCCGTGGGAACCCCGGGCGCGGTCGCCCAGGTGCTGGCCGCGCTCATCGAGAACTCCCTCATGCACGGCGGCGGCACCGTCGCCCTGCGCACCCGTGTCACCGGCAACCAGTCCGTCGTCGAGGTCACCGACGAGGGCCCCGGCGTCCCCGCCGACCTCGGCGCCCGCATCTTCGAGCGCGCGATCAGCGGCCGCAACTCCACGGGCATCGGCCTCGCCGTCGCCCGCGACCTCGCGGAGGCCGACGGGGGCCGTCTGGAGCTGCTCCAGGCGCAGCCGCCGGTGTTCGGGCTGTTCCTGTCCCGTACGCCCCTGAAGAAGGCCCTGGCGGGCGAGGAGTCGGAGCCCACGGTCAGGTAGCGGCGCACGGTCGGACAGCGGCGCGGCTCATGTGCTGCGCGCCGGCGCGGGCCGCTGCCCGGGCTCGGCTTCGAGGAACGATTCCGCACTGGCCACCGCCTCGCGCGCGGGCAGCGTGCGGAACACCCAGGTGCGGTACGACCAGAAGCGGAACAGGGTCGCCACACCGATGCCGAGGAACTTGAACACGTTGCTCTGCAGCGGGCTGTCCCAGCCGAAGCCGTACGTCGCCGCGTACAGCACGCCGTTCTCGATCACCAGCCCCACCGCGCTGAACAGCAGGAAGAGCGACAGTTCCCTGGTGCGGCCGCCCTTGTCGCGGTCGCGGTAGGTGAAGTAGCGGAACCCGATGTAGTTGAAGATGATGGCCACCACGGTGGCGATCACACTGGCCCGGACGACCTGCAGGCCGGTCCCATGGCGCACCAGGTTGAACGTGAGCAGGTTGACGAGCAGCCCCACGCCGCCGACCGCGCCGAACTTGACGACCTCCCGCCAGAGCCGGTCGAAACGGCGCCGCACCGCGCTGCGAGGCTGCTTGGTATGGGGCCCCGAAGAACCACTGCCCATGGTGTCGCCAGCCCCCGTCGGTCGCCGTCAGTCGGATATATCAACACAGCCATGCTAACCAGCGGCCCCCGCCATCGCCTGTGTAAGAACTCACAGGTAAGAAAAGTGGTCGTAACCCGGGCAGCCCACTCCGCGGAAACACCGCCTCACAGGAGCGGAAACCGGCCGCCGTGGCGTGGCCGATACTCTTGGAGCGTGACGTTCCCGGTAGTCGGCATGGTCGGCGGGGGGCAGCTCGCTCGTATGACACACGAGGCGGGCATCCCGCTCGGCATCAAGTTCAAGCTCCTCAGTGACTCCCCCCAGGATTCCGCGGCGCAGGTGGTCAGCGATGTCGTCATCGGCGACTACCGCGACCTCGACACGCTGCGTGAGTTCGCGCGGGGCTGCGACGTGATCACCTTCGATCACGAACACGTACCCACCGAGCACCTGCGTGCCCTGGAGGCGGACGGCATCCCCGTCCGCCCCGGGCCCGACGCGCTCGTGCACGCCCAGGACAAGGGTGTGATGCGCGCCAAGCTCGACGAACTCGGTGTGCCCTGCCCGCGGCACCGGATCGTGCGCGACGTCGAGGACGTCGCCGCCTTCGCGGCCGAGGGCGACGGTTTCCCGGTCATCCTCAAGACGGTCCGCGGCGGCTACGACGGCAAGGGGGTGTGGTTCGTGCGCTCCGCGGAAGAGGCCGCAGACCCCTTCCGCGCCGGAGTCCCCGTCCTCGCCGAGGAGAAGGTCGACTTCGTACGCGAGCTCGCGGCGAACGTCGTCCGCTCGCCGCACGGCCAGGCGGTCGCCTACCCCGTCGTCGAGTCCCGGCAGGTCGACGGAGTCTGCGACACGGTGATCGCCCCGGCCCCCGGCATCGCGGAGGAGCTCGCCCTGCAGGCCGGTGAGCTGGCCCTGCGTATCGCCAAGGAACTCGGCGTCGTCGGCCACCTCGCCGTGGAGCTCTTCGAGACGCCCGACGGACGCATCCTCGTCAACGAACTGGCCATGCGCCCGCACAACTCGGGCCACTGGACCCAGGACGGCGCGATCACCTCGCAGTTCGCCAACCACGTACGCGCGGTCCTGGACCTCCCGCTGGGTGACCCGCGCCCGCGCGCCAAGTGGACGGTCATGGCGAACGTCCTCGGCGGCGACTACCCCGACATGTACTCCGCGTACCTGCACTGCATGGCCCGCGACCCCCAGCTGAAGATCCACATGTACGGCAAGGACGTGAAGCCCGGCCGCAAGGTCGGCCACGTCAACACCTACGGCGACGACCTGGACGACGTACTGGAGCGCGCCCGGCACGCAGCCGGATATCTGAGAGGCACGATCACCGAATGAGCCCTGTCGTTGGAATCGTCATGGGGTCGGACTCCGACTGGTCCGTCATGGAGGCCGCCGCGCAGGCCCTGGACGAGTTCGAGATCGAGTACGAGGTCGACGTCGTCTCCGCGCACCGCATGCCCCGCGAGATGATCGCGTACGGCGAGCAGGCCGACGGCCGCGGCCTCAAGGTGATCATCGCGGGCGCCGGCGGCGCCGCCCACCTGCCCGGCATGCTGGCCTCCGTGTCGCCCCTGCCGGTGATCGGCGTCCCGGTCCCGCTGAAGTACCTCGACGGGATGGACAGCCTGCTCTCGATCGTGCAGATGCCGGCCGGGGTGCCGGTCGCCACCGTCTCCGTGGCCGGCGCGCGCAACGCGGGCCTGCTGGCCGTCCGGATCCTCGCCGCGCACGACGAGGAACTCCTCGCCCGGATGCGGGAGTTCCAGCAGGAGCTGAACGACCAGGCCACCGAGAAGGGCAAGCGGCTGCGCACCAAGGTCGAGGGCGCGGGCAGCGGCTTCGGCTTCGGGAAGTGACCGCGATGACCTCCCCCTCGCTCGACGAAGCCCTCGAACTCCTCGCCGAGTTCCCCGTGGTGGACGGCCACAACGACCTCCCCTGGGCGCTGCGCGAACAGGTCCGCTACGACCTCGACGCCCGCGACATCGCCACCGACCAGAGCGCACACCTGCACACGGATCTGGCGCGGCTGCGCGCGGGCGGGGTCGGCGCGCAGTTCTGGTCGGTGTACGTCCGCTCGGACCTGCCGGGAGCGGTCACCGCGACGCTCGAACAGATCGACTGCGTACGGCAGCTGATCAACCGTCACCCCACCACCCTGCGCGGCGCGTTGACCGCCGCCGACATGGAGGCGGCGCGGAGCGAGGGACGTATCGCGTCGTTGATGGGCGCCGAGGGCGGCCACTCGATCGACAACTCCCTCGGCACGCTGCGGGGGTTGTACGCACTCGGCGTGCGCTACATGACCCTCACCCACAACGACAACATCGCCTGGGCGGACTCGGCGACCGACCACCCCGCCGTCGGCGGCCTGTCCGCCTTCGGCCGTGAGGTCGTACGGGAGATGAACCGCGAGGGCATGCTCGTGGACCTCTCCCATGTGGCCGCGACGACCATGCGCGACGCGCTCGACACGACCGCCGCGCCGGTGATCTTCTCGCACTCCTCCGCCCGCGCGGTGTGCGACCACCCGCGCAACATCCCGGACGACGTCCTGGAGCGGCTGCCCGCCAACGGGGGAGTGGCGATGGTGACGTTCGTACCGAAGTTCGTCCTCCAGGCGGCGGTCGACTGGACGGCCGCGGCCGACGAGAACCTGCGCGCCAACGGCTTCCACCACCTCGACACCACCCCCGAGGGCATGAAGGTCCACCGCGCCTTCGAGGAGTCCAACCCCCGCCCGATCGCCACGGTGTCGACGGTGGCGGACCACCTGGACCACATGCGCGAGATCGCCGGCATCGACCACCTCGGCATCGGCGGCGACTACGACGGCACGGCGTTCACCCCGGACGGTCTGAACGACGTGTCCGGCTATCCGAACCTCATCGCCGAGCTGTACGTCCGCGGCTGGTCCCGCGCCGACCTGGCCAAGCTGACCTGGCAGAACGCGGTACGGGTGCTGGGCGCGGCCGAGGACGTGGCCCGTGACCTGCAGGCGCGGCGGGCGCCCTCGAACGCGACACTGGAGCAGCTGGACGGCTGACCGCCGCAGGAACACGCCTGGTGGACGGGATGTACCGGGGGCGTAGGCGTACCCCGAACGCCCCGTCCACCAGGAAGCCCCCCGGCCTCCGTGCAACGGTGACGGTACTGCGATCACCGTCCACCCAACGGAGCCCCGTCATGGCAGACCTGCAGGACGAACTGCACACGACCGCTGAGGTGGGCGAGCTGGACCGGCCGGCTGTCTGGCCGGAGTCCGGGCCGCTGCCACTGGACACCACGGAGATTCTTCCGGAGGCCGGTTCCGTCCTGGACGGCGGCGCCGACCCGCTGGAGCGGGCGCACGCCTTCCTCGCCGACCACCCCGTCGCCGACGGCTACAGCGGTCTGCCCTGGGCACTGCGCCACCTGCCCTGGTTCGACCTGGAGCTGGGTGAGAGCGCGGTGGCCACGGATGTGCCGCGGATGCGGGAAGGGCATGTGGGCGCCCTGTTCTGGTCGCTGCACCTGCCCGAGGGGCTCGCCGGGGACCGGGCCGTCGGCGCGACCCTGGAACAGCTCGACCTGGTGCAGACGGTGGTCCAGGCCCACCCCGAGGGCCTGCGCCTGGCCCACACGGCGGCGGAGATCACCGACGCCCACCACTGCGGCCGCGTCGCCGTCGTACTCGGGCCCGCCGGAGCGGGCGCGCTCGGCGACTCGCTCGGCATCCTGCGCAACCTGCACGCGCTGGGCCTGCGTGTCCTCACCCTCTCCGGCACGACCTGGGCGAGCGGGACGGGCCTGACCCGGTTCGGCGAGGAGGTGCTCCGCGAGATGAACCGCCTCGGCGTGCTCGTCGACCTCTCCGGCACCTCGGAAGCCACGATCAGCCGCGCCCTCGCCGCCTCGAAGGCCCCGGTCCTGTTCACCCGCTCCGCGGCCCGCGCGCTGCGCCCCCACCCGGCGAACCTGCCCGACGACGTCCTCACCGAACTGGGCATGGCCAAGGGCCTGTGCCTCGTCCCGCTCACCGCCGAGCAGACCGGCCCCTCCGTACGGGACGTCGCCGACCACCTCGAACACGTCCGCGCGCTCGCGGGCGCGGAGTGCGTCGGCCTCTCGGGGACGTACGACTCCGGAGCCGCCCACCCGCAGGACCTCGCCGACGCGTCCTGCTACCCGCACCTGATCGCCGAACTCCTCGTCCGCGGCTGGTCCGAGACCGACCTGGCCCTGCTCACCTGGGGCAACGTCCAACGCGTCCTGCGCAGCGCGGACTTCACCGCCCGCGCCGCCCAGCAGCGCCGCGAGCCCTCCTCGGCGAAGATCGCAGAGCTGGACGGATAAGCTCCACGGTCTTCATCACGCGGCTCGCTCGGTCTCTGTCACGCCGACACGATCGGTCTCTGTCACGCCGGCACGCTCGGTCTCTGTCACGCCTGCTCGATCCGGCAGAGGCAGAACGGATGCCCCGCCGGATCCGCGTACACCCGGAAGTCCTCCTTGTCCTCCTGGTGCAACGGCCGGGCGCCGAGGGCGAGCACCTTCTTCTCGGCGGCCTCGACCTCCGTCCAGGTGGACCCGGCGTCGAGGTCGAGATGGAACTGCTGCGAGTTGCGGTCGGCCCGCGGCCACTCGGGCGGGACGAACCCGGGGGCCCGCTGGAAGGCGAGCCGGGGCCCGTCCGGGACCTGCAGGACAACCCAGTCGTCGTCCTCGCCCTGAGGTGTGCCGCCCACCACGCGCGCGTAGAACTCGGCGAGCGCGCGGGCGTCTGGACAGTCGAGTACGACCGAACGCATCCGTGCGACAGGTTCCACAACGTCCTCCTTGGGTTCCACGGAACTTTCCTTCGGTCTCAGCAGGCGCAGAGGCAGAACGGGTGCCCCGCAGGATCGGCGTACACACGCCACGCGCGCGACCTGTCCTCCGCGTCGAGTACCCGCGCCCCGAGCGCCAGCACGCCCTTCTCGGCCGCGTCCAGGTCGCTCACGGTCAGGTCCAGGTGGAACTGCTGCGAGTCGTCGCCCGCGGGCCAGTTCGGCGGTACGTGTCCGGGGGCGGCCTGGAATGCCAGCGACTGTCCGCCGGGCAGCTTCAGGTCGACCCAGTCCTCCTGCGCCTGGACCGTGCCGCCGAGCACCTCGGCGTAGAACCCGGCCAGGGCGCGGGGGTCGGGACAGTCCAGGACAACGACGCCGAGTTCGGCGAGAGCCATGACTTCCTCCGGGGTTACCTATAGATGCGGTCAACCAGTAACGGTTACTCCATGGTCTCCCATTGGAGGTAACGTCGCAAGCATGAGTGAGAGAGTGCCGGCACCGGGGAGCCTGGCCCTGGTGGAGGCCCTGGTGAACACGGTCGACCTGGAGTCGGGCACCGACAAGCTGGACACGGCCGAGGGGCGCGCCCGCTTCGGCATCGCGGAAGAAGAGCTGCCGGCGGCGCGAGAGCTGCGGGAGTCGCTGCGCGCCGTGTGTCTGGCCCACGCGGGCCACCCCCCGCACCGCGCGGTGACACCGCTCGACGAGCTGCTCGCGGCGGCCCCGCTCCTCGTCACCGTCTCCGCGGCAGACGGTTCCGCGGCCCTGAGCCCCGCCCACCCGGCTTCGCTCGCCTCCCGCGTCGCCTCCGCGATCGCGGAGGCACTCGTCGAGGGCACCTGGCCGCGTCTGAAGGCCTGCGAGGCCCCGACCTGTCACTGGGCCTACTACGACCGCTCCCCGGCGGGACGCGGCCGCTGGTGCTCGATGTCGGTCTGCGGGGCACGCGCGAAAATGCGCCGGTACCGGGCGAAGTAGCCCGTCCGGCCACACCCGGCGGCGGGACGGTGGAGAATGTGCGACGACGCCGATCCGGCCGACTGAGCCTCGGCCGGACCGGCGTCACCCTTCAGCTCCGGCCGACTGAGCGTCGGCCGGGATTGACGTCACCTTTCAGCTCCGGACCGCGGGATTCCAGCTGCAGGCGCCGGGGCCGCCCGCTGCTTCAGGCTGTGGGCCGCCCCATCGCCCGGTAGGTCCACCCGGCCCGCCGCCACACCTCCGGGTCGAGGGCGTTGCGCCCGTCCAGGACCAGCCGAGCCTTGACGGCCTCGCCGAGCACCGCCGGGTCCAGCTCGCGGAACTCCAGCCACTCGGTCAGGTGCAGTACGACGTCCGCGCCGCGTACGGCCGCGATGGCGGAGTCGGCGTAACCGAGTGTCGGGAAGAGCCGGCGCGCGTTGTCCATGCCCTTCGGGTCGTAGACGGTGACCTGGCCGCCCTGGAGGTGGATCTGCCCGGCGACGTTCAGCGCGGGCGAGTCCCGTACGTCGTCCGAGTCGGGCTTGAAGGTGGCGCCGAGCACGGCGACCCGCTTGCCCAGGAACGAGCCGTCGCCGAGCGCCTGCCGCGTCAGCTCCACCATCTGCCCGCGCTGGCGCATGTTGATGGAGTCGATCTCGCGCAGGAAGGTCAGCGCCTGGTCGGCGCCCAGTTCACCGGCGCGCGCCATGAAAGCGCGGATGTCCTTCGGCAGACATCCGCCGCCGAAGCCGATCCCGGCCCGCAGGAACTTCCGCCCGATCCGGTCGTCGTACCCGATGGCCTCGGCCAGCTTGGCGACATCGCCGTCGGCCGCCTCGCACACCTCGGCCATCGCGTTGATGAAGGAGATCTTGGTCGCGAGGAAGGAGTTCGCGGAGGTCTTCACCAGCTCGGCGGTCGGGAAGTCGGTCACCACGAACGGCGACCCCGCGGTGACCGGCGTCGCGTACACCTCGCGCAGCAGCTTCTCGGCGCGCTCACTGCGTACGCCCACCACAATGCGGTCGGGGTGCAGCGTGTCGTTCACGGCGAAGCCCTCGCGCAGGAACTCAGGGTTCCACGCGAGCTCGGCGTCCTCGCCGGCGGGCGCGAGTTCCGCGAGCCGGGCGGCCAGGCGTGCCGCGGAGCCGACGGGCACGGTGGACTTGCCGACGACGAGGGCGGGGCCGTGCAGATGCGGGGCGAGTGACTCGAAGGCGGCGTCGACGTACGACATGTCACACGCGTACTCGCCGTGCTTCTGCGGCGTGTTCACGCAGACGAAGTGGACGTCGCCGAACTCCCCGACCTCGGCCCAGTCCATGGTGAAACGCAGCCGTCCGCTGGACCCCTCGATCCCGGCGACATGCTTGCGCAGCAGCTCCTCGAGTCCGGGCTCGTACATCGGGACCTGGCCCCGCTGAAGCATCTCGATCTTCTCTTCGACCACATCCAGCCCGAGCACCTCGAAGCCGAGCTCGGCCATGGCGGCGGCGTGCGTGGCGCCGAGATAGCCGGTGCCGATCACGGTGATCTTGAGGGCCATGGGTGCTCCTGGGGTGAACCGGGTGGGATGCGGGCCCGAGCATAACCGGGGCATGTGGCGCCCTCTCAACGGGCAACTTTCCCTCTGTCGCCAAGCTCACGTATCCCTGCCGTGGGCGGGCCCCTAAAATTTGGGTTACTTAACGGTAGTTAGCATCAGCGCCATCACCGCCGCAGCATTCAGCATCCTTGTCCGCACCCTTGTTTTGCATCCTTGGAGCGTGAGAGACCTTGGCCGGATCGGCTGATTTCGACCTGTACCGCCCGTCCGAGGAGCACGACATGCTCCGTGACGCGATCCGTTCGCTGGCCGAGGCGAAGATCGCGCCGTACGCGGCCGCGGTGGACGAGGAAGCCCGTTTCCCCCAGGAGGCGCTGGACGCCCTGGTCGCCTCCGACCTGCACGCGGTGCACGTACCCGAGTCGTACGGCGGCGCGGGCGCGGACGCACTGGCCACGGTCATCGTGATCGAGGAGGTGGCGCGAGTATGCGCGTCCTCCTCTCTCATCCCCGCGGTCAACAAGCTGGGCTCGCTCCCCGTGATCCTCTCCGGCTCCGAGGACCTCAAGAAGAAGTACCTGGGCCCGCTCGCCAAGGGCGACGCGATGTTCTCGTACGCCCTCTCCGAGCCGGACGCGGGCTCGGACGCGGCCGGCATGAAGACGAAGGCGGTCCGCGACGGCGACTTCTACGTTCTCAACGGCGTGAAGCGCTGGATCACCAACGCCGGCGAGTCCGAGTACTACACGGTGATGGCGGTGACCGACCCGACGAAGCGCTCGAAGGGCATCAGCGCCTTCGTGGTCGAGAAGTCGGACGAGGGCGTCTCCTTCGGCGCCCCGGAGAAGAAGCTCGGCATCAAGGGCTCCCCGACCCGCGAGGTCTACCTCGACAACGTCTGCATCCCCGCCGACCGCATGATCGGCGAGGAGGGCACCGGCTTCGCCACCGCCATGAAGACCCTGGACCACACCCGCATCACCATCGCCGCCCAGGCACTCGGCATCGCCCAGGGCGCCCTGGACTACGCCAAGGGGTACGTCCAGGAACGCAAGCAGTTCGGCAAGGCGATCGCCGAGTTCCAGGGCATCCAGTTCATGCTCGCCGACATGGCCATGAAGATCGAGGCCGCCCGCCAGCTCACCTACGCGGCGGCGGCCAAGTCGGAGCGCGGCGACAAGGACCTCACCTTCCAGGGCGCGGCGGCCAAGTGCTTCGCCTCGGACGTCGCCATGGAGGTCACCACGGACGCCGTCCAACTGCTGGGCGGCTACGGCTACACGCGCGACTACCCGGTCGAGCGCATGATGCGCGACGCGAAGATCACGCAGATCTACGAAGGCACCAACCAGGTCCAGCGGATCGTGATGGCCCGCAACCTGCCGTAGCGCACGCCCCGTTCGCTGATGTAGCGCACGCCCCGTTCGCCCTCCGCCTGTCCCTCGGGCGGAGGGCGAACGCGCGTCCACGGGCAGGTCAATGTCACATTGACGATATGCGCAGGTCAGCGCATTCCCGCCACATCCACCGCGTCGATTCGCGGCGGAATAATCACGTCCGCCCGATGGCGCGGATCGCCAGGTCGGCGTACGACGGAAGGGCACCGGACCCCGCTCAGGGGTCCCGACCCCGGGAGAAGTCATGACCCAGACCGGAAACATGACCGCGATGAGCAAGGCGATGCAGGACTGCGTCGAGGCCTGCATGTCCTGCCACAGCGTGTGCGAGGAGACGATGAGCTCCTGCATGCAGATGGGCGGCCAGGCCCAGATGCAGATCATGCGCGCGCTCATGGACTGCTCCGAGATGACCCGCATGTGCGCCGACATGATGATGCGCCGCTCGCCGATGTCGGCCGAGATGTGCGCCATGTGCGCCAAGGCCTGCGACATGTGCGCCGAGGCCTGTATGGCGATGCCGGACGATCCCCAGATGATGCGCTGCGCCGAGTCCTGTCGCCGCTGCGCGCAGATGTGTCGTGAGATGGCGGTCGCCACGATGTGACAGCCGCTCGAAGCAGGTGGAGGGCACCCACACTGGGTGCCCTCCACCTGCTTCGCCGCTCAGTCCGGGCTCAGTCGCCCGTAACCGTCACCTTCTCGTCGTTCTTCAGCTCGTTCACCAGGGTCTTGACCTTCGCCTCGTCCCAGATGAGGTTGCCGCCGGAGGTGGAGCCGGAGATCGGCATGTTCATGGATGTGCCGTCGCCGCCGCTGACGCTCTTCATGGCCCAGAACATGTCGGCGAGGTCGAACAGGCTCATGTCCTTGTCGACGCTGAGACTGTCGAGGCCCGCGCCCATGGTGGGGTAGAGCTTGAAGGGGTTCAGGACGGTGCCCGGCGTCGCGACCTGGTTGGCCAGGGCCGACAGGAACTTCTGCTGGTTCTTCGTACGGTCGAGGTCGCTGCCCGCGAGTGCGTAGCGGGTGCGGACGAACGCGAGGGCCTGCTCGCCGTTCAGGGTCTGCAGTCCCGCATCGAAGTCGGCGCCGGACTTGGTGTCCTTCATGCCGCCCTTGGGGATCTCGATCTCCACGCCGCCGACCGAGTCGACGATGTTCGCGAAGCCCTCGAAGCCGATCTCCACGTAGTGGTCGATGCGCAGACCGGTGTTGAACTCGACGGTGCGCACCAGCAGTTCGGGCCCGTCCTCCGCGTAGGCCGCGTTGAGCTTCACCTCGCGGCCCGTGCCCTCGTACGTCTTGCCCGACTCGGAGCCCACGAAGGTCGGGATCTCCACGTTGGAGTCACGCGGCAGCGAAATCAGGGTGGAGCCGTTGTCGCCGGTGTGCAGGATCATCATCGAGTCCGTGCGGTTGCCGTCGGCGGAGCCGGTGTGCAGCGCCTTCTTCTCCTCTTCGGTCATGCCGGCGCGGCTGTCGGAACCGACGATCAGGTAGTTCGTGCCCTGGCCCGCCTCGGGGCGGTCGATGACCTTGGAGAGATCCACGTCACGGTTGAGCTTGGAGTCGGCCCAGAAGTACGTGCTGACGGAGACCACGATGAGCAGGGTGACCAGCGTGATGGCGGTCAACTTGATCCGGCGGCCCCAGTTCGGCGCGCGCCGCGGACCCTGCCCGCCGCCCGGCCCGCCAGGGCCCTGCGGGCCGCCGCCGTTCGGCGTCCCGTAGACGTGGCCCGAGTTGTAGCCGCTGTTGTCGTACTGGTCGCCGTACCCCTGCCCGTCGACGTACGTCGGCTGCTGGGGCACCCCGCCGTACGGGGGCGCGGACGGGGCGGAGCCCGGCCGGCCACGGCGGACCTGCCGCATGACGCGCGCGCTCTCGGGCTGCGAGCCGGCGCTGCCGCGTCCGTAACGGTCGTTGCGGTTCTCGGGCCAATCGTTCATGCGGCCCAGTGTGCAGTGCGAGGCTGTACGCCATACAAGAGAGTGAGCAGATTCATGCCAGGCCTGTAGCAGATCTGATGCAAAGCGGACTTTGTGCGCTCCGCGCATAGGGTGGACGCCATGACAGACCAGGCCTCCACACCGGAATCCGATATTCCGGGCAAGCCGACCTCCGCGTCCCGAACCACCCTCAGCCACATCATGGGCCACAACGACACCAACCTTCTGGGCACGGTGCACGGTGGAGTGATCATGAAACTGGTGGACGACGCGGCGGGCGCGGTGGCCGGACGGCACTCCGGCGGTCCCGCCGTCACCGCCTCCATGGACGAGATGGCCTTCCTGGAACCGGTCCGGGTGGGCGACCTGGTCCATGTGAAGGCCCAGGTGAACTGGACCGGTCGTACGTCCATGGAGGTCGGCGTCCGCGTCCTGGCCGAGCGCTGGAACGAGTCCACCCCGGCCCAGCAGGTCGGCACGGCCTACCTGGTCTTCGCCGCGGTCGACGCCGACGGGAAGCCGCGCCGGGTGCCGCCGGTGCTCCCGGAGACCGAGCGTGACGAACGCCGCTGTCAGGAGGCCCAGATCCGCCGCACCCACCGGCTGGCCCGGCGCCGCGCGATCATGGAGCTGCGCGAGAAGCGCGCGGCGGAGGGCCTCGACGAGTAGCGGCACCCATCGCTAGGGGCAGATCACCTGGTCCCCCGTGGTCACCCCGAACTCCCCTTGGTACGGATCGTCGGCCCGCACCTTACGGACCTCCTTGAAGTCCGCCCCCGCGGTCACCTTCAGCAGTGGCCCCCGCCCCTTGTCCGCGCGCAGTTCGCTGCCCGGCAGAGCCGCCGCGAGGGACTTCGCCGAGCGGTCCCAGCGGGGGTCGTACCAGACGACGGTGCGCTTCAGAGTGCGGTCCTTCGCGTTCACGGGCTGCCGGGTCGTACGGAATCCGGTGGCCGCGAGCGCGCTGTCGACCCGCTTGCCGAGTCCGGACGTGGCCGTGCCGTTCTCGACCTGGACACGGATCTGCTGCGGGGCCACGTCGACGCGCAAGGGGTTGCTGCGCGGCTTGTGCACCGCGAGCGGTTTGTCGTCGCGCAGGGCCTGGAAGAGCTTCGCCGACTTGGCGGGGTCCCACTTCAGGGTCGAGCCGACGCCCTTGACGACGTAGCCCATCTGTCCGATCGGCACGGTCGTGAACTCGGAGGAGGAGGGCGAGAAGTCCCGCATCGCCCGCCCGAGGTCGAGCAGTTCGTCGGTGCCGAACCCCTTGTCCGCGCGGACCGAGCCGAGCACGGCCCGGGTGACGTCGCGGAACTTCATCGGGTTCAGCAGTACGCCGGAGGAGGTGGCCCGCGAGATGAGCGCCGCCAGGAACCGCTGCTGGCGCTGCATCCGGCCGATGTCGGAGGCCCCGTCGCCGTCGATGTGCCGGGAGCGGACGTACTGGAGCGCCTGCCCGCCGGTCAGCCGGTGAGAGCCCGCGGGGAGGTCGAGGCCGGTGTAGGAGTCCTTCAGCGGCTTCACGGTGCAGATCTCCACGCCGTCGAGCTCGTCCACCGTCTTCATGAAGCTGGTGAAGTCGACCTCCAGATAGTGGTCGATCTTCACGCGGGTCATGCTCTCGACCGTGCGCACGGTCAGCTGCGGACCGCCCTCGGCGTACGCCGCGTTGATCTTGATGGGATGCGCGCCGTGCTTCTTGCCGGTGGTCTGGTCGGTGTGCGCGGGCGTCTCGGCGTACGAGTCGCGCGGCAGGCTCACGACGCTGGCCCGCTCCCGGTTTTCCGAGATGTGCACGATCATGATGGTGTCGGTGCAGTGGCAAGGCGCGCCGCCCAGGCGGTACTTGCGCCGCTCCGCCTCCGTGATGTCGTCCCGGCCGTCGGTGCCGACCAGCAGCACGTTCATGCCGTGGCCGGCCTCGGGACGGTTCTTCATGTCCTTGAAGGGGTCGACCCGGGCGATGTCCGCGTCCAGGCTGGTGACCACCGAGTGCCCGATCCCCGCCGCGGCGAGCACCAGCACCGAGAGGGTGGTCACCGCCCGCATGGCCCAGCGCGGCTTCCTGGGCCGTACGGGGGGACGCGGCGGGCGGCGGCGGGGCGGGTGTGCGGGGGAGCGGGGCGGCGTGGGCAAGGGGGGAACACCTCCGCGAGGGCCGGCCGTGGGATCCGTGAGCACCGTAGGCCCATACGATCTGCGGCCCGGGGCGGAGACAGGGCGGCGCGCGGCCGTGTCCCCCGTTCGCGGTAACGTGAGGCCCGATGAGTGAGAAGTCTGACGTGCGGTCCCCCGCCGTTTCTGTGATCATGCCCGTCCTCGACGAGGAGCGGCATCTGCGCGCGTCCGTCCAAGCGATCCTGGCGCAGGAGTACGACGGCGAGATGGAGGTGGTGCTCGCCATCGGCCCGTCCTCGGACCGTACGGAGGAGATCGCCGCCGAGCTGGTGCGCGAGACTGCATCCAACGACAACAAGCGCGTGCACACCGTGCCGAACCCGGCCGGCCGCACCCCCGCCGCGCTGAACGCCGCGATCAAGGCGTCCAGCCACCCCATCGTCGTACGCGTCGACGGGCACGGGATGCTCTCGCCGAACTACATCGCGACGGCCGTCCGCCTGCTGGCGGAGACCGGTGCGCAGAACGTCGGCGGGATCATGCACGCCGAGGGCGAGAACGACTGGGAGCACGCGGTCGCCGCCGCGATGACCTCGAAGATCGGTGTCGGGAACGCGGCCTTCCACACGGGAGGCGAGGCCGGGCCCGCCGAAACGGTGTACCTCGGTGTCTTCCGGCGCGAGGCTCTGGAGCAACAGGGCGGATACAACGAGGAGTTCATCCGCGCCCAGGACTGGGAGCTGAACTTCCGGATCAGGGAGGCGGGCGGCCTCATCTGGTTCTCGCCCGAGCTGCGGGTGTCGTACCGGCCGAGGCCCTCCATGCGCGCCCTCGCCAGGCAGTACAAGGACTACGGGCGCTGGCGCCACGTCGTCGCCCGCTTCCACGAGGGCTCCATCAACCTGCGCTACCTCGCCCCGCCGACCGCGGTGTGCGCGATCGTGGCGGGTGTCGTGGTGGGCGCGGCGCTGACTCCCTGGGGGTTCGTGATCCCCGGCGGTTATCTCGCGGCCGTCACGCTCGGCTCGCTGTTCACCGGCAAGGGGCTGCCGCTGAAGGCGCGGCTCCAGATCCCGCTCGCCCTCGCGACCATGCACATGTCGTGGGGCTGGGGCTTCCTCACCAGTCCGAAGGCGCTCGCGAAGAAGGTCATCGCGTCCCGGCGTCCGGCGGTGCTCGGCTCCAACTGAGCCGCGTCCCGGCGTCCGGTGGGGCTCGGCTCCAACTGAGCCCCTGCGCACATGAGTTGGGCCCCTCTCCCGTTGTCGTACGGAGAGGGGCCCAACTCGTGCTCTACCAGGTGTAGTTCGGGTTCACGTGCATGCAGGCCGTGTCGTCGGCGCCGTTGAGGGCTTCGGCCGTGTCCGGAGTCGTGTTGTCCTCCGCCTCGGCCTTGTACGTCGTGCCCTCGCGCCAGTCGGCGCCGACCACGAGCGTGACGCCCGTGACGCTCGTCGACTTCTCCACCGAACTCGCCGGGATCCCCAGCGCCTTGGCGACGCGCTGGGCGTCACCCTCCAGGTCGGCGCTCGGGTAGCGGATCAGTGTCTTGTCCTCGGCGGTCGCTTCAGTCTGCTCCGCCGAGGCCTGGGTGAAGCCCTTGCCGACCAGCAGCTCACTCACCTCGCTCGCACGCCCGCTGACCGGACCCAGCGTGGAGGTCCGTGTGCCGTTCAGCACGGCCACGCCGATCTTGTCGTCCGCGGCGGCCGGGTCCGAGGGAGTCTCCTCGGCGGCCGGCTTCTCCTCGTCCTGGCCGTCGAGCGCGATGTCCTCGCGGACCAGGCGGAACAGCTTGGCCGCGTCGTCCGTGGGCTCCACACGCGCGCCGACATACCGATTCGGCATGGTCGTCATCGTGATGCGCTTCGGCTCGACCTTCCGCAGCTCGTTGCTGAGGTCGTAGAGCTCCTTCACGGTGCCGAGGCCCGTGTCGACGGTCAGCGCCTTGGTGGCCGTCTCGGCGAGACTGCGCAGCTTGGTCGGGTTGGAGACCGTGGCGTTGTCCCGCAGCTCGCGCACCATCGAGTTCATGTACTGGTGCTGTGCCTCGGCGCGCGCCAGATCGCTGCCGTCCTCGAAGCCGTACCGGGTACGCAGCCACTGCAGGGCCTGCTCGCCCTTGACGTAGGTGGTGCCCTCCTCCAGCTTCAGCCCGGAGCCGTGGCCCTCGTCGTCCCTGGACTCGATGTTGGCGTCCACGCAGACCGGGACGCCGCCGATCGCGTCCGCCATCGAGACCACACCCGAGAAGTCGATCTGCATGAAGTGGTCGATGTGGATGTCGGTCAGCTTCTCCCAGGTGGCCACCGTGCAGCCGGGGCCGCCGCGACCGAGCGTCTGGTTGGTCATCGTCGGCACCGTGCTCGCCTCGTACACCTTGCCGTCGTCCGGGTCGGTGCACTTGGGGATGTCCACGAGGGTGTCGCGCGGCATGCTGACCACCGACATGTTGGTGCGGTCGGCGGAGAGGTGCAGCAGCATCTGTACGTCCGCGAGCGGGGTCCCGCCGAACGTCTCCTTCGCCCCGCCGAGTTCCTGGTTCTCCTCGGTGTCCCGGGCGTCCGAGCCGATCAGCAGGATGTTCAACGGCGTCTGGCCCGCCGCGTTCGCCTCGGACTCGGCGGCGCGGTCCTTCTCGTCGCCGATGTTCAGGTCGTCCTTCTTGATGTTGGCGTTCAGGTGCTGGTAGTAGAGATAACCGGCACCGGCGGTGCCGAGTATCAGGACTGCCAGCACCATCGCCGACCAGCGCAGTATCCGGCGTCTGCGGCGCGGGCGTGCCGTGCCCTTGGGCCCGCCGCCGCTCCCGCCGATCCCCTGCGGCGTGAGGGCCATCGTGTCCTCGGCCGTCCGGCCTTCGGCTCCCGCAGGAACCGGAGCACTGCCGGCGCCCCCACCGGAATCGCCGTCCACCCCCTGAACGGACTCGCCGCTCCCGTCGTACAGGCTGTCGTCCCAGCCGTGCTCACCGGCCCCCCGGCCGCCTGAGCGTGTTCCCTCCCCGCGCACACCACTTCGCGCCATCTCCCTGCCCCTCCCCACCCTGCGCCTGACAAACGGGCCCGTCCCGCCTCCAGTTGAACGTTCCTCGCGCCCAAGTCGGACGCGCTCTCGTCCTGTTGGACGCTTGACGGACCCGTCAGGTCATCAGCTGGCGCACACTGTTTTGTCCGCGGTGGACTTCTCGACAGTCTCCGGCGCCGTTGTCGGAGCGGTCATGGACACCCCCGCGCCCTTGAAGTCCTTGCCCAGGGTCAGCACGATCGCGGGCAGACCCTGATCGTTCGTCTCGCTCTTGCCAGGCTTCATCGCCGAACCGGACAACCCCATGAGATCCGCCAGTTTGCGTGCCTGATCGGCCTGGTCGGGCGAGTACTCGAGGGTCGTCTTGCTGAGCGTCTCCTCGGCGTTGCCGAGCTGGCTGGACTTGAGCACGCCCTCATCATTCTGCAGCCAGTTAAGTGTTTCCTGTGCGGAGCCGGCCTCGGCGCCGCCGTTGTAGATGTTGACCCGGACGTCTGCGGCCGAGGACTGGGTGCCTTCGAGACGGGCGGCGACCGAGGCCGCCTCCTCCTTCTTCTGCGCCGCCACCTCGGTGAACGAGACGTCATCCTTGATCATGTCGAAGACCGGCTGTGCGTCCGTGGGGTGGACGACGACCGTCGCCGGGACCTTCTCGGCGGGGTTGTCGATGACCGGCGTCGTGAGGAAGGTGATGTTCTTCGTCGGCACCTTCATCAGCTCCAGGGCCACGTCCTTGAGCGTGCTGACCTTGCCGATGCCCGTGTCCACGGTCAGCGCCTTGGTGGCCGCCTCGGCCAGACTCAGCATCTTGGTGGGATTGGTGAGCGTGTCGCTGGAGGACATCTTGCGCATCAGCGAGGCCAGGAACTGCTGCTGGACCTTGATGCGGTCGAGGTCGCCCGAGTTGCCGAAGGCGTGCCGGGTGCGCAGGAAGGCGAGCGCCGTCTCGCCCTCGATCGTGTGCGTGCCGGCGGAGAGCTTGAGATGCGAGTCGGGGTCGTCGACGTCCTCGGCGAGGCAGATCTCGACGCCGTCCACCGCGGTGGTCAGCGTCTTGACCGCGTTGAAGTCGGCCATCATGAAGTGGTTGGGCGTGATGCCCGTGGCCGCTTTGACCGTGAGCATCGTGCAGCCCGCGTCCCGGCCGTCCTGACCGAGGCTCGTGTTGAAGCGGACGCCGGTCGTTCCCGGGATGATCTTGGTGCTGCCGTCGGCCTGCTTGGTCGGGCAGTCCGGAATGTCGACGATCAGGTCGCGCGGAATGCTCAACGCGGTCGCGTTCGTACGGTCCTTGGAGACGTGCAGCAGGATGTTGGTGTCGGCGTGCCCGACGCTGCCCGCGTCCCCGTAGTCCTCATTGCCCTCACCGGTGCGCTTGTCCGTACCGATGATGAGGATGTTGAAGGCCTCGTCCTTGCTGAAGCTGCTGGAGGCCGCGCTGCCGACGTCCGTCGTCTGGACGTTGCCCTCAAGGTGCTTGATGTAGAAGTACCCGGCGGTGGAGACGGCGACCAGCACGAAGGCCATCGTGCCGCCGGTCCACAGCAGGATCTTCTTCGCCTTCGACTTCTTCGGCTTCGTACGCCCCCGCCGCCGCCCCGGAGAGGGCTCGGCGGGCGCAGGCGCACCGCGGCGCCTGCGCGGCCCCGGCACGTCGGTGTCGGGGACGCCGCCCGGAGCATCGCCGGGTTCCTGGACGGGCGCGCTGCGGTTGCCCGTCGAGGCGCCCCCCGCGCCACGGGCGGATCTGCGAGGACCGGGGACTGGTGATTGCGGTGCGGAAGGCTGCAGTCGCAGTTCGTAGTCGCCGGTGTTCGGGTTCAGTACCCACTGGTCTGCGGGGTCGATATCGTCCGCCCGCCCACGGCCTTGCGCGTCCACGGTTCTCAAGTCCTCCGTCGGGGCCACGCGGCGCCTTATCCCCCTACATGAAGGCGCTCGGTCACTCGGTCCAGCAGTGCACGACCGCAGGACAGACCTGGAGGCCGGGTGCACCGGATCGCTCACACTATCCGCCCAGTTCAGCGGCAAGTGACGACAGTGACAAATTCCACGTGCCTACAACTGGGCAATCCGCCCTATTTCTCAGAGAGTTCTAAGCTCGGCTGTTCCTTGCCTTGACGTGGCCTTTACTCGCACGCGTCCTCGGCCGCCGTGTTCCCCCGGAAAGTCGGCGCGGGGTCGGGAGTCCGCGGAGCTTCGCCGGGTCCCTTTCCGCCCGGTTTCCCGTCTTCGTACGAGGGGTCGAAGGCGTCCGAGTCGACGCTCTCGTCGGCATCCTCGTATGAGCTGTTTGTGGCGGAATCGGCAGAATCCTCCGGAAGGTCCTTCGTGACCGCCACCGGCGCGTCCGCCCGCAGCCGTGAGAAGAGCTTCTCCGCCTCGGGCTTCACGAGCTGGTCGCGGTTGGCGTTGTAGACGTACGACGTCCGGGGCACCGTCAGGAACCGCACCCCTTCCGTCGGGATGTCGCGCATCCCGCGCACGAGGTCGTACAGCCCGCGCAGGCTTGCCAGCGCCGGGTCCGTGGTGAGCGACGAGGTGGCCGCGTCCAGCACGGGATAGAGCCTCGTGGGGTTGAGCAGGACGTCGTTGCCGCGCACCTTGTTGACGAGCGCGCCGAGGAATCGCTGCTGACGGTCCATCCGGTCGGTGTCGCTGCCGTTGCCGATGCTCTTGCGGGCGCGGACGTAACCGAGGGCCTGTTCGCCGTTGAGCGTCACCTTGCCCGCGGGCAGCTTCAGCTTGGCTTCCTTGTCGTCGATCGGCTCCTTCAGACACACCCGGACACCGTCGACCGCGTCCACCATCTCCTTGAAGCCGTTGAAGTCGACGACCATGTGGTGGTCGACGCGGATGTTCGTGAGCTTCTCGACGGTACGGATCGTGCAGGCCGAACCACCCGTCTGGAAGGCGTAGTTGAACATCGCGAACATCGGCTCGGTGCGCGTGCCGTCCGGACGGCGGCAACCGGGCACGTCCACCATCAGGTCGCGGGGGAGGGAGACGGCGGTCGCGCTGCGCCGGTCGGCGGCGAGGTGCAGCAGGATCGTGGTGTCGGACCGCTCGGTGCCGGAGTCCCGCCCGTATTGCGCGTTGCCGTCACCGGCCCGCGAGTCCGACCCGATCAGCAGGATGTTCTGCGCGCCGCGTACCAGCGCGGTGGGCCGTTCCTTCTCGTACCGGGCGAGCTCGGTCGCGGCGTCGTTGTCCGCCGTGATGTTCCCGTTCAGCTTCTCGTACGCCGCCCAGCCCGCCCCCGCGGCACCGAGCACCAAGACCGCGACACCGATCGCGGTGCAGCGCAGCCAGCGCCTGCGACGGCGTACGAGGCCGGCGCCGGTGGGAGACGCGCCGATTTCGGGGCCCAGGATGCCGCGTCCGGAGGGCGAGCCTGCGGTGTCGGTCACGGCTGGGTCCACCCCTCATGGCGTACGAGCGTGTCCTGCTCCTACGACCATGGCGCGGGGCGGGGGTGGGGGCGGGGCGCTGATGGGCCGAACGGGGGAGGTGCGGGCGGCCGACCGCCGGCGCTGCGGGCAATCGTTCCGCAGGGCGAAACCGACAGTGGGGGAGGGTGGGCGCGGCCACCAGCGTCGGATGCCGAGTGGCCGACGTCGCCGGTGCCGGGGTGGTCCGGCCCGCGCCCTGGGGCTACCGAGCCGTCGCCGTGACCCTCTCGCTCTCGATCCGCTTGGCGAGGGCATCCTCGCCCAGCTCCTCCAGGTGACGGCACAGCACCACGGAGCCCCCGGTCGCGAGCGCCGCGTACAGCCCGGCGCTGAGCCCCTCCCAGGTGTCGTACGCCAGCGCGGACAGGATCCGGGACCCGGGCCCGGTGAGCCCGAGCGCGGGCGCATCGGCGCGGGCCCGCTCGACGACCTCCGCGCTCGTGTACTCCGCCCCGGCGACGATCAGCGCCGGCACCTCAGGGTCCACGGGGGCGTACGGCTGGAAACGGTCCCCCTGGGTCGGCACCTCGACGGCGTAGTCGGCGTACCCGCTGGGCGGCGTCGGGAAGCGCCGCCCCAGCGGTGCGAGCGACAGTGCGATCCGGTCGCCGGAGCAGGCCAGGCCGGCCTCGAGGCCGCCGGGACCCGCGACGACGTGGTCCGCCGCGGCCGGGTCGCCCCCGACATCCGCGACGACACCCGCAGAGGAACACGCCAGCAGCCACACGGCCGTCTGCCAGTGCGCGGGCAGCAGCAGCGCGACCCGGTCGCCGGGCTCGGCGGAGAGCTCGTTCTGAAGCAGGTTGGCGGTCTTGGCCACCCAATTGGCGAAGGTGGCCACGGACAATTCGATCCGTTCGCCCGTGGCATCGTCGTAGAAGGTCACCAGGGGGCGCGCGGGATCCGTGGCGAGCGCGGATCGCAGCAGGTCGGCGGGGGTGCGGTCGGTGGCGTTCACGCGGGCAAGCGTACGCGGGGGAGGGCGCGGAGCGGGTGCGGGTGGGGCCCTCCGGGCCACCGGTTCGGACGAGTGGCACCCGACGGTCCGTCAATTCCCCGATGGACAGATATGTATGACTATGTCCAGGATCAGGGGCATGCATGGATTCCTTGCTTCCTCGGTCGGCGTCACGTGCGCGGCCGCTCTCGTCCTCCCGCTGGCCCTGTCCGCTCCGGCGCAGGCCGGGTCGTCGGGGGTGACGTCCGAACTCGCCGCCCCCGGCACCACCCAGTCGCTGCCGCTCGTCCCGCTCAGCGGCGAGCGCGCCCTCGGCTCCGCCGCCCCCGAACAAGGACTCACCCGGCGCGACGTACGGCCCTTCTCGCTCGTCGGCATCGTCTGGGACAACCCGGACAGCGAACTGCACGGTCGAGTCCAGGTCCGTACCCGCGCCGCCGCCACCGGCCGCTGGTCCGGCTGGCAGGACGTCGAGACGCACAACCACGAACACGCGGCCGACCCGGACACCGCCGAAGGCGACTCGGGCCGGGTACGCGGATCCACGGCGCCGCTGTGGGTGGGTGACTCCGACGGCGTCGAGGTGCGCGTCGAGGCGGAGGTGGACGAGCGTTCGACGACGGGGGGCGATTCGCCGCTCCCCAGGGGACTGCGCCTCGAACTTGTCGCGCCCGGCTCGGACGCCGCATCCGCGGGCGCGCAGCCGGACACCGCGTACACCGGCGCACGGCCAGGGCTTCCGCGTGCCGGCGCACAGGGTCGCGCCCCGCGGGCCGGCGCACTCTCGGCCCCGTACGCGGCTGTCGACACCGGCCGCCTCGCGCCCGCGAGCGCCACCGAGATTCCCGAACTCGCCCCGAACGTGATCCCCGCTCTCTCCCAGCAGGAGACGGAGCGCGAGTTCCTCGCCGAGCGCCCGGCAGCCGAGCAGCGCGTGAAGCCGCACATCGGCCCGCGCCCGCGCATCGTCACGCGCAAGGGCTGGGGCGCGAACGAGAAGCTGCGCGAGCGCGGATTCGTCTACTCGAAGAAGGTCAAGGCCGCCTTCGTGCACCACACCGCCTCGGGCAACAACTACAGCTGCTCACAAGTCCCTTCGGTCATCCGCAGTATCTACCGCTACCACGTAGTGAGCAGCGGCTGGCGGGACATCGGCTACAACTTCCTCGTCGACAAGTGCGGAAACATCTACGAAGGCCGCGCCGGGGGCGTGGCGAAGGCCGTCACGGGCGCACACACTCTCGGTTTCAACACCGACAGCATGGGGATCGCCGTCCTCGGCAGCTTCGGCAAGACCAAGCCGTCCGCATCCGCCGTCACCGCCATCGCGAAGCTCACCGCATGGAAGCTCGGCCTCTTCGGGGTCAATCCGCGCGGAAAGACATATCTGAAGTCCGGTGGTGGCAATCTCTACAAAAAAGGAAAGAACGTACGACTGAACGTGATCTCCGGCCATCGGGACGGCTTCAGCACGGAGTGCCCGGGCTGGCGGCTGTACAGCAAGCTCGGCACGGCCCGTAAGGCGGCGGCCAAGTATCAGGGCAGGTAGAACGGCCGGGCAGCACGGGAGGAACCGCACCGCCGGCCGTCGAAAGCGCCATCGAACGGTCTGCATACACTGGCCGGCCGAAACAACAGTTCGGCCGGTCCCGGCAGGAAGCAGAGACGACAGGTGACAGAAGCGATCCTCCTGGTCGGCGGCAGAGGCACCAGACTGCGCCCGCTCACGGTGCACACCCCCAAGCCGATGGTTCCGGCGGCCGGGGTCCCCTTCCTCACCCACCAGCTGGCGCGGGCGAGGGCGGCGGGCGTCGAGCACGTCGTCCTGGCGACCTCCTACCTGGCCGAGGTCTTCGAGCCGTACTTCGGCGACGGCTCCTCGCTCGGCCTCCACCTCGAGTACGTCACCGAGGAGGAGCCGCTGGGCACCGGCGGCGCCATCCGCAACGTGGCCTCCCGTCTGCACTCGGGCCCCGACGAGCCGGTCCTGATCTTCAACGGCGACATCCTCACCGGGCTGGACATCCGGGCCCTGGTCCGCACCCACGAGACGACGGGCGCGGACGTCTCGCTCCACCTCACCCGTGTCGAGGACCCGCGCGCGTTCGGCCTGGTCCCCACCGACGCCACCGGCCGCGTGACCGCCTTCCTGGAGAAACCCCAGACTCCCGAGGAGATCGTCACCGACCAGATCAACGCGGGTGCGTACGTCTTTCGCCGCTCGGTCATCGACACCATCCCCGCGGGCCGCCCCGTCTCGGTGGAGCGCGAGACCTTCCCCGAACTCCTCGCCACGGGAGCCCACCTCCAGGGCATGGTCGACTCCACCTACTGGCTCGATCTGGGCACCCCCCAGGCCTTCGTGCGCGGCTCCGCGGACCTCGTCCTCGGCCGCGCACCCTCCCCGGCCGTGCCCGGCCGCTGCGGCGACCGGCTTGTCCTCCCCACCGCCACCGTCGCCCCGGACGCCAAGCTGACCGGCGGCACGGTCGTGGGCGAGGGCGCGCACATCGGCGAGGGCGCCCGCATCACCGGCAGCGCCATCCTGGACGGCGCTGTCGTGGAACCCGGCGCCGTCATCACCGACTCCCTCATCGGCGCCCGCGCCCGCATCGGCGAACGCTCGATCCTGCAGGGTGTGGTGATCGGCGACGGAGCGGTCATCGGCCCGGACAACGAACTCCGGGAGGGCGTACGGGTGTGGTGCGACGCGAGGATCCCGGGGGGTTCGATCCGCTTCTCGTCGGACCAGTAGCACCGGCGACCGGGGTGGCGTCGCCCCGATCCCCCACCCGGGCGGCACCTTTCAGCCCCGGCCGGGGTAAAGATCTTTAGCCCGTCCGGCGTTTGAGGACGAAGGACGAGGCCGTTCAGGCCGAAGCGGGGGTCTGGGGGGCGGCAGCCCCCAGGAACAAGGGACGGGCAGGGGCGGAGGGGGCGAAAACCGCTCGGCCCCAGCCCCGTCCCGGCCCACGCCCCCGCTCAAAGCCGCCCGATATCCCCCCGCGGCATCTTCGGCACACGCCGAGCCGGCGTCCGCCCGGACAGCAGAATCAGCCGAGCCGCCCGATGCCGCTGCCCCGCATAGGGCGCCAGCAGCGACAGCATCACGGAATCGTCCGCTTCACGATCCCCCGCCAGCGCGTACCCCACGATGCCAGGCAGATGAAGATCCCCGACGGTCACGGAATCCGCCGCCCCGTGACTGCGCTGCACCACCTCCGCGGACGTCCACGGCCCCACCCCGGACACCAACTCCAGCCGGGCCTGCGCCCGCACAGGGTCGAACCGCGCCGCTTCCTCAAGCCGCGCAGCGACCCGTACGGCCCGCAGAATCGTAGAAGCCCGCTTGTTGTCCACCCCGGCCCGGTGCCACTCCCAGGAGGGAATCAACGCCCAGGTCCGCGCTGCCGGCATCACGGACATCCGTTCCGGCGCGGGCCCCGGCGCCGGCTCCCCGTACTTCCGTACGAGCAACCGCCAGGCCCGGTACGCCTCATCCGTGGTGACCTTCTGCTCCAGCACGGACGGAATCAGCGACTCCATCACCAGCCCGGTACGCGTCAGCCGCAACCCCGGCCGCCGATGCCGGGTGACCGCGAGCAGCCGGTGCCGCGGCTCGAACGCCTCCGGGTCGTCCAGCGCCCCGAGCAGCTCCGGGAGCCGGTCGAGCAGCCACTCGCCCCCCGCTCCCCATGCCTCGCCGTGAACCACCCCGCCGCGCATCGCGACCCGCAGCGTCCCGGGCCCGGCAGGCGTCCGGCACGCCCGCCACACGGAACCGTCCGGCGTCGTACGGAAGGTGGGATCACCCGGCCCACGCCGCAACGGGCCGAGCACGAGCCCTAGATCGAGAGGCCAGGGCGGCGTCCACACACGCGTCCGCCCGGGTGCGGCCGCGGGCCGCGGGACCCCACCGGGCACCACGACATGCCCGCCGCGCACAGTCGTACGCGTCGGCCGAGGAGCGAATCGTCCAGCCATGAATGAGGTCCTAGGGGTGCTCGGGATGCCTCACGAGCCAAGGGCGCTCGGGATGCCTCACGAGACTAGGCGCTCCGCCCGTCCGAAACGCATCGGTCACCGCACCCGCCGTCGCCACGTCGATTCAGTCACCGCACCTCGATGAACTCCCCGGCGTCCCGCTCGGGTCGCGCCCTGGGCTCCTCCGCCGCATGCCCCACGGCCACCGCCCCCATCGGGTCCCACCCCTCCGGCAACCCCAGCACCTCCCGTACGACATCCCGGCAGAACATCGTCGAGGACACCCAGGCGGAGCCGAGCCGCTCCCCGGCCAGCGCGACCAGGAAGTTCTGTACGCCCGCCCCGGCAGCGACCACGAACATCTCCCGCTCGGCGCCGTCCCGCCGTGCGTCGCCGTACGTATGGGCCCCGTCCGTCACCATGCACGGCACGACGAGGTACGGCGCGTTGCGCAGCACGTCCCCGCGTCGCACCCGCTTGGCGATGGACTCCTCGGCCTTCCGGTCACCCCGCAGATCCGCGATCCAGGCGTCCCGCATGGCGTCGAGCAGCCGCGTCCGGGACTCCTCGGACTCCAGGAGGACGAATCGCCAGGGAGTGGTGTGGTGCGGCGCGGGCGCCGTGACGGCCGCGGCCACCGCCCGTCGTACGGCACCGGGGTCGACGGGCTCGTCGGTGAAGGCCCGTACGGTACGCCGCTGGGTCACCGCTTCCCGTACGGCCTCCGAGGTGCCGAGCCGGAACATGTCGTCGCGCCCGCCCCGCACCATCGCGCGCGCTCCTTCCCCGTCGTCCACGGCCACCACATGCGGCAGCCCGCGCACGACGGCGACGGGCAGCCCGGCGGACTTGCCCTTGACCAGGTCACCGGCGGCGGCCAGTTCGTCGGCGGTGGCGACGACGGTCGCGCTCAGCGGATTGCCGTGCGCGTCCGTGCCGCCGCGCAGATCGTCGAGGACCCGCACCCCCGCGGCACCGATGGCGACATCGGTGAGCCCGTTGCGCCAGGGCCGCCCGAAGGTGTCGGTGATCACGACACCGACCTGTACGCCGAGGGCGTCCCGCAGCCCGTCCCGGATCGTCCGCGCGGAGGCGTCGGGGTCCTCGGGGAGCAACAACACCGTCCCGGCAGGGGTGTTGGAGGCGTCGACTCCGGCGGCTGCCATCACGAGCCCCTGCCTGTTCTCGACGATCCGCAGCGCTCCGCGGCGCGCCACGACCCGTACGGTCTCCGCGTCGATGGCGGCCTCACGGTCGGCGGCCTCGACGATCCGCCCCTCCGCCTTGGACACGATCTTGGAGGTGACCAGGAGCACATCACCGTCGACGAGCCCCGGTTCGGCGGAGGCGATGAGCTTGGCGAGGTCGTCGCCCGCGCGGATCTCGGGCAGACCGGTCAGCGCCCAGACCCGATAGCCGGGAGAGGCGCCGAGGACACCGGCGCCGGCACGCCCGGACGCCGCGGGGGCCGCGACCCCGTCCTGGGCGCCGTCCGTGAACCCCTCCTCCGGAGGGAGCTCCGTGCTCACGACGCCCGTACCTCCTCCGCCAAGGTCAGCGCCTCACGCGCCATCTGCGCGGTCGTGTCGAGGTCGGACATCATCAACGGCACGGCCCGGCAGCGGATCCCCGCCTCCTCCACCCGCTCCATGGCGGAGGCGTCCACCGTGTCGACGAGCCAGCCGTCCAGGAGCCCCGAGCCGTAGTGCTCGGCGACCGCGGCGGCCGTGGACTCGACGCCCACCGCTGCCAGTACCTTGTCGGCCATGCCGCGTACGGGCGCGTCCCCGACGATGGGGGAGAGGCCGACCACGGGAACGCCGGCGTCGGCGATCGCCTCCCGGATTCCGGGCACGGCCAGGATCGTGCCGACGGAGACGACGGGGTTTGACGGCGGGAAGAGGATGACGTCCGCCTCGGCGATCGCTTCGAGCACCCCGGGCGCTGGCTTGGCCTGCTCCGCGCCGACCGGCACGATGGCCTCGGCCGGCACGGAGGCCCGCAGTCGCACCCAGTACTCCTGGAAGTGAATGGCCTTGCGCTCACCGTCGATCTCGACGGCGACATGGGTCTCGATACGGTCGTCCGACATCGGGATGAGGCGGACGCCCGGCTTCCACCGGTCGCACAGCGCCTCGGTGACGGCACTGAGCGGGAAGCCCGCCCCGAGCATCTGCGTCCGCACGATGTGCGTCGCGAAGTCCCGGTCGCCGAGCCCGAACCACTCGGGCTCGACCCCGTACGCCGCGAGCTCCTCCTTGAGGTGGAAGGTCTCGTTGTCCCGACCCCAGCCCTGCTCCTCGTTGATGCCGCCGCCGAGCGTGTACATCACCGTGTCCAGGTCCGGACAGACCTTGAGCCCGAAGAGGTGGATGTCGTCCCCCGTGTTGCCGATGACCGTGATGTCCGCGTCCGGCGCGGCCTGCTTGAGACCACGCAGGAACCGGGCACCACCGATACCGCCTGCCAGAACCACAATGCGCATGGGAATCAGTCTTGCAGGCGGGTACGACAACACGGCAGGCGGTTACGAGACCTCAGCCGTACGGGACGTCGGAGCTGCCGTACGGGACTCAGCTCCAGACGGTCCCGGGACCTCGGCGACGGCGCAGCGGGCGGAGTGCATCGGCATCTCGGTGAGGCCGGGGTAGTACACGTGCAGGCTCACCGCCGGTTCGAGGGAGTCGTTGACGACCTCATGGACGTAACCGGGCGCGAACACGCGCTGTGAACGGGTGCCCAACGCGCGCGTGCCGCGTTCCGTGCGCTCGGTCAGTGCGCCGTCCAGGACGGTCAGTACGCCGGAGGAGCTGCCGTGGTCGTGCAGCCCGCTGCCCTGTCCGGGCACCCAGGAGAGCAGCCACACCTCGTAGCCGGGCCCGGTGCTCAGCCGGTGGTACCAGCGCGAGATGGCGTCGTACCGGACCAGGTGCTCCCACTGGGAGCGGTCGGCGGCGATGGAGCGGGCCAGGCCGGCGAACTCGGCCACGGTGGAGGGGTGTTCGGCCGGCGGCTGGAGCAGGTGCGGTACTTCGAGGATGTCGCCGGCGATCTGGAGGTCGCTGTCGCTGTTCATGGGGTGCGGTGGTTCCTCGGCGGGAGAGTGCTGGGGTGTCGCGGACCATTTCCGCCCGGGTCACGGACGGGGGATGTCGCCCGGGTGTGGGCGGGGGGTCGCTCCGTCACGGAGCGTCGGCTGGAGCGCGGTACGGCTCAACAGCTGGAACAGCAACAACAGCTACAGCGAGCGTGGACAGCACCGTGGGACCCGGCAGTGCGGGTCGAGGTGAGGGCCAAGTTCGCGAGCATGCCCTCAAGGACATCGGTTCACACCTCGACTGTCAACTTCGCACCCGCTATGTGGGAGATGTTTCACCACATCCGGTTCATCTGCGAGGCGAAAGGTTTGTTCAGGAGCCGCCCCGGACACATGGCGCACAACCGGGCGCACAAACCTCGCCGCGGGCCCGTGATTCGAATGTGATCCGGTTCGCTTCGTTGTTCGCGTCGGAACGAGATCGAACTCCTGGGCGTCCTCCCCTGTGAAGGCGGCGGGGGTCCGGCCTGGGCACCTTCGGCTGTCAGGGTTTATGCCGATTTGAACACTTTCTGCATTGCCTTGGTTCCGCAGAGTGAATAAGGGGCCCAATAGCAGATCTCGGCTTGACTGGCCCGGATCGGCACACTTGTAATTTCACTCGTGTCGTTCAGCCGAAATCGGTAACGGCAGCACCACGGGGACGCGAAAGACAGACGAGGGGCGCACATGACCGAGCTGGTGGAGCAACTGCTGGTCGACGACGCGGACGAGGAACTCGGCTGGCAGGAGCGCGCGCTGTGCGCCCAGACCGACCCCGAGTCCTTCTTTCCCGAGAAGGGCGGCTCCACCCGCGAGGCCAAGAAGGTCTGCCTCGCCTGTGAGGTCCGTTCCGAGTGCCTCGAATACGCGCTCGCCAACGACGAACGGTTCGGCATCTGGGGCGGTCTGTCCGAGCGCGAACGGCGCCGTCTGAAAAAAGCCGCGGTCTGAGGGCCGCCCATCGCCGACCGACGGCCGGCCGGCGAAGGCCGCGGTCCCAGCGAACGGCGCACACCCCTACGTACCGATACGTAACGAACGGCCCGTCGCAGGTGGGTTATCCACAGGCGGCGGGCCGCTGTGTTGCCCAGCCGTTAGTGTGGGCCTCCGTCCGAGACGTCCCACTGCTCCCCGCGGGCACAGGCGTCCACCGCAGTCCATCGAACCGGGGCCCGTACCTCGATGTCCGTGCACAGCCATACGGCAGGCCAACACGACGCTGCCACTCCTGAGTTCCCGCGCCACGTGGTGACCGCGGTGCTCGTCTCCCATGACGGCGCCCGCTGGCTGCCCGAGGCGCTCGCCGGGCTGCTCGGCCAGGAGCGCCCCGTGCAGAACGCGGTGGCGGCCGACACCGGCAGCGCGGACGACTCCGCCCAGCTGCTCGCCGAGGCGCTCGGCGCCGACCGCGTGGTGCACCTCGCCCGGCGCACCGGCTTCGGCCAGGCCGTCGAGGAGGCCACCCGCACCGCCGGTGTGCTCACCCCGGACGACCTGCCCTACCTGAAGCGCCCCAGCGGCTGGGACCCCGTCACCCGCACCTGGCGCGACGACGCGTACGACATGCCGGAGCTTCCGTACGGCGAGCCCGAGCAGTGGCTCTGGCTGCTGCACGACGACTGCGCGCCCGAGCCGGACGCCCTGGCCCAGCTGCTGCGGGTCGTGGAGAACGAGGCGGAGCTCGGCAAGGAAGTCGCCGTGCTCGGGCCCAAGCTCCGCGGTTGGTACGACCGCCGGGCGCTCCTGGAAGTCGGCGTCACGATCGCCCACTCCGGCCGCCGCTGGACCGGCCTGGACCGCCGCGAGCAGGACCAAGGCCAGCACGACCACGTACACCCGGTGCTGTCCGTGTCCACCGCCGGAATGCTGATCCGGCGCGATGTCTTCGAGGAACTCGGCGGCTTCGACCGCCGGCTGCCCCTGATGCGTGACGACGTCGACCTGTGCTGGCGGGCCCAGTCCGCGGGGCACCACGTGCTCGTCGCCCCCGAAGCGGTCGTACGACACGCCGAGGCCTCCTCCCGCGAGCGCCGCACCGTCGACTGCGTGGGCCGCACCGCCGCCTCCCCGCACAAGGTCGACAAGGCGGGCGCCACCTACACCCTCCTCGTCAACGCCCGTACCGCGCAGCTGCCCTGGATCCTGTTCCGCCTCGTCCTCGGCACCCTGCTGCGCACGGTCGCGTACCTCGTCGGCAAGGTCCCCGGTCAGGCCGTCGACGAGATCCGCGGGCTCCTGGGAACGCTGCTGCGCCCCGAGCGGATCCTCGCGGGCCGCCGCACACGCGGTCGCCCACAGATCGACAAGGACGAGCTGCGCCCCCTGTTCCCGCCGCCGGGCGCGACCGTACGGGCCACCATCGAGCAGGCCGCGAGCAGCCTCGTTGGCCGCTCCGACCCCGAGGCCACCGGCGGCGCCGGACGGCACGGCGGCGCGGTCGAGTCCGGGCCCGGCGGCGACGACGCCGACTTCCTGGAGGTCGAGCAGTTCGGCCGGGTCAAGCGCGCCGCGCGCAAGCCCGGACCCGTGCTCTTCGTCGCGCTGCTCTTCGTCTCGCTCATCGCCTGCCGCGCACTGCTCGGCACCGGGGCACTCGCGGGCGGCGCGCTGCTGCCCGCGCCCGGCGACTCCTCCGAGCTGTGGTCGCGCTATCTCGACGGCTGGCACGCGGTGGGCACCGGCGGCACACAGACGGCTCCGCCGTATCTGGCGATCGTCGCGATGCTGTCCTCCTTGCTCTTCGGTTCCACCGGGTTCGCGGTCACCCTGCTCCTGGTGGCCTCCGTACCGCTGGCCGGCTTCACCGCGTACTTCGCCTCACGGCCGCTCGTCGAGTCCCGCCTGCTGCGCGCCTGGGCGTCCATCGTGTACGCCTTCCTGCCCGCCGCCACGGGTGCGCTCGCGAGTGGCCACATCGGCACCTCCGTCCTCGCGATCCTGCTGCCGCTCCTCGCGCGCGCGGGCATCGCCGCGAGCGGGCTGACGCACTCCTCCGGTGCGCGCGGCAGTTGGCGCGCCACCTGGGCGTACGCCCTGCTGCTGACGTTCACCACGGCCTTCACGCCGATCGTCTGGCCCATCGCGCTGGTTCTCGGAATCGCACTCCTCGCAGTGCGCAGAAGCGAGATCCCCGCCTACGGACTGCGTTTCCTGGCCCAGCTCGGCACCCCCCTGCTGGTCCTCGCCCCCTGGTCACTGACCCTGCTCCCGTTCGGCTTCTTCCAGGAAGCCGGTCTGGAGTACGGATCCGGCGCGGCCTCCGCGCTCGACCTGCTCGGCGCCGGCCCCGGCGGCCCCGGAACCGTCAGCGGGCTGATGCTGATCGGCGTCGTCCTGGCCGCGCTGGCCGCCCTGCTGCGCACCGAGCGCCAGGCGGGGATCTGGGTGGCCTGGGCGGTCGCCCTGGTGGCGCTCGTCTTCGCCGTGCTGTCCAACAGCTCCGCCTGGGCCGGCCCGGCGACTCTCGTCTACGGCCTCGCGCTGCTCGCCGCCGCCGCGCTCGGCGCCGACGGGGCACGCTCACGGGTGGCCGAGCAGAGCTTCGGCTGGCGCCAGCCGGTGGCGGTGCTGATCGCGTTCACCGCCGCCGCGGGCCCCCTGCTCGTCGCGGCCGGCTGGATGATCGGCGGCGCAGACGGGCCTCTGGAGCGCCGCGACCCGGTGCAGGTGCCCGCGTTCGTCGCCGAGGAGAGCGGCACCCGCGACCAGGCCCGCACCCTCGTCCTCGACAGCAGGTCGACCGCCGAGGTCGGCTACACACTGGTCCGCGGCTCGGGCGCCCGCCTCGGCGACGCCGAACTCGCCGCGGCGGGCGGTGCGAACGAGCAGCTGGCCAAGGTCGTCGCCAACCTCGTGGCGGGCTCAGGCGCCGACCAGGCCGACGAGCTCGGCGGCTTCGCCGTGCGCTATGTCCTCGTCCACGAGGGCGCGCCCCGTGAAATGACCAGCGTCCTGGACGCCACACCCGGCCTGAGCCGGCTCAGCCGCCAGCAGGACGGCAGCGCCCTGTGGCGCGTGGACCGGCAGGTCTCGCGCGCCGCCATCGTCCCCAAGACCGGCGACCCGCTGGCCATCGCCGCCGGACCCGTCGAGCTGCACACCACCATCCCCGCCGGCGCCGACGGCCGCGTCCTGCGCCTCGCCGACACGGCCGACGAGGGCTGGACGGCGACCCTGGACGGCAAGCCGCTCACCCGGACCACGGTCGACGGCTGGGCACAGGGCTTCGAACTGCCCACCGGCGGCGGCAAGCTGGACGTCACCTTCGAGGCCCCGCTGACCCACACCGCATGGCTGTGGGCGCAGGGCGCCCTCGCCGTCGTCCTCGTGGTGATGGCCCTGCCCGGACGCCGCCGAGACGTCGACGACGACCTGCCCGAGGAGGAGGAAGTCCTCGCGCAGGACGTCACGGGCGACGGCCGACGTGCCCGCCGCCTGCGCGCGCAGGCGGAGGCCGAGCAGACCGCACAGGACGGCGACGCCCTTCCTCCTCCGGAGGAGGAGATCCCACTGGAGCCGGCCGCGGTCCCGCAGCAGCAGGCGTACGGCGAGTGGGACACCCCGAGCTACGCGGCCACCGAGTACGGCAGCTACGGCGCCGAGCAGTACCAGGGCCAGCAGCAGTACCAGGGGGGCACTTACGAGCAGCCCTACCAGGCGGACCCCTACCAGAGCGGCCAGTACGACCCGTACGCCTACGGGGGCCAGACGCAGTACGACCAGACGTACAACCAGGGCTACGACGCGAACGGCCAGGTCTACGACCCCGCGTACGACCCGTCGGCGCAGCCCCCGCAACCTCAGATGCCCCCGCAGCCGCCGTACGGCCCTGACAGTGAGCGCCCCGACGGGAGCCAGCAGTGAACCGCACCACCCTGTCCCTGATCGTCGGCACGACAGCGCTGGCCGCCGTCACCGGCTTCGCCGTGCTCAGCGCACCGGACGCGTCGGACGACACCGCCGTGAAAGCGGCCGCTCTGTTGCCCGTCGAGCGCACCAGCCTGCTCTGCCCGCAGCCCAGCACCTCCGACCTCGCGGAGACGGCGTACACGTCCTTCACGCCCGTCTCCGAGGGCACGAGCGACAGCGGCAAGGCCGAACTGCAGGTCGCGACCGAGGAATCGGCGGACGGCGGTTCCGACGACAAGGCCGAAAAGCCGGTGCTGGAGGTCAAGGAGCCCGGCAAGCCGGCCACCGGCGACAACTCCGGCGCGGAGGCGCCCGCCCTGGTCGGCACCGCCGAGGGGAAGTTCGCGCCCGGCTGGACCGTCCAGGAGACCACACAGGTCGCCGCGGGCACCGGCCGTGGGCTGCTCGGCACCAACTGCACCGCTCCGGACACGGAGTTCTGGTTCCCGGGCGCCAGCACCGCCGACGACCGCACCGACTATGTCCACTTGACCAACCCGGACGACTCCGCCGCCGTCGTCGACATCGAGCTGTACGGCAAGGACGGCGCCCTCAAGTCCACGCTGGGCGAGGGGATCACGGTCCAGCCGCACTCCAGCGACGCGCTCCTCCTGAGCACGCTGACAGATGACCCGCAGGCGGACCTCACCGTGCACGTCACGGTCCGCAGCGGTCGCCTCGGAGCCGCCGTGCAGGCCCTGGACGACAAGATCGGCGGCGACTGGCTGACCGCCTCCACCGACCCCGCGGGCAGCCTCGTGCTGCCCGGCATCCCGAAGGACGCCACGGCGGTGCGGCTGGTCGCCTTCGTGCCCGGCGGCACCGACGCCGACCTGAAGGTGCGCCTCGCCTCGCCCACGGGACTGATCACACCCGCGGGCAACGAGACCCTGCACGTGAAGTCCGGCATGACCGCCGCCGTCGACCTCGGCGACCTGACCCGCGGCGAAGCGGGCTCCCTGGTGCTCACCCCCACCGGCACCTCGGTGCCGGTCGTCGCCGCCCTGCAGGTCGTACGCGGCAAGGGCGACAAGCAGGAGACCGCGTTCATCCCGGCCACCAGCCCGGTGGGCACGCGCGCGACGGTCGCCGACAACACCTCCAAGGCCTCCACCCTCGCCCTGACCGCCCCCGGCGAAGCCGCCGAGGTCAAGGTCACCGCGTCGGCGGGCAGCGAGGGCGGCACGGCGGTGACGAAGACGTTCACCATCAAGAGCGGCACGACGGAGAACATCGAGGCGCCGGTACCGAGCGGCCTCAAGGGGACGTACGCGCTGACCGTCGAGCCGGTCTCCGGAGGCTCCGTCTACGCCTCCCGGATGCTCACCGCCGACGTGAACGGCATTCCGGGCTTCACCATCCAGACCCTGCCGGACGACCACGGGACGGTGGAGGTGCCGGAGGCCGAGCAGGACCTCTCGGTGCTGCAGAAGTAGGCCGGCCGGCCGGAGGAAGGCGGGTGACACGCGCGCGTGCGGTGTTCCTACCCGCCTGCGCGCGTGCTCCTGATCTCGCGGGTCTCGTAGGAATGTGAGTCCTACGGATCTCGTACGGCTGTCAGTCCTCGCCGTAGCGCGGATCCACCGTCTCCGGAGTGAGCCCCAGCAGCTCCGCGACCTGCTCCACGACGACCTCGTGCACCAGGGCGGCGCGCTCGTCGCGCCCCTTGGTGCGGATCTCGACGGGGCGGCGGTAGACGACCACGCGCGCGGGGTGGCCCTCGCCTTCGGGGATCGTGCCGCCCAACGGCACCGACTCGTCGGCCCAGCCGTCTCCCGAGCCCTCCAGACGGGGCACCTCAAGGACGACGAAATCGATGTCGGCGAGCTGCGGCCAGCGCCGCTCCAGCCGTTCCACGGAGTCCTGCACCAGGTCTGCGAACACGTCGGCGCGGCTCGCGGCGAGCGGCACCTGGGGAGGCGCGACGGGGCCACGCATGCCCCTGCCATGGCGGTCACGACGGCGGGGCCCTGGTGCGGCGGCGCGGGGCGGTACGGGGTTGTCCATCACTGACGAAGAGTAGTCCTCGTCAGGGTCGTGCGTCCGACCCCCACGCGGCGGACCGCAGTGGCGGGGAGCTTGCCCGGCGGCCGTCAGGGATCTCGGTCCGTGACCCGCCGGACGCGATGCGTGGCTGCCCGGCCGTCCGGTGCGGCCGTTGCGGATGCTGCGGGTGGCCGTCGTGGATGTCGCGCGGTGGCCCTCTCCGATGTCGCCGGATGACCATTCCAGCCAAGGTTGGGCTCGATTCCGTACCCCTCCAAGACCGTCCCTGACATGGCAATTGACATGGTTTGCACCAAGTGGTGACCGCTTTCAGGTCTGTTCGGCATCCCGGCACCCGATGTCGCCCCAGGTCAGGGCCGGGTGTGCGGAGGTTCATGTGGGCGTTCTCACAGCACGACACGGTGGAGTGACCTGGGAGCGAGTCGTCGCGGCCCGCTCAGGAGTGCGGTACCGTCCAACGTCGTGAGCCCTGTACGTCGCTGTTCGCGCACCGCTTGCGGCCGCCCCGCCGTCGCGACGCTGACGTACGTCTACGCCGACTCGACCGCGGTCCTCGGCCCGCTCGCCACCTACGCCGAACCCCACTGCTACGACCTGTGCGCAGAGCATTCCGAGCGCCTCACCGCGCCGCGCGGCTGGGAGGTCGTCCGGCTCGCCGACTCCTCCGGCCCCTCCCGCCCCACCGGCGACGACCTGGAAGCGCTCGCCAACGCCGTACGCGAGGCGGCCCGTCCGCAGCAGCGCGCCGCGGGATCCGGTGGCGGCAGCGCACGCACGGCGGACCCGATGGAGGTCGCGCGCCGCGGTCATCTGCGGGTGCTGCGCTCGCCGGATTCCTGAGCTCGTCGGCTCTCGCTCGTTCTGGCCGAACTCTCCTTCCCTGAGGGCAGCTTCACCTCGGTGGACGTGGACGTGGACGTGCAGTGCACGTTTCATTCGTTGGTGCAGAAGCCTTGACGCGCACTTGTCGCGGACACGACCATTCCTCCGCCCGTGAGAAACCGCTTTCCGCATCGCGGAATCGGAGGAGGTGCCCGTGTACGTCCAGGAACTGGAACCCGTGGCTGATTCACTCGGCCTGTCCGCCCTCGTCGCGACCTTGCCCCTCGTCATCGTCCTGGTCCTCCTCGGCGGCGTCCGTATGAAGGCTCACCAGGCCGGGCTGATCGGCCTGGTGGCCGCCGCGTCGGTCGCCTGGCTCGCCTACGGCATGCCGGTCGGCCAGACACTCTCCAGTGCCGCTCAGGGGGCCGTCTTCGGCCTCTTCCCCATCCTGTGGATCGTCGTCAACGCCCTCTGGGTGTACCGCATGACGGTCCGTACCCAGCACTTCGACATCCTCCGCCGCTCCTTCGGGCGTCTGTCCGACGATCCGCGCATCCAGGCGCTCGTGATCGCGTTCTGCTTCGGCGCCCTATTGGAGGCCCTCGCGGGCTTCGGCGCCCCCGTCGCGATCTGCTCGGTGATGCTGGTCGCGCTCGGCTTCGACCCGGTGCGCGCGGCGGTGGTCGCGCTGGTAGCCAACACCGCACCGGTCGCCTTCGGCGCGATGGGCACCCCGGTCGTCACGCTCGCCCAAGTCACCGGCCTGCCACTGGATTCCGTCGCCTCCGTGGTGGGCCGCCAGACGCCACTACTGGCCCTGGTCGTACCGCTCGTACTCGTCTTCCTGGTCGACGGGCGGCGCGGGCTGCGGGAGACCTGGGTGCCCGCCCTCGTCTGCGGGACCGCCTTCGCCGTCGTCCAGTTCGCCGCCTCCAACTACGTCTCCGCGCAACTCGCCGACATCGGGGCCGCCTTGGCGGGGGCGGGTGCGCTCGTCGCCGTACCGGGGGCGCGCAGGGCGGCCGCCGAGCCCGTACGGGCGGCGGTGCTGACCGGCGTACGGAGTGAGGACCTGGACGAGGAGGACCCGCGGCCCGAAGTCGTGCGCGCCTACGCCCCCTACGCCCTGATCGTGGTCATCTTCTCCCTCGCCCAGCTCCCCGCGGTGAAGGACTGGCTGGCCGGAGCGACCCGTGTCTTCGACTGGCCCTTCCTGAACGTGGTCGATCCGGACGGTGAACGGGTCGGCGGCAACGTCTTCACGCTGCCCCTGGTGACGACCGGCGGCACGCTCGTACTGCTCGCCGGGCTGTGCACAGCCGCCGTACTCGGAGTGCACGCGCGCGTGGCGGTCAGGGAATGGGCCGCGACAGTGCACGAGTTGAGGTTCGCGATCCTCACGGTGACGTCCGTGCTGGCGCTCGCCTACGTCATGAACCTCTCCGGGCAGGCCGCCACGATCGGACACTTCGTAGCGGCGGCCGGCGCGGGACTCGCCTTCCTGTCACCGGTCCTGGGCTGGTTCGGCGTGGCCGTGTCCGGCTCCGACACCTCGGCGAACGCCCTTTTCGGTGCCCTTCAGGTGAGCGCGGCCAGGGAGTCGGGTCTGTCTCCCGAACTGCTCGCCGCCGGCAACAGCTCGGGCGGTGTCCTCGGCAAGATGATCTCGCCGCAGAACCTGACCATCGCCTGCGCGGCGGTCGGACTCGCGGGCCGCGAGGGCGACCTGCTGCGCAAGGTGCTGCCGTGGAGTCTCGGACTGCTGCTGATCATGTGCCTGATCGTGGCGGGGCAGAGTACGCCGGTCCTGGGATGGATGCTGCCGTGAGGGAATGACGGGGATGGATGCTGCCGTGACGGAATGAGGAGTGCTGTCGTCCTGGATCGAGGGCGGCCGTCGTGCAGCGACAAGGGCCGCCGTGACGCGGTGCGTTACCGCCACGTGACGGATGAGCCCCCACAGGTGACGAAAGAAGCCCCCAGGTGACGGATGCGCATCCGCTGAGCCGCGGCACACCGGACTGTCAGTCCGGGCAGGTAGTTTGAGGCGACCTAAGTGGACTTCTGGAGGGTTGGCCGTGACTGCTGATCTGTCGCAGCTCGTGAAGGCGTACGACGTACGCGGTGTGGTCCCCGACCAGTGGGACGAGCCGCTGGCCGAGCTGTTCGGGGCGGCCTTCGTCCAGGTGACCAATGCGGGCGCGATCGTGATCGGGCACGACATGCGGCCCTCGTCGCCCGGTCTGTCGCGCGCCTTCGCGCGTGGTGCGGCGGCGCGCGGTGTCGACGTCACCGAGATCGGGCTGTGCTCGACGGACCAGCTGTACTACGCGTCGGGCGCGTTCGGCTTGCCGGGCGCCATGTTCACGGCCTCGCACAACCCCGCCCAGTACAACGGCATCAAGATGTGCCGGGCGGGCGCGACCCCGGTCGGACAGGACACCGGTCTCTCCGAGATCCGCGAACTCGCCGAGTCCTGGCTCGACTCGGGCGCCCCGGAACCCCCGGACGTCACGCCGGGAACGATCACGCAGCGTGACACGTTGGAGGGTTACGCGGCGCACCTCCGCGGCCTCGTCGACCTGACCTCCATCCGCCCCCTCAAGGTCGTCGTCGACGCGGGCAACGGGATGGGCGGGCACACGGTCCCGACAGTCTTCGACGGACTGCCCCTCGACCTGGTGCCGATGTACTTCGAGCTGGACGGCACCTTCCCGAACCACGAGGCGAACCCCCTCGACCCGGCGAACATCGTCGACCTCCAGAAACGCGTACGCGAGGAGGGCGCCGACCTCGGCATCGCCTTCGACGGCGACGCCGACCGCTGCTTCGTCGTCGACGAGCAGGGCGACCCGGTCCCGCCCTCCGCGATCACGGCCCTGGTGGCCGCCCGTGAACTCGCCAAGCACCCCGGCGGCACGGTCATCCACAACCTCATCACCTCCTGGTCGGTGCCCGAGGTCGTACGGGAGCACGGCGGCATCCCCGTCCGTACCCGCGTCGGCCACTCCTTCATCAAGGCCGAGATGGCCACCTCCGGCGCGATCTTCGGCGGCGAGCACTCCGCGCACTACTACTTCCGCGACTTCTGGAACGCGGACACGGGCATGCTGGCCGCGCTCCACGTCCTCGCAGCGCTCGGCGGCCAGGACGCCCCGCTCTCCCGACTGGTGGCCGAGTACGACCGCTACGCAGGCTCCGGCGAGATCAACTCCACGGTCGACGACCAGAAGGCACGACTCGCCGCGATCAGAGCCACCTACGAGGGTCGCGAGGACATCACCCTCGACGAACTCGACGGCCTCACGATCACCGCCGAGGACTGGTGGTTCAACGTCCGCCCCTCCAACACAGAGCCCTTGCTCCGCCTCAACACCGAGGCACGCGACGAGGCGATGATGGCGAAGGTGCGCGACGAGGTGCTGGAGATCATCCGAGGCTGACCTGTTCAGCCCGTCCGGCGTTTGAGGACGAGCGCGTTCAGCGCGATACGGGGGTCTGGGGGCGGCAGCCCCCATGAGCAAGGGGAAGGGTAGGGGCGGAGGGGGCGAAAACCCGAAACCCCCGCCCACCCCCACCCCCACCCCGTCGCCCCAAGCCCAGCGCCTCCCCCACCAGCCAGCGCCGCGCCCCCGCCCGCAGCGGTACCCTGACCAGGCCGCATCCACCTGCTCGGAAGGACACCCCCATGGCGCTCGAAGCCGGCCTCCTGGAGATCCTCGCCTGCCCGGCCTGCCACGCCCCGCTCAAGGAGCAGGAGAGCGAACTGGTCTGCACGAGCGACGACTGCGGCCTCGCGTACCCCGTCCGCGACGGCATCCCCGTACTGCTCGTCGACGAGGCCCGCCGCCCCGCGTAACGACGACCCGGCGATCGGAGTCTGCCGCCCATGCTCGACGAATCGCTGCTCGACGCTCCCGAGGCACTGGCCCAGGCGGACCGCCGCGGCCTCCTCAGGGGCGCCGCCGAGGCGGGTGCCCATGTGCGCACCGCCGCCCGGCACGCCACCGAGGCCGGCATCCCGGAGCTCAAACCGGACGGCCGCCCCCGCACCGTCCTGATCGCAGGCCCAGGCACCGCGGCCACCTGTGTCGCCGACCTGCTCGGCACCCTCGCCGGGGCCGGCTGCCCGGTCATCCGGCTGAGTCCGACCGGCGTCGCCGCCGACGCGGGCGCCCTGCGCTGGGAGCTCCCCGGCTGGGCGGGCCCCGTGGACCTGCTCCTGATCGCCACCCCCGACGGGTACGAGCCGGGCCTCTCGCTCCTGGTCGAGCAGGCCTACCGGCGCGGCTGCACCGTCGCCGCCGTGGCCCCGGCCCACTCCCCGCTGCCCGAGTCGGTGGACGGCGCACACGGCCTGTTCGTACCGCTGGCGACCACCCCGTACGAGCGGGAGGGGCTCGCGGCCGCGTCCGCCCCCGGCGTTCTGTGGGCGCTGCTCACCCCGCTGCTCGCGCTCCTCGACCGCACCGGCCTGCTCACCGCGCCCCCTGAGGCCGTCCAGAAGGTCGCCGACCGCCTCGACCGCGTCGCCGAACGCTGCGGCCCGGCCATCGCGACCTACAGCAACCCCGCCAAGACCCTCGCCGCCGAACTCGCCGAGGCACTCCCCGTGATCTGGACGGAGGGCACGTCCGCGGGCCCGGCGGGCCGCCGCTTCGCCGCCGCGCTCGCCGAGCTGGCCGGACGCCCCGCGCTCACCGCCGAACTGCCGGAGGCGCTCGCCGAGCACACCGCGCTGCTGGCCGGCTCGCTGGCCGCGGGCGCCGACCCGGACGACTTCTTCCGCGACCGCGTCGCGGAGCAACAGGCCATCCACGCGCGCGTGGTGCTCCTGCGCGACCGCCCGACAGGCGGCCTCACCGCCGCCCCGGCCGCCCGCGAACTCGCCCTCAGCCACGACACCGCGATCAGCGAACTCGAACCCGAGGAGGGCGGCGAACTGGAGACCCTCGCCGAACTGATCGCCATCACGGATTTCGCCGCCGTTTACCTGGCGCTCGCTTCAGGCGCCTGATCTTGACGCACACGGGGTAGCCCGGAACCGGACCTCCGCGTGGTGAGAAGCGCCCGCTGAGCAGCGTACGTACGGAGAAAGCACACACTATGGACCGCCTCGACAACACCATCCGCCCCTACGCCTGGGGTTCGACCACCGCCATCCCGCGGCTGCTCGGCGTGGAGCCCACCGGTGAACCGCAGGCGGAGATGTGGATGGGCGCCCACCCGGGCGCACCCTCGCACACCGAACGAGGTCCCCTCACCGAGGTCATCGACGAGGACCCCGAGAAGGAACTGGGCCGCGCGGCCGTCGCCAAGTTCGGCCCCCGACTGCCGTTCCTGCTGAAGATCCTCGCCGCGGGCGCCCCCCTCTCCCTCCAGGTCCACCCCAACCTCGAACAGGCGCAAGAGGGTTACGAGGACGAGGAGCGCCGGGGCATCCCCATCGACGCCCCGCACCGCAACTACAAGGACGCCAACCACAAGCCCGAACTGATCTGCGCCCTCACCGAGTTCGACGGCCTGTGCGGTTTCCGCGCCCCCGCCGAGTCCGCCGAACTCCTCGCGGGCCTGGACGTCGACTCCCTCAAGCCGTACGTCGACCTGCTGCACGCACACCCTGAAGAGGCCGCCCTGCGCGAGGTCCTCACGGCGCTGCTCTCCGCCGACCGCGACGACCTGGCCCACACGGTGGCCGAGACCGCGGCGGCATGCGCCCGCCTCGGCGGCTCCTACGCCCCGTACGCCGACCTCGCCCACCACTACCCCGGCGACCCCGGCGTCATCGCCGCGATGCTTCTCAACCACGTCCAACTCCAGCCCGGCGAGGCACTGTTCCTCGGCGCCGGCGTCCCGCACGCGTACTTGAACGGCCTGGGCGTCGAGATCATGGCCAACAGCGACAACGTCCTGCGCTGCGGCCTGACCCCCAAGCACGTCGACGTCCCCGAACTCCTGCGCATCGTCCGCTTCGAGGCGAGCGACCCCGGCGTACTGCGCCCGGAGGCGTCCCCCGACGGCGAAGAGGTCTACGAGACCCCCATCGACGAGTTCCGCCTCTCCCGTTACGTCCTGCCCCAGGACACGGCTCCGCACGACCTCACCGTCACGACCCCGCAGATCCTGCTGTGCACGGCCGGTTCCGTGCGCGTGGACGACAGCACGCTCGCCCCCGGCCAGTCCGTCTTCGTACCGGCGGGCGAAAAGGTCGAACTGTCTGGCCCTGGCACGATTTTCCGGGCGACAGTAGTGGCCTGATGTGACCACTGTGACGGCCTGACGCGCCGTTGTCGGGGCAGCCTGCAACAATGGCCCACTGGCAAAAGGCAGGCAAAGCCCTGGACGGCGTACGAAGGGACAGCAGGAGCACATGAGCGCTTCAGGCGGCACCAAGGCGATCGTGGCGGCACTCGCCGCAAATCTCGCGATCGCGGTAGCGAAGTTCGTGGCGTTCCTCTTCAGTGGTTCGTCATCGATGCTCGCCGAGTCCGTGCACTCGCTCGCCGACTCCGGAAACCAGGGACTGCTCCTGCTCGGCGGCAAGAAGGCCAAGCGCGAGGCGACCCCGCAGCACCCCTTCGGCTACGGTCGCGAGCGCTACATCTACGCCTTCCTCGTCTCGATCGTCCTCTTCTCGGTCGGCGGCATGTTCGCGATCTACGAGGGCTACGAGAAGATCAAGCACCCGCACGAGATCGAGGCCTGGTACTGGCCGGTGGGCGTCCTCGTCTTCGCGATCATCGCGGAGTCCTTCTCCTTCCGGACGGCCATCAAGGAGTCCAACCCCCTGCGCGGCCAGAAGTCGTGGAAGGAGTTCGTCCGCCACGCCAAGGCCCCCGAGCTGCCGGTCGTGCTCCTGGAGGACCTCGGCGCGCTGGTGGGCCTCGTCCTGGCGCTGGTCGGCGTGAGCATCGCCCTGATCACCGGAGACGGCGTCTGGGACGGCATCGGCACGCTCTGCATCGGCATCCTGCTCATCCTCATCGCGCTGGTTCTCGCAGTGGAGACCAAGTCCCTCCTCCTGGGCGAGTCCGCGGGTCTCGAAGAGGTCCAGAAGATCGAAGCAGCGATCGTCGACGGCAACACGGTCACCGGCATCATCCACATGCGCACCCTCCACCTCGGCCCGGAGGAACTCCTGGTCGCCGCCAAGATCGCCGTCCAGCACGACGACACGGCCACCGAGGTCGCCACCGCGATCAACGCCGCCGAGTCCCGCATCCGGGAAGCGGTCCCGATCGCCCGCGTCATCTACCTCGAGCCCGACATCTACAACGAGGCCGAGGCGGCGAAGGGCCCGGACCGAGAAGCGGCACCCGGTGGCCCGGCACACCCCGCCGAGCACTGATCTCCACTTGTACGTCCCTGGGGCCCGCCTGGAGTTCAGGTGGGCCCCTTTCCGTCAGATCTGTGAGCCCCGTCAGACCTCACCCACGCGTCTGACCTGCACGGGCCACGATCGGCACGGCTGGACCATGCCCTGCCCGGTCGTACGCGGACTGGGGAGGGCCGGGCTCACCGGTGTAGCTTGGTGGTTGAGCCAGACGTCGCTGCTGATGGCGGTCGGGCGGTCCCTCCGCGGACCGGCCGAGGGAGAGAGGGCCTCCGACGGACTGCGTTGCGCGCACCGGGCACTCCTGTGCCCAGCGGGGCATGCGTATGCCCGCCGCCGCGCAGACCAGCCGTACCACCTCGCCCCAATCCCGATCCCGAGGAGCAGCTCGACATGACGACTGTCGACAACCGACAGGACTTCAAGGTCGCCGACCTCTCCCTGGCCGCCTTCGGCCGCAAGGAGATCACCCTCGCCGAGCACGAGATGCCCGGCCTGATGTCGATCCGCAAGGAGTACGCCGAGGCGCAGCCCCTCGCGGGCGCCCGCGTCACCGGCTCCCTGCACATGACGGTGCAGACCGCCGTCCTCATCGAGACCCTCGTCGCCCTCGGCGCCGAGGTCCGCTGGGCCTCCTGCAACATCTTCTCCACCCAGGACCACGCCGCCGCCGCCATCGCGGTCGGCCCGACCGGCACGCCCGAGAACCCGCAGGGCGTCCCGGTCTTCGCCTGGAAGGGCGAGACCCTGGAGGAGTACTGGTGGTGCACGGAGCAGGCCCTGACCTGGCCGAACACCCCCACGGGCGGCCCGAACATGATCCTGGACGACGGTGGTGACGCCACCATGCTCGTCCACAACGGCGTCCAGTTCGAGAAGGACGGCAAGGTCCCCTCCCTCGACACCGCCGAGTCCGACGAGCACCGTGTCGTCCTCGAGCTCCTCACCCGCACGATCACCGAGGGCTCGCAGAAGTGGACCCAGCTCGCCTCGGAGATCCGCGGCGTGACCGAGGAGACCACGACCGGCGTCCACCGTCTCTACGAGATGCACCGCGACGGCACCCTCCTGTTCCCGGCGATCAACGTGAACGACGCAGTCACCAAGTCGAAGTTCGACAACAAGTACGGCTGCCGCCACTCCCTGATCGACGGCATCAACCGCGCCACCGACGTCCTCATCGGCGGCAAGACCGCGGTCGTGTTCGGCTACGGCGACGTGGGCAAGGGCTGCGCGGAGTCCCTGCGCGGCCAGGGCGCCCGCGTGATCGTCACCGAGATCGACCCGATCTGCGCCCTGCAGGCGGCGATGGACGGCTACCAGGTCACCACCCTCGACGAGGTCGTCGACAAGGCCGACATCTTCATCACCACGACCGGCAACAAGGACATCATCATGGCCAGCGACATGGCCAAGATGAAGCACCAGGCCATCGTCGGCAATATCGGCCACTTCGACAACGAGATCGACATGGCCGGCCTGGCGAAGGTCGAGGGCATCGTCAAGGACGAGGTCAAGCCGCAGGTCCACACCTGGACGTTCCCCGACGGCAAGGTCCTCATCGTCCTGTCCGAAGGTCGCCTGCTGAACCTGGGCAACGCCACCGGTCACCCCTCCTTCGTGATGTCCAACTCGTTCGCGGACCAGACGCTGGCCCAGATCGAGCTGTTCACCAAGCCCGAGGAGTACCCGACCGACGTGTACGTGCTGCCCAAGCACCTGGACGAGAAGGTCGCCCGCCTCCACCTCGACGCGCTCGGCGTGAAGCTGACGACGCTCCGCCCCGAGCAGGCCGCGTACCTCGGCATCGAGGTCGAGGGCCCGTACAAGTCGGACCACTACCGCTACTGAGCTCCCCCGCCGAGCAGCGGTACCACCGCTCGGCGTACGGATGTCAGCAGGCCCTCGCCCCCGCGGCGGGGGCCTGTCCCCGATGAGGACCTGAACTCCCATGCCCCGCGGCCGTTATTCGCTCCATGACCCGCACGATCACACCCCCCTGGCTGAAGAACACTTCCACTGTGCGCCCGGTCCCTCCGGCTGGCGCTATGTCTCCCAACTCACCACCCCCTCCTCCGGCCGAGGGCCCGAAGGCGTCCCCCAGAAAGGCACGGTCGCCGGCTCGGTCGACCTCGCCCTCGACGACCTCGGCCGCCCCATCCGTCTCGAACTGACCGCCGCGAGCTGGCAGGTCCGCGGCGCCGCGCTCGACGGCGTCACCTGGGTCCGCACCGGCCCCGCAGGCACGCAGGCGACCGAAGGCAATGTCCGCGCCCATGCCTTCACCGGGCCGTCTCCCGCGTTTCTCGTCGCCACCGCCCGCATCCTCCGCCTGTCCCCCTCCCCCTCCGCCTCCGCGACCCGCGTACGCCTCGTCGCCTTCACCGACCCCGTCCTGGCCCCGCGCACCCTCGACCAGTCCTGGGCCTTGATCTCGAGAGAAACACACGCCACTGACAACGGCCCCCTCACCGTGGACGAATACCAGGTCACAGCCCTGGACACCGGTGAGCAGCACGCCGTACACATCGCGGGAGACGTGGTGCTCGCGGCACCCGGCATCGAACTGGAACACCTCGAGTCACCCCCGTCGGTATTCACCTGACAAGGCGCCGACAGACAGGCCCTACGCGAGCCCTAGGCGGGAGGTGCGAAGCCGGTCGAGGGACTGCCGCCCTGGTCGCGCTCCGGTGGTGCGGCGGGCGGTGGCGGGACGGGCTGTGGTACCACGCCCGGCGGCAGCGGCGGCTGATGCTGCGTCGCGAGGGGGGACGGAGTTCCCGGCGCGACCGACGGATAGGTGTAGGGGTAGGCGCCCGGTTGCATGGGGGCGGACCCGGCCCCACCCGGCGATGCGATCATCGGCCCGCCCGGGCTGCCGTACGGGAGCACGGCAGCCCCGCCGCCGAAGGACCGTCGGACCTCCCGCGCCTGCCGCTCCTGCACCACTGCCGCCAGATACGCAGCCGGTGGAACGCCGGGCGGCGCCGGAGTACCCGTACGGGCGGCCAGATCCGTGGCGAGCCGATCCGCCATCGCCGCACCGACCTGCGGATCCAACTGCCGCATCCGTGTCAGGTACTGCCGGACGGCCAACCACAGGCCGTCCGGAACCGCGGAAAGATCAAGGCCGGCGAAACGACCCGCCAGCCAGGGCGGCGGTGGAGGCACGAAGGGCGTACGGCCGGCCGGGATCCTTTCCCGTACGACAAGGGTCCCCGCGAACACGTCACCCAGCCGCCGCCCCCGCGCCGACACGAGCGAGGCGATGCACGCGACGATCCCGAACGTCATCAGGAGCTCGACCACACCGACGGCACCGCGAACCAGGGCGTGCCGGAACCGGATGGGCCCACCGTCGTCCCGTACCACCCGCAACCCGCACGCCAGCTTCCCGAGCGAGCGGCCGTGACTGAGCGTCTCCACCGCAATCGGCCCGCCCACCAGGACAAGAAGGAAACACGCGATCGAGAGGGCGACCTGCGCAGCTTCGTCCAGCCCGCCCGTCGCAGCCACCAAGCCGATGGTCACGACGACATAGACGGTCACCGTCACGATCAGGTCCAGCAAGACGGCCAGCGTCCGGCTCGGCAGTTTCGCAGGGCGCAACTCCAGCGCCACCGCCTCGCCCGTCACTAGCTCACTCACGCTCGCCGTCCTTCCCCTGACCTGCCTTGCGAATGTCCAGTCTGCCAAGCTGAGGGCACATCGCGTCGCAGTACGACAAGCTGATACTCACGACGAGCAGCCGAGGAGCAGCAAACCAGATGGACCTCGACGTCTTCGTGTCCGCCCACCGCGCCGAGTGGGATCGGCTCGACGCACTGATCCGCCGACAACGCCGCCTGACCGGAGCAGAGGCGGATGAACTCGTCTCCCTGTACCAACGCACCGCCACCCATCTCTCCCTGATCCAGTCAAGCGCTCCCGACCCCCAGCTGACGGGCCGCCTCAGCCAACTAGTGGCACGCGCGCGTAGTGCCGTGACAGGCACGCGCCGTGCCTCCTGGCGTGATGTCACCCGCTTCCTGACGCACGGTTTCCCGGCCGCGGTCTACCGCTCGCGCCACTGGTGGGTTCCCACAGCTCTCCTGTCCACCGTCGTGGCGGCCCTCCTGGGGTGGTGGATCGGTACGCACCCCGAGGTCCAGTCCTCGATCGCGGCCCCCAGCGAACTGCGCGAACTGACGCGCCCCGGCGGCCAGTACGAGACCTACTACTCCAGCCATCCCGCCGCTTCCTTCGCGGCCCAGGTGTGGACGAACAACGCCCAGGCCGCCGCGATGTGCCTGGTGCTGGGCATTTTCCTGGGTCTCCCGGTCATCTGGATCCTCTTCGAGAACATGCTCAACCTGGGTGTCGGTATCGGCCTGATGTCCTCGGCCGGCCGCCTCGACACCTTCCTGGGCCTCGTCCTTCCGCATGGGCTCCTGGAGCTGACGGCTGTTTTCGTCGCCGCGGGCACAGGCCTGCGACTGGGCTGGACTGTGATCGATCCTGGCCCTCGTCCCCGCAGCACGGCGCTCGCTGAGGAGGGCCGAGCCGCCCTCGGTATGGCCGTAGGCCTGGCCCTGATCCTCTTCGTCTCAGGCGCCATCGAAGGCTTCGTCACGCCGTCCGGACTCCCCACCTGGGCCCGCATCGGCATCGGAATCGCCGCTGAACTGGCCTTCCTCGCGTACGTCTACGTACTGGGCGGACGTGCGGCACGAGCCGGTGAAACCGGTGATGTCGACGAGACAGAGCGCAGCGCCACCGTCCCGACGGCTGCCTGATGTGCGACCACCTTCGCTGACCTGCTAGTCTCCTCCTCGCCCCGAAAGAGCCCGTTGACACGGACCGAACGGGGAGGTAGATTCGAACAGTTGCCTAGAACTGGACAAGTCCAGTGGCGGCGGTTCAGGGTCTGCCTGCTTCTGGAAACGTCGATTTCCGAGAGGCCCCTCCCGATAATTCAGAAATGGATGCCGGTCAATCCGGCCCGAATCTTCTGATAAAGTCGGAACCGCCGGAAAGGGAAACGCGAAAGCGGAAACCTGGAAAGCACCGAGGAAATCGGATCGGGAAACGGTCTGGTAGAGTCGGGGATGCAAGACCGAAGGGAAACGCCCGGAGGAAAGCCTGAGAGAGTCTCTCGGGTGAGTACGAAGGAAGTGTCCGTTCCTTGAGAACTCAACAGCGT
>NZ_JBIAIK010000005.1:423131-481306 GCF_042871385.1 Streptomyces sp. NPDC005808 | reverse complement strand
GGTTGATAGGCCGGATCTGGAAGCACCGCAAGGTGTGGAGGTGACCGGTACTAATAGGCCGAGGGCTTGTCCTCAGTTGCTCGCGTCCACTGTGTTGGTTCTGAAACCACGAACAATCGTTGTAGCCATGTGTTTTTCTATGGCTCCGGTTGGCAAGTTTCACCGTGTTTCGGTGGTCATAGCGTGAGGGAAACGCCCGGTTACATTCCGAACCCGGAAGCTAAGCCTTACAGCGCCGATGGTACTGCAGGGGGGACCCTGTGGGAGAGTAGGACGCCGCCGAACTATTTTTGGAGAATGCCCCCGTACCGGGAAAACGGTACGGGGGTATTTTGCGTTTAAGGGGGGTCTCCTTTCCCAGGAGACCCCCCTTTCCTTTTTGCGCCTTTCTATAGTCGGCCGGCTGCCTTCAGTGCCAGATAAGCATCCGCGAGAGCCGGTGCCAGGTTCTCCGGAGTCGCGTCGACGACGGTGACACCATGGCGTTGCAGCTTTTCGGCTGTGCGATGGCGTTCTGTCTGGGCCTGGGCCGCAGCTGCTGCCTCGTACACCGCTTCGGTGTTGCCGCGGGACGCTGCCATGCGCGCGATGTGCGGGTCCGCCACGGATGCCAGGAGAACTGTGTGGCGTTGCGTCAGGCTGGAGAGCACCGGGAGCAGGCCTTCCTCAATGGGGGCTGTGTCCAGGCTCGTCAGCAGCACGATCAGGGAGCGGCGTGGGGCCGTACGGAGTGCTGTGGCGGTGAGGCCGCGTGCGTCCAGCTCGACGAGTTCCGGTTCCAGGGGGGCCATCGCGTTGACGAGGGACGGGAGGAGTTCGCCTGCCGCCCGTCCCTGGACAAGGGCACGTACCCGGCGGTCGTACGCCAGGAGGTCCACGCGGTCGCCGGCTCGGGAGGCGAGGGCCGCGAGGAGCAGGGCCGCGTCCATGGAGGCGTCGAGGCGCGGGGCGTCGTCGACGCGGCCTGCCGAAGTGCGGCCCGTGTCCAGGACGAGAAGGATGTGGCGGTCGCGTTCGGGGCGCCAGGTGCGTACGGCGACTGTGGTCTGGCGGGCTGTGGCGCGCCAGTCGATGGAACGGGTGTCGTCACCAGGGACGTACTCGCGGAGGCTGTCGAATTCCGTGCCCTCGCCGCGGGTCAGCACGCTGGTGCGGCCGTCGAGTTCCCGGAGCCGGGCCAGCCTGGAAGGGAGGTGCTTGCGGCTGGTGAAGGGCGGCAGGACTCGTACGGTCCAGGGGATCTTGTGGTTGCCCTGGCGGGAGAAGAGACCGAGCGGGCCGTACGAGCGGATGGTGACGCGCTCGGACTGGCGGTCGCCGCGGCGGGTGGGGCGTAGGCGGGTGGTCAGGCGTCGGCGTTCGCCGGCGGGGACCGTCAAGCGGTGGCGGGAAGCGACCACTTCGGTACCGGGTTCCCAGCTGCTTGGCGGCCAGGCGTCGCGGAGTTGGGCGCGAAGGGGGCGGCTGGAAGGGTTGGTGACGGTCAGGGCGACGTCGGCGGTTTCGCCGAGGCGTACCGAGGTGTCGCCGGAGCGGGTCAGGCCGAGGCGGCGTACGGGGGCTGCCAGGGCGGCGTCGCAGGCGCAGGCCAGGGCAAGCGGGCCGTTGACGGCGAGAATGCCCGCCCAGCTCGGCTCCCAGATGCCGATGGGGAGTGTGCCCAGTGCTGCCAGGAGGGCGGCGCGGCCGGTGAGTGGCATCAGCGGGGGACGGGGACGTGGGTGAGGATCGCGGTGATGACCGCGTCGGCGGTTACGCCTTCCATCTCGGCCTCGGGACGGAGCTGGATCCGGTGGCGGAGCGTGGGGAGGGCGAGGGCCTTTACGTCGTCAGGGATGACGTAGTCGCGGCCTGTCAGCCAGGCCCAGGCTCGGGCGGTGGCGAGGAGAGCCGTGGCGCCACGGGGGGAGACGCCGAGGGCGAGGGACGGTGACTCGCGGGTGGCCCGGCAGATGTCCACTACGTAGCCGGTGATTTCGGGTGAGACCGATGTCTTCGCGACGGCGGCGCGGGCGGCTTCCAGGTCTGCGGGGCCCGCTACGGGGCGTACGCCGGCGGCGCGCAGGTCGCGCGGGTTGAAGCCCTCGGCGTGGCGGGTGAGGACGCTGATCTCGTCCTGGCGGGACGGCAGAGGGATCGTCAGTTTGAGGAGGAAGCGGTCCAGTTGGGCTTCGGGCAGGGGGTACGTGCCCTCGTACTCGACCGGGTTCTGGGTCGCGGCGACCAGGAACGGGTCGGGGAGTGGGCGTGCGGTGCCGTCGACCGTGACCTGGCGTTCCTCCATGGCTTCGAGGAGGGAGGACTGGGTCTTGGGCGGGGTGCGGTTGATCTCGTCGGCGAGCAGGAGGTTGGTGAAGACCGGGCCCGGCTGGAAGGAGAACTCGGCGGTGCGGGCGTCGTAGACGAGGGAGCCGGTGATGTCGCTCGGCATCAGGTCGGGGGTGAACTGGACGCGTTTGGTGTCGAGTTCGAGTGCGGACGCGAGGGCGCGCACGAGCAGTGTTTTCGCGACTCCCGGGACGCCTTCGAGGAGGACGTGTCCGCGGCACAGGAGGGCGACGACGAGACCGGTCACTGCGGGGTCCTGGCCGACCACGGCTTTGGCGATCTCGGCGCGCAGGGCCTCCAGGGAGGCGCGGGCGGTGCCCTGGTCCCCGGTGTTCCCGGCGTTGTCAGTGGTCGGGTCCATCATGAATGGCGTACCTCTCTTTCGAGGGCGTCGAGTTGGTCGGCGAGGGAGATGAGGGCCGCGTCGTCGCGGGGTGGCGGCCCGAAGAGGAGGGAGTGCAGGGCCTGTCCGTCGCGTTGGCCGCGGAGTTGGGCGGACAGGGCTGGGAGCAAGGACTCGGGCGCGTGTGCCTGGGTTACGGCGACGCCTACGAGGGGGGCGAGGCGGGTGCGGGTGGTGGAGCGCAGGGCGTTGGCCGCGCGGTCGCGGGCGTTGGCCTTGCGGTACAGACGCGCGCGGCCTTCGACGGTTTCGGAGGCACGGATCGCTACGGGGAGGCGTTCGGGTACGAGAGGGCCCAGTCGGCGTGCCCTCCAGAAGGCGGCCAGGCCTGCCGCGATGAAGAGCTGCAGCGTGCCCCAGAGCCAGCCCGAAGGCAGCAGGTCGAAGAAGCTCTGGTCGCCCGCGTCGGTGGCCGAGGGATCGGAGAGCGAGGGGAGGTACCAGACCAGGTGGGGACGGGAACCGAGCAGTTGGAGGGCGAGCGAGGCGTTGCCGTGCTCGTCGAGGCGGGAGTTGTAGAGGATGTCGGGGGCGCCGAGTACGACGGTGTCGCCGTCCCCTTCGAGTGCCGGGATGCGGAGCAGGGTCGGCAGGCCTTCGCTGAAGTAGCACGCATCGGCGGTGGGAGCGGTGGTGGTGTAGCGGATGCCGCCGGTGTCGGCGGTGCCCGCGCGCTCGGCGGCGGGCAGGTCGCACCTCGGGGAGAGCGTCGAGTCGAAGCTGGTCACCGGGTCGGCGGTGACTCCCGGGGCGAGGGTGCCCAGGGAGGGCGATGTCGGGGAGATCAGGATCGTACGTGCGCCGGAGTTCTCGGTTGCCGCGCGGAGGAGGGTCTGCTGTCGGTCGGTCAGCAGGTCCGGGACGGCGATCAGCAGAGTGGTGTCGGGGCCGGCCGCGGCGCGGGCCTCTTCCAGGGTGCTGACCACGCGCGTCGAGACGCCCTGGTCGGTCAGGAGTTCGGCGACGGCTCGGCTGCCGGAGGGGTCGGCGGAGCGGGGGTCGAGGCGGCCGTGCTGGGCGTTGGAGCGGATGGCGGCGATCGCGATGGCGGCCGCCAGGAGGAGCACGAGCGCGAGGACGACTCCGCGGGCGCGCGTCCACAGCTGGCGGACGGTGGGCGAGACCGAAGTCTGGGGCGGGGTCGAGGTCGAGGTCGGGAGGGTGGCCTCGGTCATTGGGACGCCCCCTGGCGGGCGTTGTGGGCCGGGCTCTGGGGGCTGCTGTTCGCGAGTACGGGTTTGGTGCGCTCCAGGTCGCGGTCGAGCTCGGTGAGGCGGTGGTATGTGCGCGGTTCCGCGGTTCGGCCGCCGTACGTCACGTCGTCGAAGTCCCGTGCCGCGGCGCGCAGTCGGTCCGCGTGGGAGGGCAGGGTGCGGGCAGCCTCGGCGGCTGCCTCGTCGGCGGTGCGGCCGGGGCGCGGATCGAGAAGGGCGCGTTCCTCAAGGGACCGGACCATGGCGCGCATGCGTTCCTGGACGGCTTGGTTCCAGTGGCCCTGGGCGGCGTGTGCTTCGGCCGAGGCGCGGTGCTCGGCGGCGCTGCGGGGGCGGTCGTCGAAGAGGGCCGGGGCCGATGTGGGGGCGCGGTGCGGAGTGCCCAGGCGCCACCACAGGGCGGCAAGGACTGCCAGCACGGCCAGCACGATGACGACAAGTCCGAGCGCTCCCCCGGGAGTCGCGGTCGAGGCCGCGCCGAACAGTTTGTCGACCCAGTCCCAGAAGGCGTCCAGGGCGCGCTGGGCCAGGCTGGGGTCGTTCTCGTGGTACATCGGCTTGGACAGCTCGCGTTCGGCCGCCTCCCGCGCGGGGTCGCGTGGGATCGTCACCGGCGGTTCGTCACCGGTGAGCGGACGTGCCAGGACGGCTGTAAGGCCGTTGCGCGGTAGTGCCGGAACAGCTGTGGCGCCGTTGCGCGGTAGTGCCAGTACCGCTGTGAGAACTCCCCCCGCCAGGCTCACCCCGTCAGCTCCCCGGGGTGGGGCCGGGGGCTGCGGAGCCGTAGTCCTCGACGCCGGCGGCGCGGGCCAGGTCGAGGTCGAGGGCCTCGCGGCGGATGCGCTGGTCGATGTAGAGGAGCACCGTGACGCCGGCGGTGACGGGGAAGGTGAGCATGGATCCGATCACCGAGCCGATCCCGCTGATGATGAGGAACGTCCAGCCGAGGGAGCCGCCGTCGCTGTCGAGGAAACCGGTGACGCCGTCGCCGCTCAGGGCCGCCGCGAGGAAGGTGAACGGGATGACGATGATCGAGGCCATGATGTTGGCGATGATCGTGGCGAGCAGCTGGATGCCGAAAACCCGCCACCAGGAACCGCGCACGAGCTTCGCGGAGCGGCTCATCGACTTGACGACGCCCTGCTTCTCCAGCATCAGGGCGGGCGAGGCGAGCGAGAAGCGGGTCATCAGCCAGACGGCGGCAATCCCCGCGCCGAGTCCGCCGATGACGGCGAGTGCGATGCCCGCGTCGCTCGAGGCGGTCACCCCGACGATCACTCCGGGCAGGATGCCGACCGTGACGATGGCGACGGCGATGAGCGGCAGCAGGATGGTCAGGCCGAACAGCTTCAGAAGCTGAGGACGGGCATCCCGCCAGGCTTCCGGGGTGGTCACCGGCTTGCCGAGCACGGCACGGCTGGTCACGGTCGTGAGCAGAGCCGTGGCGACGATGGTGCCGAGCAGGGTGATGAGCAGGACGGCGCCGGAGCCCAGCAGGGTGCTCCCGAGGGCGCTGCTCACCTCACTGAAGGTGGCGGTCGAGTCGTTGAGGGTGTCCGCGGTGGAGCTGTCGTCCAGGACGAAGCCCTGGAACAGGATGACCGCGATCTCTGTGACGACCGCGACGGTCAGCGAGATGCCGAGGACGGTGCGCCAGTACGTGCGCATCGTGGAGACCGCGCCGTCGAGGATCTCGCCGACGCCGAGCGGACGGAGCGGGATCACGCCGGGCTTGGCCGCGGGCGGCGGGCCACCCCAGTTGCCGCCCCAGCCGCCGGGACCTCCCGGGCCGCCGTAGCCGGGACCGGGGCCTCCCCAGCCGCCTCCCCCGTGAGCCCCGTAGCCGCCAGGGCCGCCGGGGTGCTGGTCGCCTCGGCCCGGCCCGGGCGGAGGCGGCGTCTGGCCGGGGACAGCGTCCTGCGGACCGGGGGCGGACCACTGACCGGGCAGGGGCTGCTCTTTGGACCACTGCGAAGGGGCATTCGGCTGGTCCGTGCTGCCCTGGTCCGCGGGCTGCTCCGTGGGCTGCTCCGTGGGCCGGGCGGAGCCGGAGGTGTCCGGCTCCTGCCCGTCGGAGGGGGCAGATCCGGGCGAGGCCCAGCCCGGAGTGTCGTTCATCGTCGCTCCTTCACGGTGCCCGTCCGCGGGCGCGGCGGCAGGTTGGCAGCCATCGTGCCACGGTGTGCGCCGCTGGGGACCTGCGGTCGTATGAGCTGCACACCTTCAATTGTCTGCCGGGTACGGGGCAGACTGGGCAGATGGCTGATCAGTACGCGCAATCCCGCAAGGACAGCGGGCCGACGGAGATACCCGCGATCCGCTGGGACGAGCCCCCCGAAGGCCCCGTACTGGTCCTTCTCGACCAGAGGAGACTGCCGGCGGAGGAAGTCGAGCTGGTGTGCACGGACGCGCCCGCGCTGGTGGAGGCGATCCGTACGCTCGCCGTGCGCGGGGCGCCGCTGCTCGGTATCGCCGGGGCGTACGGCGTCGCGCTCGCCGCCGTACGCGGCTTCGATGTGGACGATGCCGCCCGAGCGCTGGCCGGGGCCCGGCCCACCGCGGTGAACCTCGCTGTCGGCGTACGCCGGGCGCAGACGGCGTACCTGGCCACGCTCTCCGGCGGTGGTGATCCGGAGCGGGCGGCCGGGGCGGCGCTCGCTGAGGCGCGGGCGCTGCACAAGGAAGACGCCGAGGCCAGCGCGCGGATGGCCAGGCACGGGCTGGCCCTGCTCGACGAGTTGCTGCCGGGCGGTGGGCACCGGATTCTGACGCACTGCAACACCGGAGCGCTGGTGTCCGGTGGGGAGGGCACGGCGTTCGCGGTGGCCCTCCTGGCACATCGGGCGGGCCGGCTGCGCAGGCTGTGGGTGGACGAAACGCGGCCTTTGCTGCAAGGTGCTCGGCTGACGGCCTACGAGGCGGCGCGCAACGGAATGGCGTACACCTTGCTCACGGACAACGCGGCGGGCTCGCTGTTCTCGGCTGGAGAGGTGGACGCGGTACTGATCGGAGCCGACCGGATCGCGGCCGACGGTTCGGTGGCGAACAAGGTGGGGAGCTATCCGCTCGCGGTGCTGGCCCGTTACCACCATGTGCCGTTCATCGTGGTGGCGCCGCTGACGACGGTGGATCTGGACACTCCGAACGGGGCGTCCATCGAGGTCGAGCAGCGTGCCGGTCATGAAGTGACGGAGATCACAGCACCGCAGGTGTCGGTGGCGGGAGTGGAAGCGGGAGGCGGGATACCGGTGGCACCCCTGGGGACCCAGGCGTACAACCCGGCGTTCGATGTGACGCCGCCCGAGTTGGTGACGGCGATCGTGACCGAAGCGGGCGCTGTGTCGCCCGTGACAGCTGAGGCGCTTGCCGAGCTGTGTGACAGGTCACGCCAGGTAACGATTTAGTTAATGGGATGATGTCGTTTATGAAGGGACGAGTCCTTGTCGTCGATGACGACACCGCACTGGCCGAGATGCTCGGCATTGTGTTGCGTGGTGAAGGTTTTGAGCCGTCTTTCGTAGCCGACGGCGACAAGGCGCTGGCCGCTTTCCGTGAGAGCAAGCCCGATCTGGTGCTCCTGGACCTGATGCTTCCCGGCCGGGACGGTATCGAGGTGTGCCGCCTGATCAGGGCGGAGTCCGGGGTGCCGATCGTGATGCTCACGGCGAAGAGCGACACCGTCGATGTCGTGGTGGGCCTCGAGTCGGGCGCGGACGACTACATCGTGAAGCCGTTCAAGCCAAAGGAGCTGGTCGCGCGGATCAGGGCGCGGCTGCGCCGTTCCGAGGAGCCGGCGCCCGAGCAGCTGGCCATAGGTGACCTTGTCATCGACGTGGCCGGTCACTCCGTGAAGCGGGACGGGCTGTCCATCGCGCTGACGCCGCTGGAGTTCGACCTGCTGGTGGCGCTGGCCCGTAAGCCGTGGCAGGTGTTCACGCGAGAGGTGCTCCTGGAGCAGGTCTGGGGCTACCGGCACGCCGCCGACACCCGCCTGGTCAACGTCCATGTCCAGCGGCTGCGCTCCAAGGTCGAGAAGGACCCGGAGCGGCCGGAGATCGTGGTGACCGTCCGTGGCGTCGGTTACAAGGCAGGACCGAGCTGACATGTCCCGGGACAGGGCCGCTTCGGCACCCGGTGAGCCGGGGGGCCGCTCGGGGCGGCCTGTCGGCCGGAAGGTGACGGGTTCTCCCGGCTCCCGCTGGGTGCAGTTCGTCGAGGGCGGGCTGCTTCAGGGCGGAGTCCAGGGCAGCCCGGTCCTTCGGTTGTTCACGCGCTGGGTGCGGCGTCCGTTGCTGCCGGTGATACGGCTGTGGCGGCGCAACATTCAGCTCAAGATCGTCGTCACCACGCTGCTGATGTCCCTCGGCGTGGTGCTGCTGCTCGGCTTCGTCGTCATCGGGCAGGTGCGCAACGGCCTGCTGGACGCCAAGGTGAAGGCGTCGCAGAGCCAGGCGACCGGCGGCTTCTCGGTGGCCAAGCAGAACGCGGACGCGGCGGCGACGGCGAACGGCGCCGACACGTCGAGCCCGGACGGCCGCCCCGCCAAGAACGTCAGCCAGTGGATGAGCGACCTCGTGGTGTCCCTCTCCAGCGGCGGTCAGGGCGCCTTCGACGTCGTGACGCTCAGCTCCACCACGGCCGGTGACGGCGGCGGAGGACTCGGGCCGCGCTCCTCCGGCAACGTCGACCCGACGCTGAGCGTCCCGGAGGACCTGCGTGACCGTGTCGAGGGCAGCACGGTGGCGGCCCAGAGCTACACACGGGTCGTCTACAAGGACGCCAAGGATCCGCAGCCGGCGCTGGTCATCGGCAAGGAGCTCAGCGACCCCAACAGCGACTCGTACCAGCTCTACTACCTCTTCCCGCTGACCCAGGAGGAGAAGTCGCTGAGCCTGGTCAAGGGCACGCTCGCGACGGCGGGGCTGTTCGTCGTGGTGCTGCTCGGAGCCATCGCCTGGCTCGTGGTGCGCCAGGTCGTCACCCCCGTACGGATGGCGGCGGGCATCGCCGAGCGGCTCTCCGCCGGGCGCCTCCAGGAACGTATGAAGGTCACCGGTGAGGACGACATCGCGCGGCTGGGCGAGGCCTTCAACAAGATGGCGCAGAACCTGCAGTTGAAGATCCAGCAGCTGGAGGAACTGTCGCGGATGCAGCGAAGGTTCGTCTCCGACGTCTCGCACGAGCTGCGTACGCCGCTGACGACCGTCCGGATGGCGGCCGATGTCATCCACGACGCGCGCGTGGACTTCGATCCGATGACCGCGCGGTCGGCCGAGTTGCTCGCCGACCAGCTGGACCGTTTCGAGACGTTGCTCGCGGACCTGCTGGAGATCAGCCGCTTCGACGCGGGCGCGGCCGCGCTGGAGGCCGAGCCCATAGACCTTCGTGTGGTCGTACGACGCGTGGTCAGCGGGGCGGAGCCGCTCGCCGACCGCAAGGGCACGCGCATACGCGTCCTCGGCGACCAGCAGCCGGTGATCGCCGAGGCGGATGCCCGGCGGGTGGAGCGGGTGCTGCGCAATCTCGTCGTCAACGCAGTGGAGCACGGCGAGGGCAAGGATGTGCTGGTCAAGCTGGCCGCGGCGGGCGGGGCGGTCGCGGTCGCGGTGCGCGACTACGGGGTGGGCCTCAAGCCCGGCGAGGCGACCCGGGTCTTCAGCCGTTTCTGGCGGGCGGATCCGGCACGCGCGCGTACGACGGGCGGAACGGGACTCGGGCTGTCCATCGCCCTGGAGGACGCGCGGCTGCACGGCGGCTGGCTGCAGGCATGGGGCGAGCCGGGTGGCGGTTCGCAGTTCAGGCTCACGCTGCCCCGGACGGCGGACGAACCGCTGCGCGGGTCGCCGATACCGCTGGAGCCCAAGGACTCGCGGCGAAATCGTGGACTTGACGACGCCGGTCTGCCGCCCGGTGGTGGTGGCAAGCTCGCGACGGTGCCGGTGCAGCAGCCCGTCGGCGGGAGTGTGCCGCCTCGGACGACCATGGGTCCGCGACTGGCCGGTGCTTCGCCCACGGCCGACCCGACGGCGCTGCCGGGCAACGGCGCGCGCGTGGTGCCGCGGCTCACCGGCGGCTCGCGACGGCCGGACGGCCCACCTGCCGCGGACGGGGAGCGGGCCGTGCGGGAGCGCGGAGCAGCCGACGGAGAGCCGGAGGGGCTCGGACAAGGGGAGGCATTTCGTGGGCGCTGACCGCGAGGCAAGAGGCGGTCGACGACGTCCAGTGCGTATCGCGGCGTACGTCGGCTGCGGTGCGCTGCTGCTGGCCGGGTGCGCCTCGATGCCGGACAGCGGCGACCTGCGTGACGTCGAGTCCACGCCACGTGCGGACTCGCAGGTCCGGGTGTTCGCGGTGCCACCGCGTGAGGAGGCCCAGCCCGCGGAGATCGTGCGGGGCTTCCTGGAGGCGCTGACCAGCGACGACCCGGAGTATGCGACGGCGCGCCTGTACCTGTCCGCGAGCGCCCAGAAGACGTGGGACCCCTACGAGTCCACGAACGTCCTCGCGGACGGACCCAACACCGAAGTGGTGCACACGGGGACCGGAGAAGGCACCGACGACGGTTTCCTGTACCAGCTGAGCGGCGACAAGGTCGCCACGGTGGACACACAGCACGCGTACGCGCCGGAGTCCGGCTCGTACACCGAGACCGTGCATCTCACTCAGCAGCCGGACAAGCAGTGGCGCATCGACGAGCTGCCGCCGGGTGTGGTGATGGGCAAGTCCGACTTCGAGCGCAACTACGACTCCGTCAACAAGTACTACTTCGCTTCCAACGGGTCCTCGGGGGAGGGCGGACAGCAGGTGACCGTCGCCGACCCGGTCTACGTGCGCGGCGAGGTGGACCCGATGACGGAGATGGTCCGCACCCTCCTGCAGGGGCCCACCAGCTGGCTGGACCCGGTGGTGACGTCGAGTTTCCCCTCCGGTACGGCACTGAAGAAGGGCGTCAAGTCCCTGTCGCCCGATGACCGCAACAAGGTCACGGTTCCGCTGAACAGCAAGGCCGACCGGGTCGGACAGTCCCAGTGCACCAGGATGGCGACCCAGCTTCTCTTCACACTGCAGGACCTGACGCCCACGGGGGTGGACGAGGTCGCGCTGCAGAGGTCGGACGGTTCCCAGCTGTGTGAGCTCGCCGAGGACCCGGAGGAGAGCGCCGCCTCGCACGGCACGGGACAGGCCCCCGAGTACCAGTACTTCATCGACGGCAAGCAGCGCCTCGTACGGATGCCCAGCGGCAACGGGGACAAGCAGCCCGAGCCGGTGCCCGGTGCGCTGGGTGAGGGCGACACCAAGCTGCGGTCGGCCGCGGTGTCGCGGAACGAGGACGTCGCGGCCGGAGTCTCGACCGACGGGAGTTCGCTGTACGTCGGGTCGCTGGTGTCGGGCAGTTCGCTCGGCGAGGCGGTGCTGCACAGCGCGGGCAAGACTCCGCAGGACCGGCTGACGACGCCCAGTTGGGACGGGCGGGGTGACCTGTGGGTGGCCGACCGCGATCCGGAGAACCCCCGGCTGCTTCTGCTGGAGAAGGGCGCCGGTGAACCGCTGGTGGTCTCGGCGCCGGGCCTTGACGGACGCATCGAGGCGGTACGGGTCTCCGCCGACGGGGTGCGGATCGCGCTGATCATCGAGAAGAACGGCAAGAGCTCGCTGCAGATCGGCCGTATCGAGCGGGACACCGAGTCCGCCGAACGCCCCGTCGTCTCCATCCTGGAACTGCGTGCCGCGGCACCGCAACTGGAGGATGTCACGGCCATGTCGTGGGCCGGGGACAGCCGTCTGGTGGTGGTCGGGCGCGAGGAGGGCGGCGTCCAGCAGATGGCGTACGTCCAGGTCGACGGCTCCACTCCGGCGGGCACCGCGCCCTCCGCGCTCACGGGTGTGAAGGAGATCGCCGCGTCCGAGGACGAACGGCTGCCCCTGGTGGCGCACTCGGAGGAGGACGGGATCGTGCGGCTGTCGTCCGGGGAGCAGTGGCAGACGGTGGTCAAGGACGGGACGGCGCCGGTCTATCCCGGGTGACGCGCCGGTCCGCGGGTGACGTCGGGTGGGCGGCGAGCAGCCCGGCCCACGGGGGCGACCGCGGTGTCCGACGGCTGCGCGGGTTGTCCACAGGGAGTTGTCCACAGGGGTGGCCGGGCTGCCCGTGCCTTGGCACAGTGGTGGGCATGCGGGGGTGGTGGCAGGACCTCACCGATCTGGTGCTGCCGGCCGAGTGCGGAGGCTGCGGGAGGCCGCGCGCGGTGCTCTGCCCTGAGTGCCGTGCCGCCCTGACAGGGGCCGCACCGAGCCGGGTGCGACCGGTGCCGGAGCCGGTAGGGCTGCCTGTGGTGCACGCGGCGGCTCCCTACGAGGACGAGGTGCGGGCGGCGCTCCTCGCCCACAAGGAACGGGGTGCGTTGCCGCTCGCGGTGCCCCTCGGCGCTGCGCTGGCCGGGGCCGTGCGGGCAGGACTGGAGCAGGGACGCCTCCCAGGGCCGGGCGGGCGGCTCATGGCCGCAGAGGGGCTGCTGAGAGCCGGGAACGGGCAGCTGAGGACGGAGGGTCGGTCGGGAGTGGGGTGCGGGTTGCCTGGGACTGAGGCCGTCCTGCTGGTTCCTGTGCCGTCCTCGCGGTGGGCGGTGCGGGCGCGCGGTCATGATCCGGCGCGGCGGATCGCGCTCGCCGCGGCGGGTGAACTGCGTCGCGCGGGAACGCGGGCCCGGGTGCTCGCCGTGCTGCGGCAGCGGCGTGCCGTGGCCGACCAGTCGGGGCTCAACTCCCGGCAGCGGCTGGACAATCTCGAGGGCGCGCTGGAGGTCGCTGCCGGGGGTGAACGGCTGCTGGCGGCCGGCAGTCGCATCGTGCTGGTGGACGACCTGATGACGACGGGCGCCTCGTTGACGGAGGCGGCGCGGGCCGTACGGGCGGCGGTTGTTCGGGCGACGCCGGCAGAGATGGCGGAGACGGCGGCCGGGCCACAGGTGGACCGGGGAATTGTGGGTAGGCGCCAGCTCGGAGGCGTGACGGGTACGGGCGGAGCGGGAGACATGGCGAGGACGGGTGCGGGCGGCTCGGGAGTCATGATCTGCGCGGCCGTGGTTGCGGCGCCTCCGGACTCGTTCGAAATAAACCGGAACTGACTGGGAACTTGCATCGTTGCAGGTAACGAGACGGTTAATTCACCTGAACGGAGGTACGCCGTAGTAGAGGGTGACGTCATCCGTCCGGGCGAGATATGTTCGGTTGTGAGGCAATGGCGCGGGCCGTGCCTCGCATTATCCGAATGCCGTACCGCGGGTTTTTTGCAATCACCCGCTTCGGTTGGGGTGTAGATCTTGCCCATGGGGGAGGAGGAGGTGAAAGTCACCGAGTCCGAGGTTCCGGGACTCACCGGAGCCTGGTGCAAAAGGGAGATGCTCCGCCAGTGGAGCGGGGCTATCCGGGAACGGAGTTCTGCGTGGACATCGTCGTCAAGGGCCGCAAGACCGAGGTGCCCGAGAGGTTCCGCAAGCACGTGGCCGAGAAGCTGAAACTGGAGAAGATCCAGAAGCTCGATGGCAAGGTGATCAGCCTCGACGTCGAGGTGTCCAAGGAGCCCAACCCCCGGCAGGCCGACCGTTGTGACCGAGTGGAGATCACGCTTCGCTCCCGCGGTCCGGTGATCCGGGCGGAGGCGTCGGCGAGCGATCCGTATGCGGCACTCGACCTGGCGGCGGACAAACTCGAAGCCCGGCTGCGCAAGCAGCACGACAAGCGCTACACCCGCCGTGGCACCGGCAGGATCTCGGCCGCGGAGGTCGCCGACCGCGTCCCGGACGCCGCGACGCTCAACGGAGACGGCAGCATCGTCCACGACGAGGAACCCGACGGCGTGCCGACCAAGAAGGTCGGCCCTCTCGAGGTCATGGGCGAAGGCCCCCTCGTCGTCCGCGAGAAGTCCCACGTGGCCGCACCCATGTCGCTCGACCAGGCTCTCTACGAGATGGAACTGGTCGGACACGACTTCTATCTGTTCGTCGACTCCGAGACCAAGGAACCGAGTGTCGTCTACCGGCGGCACGCGTACGACTACGGCGTCATCCACCTCAACACGGACCCGATGGTCGCCCAGGCCGGCTCGGCCGCGCCCGGCGGAGCGCTCGGCGGCTGACCCACGCCGGTGACAGTTGAGCCGGTGCCCCTGGAGCGCTCATGCGCCCCCAGGGGCACCGGTGTGCGACGTCTCGCGCCCCGCTCTGTCACCGCATTGGCGCCCGGGCATGGAATCATGGCCGCACCGGCCCAACCGGTGGGCCGCTGCCTTGGGTTGGCGATGGCACAGAAACACAGGCCACGGCCTTCAGGGGGAGGAACGATGGCGGACAGCTTCGGACCGATGCGTGACGGGGATGCCGACGACGGCGTCACCGGCATGGGCCCGGACGCGGGGTCTCCACGCAAGGAGCCCATCCGGGTCCTGGTCGTGGACGACCACGCCCTCTTCCGCCGCGGTCTGGAGATCGTGCTCGCGGCCGAGGAGGACATCCAGGTCGTCGGTGAGGCGGGTGACGGTGCCGAGGCGGTCGACAAAGCGGCCGACCTGCTGCCCGACATCGTGCTGATGGACGTACGCATGCCGAAACGGGGCGGTATCGAGGCGTGCACCTCCATCAAGGAGGTGGCCCCCAGCGCGAAGATCATCATGTTGACGATCAGCGACGAGGAGGCCGATCTCTACGACGCGATCAAGGCGGGCGCGACCGGTTATCTCCTCAAGGAGATTTCCACGGACGAAGTGGCGACGGCCATTCGCGCGGTCGCGGACGGGCAGTCGCAGATCAGCCCCTCCATGGCGTCGAAACTGCTCACCGAGTTCAAGTCGATGATCCAGCGCACCGACGAGCGACGACTGGTTCCCGCGCCGCGGCTGACGGAACGCGAGCTGGAAGTTCTCAAGCTCGTCGCCACGGGGATGAACAACCGGGATATCGCCAAGGAGTTGTTCATCTCCGAGAACACGGTGAAGAACCACGTGCGCAACATCCTGGAGAAGCTGCAGCTGCACTCCCGGATGGAGGCCGTGGTGTACGCGATGCGGGAGAAGATCCTCGAGATTCGCTAGTAAGTCGGGTGGGATCGGGTGAGTTGGGCGGTCACGTGTGAATCGCTGATCACCCGAGGGCGTGGGACAGCTCGAGGGTGAGCGGGGCGCGCAGCTCCGGGGAATCCACCCGCTCCACCCGTACGTCCGTGCAGTCCACCCAGCTCGCGGCCTCCACCAGGGCCTGGGCCACCGCGGGGACTGCCTTGGGGCCGTCCAGGGTGACCTGCTTGGCGACCAGGGTGCGGCCCTCGCGGGCCGGGTCCACGCGGCCGACCAGCCGGCCGCCGGCGAGGACCGGCATCGCGAAGTAGCCGTAAACCCGCTTCGGCTTGGGGGTGTACGCCTCCAGGCGGTGGGTGAAGCCGAAGATCCGCTCCGTGCGGGCCCGCTCCCAGACGAGGGAGTCGAACGGCGACAGCAGTGTCGTACGGTGGCGGCCGCGCGGGGTGGACTCCAGGGCAGCCGGGTCCGCCCACGCGTCTCCCGCCATCACCCTTCCGGCGAGGCGCTTCGCGCCGCTCCTCCCGATTGCGGGCTTGCCCCAGCCCTCCACCGTCACCGGGACCAGGCCCGATTCCGCGATCACGGCGTCGACCTGCTCGCCCTTGAGCCGGTGGTAGTCGGCGATGTCCGCGCGCGTGCCCACGCCCAGAGACTGGCCTGCGAGGCGGACGAGGCGGCGCAGGCACTCCCTGTCGTCCAGCTCGTCATGGAGCAGCGTGCCGGGGATGGCGCGCTCGGCGAGGTCGTACACCCGCTTCCAGCCGCGGCGTTCGGTGCACACCACCTCGCCGTACATCAGCGCGCGCTCCACGGCGACCTTGGTGCCCGACCAGTCCCACCACTCGCTGGTTTTCTTCGCACCGCCCAAATCCGTGGCGGTGAGGGGGCCTTCGGCGCGGAGCTGTTTGATGACCTGGTCGTAGGTGCCGTCAGGCAGGTCGTGGTTCCAGTGCGGGCGGGCGCGGTAGGCGCGGCGGCGGAAGGCGAAGTGGGGCCACTCCTCCACGGGGAGGATGCAGGCCGCGTGGGACCAGTACTCGAAGGCGTGGGGTGCGCCGTCGGAACCCGGTGTCCAGTACGCCTGGTCCACCGTCTTGCGGCCCACCGCGCCCAGGCGGGCGTACGGGATGAGTTCGTGGGAGCGGGCGAGGACGGAGATCGTGTCGAGTTGGACCGCGCCGAGGTGTCGCAGGACTCCGCGTACGCCGGTCCTGCGGTCCGGGGCGCCCAGGAAGCCCTGTGCCCGTAGGGCGATTCGGCGGGCTTCGTCTGCGGAGAGCTCGGTGGTGGGGGGCGGGAGGGTGGCCATGTCCTCACGGTAGGCGGTGCCACTGACAGTGGGGGTGGCCTTGGCGCTCGTTGGGGGCGCGCTCCGGCTTCATAGGGTGCCCGGCGTGGGCTGGGGTGGGGCAGTTTTCGCCCCCTCCGCCCCTGCCCGTCCCTTGTTCCTGGGGGCTGCCGCCCCCAGACCCCCGCTTCGGCCTGAACGGCCTCGTCCTCAAACGCCGGACGGGCTGAAGGATCTCCAGCGCCGGACGGGCTGAGGCATCTCAGGCGCCGGACGGGCTGAAAGATTTCCAGCGCCGGACGGGCTGAAGGATCTCACGGGCTGGAGGGAGTCGGCGTCGGCAAGTACGGCGCCGTCGAAGGGAGGCCCAGGTCCGACGGGAGCAAGGAGGCTACCCAGCAGTCTCGGCGTACGCCCTTGTTGTTGATGGCGGAGCGGAGGGTGCCTTCGAAGATGAAGCCGGCGTGTTCGGCGACGGCGCGGGACGCTGTGTTGCCCACCTGGGCGCGCCATTCCACGCGGTCGAGGGAGGCGGCGGTGAAGGCCCAGCGGGAGGCGGCGAGTGCGGCCTCGGTGATGTAGCCGTTGCCTCGGTGCTCCTTCTTCGCCCAGAAGCCGATCTCGCCGACGCCCAGAGACCGCATCGTGATGGCGAGCATGCCCACCAACTCTTCGGAGGGCAGGAAGACACCGAAGGTGAACATGGAGCCGTCCGCCCAGCCGTCGGGCACCATCTGGTCCGTGAAACCCACCGCGTGCTCGTGGAGATAGGGCGACGGGATCGTGGTCCAGCGCTGGATGTCGGGGTCCTGGACGGCGTCGTACACGGCGTCCGTATCGTGCGGGCCGACGGTGCGCAGCAGAAGCCGGTCAGTGGTCAGTGTGACGGGGTCCATCGGCCGATTCTGCTCGGGCGGGCGCGAGGACGCCATTCCTTTGCTGAGGGTGAGTTCTTGATTACTTTTCGCGATGGGAACGCGGCACCTTCGGCAACCCCTGGCCGTTGTCCTAGTGGCTGTCACGAGCAGGCCTCCCGGCGCGGTGGGGTCCTCGCTTACGATGGCCGTTGCTCAAGCTGCTAATTGAATCTGTCATTGCAACCGACCGTCCCAGGCCCGACCGGCAAGGAGACATAGCCCAGTGTCCGTCCTCTCAAAGATCATGCGTGCAGGCGAAGGCAAGATCCTGCGCAAACTGCACCGCATCGCGGACCAGGTCACCTCCATCGAAGAGGACTTCGTCGACCTCTCCGACGCCGAGCTGCGGGCCCTCACCGATGAGTACAAGCAGCGTTACGCCGACGGCGAGAGCCTGGACGACCTGCTGCCCGAGGCCTTCGCGACCGTCCGTGAGGCTGCCAAGCGCGTCCTTGGCCAGCGCCACTACGACGTGCAGATGATGGGTGGCGCCGCGCTCCACCTCGGCTATGTGGCAGAGATGAAGACCGGTGAGGGCAAGACCCTGGTCGGCACGCTGCCCGCGTATCTGAACGCCCTCACCGGAGACGGTGTTCACCTCATCACGGTCAACGACTACCTGGCCGAGAGCCAGTCCGAGTTGATGAGCCGCGTCCACAAGTTCCTGGGCCTGAGCGTCGGCTGCATCCTCGCCAACATGACGCCGGCCCAGCGCCGCGAGCAGTACGCGTGCGACATCACGTACGGCACGAACAACGAGTTCGGCTTCGACTACCTGCGCGACAACATGGCGTGGTCCCAGGAGGAACTCGTCCAGCGCGGCCACAACTTCGCGATCGTCGACGAGGTCGACTCCATCCTCGTCGACGAGGCCCGTACGCCGTTGATCATCTCCGGCCCCGCCGACCAGGCCACCAAGTGGTACGGCGACTTCGCCAAGCTGGTCACGCGGCTGAAGAGGGGCGAGGCGGGCAACACCCTCAAGGGCATCGAGGAGACCGGGGACTACGAGGTCGACGAGAAGAAGCGCACCGTCGCCATCCACGAGTCCGGCGTCGCCAAGGTCGAGGACTGGCTGGGTATCGACAACCTGTACGAGTCGGTGAACACCCCCCTCGTCGGCTACCTGAACAACGCCATCAAGGCCAAGGAACTCTTCAAGAAGGACAAGGACTACGTCGTCATCGACGGCGAAGTCATGATCGTCGACGAGCACACCGGCCGTATCCTCGCCGGCCGCCGCTACAACGAGGGCATGCACCAGGCGATCGAGGCGAAGGAAGGGGTGGACATCAAGGACGAGAACCAGACGCTCGCCACGATCACCCTGCAGAACTTCTTCCGCCTCTACGACAAGCTTTCGGGCATGACCGGTACGGCGATGACCGAGGCCGCCGAGTTCCACCAGATCTACAAGCTCGGCGTCGTCCCGATCCCGACCAACAAGCCCATGGTCCGCAAGGACCAGTCGGACCTGATCTACCGCACCGAGGTCGCCAAGTTCGACGCGGTGGTCGACGACATCGCCGAGAAGCACGAGAAGGGCCAGCCGATCCTCGTCGGTACGACGTCGGTCGAGAAGTCCGAGTACCTCTCGCAGCAGCTCTCCAAGCGCGGCATCCAGCACGAAGTGCTCAACGCCAAGCAGCACGACCGTGAGGCGCCGATCATCGCCCAGGCCGGCCGCAAGGGTGCTGTGACCGTGGCCACGAACATGGCCGGCCGTGGAACGGACATCAAGCTCGGCGGCAACCCGGAAGACCTCGCCGAGGCGGACCTGCGTCAGCGCGGCCTCGACCCCGAGGAGCACATCGAGGAGTGGGCCGCCGCGCTGCCCGCCGCCCTGGAGAGGGCCAAGAAGGCGGTGCAGGCCGAGTTCGAGGAGGTCAAGGACCTCGGCGGGCTGTACGTGCTGGGCACCGAGCGGCACGAGTCGCGGCGTATCGACAACCAGCTGCGCGGTCGTAGCGGCCGTCAGGGCGACCCGGGCGAGTCCCGCTTCTACCTGTCGCTGGGTGACGACCTGATGCGCCTCTTCAAGGCCCAGATGGTCGAGCGGGTCATGTCGATGGCCAACGTTCCCGACGACGTACCGATCGAGAACAAGATGGTCACGCGCGCGATCGCGTCCGCCCAGTCGCAGGTCGAGCAGCAGAACTTCGAGACCCGTAAGAACGTTCTGAAGTACGACGAGGTCCTCAACCGGCAGCGAGAGGTCATCTACGGCGAGCGCCGCCGCGTTCTGGAGGGCGAGGACCTGCAGGAGCAGATCCAGCACTTCATGGACGACACGATCGACGCGTACATCGAGGCGGAGACCGCCGAGGGCTTCGCCGAGGACTGGGACGTCGACCGGCTGTGGGGCGCCTTCAAGCAGCTTTACCCGGTGAAGGTCACCGTCGAGGAGCTGGAGGAGGCCGCCGGTGACCGTGCCGGTCTGACCGCCGACTTCATCTCCGAGTCCATCAAGGACGACGTCCACGAGCAGTACGCGGCCCGCGAGGAGCAGCTCGGCTCCGAGATCATGCGTGAGCTGGAGCGCCGGGTCGTGCTGTCGGTCCTGGACCGCAAGTGGCGTGAGCACCTCTACGAGATGGACTACCTCCAGGAGGGCATCGGCCTGCGCGCCATGGCGCAGAAGGACCCCCTGGTCGAGTACCAGCGCGAGGGCTTCGACATGTTCACCGCCATGATGGACGGCATCAAGGAGGAGTCCGTCGGCTACCTGTTCAACCTGGAGGTCCAGGTCGAGCAGCAGGTCGAGGAGGTCCCGGTCGCGGACGCCGCGCCTTCGCTGGACAAGAAGTCGGATGCCGTTCCCGCGGGTGCGCGTCCCGAGATCCGTGCCAAGGGGCTCGACGCCCCGCAGCGCCCGGACCGGCTGCACTTCTCCGCCCCCACCGTGGACGGCGAGGGCGGCATCATCGAGGGCGACTTCGCCAACGACGACGACGAGCCCGTGCGCTCCGAGTCGGACGGCCTTACGCGCGCGGAGCGCCGTAAGCAGCAGAAGGGCACGCGTCGCCGCAAGAAGTGACCGCGGCTTGAGCGGTTCAGAAGTCGGCTGAGGGCCGGGCACCTTTGGGTGTTCGGCCCTTTGCGCTGCCCCCGGCTCAGTCGTCGTTGGTGTGCGGCATGCGGGGGCCGCCCAGTTCGACCGCTGTGCAGCGCCAGCGGAGGTCGGCGGCCTGTTCCAGGCGGAAGGCCATGGCGCGGAGCTGCTCGCCGGCGCCGATGCGCGCGAAGGCCTCGATCGCGCCCGGGCGCGGCACGTAGTAGCCGATGTCGCGGACGACCGGGCGGGTTCCGCGGGTGCGCAGGAGGCCGCGTTCGGCGAGCCAGGCAAGTTCGTCGTACGCGCGGCCCGCGGTGTGGCGCAGCATGCAGTGGACGGGGCGCTGGCCGCTCAGGACGGCGAGGAGGAGGTCGGCGAAGAGGTCGGTGGGCCGGGGGCGGGGAGCGGGCCTGTGAAGGGCCTGAGCCGGAACCGGCCTGTGGGGAGCCTCATGGGGCGCGGAGAGCGGCGCGGAGAGCGGCACGGCTCCGGCCTGGGCCGCGGGTGGGCGGCTTGCGGGTGGCGCGGTTCGGGACGCGGGTGGTGTGGTGCGGGAGGGGGGCGCTGTGGTTCGGGACGCGGGTGGTGTGGTGCGGGAGGGGAGCGCTGTGGTTCGGGACGCGGGTGGAGTGGTGCGGGACGCGCGTCCGCCGGGAGGCGTCGGTGGCGGGCTGCCTCCCGGGGGCGTACGAGGTGTGGTGCCTCCGCCCGGTGTGCGCGGTGACGTGTTACCCGGGCGGCGGGGGTCCTGGCGACCGGGCGGGCGGGTGCCCGGGTAGCGCGTCGTCCTGGTCATCACCTTGTTCATGCGTGGGTCCCCGCTCGCTGGGCCCGGCTCGATACCGGGCGGTAACTTTTGCGTTGGGGATCTTGTACGAGGCGGGGGCGGACCTCCGCAAGGACGTGAGGCCCGCGTCGGGGCGTCCGGAATGTTCACTCATCAGAGTGGCCGGGCGGTGCGGGAGCCTTGGCGGGGCCGGGATGTACCGGGTGAATCGCGGCCCGGGGGTGGACGCTCCGGAGGGTGCGGCCGGGGACTCGAAAGGGGACGCCCGCACGTATCCTGAAGGTCCTCCAGGGAGGCGCCGGACCGCCCTTCCCGGAGCTCTCCGACTACGAAAGCGGCCAGCCATGCGCGTCTACGTCCCCCTGACCCTCTCCGGTCTCGCCGAGGCGTACAAGACGGGGGAACTGGGGTCGGGACCGTTCGTCGCCTACGCCGTCACGCCCGCCTTGCGGGAGTGGTATCTCTCCGACGACATCGAGGAGCTCGAGTACGCGGCGCTGAACCGTGCCGCGCTGGCGTCGCTGCGGCTGCTCGCGGTCGATCCGGGTGCCGTGCGCCGCCGGGTGGTCGTCGCGGTCGACGTGGCCGACCGGGACGCGGTCGCCGACCCCGACCGGGGGCTGGAACCGGCGGCGCTCGGCGAGGTGCGGGTTTCCGGGGCCGTGTCCCTGGCCAAGGCGGCTGCCGTCCATGTCGACCTGGCGGACGCGGAGGTGGACATCACCGCGGCGGTGGAGGCGCTGGGGGCGGCCGACCACGGGGACGACGACGCCCAGTTCATCGTGGACGGGGCGGAGGACCACGAGCTGCTGTGGTTCGCCACGCAGGAGATCCCCAATCTGGTGGGCCTGGGGGACTGAGGCTTCGCTGCTCCTTGCGCGGTCCTTGCGTGGTGGCCGCGGTGGCCGCGGCGGCAGAGGCGTGCTGCGGACGGGCTGTCTGGAGCGTTGTCAGTGGGGGCGGGTACTTTCTTGTCATGGGGAAGTACGGAGCAGCGCACATTGTGTGGGACTGGAACGGGACTCTGTTCCACGACAATGCCGCAATCATCGGGGCGACGAATGCCGCGTTCGCCGAGCTGGGTCTTGAGCCGATCACGCTGGAGCGGTACAGGGCGCTGTACTGCGTTCCGGTGCCGAAGTTCTACGAGCGGCTCATGGGGCGACTGCCGACCGACGCCGAGTGGCAGATCATGGACGAGACCTTCCATCGGTACTACGCGGAGCAGCGGGCGGTGTGCGAGCTCACCACGGGTGTGCCGACGCTCCTGACGGAGTGGGGGTCGGCGGGGCACAGCCAGTCGATCCTCAGCATGTACGGGCATGACGAACTGGTCCCGCTGGTGAGGGGGTTCGGGATCGAGCCGCACTTCTTGCGGGTCGACGGGCGGACCGGCCCCTCCGGCGGCAGCAAGGCCGAGCACATGGTGCGGCACCTGGGCGCGCTCGCCGGCCTGGAGCCGGCCCGCGTGGTGGTGATCGGTGACGCCGCCGACGACGCGATAGCCGCCCGCCATGTGGGAGCGCAGGCGGTCCTCTACACCGGCGGTTCGCACGGCCGCGCCAGCCTGGAGGAGGTGGGCGTGCCCGTGGTGGACAGCCTGGAGGAAGCGGTCGTGGAGGCGCAGCGGCTGGCGGCCTGACCAGGGTGGGCCGTGGTCCCGTGGTCTCACTGGTGATCCTCGGGACTGGGCGCCAGGGTGAGCCGGGCGTGTGCGGCGGGGTGAGCCGGGCGTGTGGGGGAGTGAGCCGAGAGTGTGGCGGGGTGAGCCGGGCGGTGCGGCGGGGTGTGCTGCGAGAGGGGTGGGGACTTGAGGCGAAGACGTTAACGCTCCGCATCTGAGTGCGTACGCTGTGCGGGACCAGGGTCCTGGTGTGAACGGTGGCGCGTGCTGCGGGGGGCGCGATGGGATTCGGGTTCGGATTCGGGCAGCGGCGGGGTGGTCACCTTCCCGTCGAACTCACCAGTTTCGTCGGGCGGACCGAGGAACTCGCTCTGGCGCGGGGCGCGTTGGAGCGGGCGCGGCTCGTCACGCTGGTGGGGCCCGGCGGGGTCGGCAAGAGCCGTACCGCGTTGCGGGTGGCGGCCGGGGTCGGGGAGCGGTTCCCCGACGGGGTATGGCTGGCCGAGCTGTCGGAGCTGCGCGACCCGGAGCTGATACCGGCGACGCTCGCCGCGGTGCTCGAACTGCCCGAGCAGTCCGGCATGAAGCCGCTCGACGCGGTGGTCGCCCATCTCCAGGGACGCCGTCTGCTGATCGTCCTCGACACCTGCGAGCACCTGATCGACGGCTGCGCGACGCTCTCCGAGATCCTGCTGCGGGAGGCCGGGGGCGTGAGCATCCTCGCCACCAGCAGACAGCCCCTGGACGTACCGGGCGAGCACTGCCTGCAGATCGCGCCGCTCGCCCATGACGACGCGCTGGAACTGTTCGTGCAGCGGGCGCGGGCGGTGGTGCCGGGGTTCGCCGTGGTGGACGGCGACCAGGAGCAGTTGGCGGCGCTCGTCGACCGGCTCGACGGGATTCCGCTGGCGCTGGAGCTGGCCGCGGTGCGGCTGCGCGCGGTGCCGCTGGCGGAGCTGGTGGCCCGGCTCGACCGCCGGTTCGAGGTGCTCACCGGCGGGCGGCGCACCGCGCTGACACGGCACCAGACACTGCGTACGGCCATCGGCTGGTCGCATGAGCTGTGCACCCCCGAGGAGCGGACGCTGTGGGCGCGGCTGTCCGTATTCGCGGGTTCCTTCGAGCTGGCGGCGGCGGAGCAGGTGTGCGCGGGAGGCGAGTTGCAGGCGGGCGGCGTCCTTGAGCCGCTGATCGGGCTCGTCGACAAGTCGGTGGTGCAGCGGGTCGGGCAGGCCGGCGGGCGCTATCGGCTCCTGGACACCCTTCGGGAGTACGGCGCCGACCGGCTGGAGGAGTCGGGTGGCGGGGCAGCCGTACGGGAGCGGCACTTCGCCTACCTGCGGGACCTGGGAGTCCGCTTCGAGGACGGCTTCTTCACGCCACGCCAGACGGAGTTGCACCACGAGGTGCGCGCCGGGATCGCCGATCTGCGGGCCGCGCTGGAGTACGCGTACGGGAGCGGGGTGCCCGGCACGGCGGCGGAGGGGCTGTGGCTCGCGGCCCGGCTGTGGCCGCACTGGCGGGCGCGCGGAGCCCTGTCCGAAGGGAGGTACTGGATCGAGAAGGGGCTGGAGCGGGTCCCCGGGGACTGCCCGGCGCGGGCCTGGGGGCTGCTGGTGACCGGCATGTTCGGGGTGTGGAACTCCGATCTGGCGCTCGCGCTGGAGCGGACACGGCAGGCCGACGAGGTCGCCGCGCGCATCGGTGCGGAGACGGAGACGGTGGGGCCGATCGCGCGCGGTTACATCGGCGGGCTGCGGGCCTTGTGCGGGGAGGTGAGTTACGAGGAGGGGCTGGCCATGGTGGAGGCGGAGCGGCGGGTTCTGCTCGCGCGCGACGACCTGTTGGGCATCGCGCTGCACCACTACGAGGGGGCGCTCGTGCGGGCCGTACTCGGCGATGTTCCCGGCGCGCTGGAGCTGTGCGAGGTGGGGCTCGCCCGGCTGGAGGAGACCGGTGAGCGGCAGATGCACGCTTCGACGCTCGGGGCGTACGGGCTGATTTCGTGGCTCGCCGGGGACCGGACGGAGAGCCCCGCCCGGCTGCGGCAGGCATTCGAAGAAGTGGCCGGGATCGGCGAGGTGCTGGTGGCGGGGTTGTGCTGCCTGGGGCTCTCCTGGTCGGCGGCGTACGAGAAGCGGTATGTCAGGGCTGCCTGGTTACTTGGCTACGCGGAGAACGCGCAGCGGTTGCACAGTGCGCCGATCGGGCTGTTGCCCTCGGTGCTGCAGGAACAGGAGTCGGTGCGCAGGAAGATCAGGGGCGCGCTGGGGGGCCCGCAGTTCGAGCGGTGGCGGCTGGTGGGGGCGCGGCTGAGCGGGCCGGAGGTGCTGGAGGCGGTGCGGGGGGATGTGGATACGCCGGGGTCGGTGCCGGGGCCCCGGGGCGGGGTCCGGCGGGGTGGGGCGGATGCGTTGACCCGGCGCGAGCGGGAGGTCGCCGCGCTGGTGGCGCAGGGGCTCTCCAATCGGGAGATTGCTGAGCGGCTTGTCATCTCCAAGCGGACCGCCGATGCGCATGTCGAGCACATTCTGGCGAAGTTGGGGGTGGGTTCCCGGGGGGAGATTCCTGCGGTGCCGGACGCCTAGCGGCGGGCTGGGGGGGTGTTGCTGGGCCCCGGGTGCCTGGATGCCCGGGTGTCTGGGTGTCTGGGTGCCTGGGTGCCTGGGTGCCTGGGTGCTGGGGGTGCGCTTACCGGCGTTGGCCGGGGCCCGGGGTGGGGGTGCGGTCTGCTTGCCGGCGTTGACCAGGTGCCCGGTGTGGCGGCTGGGGTCGGGGTGGGTCGCGTAGCCCGGCGCTTGCGGGGTGCCGCTGTGCCCACCCGTGCCGCCCCTGGCGGCACGCATGCCCACAGCTACGACAGCTCACTGGGCACGCATGCCCTCAGCTACGACAGTTCACTGGGCACGCATGCCCTCAGCTACGACAGTTCACTGGGCACGCATGCCCTCAGCGGAGGCGGTTGCAGCGGCATGCATGCCCGTAACCACCGCGGCATCGCTAGGTATCCCTATCCCTTGGCCCGATCCCCCTATAGGTATACGGATCTTCGTGGGTACCGGCCGTGGGGGCATCGGTGGTGGGGGAGTCTCTGGTGGAGCTGTCCGGGGTGAGGGATCCGTAGGGCGGTTGGGTGTCGGCAGTGTTGGTTCCCGTCCCCACGGGCCTTGGCTGTCATGGCAGGCGCCCGGCCGTCTCGTCCCGGGTGGTGTCATGGCGGCTGCCCTCGTCGGCGGGGCAGCCGCTGCCCGCCGGCACGGGAAGCGACCAGCGGGCGGCGGCAACGACCAGCGGGAAGCGGGAAGCGACCAGCGGGCAGCAGGGAGCGGGCAACCCCAGCGGGGAGCGGCAGCAGGCAACCACCAACAGGCATCCCGTTCTTGTGGGAGGGGCCGTCAACGCGCCCGCCCCGCAGGGAAGTCGCCCGCCCCGCAGGGAGGTCGCCCGCCCCGCAGGGAAGTCGCCCGCCAGGCAGGGGGCCGCCCGCACTGCACGCCTGCGTCCCTTTCGTCCCTGTGCAGAGTGTCAAAGTTCGACCCCTGCTTTTGTACACATACGGCTCATGACGACCCCCGGGTGGAGAGCGATAGCCTGGGGGCGTGATCAGCGCGATATCTCGCGGGGGCCTTGACGCCCCTGCTTCGCGCCCGGACAGCACGGACGACATCCGTCACCGGGCGGCGGTCGTTGATCTTCGCGGGCGGGTCGGGGAGTCAAGGACAGCACGGACACCCGGAGCGACATCCAGAGCGCCGAGGGCACCCGAGGCAGCGCCTGGGGCGCCTGAGGCACCGGCGGTGCGGAGAGCAGCGTCACAGTCGCCGCGCGTGCCGAGAATGGCTGATAACCCCCCGCTCATCTCTCCGTGCGGCATAGCGTCGGACCAGACCGGACACCCCGCGTCACGGCGCTACGTCGGAGAAGAGACCGTACTTCCTTCTACGTCACGCAATGGCGCGCGACAGGAGCCAGAGGACAATGCAGACCAAGCTGGACGAAGCCAAGGCCGAGCTGCTCGAACGGGCCGCACGGGTAGCTGAGAACAGCCCGGTCGGGGCGCACCTACCGACTGGGACGACGGATGAGGGCACCCCTGACCGGGACACCGTGCTCGCGTTCCTCCAGCGCTACTACCTGCACACCGCAGCGGAGGACCTGACCGACCGTGACCCGGTCGACGTCTTCGGAGCCGCCTTCTCGCACTACCGACTGGCCGAGAACCGCCCCCAGGGCACGGCCAACGTCAGGGTCCACACACCGACCGTCGAGGAGAACGGCTGGACGTGCAGCCACTCCGTCGTCGAGGTCGTGACCGATGACATGCCCTTCCTCGTCGACTCGGTCACCAACGAGCTTTCGCGCCAGGGGCGCGGCATCCACCTCGTCATCCACCCGCAGGTCGTCGTACGGCGTGACCTGACCGGCAAGCTCATCGAGGTGCTGCCGACCCGGCCCACCGGCGACCTCCCGCACGACGCCGCCGTCGAGTCCTGGATCCACGTCGAGGTGGACCGCGAGACCGACCGCGCGGATCTGAAGCAGATGACCGCCGATCTGCTGCGCGTGCTCTCCGACGTCCGCGAGACCGTCGAGGACTGGGAGAAGATGCGCGACGCCGCGCTGCGCATCGCGGAGGAGCTGCCCAAGGAGCCCACCGCGGACGACCTGCGCGACCAGGAGGTCGAGGAGGCCCGGGAGCTGCTGCGCTGGCTCGCGGACGACCACTTCACCTTCCTGGGATACCGGGAGTACGAGCTGCGGAACGACGACTCGCTCGCCGCCGTGGCCGGTACCGGTCTCGGCCTTCTGCGCTCCGACCCGCACCACACCGGCGAGGACAGCCACCCGGTCAGCCCTTCCTTCGAGCGGCTGCCCGCGGACGCCCGCGCCAAGGCCCGTGAGCACAAGCTGCTGGTGCTGACCAAGGCCAACAGCCGGTCCACCGTGCACCGGCCGTCGTACCTCGACTACGTCGGTGTGAAGAAGTTCGACGCCGAGGGCAATGTGGTCGGCGAGCGGCGCTTCCTCGGGCTCTTCTCCTCGGCCGCGTACACCGAGTCGGTGCGGCGGGTTCCCGTGGTGCGCCGCAAGGTGGAGGAAGTCCTGCGCGGCGCCGGGTTCTCGCCCAACAGCCACGACGGGCGCGACCTGCTCCAGATCCTGGAGACGTACCCGCGCGACGAGCTGTTCCAGACCCCGGCGGACGAGCTGCGGTCCATCGTCACCTCCGTCCTGTACCTCCAGGAGCGGCGCCGACTGCGGCTGTACCTGCGCCAGGACGAGTACGGGCGTTACTACTCCGCGCTCGTCTACCTCCCGCGCGACCGCTACACCACCGGCGTACGCCTGCGGATCATCGACATCCTCAAGGAAGAACTGAACGGCACCAGCGTCGACTTCACGGCCTGGAACACCGAGTCGATCCTGTCCCGGCTGCACTTCGTGGTCCGGGTCGAGCCGGGCACCGAGCTGCCGCAGCTGTCCGACGTAGACAAGGAGCGCATCGAGGCGCGGCTAGTCGAGGCCGCCCGCTCCTGGGCCGACGGTTTCGGGGAGGCGCTGACCGCCGAGCTGGGCGAGGAGCGCGCCGCCGAGCTGGTACGCCGGTACGGGGGTGCGTTCCCCGAGGGCTACAAGGCCGACCACAACCCGCGCGCCGCCGTCGCCGACCTGGTCCACCTCGAAGCGCTGACCAAGGACGACACCAAGGACTTCGCGCTCAGCCTGTACGAGCCGGTCGGCGCAGGACCCGGCGAGCGCCGCTTCAAGATCTACCGCACCGGCGAGCAGGTCTCGCTCTCCGCGGTGCTGCCCGCGATCAACCGCATGGGCGTCGAGGTCACCGACGAACGTCCGTACGAGCTGCGCTGCTCGGACCGGACGACCGCCTGGATCTACGACTTCGGGCTGCGCCTGCCCAAGTCCCTGAACGGCAACGGGGACTCCCTCGGTGAAGACGGCCGCGAGCGTTTCCAGCAGGCCTTCGCCGCCACCTGGACCGGCGCGGCCGAGAACGACGGCTTCAACGCGCTCGTGCTGAGCGCCGGGCTCAGCTGGCGCCAGGCGATGGTGCTGCGCGCGTACGCCAAGTACCTGCGCCAGGCGGGTTCGACCTTCAGCCAGGACTACATGGAGGACACCCTCCGCAACAACGTCCACACCACCCGGCTGCTCGTCTCGCTCTTCGAGGCGCGGATGTCGCCGGACCGCCAGCGCGCGGGTGTCGAGCTGACCGACGCGCTGAAAGAGGAGCTGGACGCCGCGCTCGACCAGGTCGCCAGCCTGGACGAGGACCGGATCCTGCGTTCTTTCCTCACCGTCATCAAGGCGACCCTGCGCACGAACTTCTTCCAGGAGGCGCTGGGCGCGAAGCCCCATGAGTACGTCTCCATGAAGTTCGACCCGCAGGCCATCCCGGACCTTCCGGCGCCGCGGCCGGCGTACGAGATCTGGGTGTACTCGCCGCGCGTGGAGGGCGTTCACCTGCGGTTCGGCAAGGTGGCACGTGGTGGCCTGCGCTGGTCCGACCGGAAGGAGGACTTCCGGACAGAGATCCTCGGTCTTGTGAAGGCGCAGATGGTGAAGAACACCGTCATCGTGCCCGTCGGGGCCAAGGGCGGGTTCGTCGCCAAGCAGCTGCCCGACCCGTCCGTGGACCGCGACGCGTGGCTCGCCGAGGGGATCGCGAGCTACAAGACCTTCATCTCCGCGCTGCTCGACATCACCGACAACATGGTGGCCGGTGAGGTCGTCCCGCCCGCGGACGTCGTACGGCACGACGAGGACGACACCTACCTCGTCGTCGCCGCCGACAAGGGCACCGCGACCTTCTCGGACATCGCCAACGGGGTCGCGGAGAGCTACAACTTCTGGCTCGGCGACGCCTTCGCCTCCGGCGGCTCGGCCGGTTACGACCACAAGAAGATGGGCATCACCGCGCGCGGTGCCTGGGAGTCCGTGAAGCGGCACTTCCGGGAGCTGGGCGTGAACACCCAGACGCAGGACTTCACCGTGGTCGGCGTCGGGGACATGTCAGGAGATGTTTTTGGCAATGGAATGCTGCTCAGCGAGCACATCCGCCTCGTCGCCGCCTTCGACCACCGGCACATCTTCATCGACCCGACGCCGGACGCCGCGACGTCGTACGCCGAGCGCCGCCGTCTCTTCGAGCTGCCGCGCTCCTCGTGGGCCGACTACAACAGCCAGTTGATCTCGTCCGGCGGCGGCATCTTCCCGCGTACCGCCAAGGCCATCCCGATCAACGCGCACATCCGCGAGGCCCTCGGCATCGAGTCCCGCGTCGCCAAGATGACCCCGGCCGACCTGATGCGGGCGATCCTCCAGGCGCAGGTCGACCTGTTGTGGAACGGCGGCATCGGTACGTATGTGAAGGCGTCCACCGAGACCCACGCGGACGTCGGCGACAAGGCCAACGACGCCATCCGCGTCGACGGCGCCGACCTGCGGGTCAAGGTCGTCGGCGAGGGCGGCAACCTGGGGCTCACCCAGCTCGGCCGGATCGAGTTCGCGCAGCACGGCGGCAGGCTCAACACCGATGCCATCGACAACAGCGCGGGCGTGGACACCTCCGACCACGAGGTGAACATCAAGATCCTGCTCAACGCGGTGGTGACCAACGGCGACCTGACCGTCAAGCAGCGCAACAAGCTGCTCGCCGAGATGACCGACGAGGTCGGTGCCCTGGTCCTGCGCAACAACTACGCACAGAACGTGGCGATCGCCAACGCGCTGGCCCAGTCGCCCGACATGCTCCACGCCCAGCAGCGCTTCCTGCGCACCCTGGTCAGGGAGGGCCACCTCGACCGCGCCCTGGAGTTCCTGCCCACCGACCGGCAGATCCGCGAGCGGCTGGCCGCCGGGCAGGGGCTGACCGGTCCGGAGACGGCCGTCCTCCTCGCCTACACGAAGATCACCGTCTCCGACGCGCTGCTCGCCACCTCGCTGCCCGACGACCCCTATCTCCAGCGCCTGCTGCACGCGTACTTCCCGACCGCGTTGCGCGAGAAGTTCCGCGAACAGATCGACGGGCATGCACTGCGCCGCGAGATCGTGACGACCGTCCTGGTCAACGACACGGTCAACACGGGCGGTACGAGCTTCCTGCACCGCCTGCGCGAGGAGACCGGCGCTTCGCTGGAGGAGATCGTCCGGGCGCAGACCGCGGCCCGCGCGATCTTCGAGTCGAGCCAGGTGTGGGACGCGGTGGAGGCGCTCGACAATGTCGTCGCCGCCGACGTCCAGACCCGGATCCGCCTCCACTCCCGCCGTCTCGTCGAGCGTGGCACGCGCTGGCTGCTCAACAACCGGCCGCAGCCGCTCCAGCTCGCCGAGACGATCAGCTTCTTCAGCGCCGGGGTCGAGCAGGTCTGGTCCCAGCTGCCCAAGCTGCTGCGCGGCGCGGACTCGGAGTGGTACCAGCGGATCTACGACGAGCTGTCGGGCGCCGGCGTCCCGGACGAACTCGCCACCCGGGTGGCCGGGTTCTCCTCCGCCTTCCCGACGCTGGACATCGTCGCGGTGGCCGACCGCACCGGCAAGGACCCGCTGGCCGTCGCCGAGGTCTACTACGACATCAGTGACCGCCTCGGCATCACCCAGCTCATGGACCGGATCATCGAGCTCCCGCGTGCCGACCGCTGGCAGTCCATGGCCCGCGCCTCCATCCGCGAGGACCTGTACGCGGCCCACGCCGCCCTCACCGCCGACGTCCTGACGGTGGGCAACGACACCTCGACCCCCGAGCAGCGCTTCAAGGCCTGGGAGGAGAAGAACGCGGCGATCCTCACCCGGGCCCGCACGACCCTGGAGGAGATCCGCAGCTCGGACGCGTTCGACCTGGCGAATCTGTCGGTGGCCATGCGGACGATGCGGACGCTGCTGCGGACGCACTCGTAACCCGCTCTTCAGGCGGTACGCCGAAGGGGGCGCCCCCAGCCGTGATGGCTGGGGGCGCCCCCGTTCCGTCTGCGCCGGGCTCTACTTCCCCGTGAACTTCTCGTACTCCTTGAGGACTTCCTCGGTCGGCCCGTCCAGGCGCAGCTCGCCGCGCTCCAGCCACAGCACCCGGTCGCAGGTGTCCCGGATCGACTTGTTGTTGTGGCTGACCAGGAAGACGGTGCCCGCGGTCTTGCGCAGCTCGCGGATGCGGGCCTCGGAGCGCTTCTGGAAGGAGCGGTCGCCGGTCGCGAGAGCCTCGTCGATCATCAGGACGTCGTGGTCCTTCGCTGCGGCGATGGAGAACCGGAGACGGGCCGACATGCCGGAGGAGTACGTCCGCATCGGCAGCGTGATGAAGTCGCCCTTCTCGTTGATGCCGGAGAAGTCGACGATCTCCTGGTAGCGCTCGCGCACCTGTTCCTTGGACATGCCCATCGCGAGGCCGCCGAGGTAGACGTTGCGCTCGCCGGTGAGGTCGCCCATCAGGGCCGCGTTGACGCCGAGGAGCGAGGGCTGGCCGTCGGTGTAGATCCTGCCGTTCTCCACGGGGAGGAGACCCGCGCACGCCTTGAGCAGCGTGGACTTGCCCGAGCCGTTGGTGCCGATGAGGCCGATGGCCTCGCCCCGGTACGCGGTGAAGGACACGTTCTTGACGGCGTGCACCTTGCGGACGCCGGCGGCCTTCTCGGACTTCTCGCGGCGCAGGATGCGGTTGAGCGCGGCGGTGGCGGAGCCGCGGCCGCCGCCGGTGCCGTTGACGCGGTAGACGATGTCGACCTGGTCGACGACGACCGTGGGGATCAGCTCGCCGACAGTGTCGACGGAGGTGTCGACGGAGGTGTCGACGGGTGCGCTCTCTGGGGCGCTCTTCGTGATGATGTCAGCCACGGCCGTACGTCTCCTCAGCCTTCCAGAAGTACAGGAACCCGCCCACGCCGGCGACCAGCGCCCAGCCTGTCGCGACCGCCCACACATGCGGCGGCAGCTGACTGGCGTGGAAGCTGTCGATCAGCGCGAACCGCATCAGGTCGATGTAGACGGCGGCGGGGTTGGACTGGAGCGCGATCAGGACCCAGCCGGGCAGGTCCTTGTTCTTCAGGACATGCTCGATGCTCCACATGACGCCCGACATGTACATCCAGGTGCGCAGCAGGAACGGCATGAGCTGCGAGATGTCGGGGAACTTCGCGCCCATCCGGGCCATGATCATCGCCACGCCCGCGTTGAAGACGAACTGGAGCGTGAGGGCGGGGACGACGAGCAGCCAGGACATGCTGACCGGCACACCGAAGGCGAGCAGGATCACGACCAGCGCGCACATCGAGAACAGCAGCTGCTGGAGCTGCTGGAGGCAGTACGACACCGGCAGCGCGGCCCGCGGGAAGTGCAGGGCCCGTACGAGTCCGATGCTGCCGGAGATGGCCCGCGTCCCCGCCATGATCGAACTCTGTGTGAAGGTCCACACGAAGACCCCGGTGACCAGGAACGGGATGTAGTCCGGGATCCCCTTACTGGTGCCCATCAGGATGCCGAAGATGAAGTAGTAGACCGCCGCGTTCAGCAGCGGGGTCGCCACCTGCCAGATCTGGCCGAGCTTCGCCTGGCTGTACTGCGCGGTGAGCCTGGCGGTGGCGAAGGCGGTGATGAAGTGGCGCCGCGCCCACAGTTGGCGGATGTACTCGGGCAGGGAGGGGCGTGCGCCGCTGACAGTGAGGCCGTACCTGGCGGCGAGCGCCTCGGCGCTCTCCGCGGCGGGCCGGCCGGCTGTCTTGTCGGCGGGGGAGGCCGACACGGGGGGCGGTGTGTCGAGGACCTGGCTCACATCCGCTGCTTTCGCTCGGGGGTGGGGGGCGAAGCGGTCCGATTCGTCCTTGACCTGACTCTTACGTCGTCTTTGCCGTCTTCTTACGTCGGGACGGGACCGTATCGTCGCAACGCGAGCCTAGGCCTTTTCCACGTCGGGACGCAACCGTTTCGTCGTCACGCCCTATGCTGGAACGCATGACGACGAACGCCGATGCCACCGGGACCGTGACCGGCACCGCGACCCGGGCCGGGGCCGGAGCCGAGGCCGGGGCCGGGTCTGCCCCGGGGAAGGCCCCGCGCCGCCGGGCCCCCGCGGGCGCGGCCGTCCTCCGGGAGGATGTGACCGAAGCCATCCGCGCCGCCGTCTTCGAGGAACTCGCGGCCGTCGGCTACGCCCGGATGTCCATCGAGGGCATCGCCCGTCGCGCGGGCGTCGGCAAGACGGCGGTGTACCGGCGCTGGCGCTCGAAACTCCACCTCGTCCTCGACCTGGTCTCGGCCGTAGCCGTCCAGGGCCTGCCCGCGCCGGACACGGGCTCCCTGGAGGGCGACCTGCGGCTGTTGTACGAGGTCACCTCACGTGCCCTGCGCCATCCGGTGGCCGGCCAGATCATCCCCGACCTCCAGGCCGAGGCGGCACGCAACCCCGAGATCGCCGACGCCATGCAGAAGGCCCTGCGCGAGGGCCAGCAGGGTGTGGCGAACGGGATCGTCGAGGCGGCGGCCGCGCGGGGAGAGGTCCGCGAGGGAATCAGCCTCGACCTCGCGCTCGACCTGATGTCCGGGCCGCTGTACTGGCGGGCGGTGGTGGTACGCAGCCCGAAGCTGCCCAAGGGATATCTGGCGAGCCTGGCCAGGGCAACGGCGGCGGCGCTCAAGGCGTTGTGAGGGCGGGTGCCGGTGCCGGAGTTGGCATCGGGGCGGGGCTTGGCGTCGGCGCAGGGCTTGGCGTTGGAGTCCTGCCCTGCCGCCGCTCTAGGCCTGCACTGCCAGGAATCCAGGGCTTCAGCACGCCAACTTGTTTGCCAGGAGGGTGAGTTCTGCCGCCCGGAGTATCCGTCCGCCGGAGCCAGGCAGAGGTACGTGCAGGGGCTCGGTCCAGCGGGCCGGAATGGCATCTGCTCCGTACGCGGCTCCTGCCAGCGCGCCCGTCACCGCCGCGACGGTGTCCGTGTCACCGCCGAGGTCGATCGCGGCGCGCACGGCCTCCTCGTACGACCCGGTCGTCCGCAGCGCCCACACGGCGGAGCCCAGGCAGGGCCACACCGCACCGTTGAACTCGGTGGCCTGGTCGGGACGCCAGTCGGGGGCGAGGACGGTGGCATAGCGGGCCCGGTGGTCCGGGTGAGTGGCGGTGAGGGTTTCCGGAATCGCGGTGAGGGAGTCGTGGCCCTCCAGCGCGACCCGGATCAACTCGTGGAGGATCGCGGTGCCTTCCCAGGCCGCCCGGTCGCCGTGGGTGAGGGCGGCGATGCGGCGGGCGGCGGCCATGGTGGCCGTACGGCCGTGTGGGGCGAAGTACACGGCGGAGGTGGCCGCCCGCATCAAGGAGCCGTTCCCCGCCGCTCGTTGGTTGTGCTGGAAGTGGATCGCGGAGGCCAGGTCCCAGGGCCCCCGCTCGTCAGGACCGCCTCCGTCTGCAGGCCGATGTCCTTGGGGTCGGCTGCCGCCCATCGCTGGAACCTGCTGAACATGTCCGGGAGTTCGAGGCCTGCGTGGTCGATGAGCGACTCGCCGACCAGGATCGCCATCTGCGTGTCGTCGGTGGCCTCGCCCGGGTCCCAGCCACCTCCTCCGCACATCTCCCCGCCGTGGCAGGGGGCGGGGAAGCGTTCCGTGAACGCGCCTTCGGGGCCGAACTCGAAAGGGGCGCCGAGGGCGTCGCCCACGGCGGAGCCGAGGATCGCTCCGACGGCGCGGGCGGTGGTCACTGGGCGGGCGTGCGGAGGTGTTCGGTCGGATGGCGGGCGTCCGGGGCGCAGCCCCTGAGGGCGTAGGCGATGACGTTCTCCAGGTCCGAGTCCGCGGCCTCGGTGGAGAGGGTGCCGCTCACGGCGAGGCTCGCGAAGCCGTGGATGGTGGTGAAGAGCGGGACGGCGACGCTCTCGACGGGGCCCGCGCGGACCTCGCCCCGCCGCTGGCCCTCCTCGATGAGGCGGATGGCCAGTACGGACATGTTCTGCGAGGCCTCGACGAGGGCTTCGGAGGCCGCAGGGTCATGCTTGATCGAGAACATCAGGTCGAGGAGTTCCGCGTTGGCGGTGGCGAAGCCGACGTGGGCACGGGCCAGTGCGGCGATGCGGTCGGCGAAGGTCTCGCCCGCCGCCGCCTGCGACACGGCCAGCGCGTCGCTCATCCGCTCGAAACCGACCTGCGCCAGCGCGTCCAGCAGGGCCTGCTTGTCCTTGAAGTGACGGCTCGGCGCGGCGTGGCTGACGCCCAGGTCACGGGCCAGTTCGCGCAGGGACAGGGCCCCGGGGCCCTTCTCCCGGAGGGTCTCCTCGGCGCGGGTCAGCAGCGCGGCGCGCAGGTCTCCGTGGTGGTAGCGGCGTGTCTGGCGTGTCTGCATGGCCCTCAGTGTAATGGCCATGTGACTGCTGGCTACATTGTTGTCGACGCCAACTTTGTTGGCATCGACAGCATTGTTGACGCCGACACCATTGTTGACGCCGACACCATTGTTGGCATTGACAGCATTGTTGGCGACGCCTACATTCATGGGCATGGCTACCAGTCAGAAGTGGAACGCAAGCGACCTCGTCGACCAGACCGGCCGTACCGCCGTCGTGACCGGCGCCAACAGCGGGCTGGGTATCGCGACCGTCGACGCCCTGGCCCGGGCGGGCGCGCACGTCGTGCTCGCCGTACGGGACCCGAAGCGCGGCGAGGCCGCCGCCCGTACCGTCCAGGGCGCCAAGGGCACCGTGGAGGTGCGCCGTCTCGACCTCGCGGACCTCTCCTCCGTGCGGGAGTTCGCCGAGGGGTGGCACGGGGACCTGGACCTGCTGATCAACAACGCGGGTGTGATGAACATCCCCGAGGCCGCCACCAAGGACGGCTTCGAGATGCAGTTCGGGACGAACCATCTGGGGCACTTCGCCCTGACCAACCTGCTGCTGCCGTACGTCACCGACCGCGTGGTCACCGTCGCGTCCGGCGCCCACAAGATCCCCAGCAGCAACCACATGCGCTTCGACAACCTGAACCTGACCGGCGAGTACTCACCCATGGCCGCCTACAGCCAGTCCAAGCTCGCCAATCTGCTGTTCACCCTGGAACTCCAGAGCCGGCTGGCCGCCGAGGGATCGTCCGTACGGGCCCTCGCCGCGCACCCCGGCTGGGCCGCCACCAACCTCCAGGGTCACGACGCGAGCATCGCGCGGCGGGTCTTCATGGCGGTGGGCAACCGGTTCATCGCCCAGGACAGCGCGGCCGGCGCCCTGCCCACGCTGTACGCCGCCACCCAGGATCTGCCCGGCGCCAGCTACGTCGGACCGGACGGTTTCGCCGAGATGCGCGGCGGTCCGGCGCTCGTCGGCCGGTCGGCCGCGGCCAGTGACCCCGAGTCCGCCGTCCGCCTGTGGCTGGCCTCCGAGCAACTGACCGGCGTCACCTTCCCCCAGCTCACCCGGGCGCTGAGCGTCTAACCGCGCTCCGCCTCCGGATGCAGCCGCACCCACCCCGCCCACGCCGACGTGATCATGTCCTGGACGCCGTACTTCGCCTTCCAGCCCAGTTCCACGGCGATGCGGTCGGCCGAGGCCACCACGCGGGCGGGGTCGCCGGGACGGCGGGGAGTGGTCACCGGAGGGCGGTCGTAGCCGGTGACCGCGTTGACGAGGTCGATCATCTCGCGGACCGAAACGCCCTCCCCGCGGCCGATGTTGAGGGTCAGGTTCTTCCCCGGCGACGCTTCCAGGGCGCGGGCCGTGGCCACATGCGCCTCGGCCAGGTCCACCACGTGGATGTAGTCGCGGACGCAGGTCCCGTCAGGGGTGGGGTAGTCGTCGCCGAAGATACGCGGCGGCGCGCCCTCGGTGAGCTTCTCGAAGATCATGGGGACCAGGTTGTAGACACCGACGTCCGCGAGTTCGGGCGTCGCCGCGCCCGCCACGTTGAAGTAGCGGAGGGACGCGGTGGACAGACCGGTGGCGCGGCCCGTCGCGCGGACCAGCCACTCGCCCGCCAGTTTCGTCTCGCCGTACGGACTCATCGGCGCGCACGGCGTCTCCTCCGTCACCAGGTCCACATCCGGCATCCCGTACACCGCCGCCGAGGACGAGAAGACGAAGGAGGCGACGGACGCGGCGGTCGCCGCCTCCAGCAGCACCCGCAGGCCCTCGACGTTCTCCCGGTAGTAGTGCAGAGGGAGGTCCACCGACTCGCCGACCTGCTTCTTCGCCGCCAGGTGGACGACGCCGGTGACGGAGTGCTCCTTGAGCGTGCGGGCCAGGCGTCCGGCGTCCAGCGTCGAGCCGACCACCAGCGGGACACCGGAGGGCACCCGCTCCTCGATGCCCGTGGACAGGTCGTCGTAGACCACGGCCTGTTCGCCCGCGTCGAGCATCGCGCGGACGACATGCGCCCCGATGTAACCGGCGCCGCCGGTGATCAGCCAGGTCATGTGCGGCCGTCCCCTCGTGAAGTGAGCTTGGTGAACTCGGTGAACTCGGCGAACTCGGTGAGTTCGGTGAGCTTGGTGAACTCGATGGGCCCGTGAAACCCGTGGTCCCGCCCGTGTCCTGCGGTCGCGTATCAGTGAATCAGGCGCCCTCAGTTCCTGGCGCGGGAGGCGGCGGGAACGGGGAGCGGATTCCGGTAGGAAACATCCGAGGCGATTCCAGCGGGCACGGTCGAGCCCGACCGCCACAGTCGCATGAAGGACAGCGCCGCGGCAGCCGCCAGCAGACCGTTGCGTACGAGCATCAGCAGGCAGCCGGTCCACGTGCTGTGGATGACCTCCCCGTACATGACGGGGTACACGACGGAGCTGACCGCCGTCGCCGCCACGATCAGCGCCGCCACCGGGCGTTGGGTGGTGTGCCGTGAGGTCAGGCACACGGCGGCCAGGCCGAGCAGCCACACCATGTACTGGGGACTGATCACCCGGCTCGTCACGGTGAAGAGGAGCACGGCGGTGAGGGCGGCGTCGTACGGTGTCGCAGCCGTCCAGTGCCGCGCGCGTACCCGCCACAGCAGCAGGAGCCCGAAGGAGGCGACGGTGAGGGCGAGCGAGACGGCCGCGACGGAGGAGACGTAGGGGCCCACGAACTCCATCGCGCCGTACTGGTAGCGCGCGGTGCCCGGCCACCCGGCGTGGCGCGCGAAGCCGAGGACCGTGCCGCCGAGTGACTCGATCTGCACGCCCCGGCCGCCCTGCTGGCGCAGGAAGCCGAAGGGGTTGCTGAACGCGGCGACCAGCACCAGGAGCATGGCGGCCGCTGTGACCACCGCCGACGTCCAGGCCTGCCGTGTCGTACGGCCTTTCGGCGTGCCGATGAGCGTCAGTGCGGGCCACACCTTCACCAGTGCCCCCAGCGCCGCGAACGCACCGCACGCGCGCGTGGAGCGCGACAACGTCAACAGAGAGATGACGGCGAGCGCCGTGACCTGGACGTCGTAGCGAACGAGCGGGAGATGGAGGAGGAGGGGCAGCGCCGCCGCCCACAGGGTCGCGCCGGCCAGCGTGCGGCCGGGGCGGGTGCCCGCGCGCGTGAGGGCGATCATGATCACGGCGTCCGAGGCGAGGGCGAACGCCACGAAGGCCGTGAAGTACGTCAGGGCCGGCAGCAGCGCCGGCGCGAGCAGTACGGGGCCGGCGCCCGGTGGGTACTGCCACAGCCGGTCGTCCGCCGGAAAGGTGCCGTGGGACAGCACGCCGTACCAGCGGAAGTAGAGGTTGCTGACCTCGCGTGAGACCCCGCCCCGCCCGAGCAGGCGGAGGTGGTCGTGGGCGAGCAGCTCCAGCATCAGGGCCCGGCCGGCGAGCCAGCCGGCGGCCAGGAGGAGCGCGCGGCGGTGTTTCGTCCAGGTGCTCATCAACGTGCTCATCAATGTGCGCAGCAGGGTGCGCATCAGTGTGCTCTTCAGGGTGCTCATCAAGGCCGGATCGTAAGCCGCATGGATGGGGCAAAAGGGTTGATACGCCGTCAATACCCCTCAAAGGTTGTTTAATCGCACAAGATCTTGCTCATGGTGAGCTCGTGGGCGAGGCGGTCGGGAATCGGACGTACCGAGGTCGTGGCCGTGCTCGTGCCCGTGACCGTCATGTTCGCGATCGGACTCTGGGGCTTGGACCGCGGCGGCATGTGGCGCGACGAGGCCGTCACGTTCCAGGTCGCGCGGCGTTCGGTCCCGCAGATCTGGCAACTGCTGCACAGCGTGGACGCGGTGCACGGCCTGTACTACCTCCTCATGCACGTCGTTCTCGCCCCGCACCCCGGCGAGGTCGCCCTGCGACTTCCCTCGGTCTGCGGGGCCGCCGCGACCGCGGGCCTCGTCGCCGCCCTCGGCGTCCGCCTCGGCAGCCCGAGGGTCGGTCTGTGGGCGGGCCTGCTGTACGCCGTCACGCCCATGGCCGGGTACTTCGCGCAGGAGGGACGGTCCTACGCGCTGGTCGCCGCCGGCGTCGCGGGAGCGACGCTGCTGCTGGTGCGAGCCGTGCGGACGGGAGTCTGGTGGGCGTACGGCGGGACGGTCGCCGTCACGTGCCTGCTGCACGAGTTCGCGGTGCTTGCGCTGCTCGCGCACGCGGTGACCCTGGCGCTCACGCGGGTGCCGCCGCGGGTGTGGCGGGGGTGGGGACAGGCGGCCGGCGCCGCGGTACTGGTGCTGCTGCCGCTCGCCGTCGTCTCCAAGGGGCAGTCCGCGCAGGTCGCGTGGCTGTCGGCGCCCGGCCTCGACAGCGTGGACCACCTGGTGCGGGCGTTCGCGGGGCCGAAGCGGCTGGTTCTCGTGCCGTACCTCGCCCTCATCGCGCTGGCCCTGTGTTTCCCGCTCGCGCGGCGAGGAGCGCGGGAGGGCGAGCCGGAGGCCGAGCGGCAGGGCGAGCGGGAGGGTGAGCGGCAGGGCGAGCTGGAGGGAGAGCGGCGCGGCGAACGGGAGGGTGAGCGGCGCGGCGAGAAGGAGGGTGAGCGGCGCGCCGAGCTGGCGCTCCGCTCGGTCGCCCTGCCCCTGATGGTCGTGCCGCCCGCGGTACTGATGACCGTGTCCCGCTTCTGGCCGCTGTACGACGAGCGTTATGTGCTGTACGCCCTCGCCGGGGCGCCGCTGCTGGCCGCGGCCGGAGCCGAACGCCTGGTGCAGCTGGTGCCGAGGCCGGCCGTCACTTCGCTCACCGGCGTCCTCGCCATCGCCCTCGTCTTCGTCTGGCAGCTCCCCGTCCTCCGCCAGGACCGCACTCCCGACCGCCGCCCCGACAACCTCGCCGCCGTCTCCGCCCTCGCCGGGCGGGAACTGCGGCCCGGGGACCCGGTGCTGTTCCTGCCGTCGATCGTGCGGCGCTCGGCGCTGGCGTATCCGAACGGCTTCCGCGGAGTGCGGGACATCGCGCTCAGGGAGCCCGGGCCGGCGTCCGGGACCCTGTACGGGCAGGAGACGGACCCGGGCGAACTGCGGCGGCGGCTCGACCGCCTCGACCGGGTGTGGGTGGTGGCGGAGCCGTTCGCGCTGAGGCCGACCTGGTATCCGGGGAGCGCCACCGAGCGGGTCAAACTCACCGTGGTCGGAGAGCAGTTCGTGCCGCGCCAAGAGGTCGCCCGCAAGGGCGTGACCCTGCGGCTGTACGTGCGCAGGCCACCGCACCCCGTCATGGGGTGGGCGGCTGACTAGGACTGGTTCCGGGGCGGCGGGCCGACGGGTCGACGGGCCGAGACCTGTTCCTGAGCGGCCGGATGGGACCTGCTCCAGGGCCGCCGACTAGGACCCGCTCCGGAGCACGTCGCCGCTCGGCGTCTCCTCCAGTGCCCCCGCGTCCAGTGCCCCCGCGTCCAGTGCCGCCGCGTCCAGGGCCGCCGTCAGGTGGTCGAGGCGGGTCCGGAGCTCCTGGATCTCCTCCAGGCTCGCGCCCGTCGCGGCGGCGATCCGGCGGGGTACGGCCATTGCGCGCTCGCGCAGCGCGACGCCCTCGTCGGTGAGCTGGACGTGCACGGAACGCTCGTCGCGGGCGCTGCGCTCACGCCGTACCAGACCGGCCGCCTCCAGCCGCTTCAGCAGCGGTGACAGCGTCCCGGAGTCGAGCCGCAGGTGCTCGCCGAGCTTCTTCACGGGCGTTTCGCCGTGCTCCCACAGCACCAGCATCACCAGGTACTGGGGGTAGGTGAGGCCGAGGTCCTTGAGGAGTACGCGGTAGACGGCGCCGAAGGCGCGCGACGCGGCGTTCAGGGAGAAGCAGATCTGGTTGTCGAGACGCAGGAACTCCCCGCCGGCCGGGCCCTGGGGTCTCGGGGCCGGCGGACTCGAGGTCGGTGTCGGGGTGGCGGTCATGGGCCCAGGATAGCAAGCTGTCCGTCATTCAGTTGTGTACAACTGAATTGCGTGCTCTAATCAATGCCGTGAGGCGGCCGGACCGGCCGCCAGGGCAGGACATTGACTTGAGAGGGATGGTCCCCATGGACGCGCTCTACACCGCCGTTGCCACCGCCACCCACGGCCGCGACGGTCGTGCCGTCAGCTCCGACGGCAAGCTCGACCTCCAGCTCGGCATCCCGCTGGAGATGGGCGGCAACGGCCAGGGCACCAACCCCGAGCAGCTCTTCGCCGCCGGTTACGCCGCCTGTTTCGCCAGCGCCCTGGCCGTCGTCGGCCGCATCGCGAAGGTCGACGTCTCCGAGGCCGCCGTGACCGGCGAGGTCGGCATCGGCAAGCAGGGCGAGGGCTTCGCTCTGAAGGTCACACTCCGCATCGAGCTGCCCGACACCCTGGACGAGGCCACCGGCCGCAAGCTGGTCGAGCAGGCCCACCAGGTCTGCCCCTACTCCAACGCGACCCGCGGCAACATCCCGGTCGACCTCGTCATCGAGTAGTCCCCAGGTTCGAGTAGTCCCCAGGTTCTAGGCGTGCACGCGGCCGGGGCGTCCGGCCGGTCTCCAGGTGACGGGGCGACTTGGCGTGGGCCTGCTGGAAGACATCGGCGATCCGGTTCAGAGAGTCTGGGAGACGGGGACGGGCACCGGCCCAACGGGCCGTGGCACGGTGGGCAGGGGCGTGAGCGGACGGGCCGCGGCGGCCGACGGGACGGGATGCCGTTCGGACAGCGGCACGACCGGCGTCTCACCTTCGCCCAGCACGACCCGGCGTACGACTCGCTCGGCGGCGCGCCCGTCCTCGTACGGGCAGAAACGCTCCCGGAACGCGGCCCGCAGCTGGGTGGAGCGCGAGCCGCGCCAGTGCCCCGTCGCGAAGATGTCGATCAGCTCGTCCTCGCTGCGGGCCACCGCGCCCGGCGGGAAGGCGCGCAGGTCGAAGTAGGTGCCGCGGGCCGCCTCGTACGCCTCCCAGTCGTCGGCGTGCACGACGATCGGGCGGTCCAGGCCCGCGTAGTCGAACATCAGGGACGAGTAGTCGGTGACCAGCGCGTCCGAGGCGAGACAAAGGGACTCGATGCTCGGGTGGTCGGAGACATCGATGAGACGGCCGCCCGAGGCCTGGGTGAGCGGGGCGTCGTAGGAGTGGTGGGCGCGGGTCAACACCACGAAACGCGGGCCGAGTTGGCGCAGGACGCGCTCCAGGTCGAGAGTGTGGCGCTGGGTGCGGCGGTAGTCGCGGTACGTCGGTGCGTACAGGACGGCGACCGTGCCCGCGGGGATGCCGAGCGACTCGCGCAGCCGGGTCACGTCGGCCGAAGTGGCCTGCTGGAAAACGTCGTTGCGCGGGAGGCCGTACTCCAGCGTCGTGTACGAGGCCGGGAACACGCGCTCCCAGATCAGGGTGGAGTGGCGGTTGGCGGACAGGCAGTAGTCCCACTTGTCGGCGTCTCGCAGCAGCTCGGCGAAGTCGGTGTCGCGGGCTGCCGCCGGACGGTCCTGGAGGTCGAGGCCCATGAACTTGAGCGGGGTGCCGTGCTGTGTCTGGATCAGGATCTGGCCGGGTCGCTTGACCAGCCTGTCGTCGAAGTCGACGTTGTTCACGAGGTACTTGGAGCGGGCGAGCGCCGTCCAGTACGCGGCCGAGCCGGGGCGGATCCGGCGCGTCGAGGCCGGGACCGTGTGGTGGTGCTCGGGGCGCGCGATCCACGCGGTGCGGATGTGCGGCGCCAGGGCACGGAACGCGGATTCCAGGGCGCCCGGGTTGCAGCCGTGCCCGCGGCCACGGTGACTGGAGAAGACGGCGCGGTCGGCGCGCAGGGGGAGGCTGCGCTGGACGCGGTAATGGAGGCGGAGGGCGGCGACGTGGGCTGCGCGGAGGGTCTTTGAACCGAGCTTCAGGAAGCGCCTGTTGAGGTGCGAGGCCAGTGACAGGAGCCGGTACGTGCGGTGGGCGCCGAACCGGACCAGGGCGTGCCGCGCGCGGATGCCGACGCGGATCTGGGCGCCCGGTGTGCGGTAACGGCGGTAGTGGGCACGGGACTTGCGCAGGAACCCGGCGCGCGAGCCGCGCGGCAGCCGGCCGCGCGTGACGAACACCGAGGAGAGGTGGTCGACCATGCGCCGGAACAGGACCGGGCGCCAGTGGGCCAGCTCCGGGTGCGAGTCGAGATGCGCGAAGACACGGTCGTACTGCTCGAAGATGTCGAAGACGTCGAAGTGCCCGACGGTGCTCGTGGTGAGGACGCTGCCCTGTCGGCGCCTGCGGTGGTTGACACAGACCCGGTCCAGGGTGGCGATCGTCTCCGCGGACAGCAGTACCGGATACGTCCAGGGAGTGTCCGCGTGGTGGCCGGGTGGGAAGGCGAGGCCCTCGCCCTCGACGAACTCCCGGCGGTACGCCTTGTTCCACGCCACCGGCAGGACCCTGAGCAGCCCCGGCCGGTCGTCCAGCCGGAAGGGGGCCGTGCCCTCCTCCGTGAGCTGCTGCGCGAGTTGGTTGCGGACGGCCTCGCCCGACCAGTCCGTGCGTGCGAAGTCGTAGACCAGGACGTCCGGTTCGGAGGTCTCCTTCAGACGGTCGGCGATGGTGCGCAACGCGTCCGGGGTGAGGATGTCGTCGCCGTCCAGGAAGATCAGGTAGTCGCCACTCGCGTGCTTCAGGCCGGCGTTGCGGGCGCGGCCACAGCCCACGTTCTCCGGCAGGTGGACGGGGTGTACGCGCGCGTCGCGGGCCGCGAACTCGTCGATGAGCGCGCCGCAGGCGTCGGGCGAACAGTCGTCCACCGCGATCAGTTCGAGGTCAGGGCAGGACTGCCCGAGGACGGATTCCAGGCATTGGCTCAAGTACGCCTGAACCTTGTACGCGGGGATGATGACACTGAACCTGGGCAAGGCACATCCATGGGTCGGCGCGGCATTACGCCCGGGAACGGCCCAAGGGGTGACCTGGTTACGCGAGTTGCGGCATCCGGGGGAACGCTGGGTGCCGCAACTCGAAGGTTTCGCCCCTACTTCACCGCGCCCGCCATCACCCCCGACACGAACTGCCGCTGGAACGCGAAGAACACGGCGAGCGGGATCACCATCGAGATGAACGCGCCTGGCGCCAGGACCTCGATGTTGCTGCCGAACTGCCGAACCTGCTGCTGCAGGGCGACTGTCAGCGGCTGCGAGTTGGAGTCCGAGAACACCAGGGCGACCAGCATGTCGTTCCACACCCACAGGAACTGGAAGATCCCCAGGGACGCGATCGCGGGCGCGCCCAGCGGCAGGACCACGGTCGCGAAGAGCCGGGCCTCTCCCGCACCGTCCAGGCGTGCCGCCTCCAGGAGTTCACGCGGGATCTCCGCGAAGAAGTTGCGCAGCAGGAAGATCGAGAAGGGGAGTCCGAAGCCCACGTGGAAGAGGACGACACCGATGATGTCGCCGAAGATCCCGATCTTTCCGAACAGGTTGGAGAGCGGGATCAGCGCCACCTGCACGGGTACGACGAGCAGCGCCACCACTGCCATGAACCACCAGTCGCGGCCCTTGAAGTCCATCCACGCGAAGGCGTATCCGGCCATCGCGCCGATGATGACGACCAGCAGGGTCGCCGGGACGGTGATGTAGATGGTGTTGACCAGGGCGCTGGTGACGTCGTCGTTCTCCAGGAGCGACTGGTAGCTCTTGGTGGTCAGCTGGGCGGGGGCCGTGAAGACCTTCCACCAGCCCGACGCGGCGATGTCGGTCGGGTCGCGGAACGACGAGACCAGCAGGCCGAAGGCGGGCACCAGCCAGAACAGCGCGACCAGGAGCAGGAAGACGCGCAGTGCTCCGCCGGCCGCCCCGCTCGCCACCCGGGCGGCGAGGGAGCGCTTGGCGCGTACGGATGTGTCGAGTGCGGTCACCGCTGGCGCTCCTTCCTGAGACGGCGGAGGTTGACATACATCATCGGCAGCACGAGCAGCAGCAGGATGACGCCGATCGCGCTGCCCACGCCGTAGTTGCCGCCGCCGCCGAAGGAGGACTGGAACAGCTGCAGGGCGAGCACGTTGGCGTCGTCCTGACTGGGCTGCGGCGCGATGATGTAGATCAGGTCGAAGATCTTCATCACGTTGATCATCAGCGTGACCAGGACGACGATCAGGACCGGTGCGAGGAGGGGAACGGTGACTCTTCTGAACACCTGCCACTCGTTCGCGCCGTCCACCCTCGCCGCTTCGAGGAGGTTGCGGTCGACCCCCGCGAGCCCCGCGGCGATCAGCACCATCGCGAAGCCCGCCCACATCCAGACGTAACTGAGGATGATGGACGGTGTCACGAGCGTCGGGCCGAGCCAGTCGATGCCGTTGTAGGGGGCGGCGAAGTTCGAGCCCGGGAGCCGGAGTTGGGCTCCGTCCGCCTCCTGGGGGAGCGTGAAGGTGCCGTCGGCGCCGGTGGTCGCGGAGGCGACGGTTCTGCCGTCCTTCACCGCCTCGACCTTGACGCCCTTCAGGGCCTTCTCGCCCGGGTCGATCTTGCCTTTCTCACCGCCGCCGCCGAGCTTGAAGTCGAGCCAGACCGTGCCGGTGATGCCGTTGCCGGCCGCCGGTGTCCTGGCGTCCTCGGGGGTGCCGGGGAGCGTGTTCGGTGCGATGCCGACCAGCGGGAGCAGGGCCGGAGAGCCCGCCTGGACGGTGCCCGTACTCGTGAAGGAACCGCCGCCCGACGCCTTCAGGTCGCTCACCTGGGCGTTCGGCCTCGCCTTCGGATAGACCGAGGAGTCGACGAAGGCGTCGTGCACCGACGTGACGACCGCGTTGGCGACACCCTGGTCCGGGTCCTGCTCGTACACCAGCCGGAAGATGATGCCCGCGGCGAGCATCGAGATCGCCATCGGCATGAAGACGATCAGCTTGAACGCCGTACCCCAGCGCACCCGTTCGGTCAGCACGGCGAAGATCAGGCCGAGGACCGTGACGACCGCCGGGGCCACGGCGACCCAGATCGCGGTGTTCCGCACCGCGGTCAGCGTCGAGTCGGTGGTGAAGATGTCGATGTAGTTGTCCAGGCCCACGAAGCCCGAACCTCCGGCGTCGTAGAGACTCCGCCAGATCGAGTACCCGATCGGGTAGACCACGAGCGCGCCGAGCAGGATCAGCGCGGGGAGCAGAAAAAGCACCGCCACCCACAGCTTGGTCCCGGTCACGCTCTTGCGCGTTTTCGCGGCGGAGGGCGCCGGCAGTCCGCCGGCACCGCCCACCTTCAGCGTCGAAGACGACATCCCGCGTGCCGTCAGCTGCTCTTGTACGCCTTGGCGGCGTCGGCCTCTAGCTGTTTCTGGGCGCCCGCGATGTCGGAGGGGTTCTTCAGGAAGTCCTGCAGGTCCTTCCACTCGCCGATGCCCTGCGTGCCGCCGAAGGCCGCCGGGGCCTGGTCCGACATGTCGAAGCGGAAGTCGTCACCCGCGGCGAGCAGCGCCTTGGCGATGTCCCGGGTGACCGCGTCCTTGTAGGTCCCCTGGTCCATCTCCTTGTTGGGGGAGAGGAAACCGCCCTGGGCCGCCCAGATCTCCGCCGCGTCCGTCGAGGCGAGGAAGGTCAGCAGCGCCTGGGCGCCTGCGCCGTCCTTCAGCGCCACGGCCACGTCGCCGCCACTGACCACCGGGGCCTTGTCACCGACCGCGGGGAACGGGAAGACCTTGGCGTCCGTGCCGACCTTCGCGTCGGTGTCCGCGTTGATGTTCGCCGTCACGAAGTCGCCCTCGAAGACCATCCCCGCCGGGGTGTCGCCGGAGAACGTCTGCGTCACCGACTTCGGGAACTCCGTCTGCAGCGCGCCCGAGCGGCCGCCCGCGATCAGGTCGTCCTTGCCCCACAGCTCGGCGAGCGTGGTGAGCGCGTCCTTGACGGACGGGTCCGTCCACTTGATCTCGTGCGTGGCCAACTGGTCGTACTTCTCCGGGCCCGCCTGGGAGAGGTACACGTTCTCGAACCAGTCCGTGAGCGTCCAGCCGTCGGCTCCGCCGATGGAGACGGCGGGGGAACCGGCGTCGGACAGTGTCTGCGCGGTGGAGATGAAGTCCGCCCACGTGGTGGGCGTCTCGGTGATGCCCGCGGCCTCGAACGCCGCGGTGTTGTACCAGACCAGCGACTTGTTGGCGGCCTTCACATAGATGCCGTACTGCTTGCCCTCGTACGCGCCCAGGTCCTGCCAGCCCGCTGAGAAGTTCTTGTCGAGCTGCGCCTGGGCGTCGGTGCCGACGTCCTTCAGCCAGCCCTTCTCGGCGAACTGGTGCAGGACGCCGACCTGGGGGAGGAACGCCACGTCCGGCGGCTTGCCGCCCTCGATCTTGGTCCCGAGGAAGGTGGAGGTGTTGTTGCCGGTCGGCACGAAGTTGACGGTGGCGCCGGTGCGCTTCTCGAACTCGTCGAGGACCTTGGTGAAGTTGGCCTGCTCCGGGCCCGTCCAGACGGCCGCGACCTCGAGGGTCTGCCCGTTCAGCTTGGGGAGCTGGACGGAGGCGGAGCTGTCCGTGCCGTTGCTTTCCGTGCCGCCCGTGTCGTCGCTGTCGCCGTCGCCGCCGCATGCGGTGAGTGCGAGGGCGAGTACGCCTGCGGTTACCGCGGCTGCGGCGGTTTGTGCGGCTCGGGGTGCCCTGTGGCGTGCTGAGCTCTGGCGTGCTGAGTTCTTGGGCGACCTGCGTGTACGAAGAGTGCTGCGCATCTTTGCCCCGTTCATCGTTCCTCGTCGAACGTCCGGCGCTTGTCCCGTGCGATCTGGTCTACGCCCGTGTCTGTGAGGGCGGCAAGAGCGCCGACGCTGTCAAGTGAGCGATCGTGACCGCGTCGTGATGTTTCCTGGCGGGGGCGCCTTGTGCGGGTGGGTGCGGGTGCGTGCCGGTGGGTGTCCGGGTGGGTGGCTGCAGCCCCCAGATACGGGACGGGTAGGGGCGGAGGGGGCGAAAGAAGGTCGGGCGGTACCTGCGCCGGGGTCAGAGGAGGGAGGGGACTTCGGTGGCGGAGACCGAGCGGGCGGCGCGTTCCAAGGCGCTGGCCAGGAGGGCCAGGTCAGTGGGGCCGTTGCCGAGCTCGCGGACGGGCCGGCGCGCCGGAGGATCGCCCATGCGGTGCCACTCCAGGGGAACGACCGTGGGCCGCAGGGTCGCCGTACGGGGGATGCGCCCCGTGACCCGCCCGGCCTGGAAGGGCGTGACCTGGCCCTCGGGGCCGAGCAGTCGCCCCCGCCCGGGCGCCGGTTCGTCCGGCCCGGGCGCCGCCGACACCGCGTCAAGAATGACCCGTAGCGCCGCGGAACGACCCAGCTCGGAATCCGCGGTACGTCCCTCCACACCGGCCGCCGCCACGAGATGCACACCGAGCCGCTGCCCCTCACGGGCAACCGCCTCCAGAGCACGCACGACCGACCCGGCCGAAGGCCGCCCCAGCGACCCCAACGCCGGGGAAAGCAGTGCGTCCAGGTCATCGACCACCACGACGAGACGGGCCAGTGGCGGCCCCGGCTCCGCACCCTCCCGCGCCGTCGGCCGCAACCGCAGCGTCGAACTGGGCGGCGCGTCGAGATCCCCGGCACCGGACGAGCCCCCGCCCGCCGAACGCTGCGTGACGATCCGCCCCGACACCTCGCGCCGGGTGTGCCACTGCGTGAAGTCGAGGCGGCCGAGCAACTCTGCCCGCCGCTTCAGCTCTGCGCTCAGGGACTGGGCGAACTCCCGCATCCGTACGGGGTCGTTGGCGGTGAGGTGCGTGGTGACGTGGGGAAGGTCCGTACAGACGCGCAGTCCCTCGCCCTGCCCGGCGGCGTTGCCCCCGGTGGCGTCACGCCCGTCTATCAGGACGATCCCGAGCCGGTCCGGGCGCTCGGCGGCGGCGAGGGAGGCGGCGATGGAGCGCAGCAGTTCCGTACGGCCGCTGCCGGTCGGGCCTTCGATCAGCAGATGCGGGCCGTCGGCCGCGAGGTCCACGCAGACGGGCCCGCGGGGGCCGGCACCGAGCACGGCCCGGCCGCGCCCGCCCAGCGTCTCCACGTCGTCCCCCGCGTCGGCCCAACGGGCCATCAGGGAAGCCGGGGTGGCCCGTGCCAGCCCCAACTCGTCCAGCAGCCTTGCCATCTGGGGCAGTGGCACGGACACCCGCGCATGCCGTCCCCCTTGAGGACCAGCACCATCCGTGCGCAAGGGAGCCAACGCCCGGGCGAACCGCTCCGCCCACGCCACCGACACCGCGTCGACCGCGGCGACCGTGCCATGGCCCACGGGCCCACGGGTCATCGGGCCCCCGGACACCGGCTCCGTGGGCACAGAGGCAGGGGAAGCGGGATGGAGCGCTCCGGGGCCGGTGGGGGATCCGGTGCGTGCCGAGCCCCCGTGCGCGGCTTCGCCGTGGGCGCGACCCGAGTGTGGTGCCGCCGAGCCGTCGCCCTGGGACGGTTCACCGTGTGAAAGGCCGGCCTGGGCGGGCCCGCTCCCCGCGGTGCCGCTGTCCCGGGGCCCGCCATGGATGGATCCAAAACGTGCGGACCCGGCGTGCGTGGAGCCGGAGAGGGGGGACCCGGCGTGCGTGGAGCCGGGATGGGCGGACCCGGGAAGGGCGGACCCGGCGTGCTGGACGCCGGGATGAGCGGACCCCGAATGCGCGGACCCCGAATGCGTGGGTCCCGAACTCGCGGGTCCCGAACTCCCGGACCCCGAATACGAGGTCTCGCCCCCGCCCGGAATCGTCGCCTTCGGTCGTTCACCCGGGGCCACCCGCAGAAGCCGTAGCGCCGTCGCGACATCCCCGCTGAGCAGCGCGACCGCCCCGCACTCCCGGAACGGTGGTGACGCCTCGCACGCCGCCTCGTAGGTGTCCGTCACCGGCGACGCGGGTGACGCCGATGCCGTCTCGGCGAGGCAGATGACATGGATACCGGCCCGTGAACCGTGGTGGGCCAGCCGTGCCACGGACTCCCTTACGTCGGCGCCTCCGGGGTCGCCGTCCACGACGACGACCGTGTACGGGCCGTCGAAGGCGCCGTCCGCCGGGTCCTCGTCGCGGGCCCACGCGGGGCGTCGGACTCCGCCGCGGGCTTCGACGGTATGGCCGGTACGGGGAGCCTCGGGCGTCGGCGGGTGGTCGTCCAGGCGGCGGAGGAGTTCGTCGGTGCGGGCCGTGGCCTGTTCGCGGTCGTAGGCGAGGAGGAGGCGGCAGTCCTGCCCGTGTGCGGGGCGGAGGTGGGGGAGCCAGCCGAGCCAGGACCACTCGGCGGTGCGGTCCTCCACTGTGCGGGAACGGTCCGTACTGAGCAGGACGATCTCCAGCACGTCGGGCGAGTGCAACGCGGCGAGCTGCGCCACGACCGCGCGGGCCAGCCCCATGAGGCGGTCCCGTGGGCCGGCGAGGCCCAGTGCACCGGCCTCCCGCAGGTCGGCGGTGACCGGCACGGCGGGCAGCAGGCCGGAACCGTCCGGCGCGGCCCGGTCGGCCGTACCCAGCCGGACCGTCAGTGTCTCCGGGTGCCCGGGTCCCCGTTCCCACAGCCGGGGTCCCGGTCCCAGCGCCGTGAGCAGCAGTGTCGCCGGGTCGGGCCAGCTCTCCGGTGACTGTGTCACCGGAAGGAAGTCCTTCTCCTCTGCGGATTCCTCTTCTCCGTCGTACGGGTCCTGCCCGGACTCCGCAGGCTCGCCGCGTCCCTGGGCCAGCCGCCTGGCCCAGGCGCCGAGTCCGGCTCGCTTGCGAGCGCCCGAGGGGATGTCCGTACCTCTGGGCGGAGTGCCTTTCCGCGTGCCCGCGCCCTCCGCGGTCGTGGGAGCAGCGGCTTCGGCCGCGGTGTCCGTGCCTTGGGGGTGAGGGGCGGTGGCCGTATCGGAGAGTTCGCTGTTCTCGATCCGGGGGGACCTGCCCTGTACCGGGACGACCACCGGGCCGTGCTCCTGGGCCGCGGTGACGTCGGCCGCGGACCCCCGCTCCGCCGATGCGTAGGCGTGATGCGTCTCCCCGTTGGGCGGGACTGCGCCGCCTGCCTCCGGGCCGGCGTCTCCCACGCGCGCGTGGGGCACGCTCGCCGTCGGCACGGACCGTGCCTGTCCGACGCCGTCGCCGCGCGTACCGACACTGCCGGCATCGACCTGGACGGGTACCCGGACATGGCCTTCCCCATCGGGTGTCGTTGCCACCGATTTCGTACCCCCGGGCGGGGCGAGCCTGAGGGCCGACTCGCCGACGCGCAGGAGCGCGCCCGGGGCGAGGCGGACCGGGCGGGCGCCCACGCGGGTGCCGTTGAGCACGGTGCCGTTCGTGGAGCCGAGGTCGGCGACCGAGACGCGGCCCTCGGGGGTGACCGTGATGGCGCAGTGCAGGCGGGAGACGTCGGGGTCGTCCAGCGGTACGTCAGCGTCGGCGGAGCGGCCGATGCGGATCTGGCCGCCGTGCAACAGGTGGACGCCGCCCGCGTCGGGGCCCGCGATCACCTGGAGCTGGGCCGCGACTTCGTCCACGTCCGGACCGGGCTCCGCGGGAGAGCCCAGGGACAGTACGGCGCCGTCGGTCAGCGGCGGCTCGCCCACCGTGCAGCGCTGGGCGTCGAGGCGCTCGGCGCCCGCGTACAGCACGACCTGGCTGTCGCTTGCGCCTACCGCCGAGGCGAGACCGGACGCCACCGCCGCCAGTGCCGTCCCTGCGGGGGCGGTGACCAGCACATCGCAGGCCGCGGCACGCCCCCGCGGCTCCGAGGGCGGGCCCAGCGGGTCTACGACGGTCAGCCGGATCTGCATCGCCGTCAGAGGTCCCTTCCGCGCGGGTGTCCGCGACGAGGACGAGGCTGCGCTGTGGTCCCTCCACCGCAGATTCCCCCACCGCCCACGGGCACGTCGGCCAGTAGTGAAAGCATCCTCGCACCTGCCACTGACAACACGCCCGCCCCCCAGCGGCAAGTGATCTTGATTGGTCGGCTCTGCCCGTAAAAGTTCCTGACCAGTGCCCTACCTGTGTCCGACCGGTACCCGCTTGAGATCGGTCACGCTCGGGTCTCGGCAACCAACCGACCGGACCGAGCGTCTTTCCATCGAACATCTACGGCAACTGGTACGTAAGCGACTGTGAGGCGCACGGGACGAGGGGGGCCGCACAGGAGGACGACAGCCCGGTGCTATGTACCTCGGCACTAGAGTGGGTCGGAATCAGCAGGCGAGAAGCAAGCAACAGGGAGCGCATGACGTGCGGCCGGTAGGGAGCAAGTACCTCCTTGAGGAACCGCTGGGGCGCGGTGCCACCGGCACCGTCTGGCGCGCCCGCCAGCGGGAGACGGCAGGCGCCGAGGCGGCGGTCCAGGGCCAGCCCGGCGAGACCGTGGCGATCAAGGTCCTCAAGGAAGAGCTCGCGAGCGACCCCGACATCGTGATGCGGTTCCTGCGGGAGCGCTCCGTCCTCCTGCGGCTGACCCACCCGAACATCGTGCGCGTACGGGACCTCGTCGTCGAGGGCGATCTGCTCGCGCTCGTCATGGACCTGATCGACGGCCCCGACCTGCACCGCTACCTCCGCGAGAACGGCCCCTTCAGTCCCGTCGCCGCCGCCCTGCTGACCGCCCAGGTCGCCGACGCGCTCGCCGCCAGCCATGCCGACGGCGTCGTCCACCGCGACCTGAAGCCGGCCAACGTCCTGCTCACCCAGCACGCAGGCCAGATGCACCCGATGCTGACGGACTTCGGTATCGCCCGGCTCGCGGACTCCCCGGGGCTGACCCGGACCCACGAGTTCGTCGGCACGCCCGCGTATGTCGCGCCCGAGTCCGCGGAAGGCCGTCCGCAGACGTCCGCCGTCGACATCTACGGGGCGGGCATTCTGATGTACGAGCTGGTCACCGGGCGTCCGCCGTTCGGCGGCGGGTCCGCGCTCGAAGTGCTGCACCAGCACCTGAGCGCCGAGCCGCGCCGCCCGTCGACCGTCCCTGACCCCCTGTGGACCGTCATCGAGCGCTGCCTGCGCAAGAACCCGGACGAGCGGCCCAGCGCCGAGAACCTCGCGCGCGGGCTGCGTACGGTCGCCGCGGGCGTCGGAGTGCACGCGAACTCCGCGCAGATCATGGCCGCGGAGGGCGTGGGGGCGCTGCTCGCCCCCGACCCGTCCCCGGCGACCGTCCCCGGCATGCCCGGCGCCGCCGACCCCACCCAGGTGCTGCCGCAGGGCGCGGGCTCGTACGACCCGAACGCTGCGACCAGCTACCTCCCGCACACCGGCGCCGCCGACCCCACCTCCGTACTCCCGAACCGTGGCGCGGCCGACCCGACCGCCGTCATGCCGCCCGTGCCGCAGAACCAGCCGGGCGGACCCGAGGACCCGCACCCCTGGCAGAACCAGCTCCGCGCGGCCCGCGACCGCAACGAGCCGACGCAGGTCCAGTACCTCGACCCGAACCAGGACCCGCTGCGCCGCCGCCCCCAGCGGCAGGTCGCGCGGCCCCAACAGCGACCGCAGCAGGGGCAGCAGCCGCCGCCCGGGTACGGATATCCGCAGCAACAGCCGCAGCAGTACGCGCCTCAGCAGCAGCCTCAGCAGCAGCCCCGGCGTCAGCAGCCTTCACAGCAGCAGCCCCAGAGGTACGCTCCCGCGCCGCAGCAGCCGCAGCAGCCCGCGCGTGAACCCCGCGAGCCGCGGCGGCGCAGTGCCAACCCGATGAGGATTCCCGGACTCGGCTGCCTCAAGGGGTGCCTGTTCACCATCGTCATCCTTTTTGTCGCCGCCTGGCTGATCTGGGAGTTCAGTCCCCTTCAGGATTGGATCGGGACCACCAGGAGTTTCTGGGGCCAGCTGAATGAGATGTACAAGACCGTCTCCGGGTGGGTCGGGGATCTCGGCGGGACTTCTGGGGACACCCAGCCGTAATTCCCGGGCTACGGGAGCCGAGTCTGGAGATTTGTCGACACCTGGCGGGTGATTTCCGGCTCCGGCGTGAAGGTTGGCTCTTCGGACGCGTACTTTTAGCGACAACACGCGTCCGTAGGAGCAGCCTTGGCACGGAAAATCGGTAGCCGGTACACCGCGAACCAGATTCTTGGGCGGGGTAGCGCCGGCACGGTGTGGCTGGGTGAGGGGCCCGACGGGCCCGTCGCCGTCAAGCTGCTGCGCGAGGACCTCGCCTCCGACCAGGAGCTCGTGGGCCGCTTCGTGCAGGAGCGCACGGCGCTGCTCGGGCTCGATCATCCGCACGTGGTCGCGGTGCGGGATCTCGTCGTGGACGGCAACGACCTCGCGCTCGTCATGGATCTCGTACGCGGCACAGATCTGCGGACCCGGCTGGACCGGGAGCGGCGGCTCGCCCCCGAGGCCGCCGTCGCGATCGTCGCCGACATCGCGGACGGGCTCGCGGCCGCGCACGCCGCGGGCGTCGTCCACCGGGATGTGAAGCCGGAGAACGTCCTGCTCGACATGCAGGGACCGCTCGGGCCCGGCGGCTCGCACCCCGCGCTGCTGACCGACTTCGGGGTGGCCAAGCTCATCGACTCGCCCCGGCGGACCCGGGCGACGAAGATCATCGGTACGCCGGACTATCTCGCGCCCGAGATCATCGAGGGGCTGCCGCCCCGGGCGGCCGTCGACATCTATGCCTTGGCGACGGTGCTGTACGAACTGCTCGCCGGGTTCACGCCCTTCGGGGGCGGGCATCCCGGGGCGGTGCTGCGACGGCACGTGACCGAGACGGTCGCTCCGCTGCCCGGGATCCCGGACGAGCTGTGGCAACTGCTCGTGCAGTGTCTGGCGAAGGCGCCGGCCTCGCGGCTGCGGGCGTCCGAGCTGGCGGCGCGGTTGCGGGAGCAGCTCCCCACGCTGGCGGGTATGCCGCCGCTGGACGTCGATTCGCCGGACGCGGAGTCCGGGGAGGACGAGGGGTACGAGGAGGCGGAGCCGGCTGCGCCGCGGGATCCGTCGCCGGTGCGGCGGGGGGCCGTGCCGCTCGTGCCCGGGGCTGTGTCCGACTCGAACCGGGACACCCATACGTCGATGCGCGTGCCGGGTCCTGATGAGCTGGCGGGGGGCGCGCGGGGGACGGCTCGGGTGCCGCGGGCCGCGGGTGCGGCGCGGCCGGGGTCCGCGCGGCATCGTGCCTCGGCTCGGCGGCGCCGGATCACCCTGGGGACGGCGGCTGCCGTGCTGGTGGCCGCCGTGGGTGTCGGTACCTGGCTCGCCACCTCGGGGGATGACGCCGGGTCCACGCCGTCGCCGGACACGAAGAACTCGGCGCCCTCGGCTCCGTGACCGTGGTCTTCTTCGCCCCCTCCGCCCCTGCCCGTCCCGTACCTGGGGGCTGCCGCCCCCAGACCCCCGCTTCGGCCTGAAGGGCCTCGTCCTCAAACGCCGGACGGGCGGAAGATGTCCAGCAGCGGACAGGCTGAAAACCTCCCGCGCCCGACGGGCTGAAAAGCAGCCCCCGGACCGAGGGGGCGGCCCCGGTTGTCGTTGCCGTTACGCTGGAGGCGTGGCAGTCGTCGATGTATCCGAAGAGCTCAAGTCCCTCTCCTCGACCATGGAGTCGATCGAGGCCGTCCTGGACCTCGACACGATGAGGGCAGATGTCGCCGTGCTCGAGGAGCAGGCGGCCGCGCCGTCCCTGTGGGACGACCCGGACGAGGCGCAGAAGATCACCAGCAAGCTGAGCCACCTCCAGGCGGAGGTCAGGAAGGCCGAGGCGCTGCGCGGGCGTATCGACGATCTGAGCGTGCTCTTCGAGATGGCCGAGGAGGAGGACGACCCGGACACCCGCGCCGAGGCCGAGACCGAACTCACGGCCGTCAAGAAGGCGCTGGACGAGATGGAGGTCCGGACCCTCCTCTCCGGCGAGTACGACTCCCGCGAGGCCGTCGTCACCATCCGTGCCGAGGCCGGCGGCGTCGACGCCTCCGACTTCGCCGAGAAACTGCAGCGCATGTACCTGCGCTGGGCGGAGCGCCACAACTACAAGACGGAGCTCTACGAGACCTCGTACGCGGAAGAGGCCGGCATCAAGTCGACCACCTTCGCCGTGCACGTCCCGTACGCCTACGGAACGCTCTCCGTGGAGCAGGGCACCCACCGGCTCGTCCGGATCTCCCCCTTCGACAACCAGGGACGCCGCCAGACGTCGTTCGCCGGTGTCGAGATCCTGCCCGTCGTCGAGCAGACCGACCACATCGAGATCGACGAGTCCGAGCTGCGGGTGGATGTCTACCGCTCGTCCGGTCCCGGCGGCCAGGGTGTCAACACGACCGACTCCGCGGTCCGCCTCACCCACCTCCCCACCGGGATCGTGGTCTCCTGCCAGAACGAGCGCTCCCAGATCCAGAACAAGGCCAGCGCGATGAACGTCCTCCAGGCCAAGCTGCTCGAGCGGCGCCGCCAGGAGGAGCAGGCCAGGATGGACGCCCTGAAGGGCGACGGCGGCAACTCCTGGGGAAACCAGATGCGTTCGTACGTCCTGCACCCGTACCAGATGGTCAAGGACCTGCGCACCGAGTTCGAAGTCGGTAACCCCGAGGGTGTGTTCAACGGCGAGATCGACGGTTTCCTCGAGGCCGGAATTCGCTGGCGCAAGCAGCAGGAGAAGTAAGCGGGAGCTTTAGCACCGCTTTGTCGACAAGGCAACTGCCGTCACGCAGACGGCAGTTGCCTTTTGTGTGTGGGATGTCTGGGTTTTACATCACAGTCCCATGACTCACGCCAGTCAAATGATGTTGATCCGGACATCGCGTACGCAACGACCTTGACGTTACTTTGAAAAGTGGGGATGGTGGCGCGTGGCATGCGTATCTCTGGGGCGCATGTGAACCGGGGGGCTTGAGTGAAGCCACCTGTGACGCCGTGGCCCCGGGCGCTGCTCCATTGACGATTTAGCTACTGGGGGTAGCAGCCGAATGACGAAGAAGACGCGGATCCGTGTGGCACGGATAGCCGCTGGTGCCGTGATCGCCGCCGGCGCCTCGCTGACCGCCGCAGGAGCCGCTTCGGCTCTGGACGTCGACATCGAAGCAGGGCCGATCAGTGTCAACGTGAACGACGGCGCCGGTGACGACGGTGGCACGACGACCGGTGGCGACACCATCGTTGGTACGACGACTGGTGACACGACCGGCGGTGGGGACACCACGGTCGGTGCGACGACCGGCGATACGACCGGCGGCGCGATCATCGGCGGTGCGACGACTGGCGATGCGACCGGTGGCACCACGGGCGGTGACACCACGGGCGGTACGTCGGGTGGTGACGACT
>NZ_JBIAIK010000005.1:0-423033 GCF_042871385.1 Streptomyces sp. NPDC005808 | reverse complement strand
CTCGACCGGCGGCACGACGGGTGGCACGACCGGCGGTGACACCACGGGCGGTACGTCGGGTGGTGACGACTCGACCGGCGGCACGACGGGTGGCACGACCGGCGGTGACACCACGGGCGGTACGTCGGGTGGTGACGACTCGACCGGCGGCACGACGGGTGGCACCACGGGCGGTGACACCACGGGCGGTACGTCCGGTGGTGACGACTCGACCGGCGGCACGTCCACCGGTGGTTCGTCGTCCGGTGGCACCGACACCGACGGTGGCAACAACCCGGTCGAGCAGGGCGAGGGTTCCTCGTCCCTGACCGACACCGGCTCCGACACCTCGGCCCAGGGCTCCGGCGGCGAGCTCGCCGAGACGGGTGCCGCGGAGACCACCTTCCTGGTGATCGGTGCGGCCACGATGATCGCCGGCGGTATCGGCTTCCGTCTGCTGCCCCGCCTCATGGGCGGCCGCGGCGGTGCCGTCGCCTGACGCACACGCGCGTAAGAGCGTAAGAAGGGCCCGGAGCGTCGTGCTCCGGGCCCTTCTTATGTCAGTCTCGCGTCGCGTCGGTCGGCTCTCGTGGGCTGCGGTGCTGCGGGGCGACTCCGGACTCCGGGGGCCCTTCTTTCGACAAGGGGTGCGATGGCCGCCGTAACGCCGGCTCAGCGGGCCTCACACCGTCTGGTGGGCCACCAGTGCCAGTGCCGCGACCAGCACGACCAGCAGTGAGATCAGTGCCATGGGGTTCAGGCCGGCGAACGGGCTCTCCTGCTGGAGTCGCTCCCGATTCGCACGGCAGACGCGGCAGCGACCCTCGCTCACAGGCCCCGCGCAGTTCGCGCACACCAGTCGGTCGTACGTCATGCGCTTGCCCTCCTTGCGCCGGCTCTCCGCTGACATAACGCTGCGGGGAACGCAACCGTTCCCCCTCCACTGTGCCAGGTTCCGTGGATTTCGGCGCGGTTCCCCTTATCCTGCCCCGACGCTCCGCCGGTTAGCCGCGAAAAGGAGGGCGCCCTCGTCGCGGTGGCCGGGCTTCGTTTCGCGGCTTCGGTGGCGTAGTGGTTGCTCGCGTTCGGTGGCGTAGTGGTTGCCCGCGCAGTTCCCCGCGCCTTTCGGGGCGCCTTCCTGAGCCGTACAAAAACGCACAAGCCGCACGCAACCACGACCGGCGACTGCGCTCGCCCATCCGGTTCGCGTATGGTCACGCACATCTACCCCCGGCGACCCGTGGTGCATCCGTGATCCGATTCGACAATGTCTCCAAGGTCTACCCCAAGCAGACCCGCCCCGCTCTCAGGGATGTCTCCCTGGAGGTCGAGCGCGGTGAGTTCGTGTTCCTCGTGGGGTCCTCCGGCTCCGGAAAGTCCACCTTCCTGCGGCTGATCCTCCGCGAGGAGCGGACCAGCCACGGCCAGGTGCACGTCCTGGGCAAAGACCTCGCACGTCTCTCCAACTGGAAGGTGCCGCAGATGCGCCGCCAACTGGGGACCGTGTTCCAGGACTTCCGGCTGCTGCCGAACAAGACGGTTGCCGAGAACGTCGCCTTCGCGCAGGAGGTCATCGGCAAGTCCCGCGGTGAGATCCGCAAGTCCGTGCCCCAGGTGCTCGACCTCGTCGGGCTCGGCGGCAAAGAGGAGCGGATGCCCGGTGAGCTGTCCGGTGGTGAACAGCAGCGTGTCGCGATCGCGAGGGCGTTCGTGAACCGCCCCAAGCTGCTCATCGCCGACGAGCCGACCGGAAACCTCGACCCGCAGACCTCCGTCGGCATCATGAAGCTGCTCGACCGCATCAACCGGACGGGCACCACCGTGCTGATGGCGACACACGACCAGAACATCGTGGACCAGATGCGCAAGCGCGTCATCGAGCTGGAGGGGGGCCGTCTCGTCCGCGACCAGGCGCGCGGCGTCTACGGCTACCAGCACTGACCGCGACAATCCCGCACCTGTCCATGGAAAGGCCTGAGTAGACGCCATGCGCGCCCAGTTCGTCTTGTCGGAGATCGGAGTCGGTCTCCGCCGAAACCTGACCATGACCTTCGCGGTCGTCGTGTCGGTCGCCCTCTCGCTCGCCCTGTTCGGCGGCTCGCTGCTGATGAGCGACCAGGTGAGCACCATGAAGGGCTACTGGTACGACAAGGTCAACGTCTCGATCTTCCTCTGCAACAAGAGCGACGCGGAGTCCGACCCCAACTGCGCCAAGGGCGCGGTCACGGCCGACCAGAAGAAGGAGATCCTCAGCGACCTGGACAAGTCCACGGTCGTCGACACGGTCACCTACGAGTCGGCGGACCAGGCCTACAAGCACTACAAGGAGCAGTTCGGCGACTCCCCGCTGGCCGCGTCCCTCACACCGGACCAGATGCAGGAGTCGTACCGGATCAAGCTGAAGGACCCGGAGAAGTACCAGGTCATCGCGACCGCCTTCGACGGGCGTGACGGCGTGCAGTCCGTGCAGGACCAGAAGGGCATCCTGGACAACCTCTTCGGACTGCTCAACGGCATGAACTGGGCCGCCCGCGCGGTCATGGCGATGATGCTCGTCGTCGCACTGATGCTGATCGTCAACACGGTGCGCGTCTCGGCGTTCAGCCGACGGCGCGAAACCGGGATCATGCGCCTGGTCGGCGCCTCGGGCTTCTACATCCAGGCGCCGTTCATCATGGAGGCGGCCGTCGCGGGACTCATCGGCGGCACGGTCGCGTGCGGCTTCCTGGTGATCGCGCGGTACTTCATCATCGACCACGGTCTGGCGCTGTCCGAGAAGCTGAATCTGATCAACTTCATCGGCTGGGACGCCGTTCTGACGAAGCTTCCGCTGATCCTCGCGACCAGCCTGCTGATGCCCGCGCTGGCCGCCTTCTTCGCGTTGCGCAAGTACCTGAAGGTGTGACGCATGACAAGGGGGCCGTACTGCCAACCGGCGGTGCGGCCCCTTCGCGTTGTCCTAGACTCACCGGCATGTCAGGCCGTGACCTGTTCTGTGAGCCCCGCCGCATCCGCCGCGGGGCCGCCCTGACATTGCTTTTCGCCAGCGTCTTCGTCGCCGGAGCGGCCACCGGATCCTTCCCCGACCCCGGCCGGAAATCCACTGCCGCACCCTCCTCGGCTTCTTCTGTGGACCGTTCGACGTCCACGAGCGACCAGGAGGACGTCACCGAGGCCGCCGAGGAGGCCATGGCCGCCGGGGAGTCCCCCATGGAGGCCGCCGAGCGTGCCGTCAGCCGCAGCGGCGACCGCTGGGGCGCGGTCTACTCCGAGGGCGAGTACGAGGAGTTCGAGGAAGCCCTCGACGGCCAGTACACCGGCGTCGGGCTGTGGGCCAGGCGTGAGAGTGACGGACGTATCGAAGTGACCCAGGTGCAGGCCGGCTCGCCCGCGGCCGCCGCCGGGATCCGCAAGGGCGACCTGCTGCGCAGCGTCGACGGCGAGAAGGTCGACGGCCGGCCGGTGACGGAGGTCGTCTCCCTGCTGCGCGGCGACGCGGAGGACGCCGCTGCCGGTACGGAGGTCTCGCTCGGTCTGCAGCGGGGCACGCGCGCGTGGAGCGAGACGCTGCGCCGGGCCCGCCTGTCCACGGACTCGGTGACGGTGCGCAAGCTCGCCGACGGCGTCACCGTGATCAAGGTCGACGCGTTCACCAAGGGCTCGGGCGATCTCGTACGGACCGCGGTCGACGCGGCACCCCAGGGCGCCGGAATCGCCCTGGACCTGCGGGGCAACTCCGGCGGCCTGGTCACAGAGGCTGTCACCGCCGCCTCCGCTTTCCTGGACGGCGGCCTGGTCGCCACGTACGACGTCGATGGCTCTCAGCGCGCCCTGCACGCCGATCCCGGCGGGGACACCAGCAGACCCCTGGTGGTGCTCGTCGACGGCGGCACGATGAGCGCGGCCGAACTGCTCACCGGCGCCCTCCAGGACCGCGGCCGCGCGGTCGTCGTGGGCTCCCGGACCTTCGGCAAGGGCTCGGTCCAGATGCCCAGCCGGCTGCCCGACGGCTCCGTCGCCGAGCTGACCGTGGGGCACTACCGCACCCCCTCCGGACGCGGCGTCGACGGACAGGGCATCACCCCCGACCTGGACGCGGACGCGCAGGCGCTGGAGCGGGCCGAGACGGTGCTCAGCGGGCTCGGGGACGCTTCGTAGCCGCCTTCCCGGTCCCTCGTAGCCGGCCTTCCCGGTCCCTCGTAGGCGGCCTCCCCGGTCCTGCGTAATCGGCTTTCCCTCCTGCCCCCCTGTAGTGCGAAAATGGCCAGCACTATGAGCAAGGGAATGTACGTACCGAAGGAGTCCCAGCCGAAGCAGGGCGGCCAGGCGGGATCCGGCAAGGCCAAGGACGGCAAGCGCAAGATCGTCGCGCAGAACAAGAAGGCACGGCACGACTACGCGATCATCGACACCTACGAGGCCGGGCTCGTCCTGACCGGCACCGAGGTGAAGTCGCTGAGGCAGGGCCGCGCCTCACTGGCCGACGGCTTCGTCCAGATCGACGGGAACGAGGCGTGGCTGCACAACGCGCACATCCCCGAGTACACCCAGGGCAGCTGGACCAACCACTCCGCGCGCCGCAAGCGCAAGCTGCTCCTGCACCGCGAGGAGATCGACAAACTGGCGTCGAAGTCGGAGGAGACGGGTCACACGATCGTGCCCCTCGTCCTGTACTTCAAGGACGGCAGGGCGAAGGCCGAGATCGCGCTCGCCAGGGGAAAGAAGGAGTACGACAAGCGGCAGACCCTGCGCGAGAAGCAGGACCGGCGGGAGTCGGACCGCGCGATCGCGGCGGCCAAGCGCCGGCAGCGGGGCGAGTAGGGCCCAGTAGGGCCCAGTAGGGGGCGAGAGGGAATAGGTTGGCGCCGTCGTGCGTTGGTCACGTACGATGGGTCCTGCACCTCACAGCGGGTGCGCGCTTTGAAAAAACAACATGGGGATGATCGGTTTCGACAGCGGCTGTCGAAGCAGGGGAAGCGAGCCGAGGAAGCGGCAATGATCTCGTTAACCATATGTCGCAACCAATAATCGCCAATTCCAAGAGCGATTCCCAGTCCTTCGCCCTCGCTGCCTAATAACAGCGACTGAAGGACCCTAAAAGGGTGTCAGCCCGGGGGTGTTCCCGACCCGGATCCTGGCATAATCTAGGGAACTAAACCGCCGAGCCCGGTCACGGGGTTCGGTGGGAAATCAAACAGTGACTGGGCCTGTCGGAGACTTGTTCGCGAGAACTCCGGGGCCGAGAAAAGCGTAGCGAACTGCGCTCGGAGAAGCCCTGATTCTGCACCGTTGGACGCGGGTTCGATTCCCGCCATCTCCACTCATCCCATGTTTGAACACCATGACAAAAGCCTCGTCGCTTTCGAGCGGCGGGGCTTTTGTCATGCGACTTTGTCATGCGGCTTGTTATGCGACGACTTTTTCATGCGGCGAGAGGGAATCACCCGGCTCATGTTCTTCCTCTATCTCCTGCCCCGGCTGCCCCGCGAGATATCCCTCGCTGTCTTCGGGCTGGTCGTCGGCCTGTTCTTGGCCGTCCACGGCGGCATGCAGGCGTACGCCGAATCGACCGGCGTCCCTGGAACCGTCCATGTCACCGACTGCACATACACCGACGGCGCCTGGTACGAGCTGTGGACGGAAGGCTGGGCGTGCGAAGGGCCGTTCGACGCCGACGACCGCACCGTCCACATCGACAGCGTGGCGGTCGACGGCATCCTGGAGTCCCACCCCGACACCTCGCTCGCCGCCCTCGTCGACGGTCCCGGCGCCAACACCGCGGCCCAGGACAGCGCCGGCGCCTGGAAATTGCCTGCCATCACGGCCGCTGTAATCCTCGCCTTCACCGCTTGGCGGATCCCCACGCTCATCTTGCTGTTCCGGCAGCGCAGGGTTGTACGGGCGGCGGCCGTCGCCGCTGCCGTACCGGCCTGATGGGCGATGGCTCCGGGCGGAGTGCGTTGGACTACTTTCGAGATTGGTGATCCACATGAATGGTCCTGCGCGCCCCTTTCCCTCAAGCAACCCAGGTGGACCTGCGCCGACCTTCAAACTGGGGATGCTGCCGGTCGGCGCCCTCAGTCTGGGGAGCCTGCTGGCCGGCACCGCGCTGACGAACGTCCTCCTGGCGGTCACCGCCGGTGAGTACATGACGTCGGAGGAGCTGCGGTCGTGCCTTTCGGCGGCCGTGATCGCGAGCATCGTCTTTCCATTCCTGCCTCCTCACTACGGAGTCGAGCTCACCCCCAACTCGCTCGTCGTCCTCGGGAACAGGCGTCGTGAGATCGCGTGGCGGGACATCATCGGACTGGAGATTCGGAAGACCGCGGGGATTCGGACGGTCATCGTGGCGGTGTCCGACGGAAGGCGGATAGTGCTGCGCGCGCCGATGTCCCTCCTGGACCGCCGCTTCGACCACAAGATCCAGGTCCTCACGGACTGGTGGGTCGCGGGGCGGGGTGGCTCCGGCGGCCTGTAGCCGTCGTCGTTCCCTGGTGTGGACGACGTCGCAGCCGACTCGCGCACCTGCTCGGAGGCCACCTTGGTGAAAGGGCGTCGGCGAGTTCGGCTAACCCCTGGATGCCGCGACCGGAAGGGCGATCAGCAACGCCAGCGTCGCCGCCGCAACCGGAACCCCGTACCCCGCCGTCTCCGACACCCGCTCCACAACCCACCCCCCGACCGCCGCACCGCATGCGATCCCGCCGAGCAGGCCGGTCACCGCGAGGGTCATCCCTTCGTTCAACCGGCCCTCGGGCGTGCGGCGTTGGATGAGGGCCATGCCGGTGACCATGGTCGGGGCGGTCGCCATGCCGGCGAGGAGGAGGGCGGGGGCGAGGGCGAGGAGGGAGCCGGCCAGGGTGGCGGCGAGCAGGGGGAGGGTCAGCAGCGCTGCCATGACGGCGACGCACATCACGTAGCGCCGTTCGGCGTGACCGGTCGGCCTCCGGGCCCCGTACAGCAGACCCGCCCCGCACGAACCCGCGGCCTGGAGAGCGAGAACCGCCCCCGCCGCCGACTGGTGGCCCCGCGCGTCCGCGAACGCGATCGTGACGACCTCCATCGAGCCGAAGACCGCGCCGGTGGCGAGGAATCCGAGAAGGAGTGGGGGCATTCCGGCGGCGCGGACAGGGGACTTGGCGGTCGTACGTCGCTGGGGCGGCGGTTCCGTCGAGCGCTGGGCGGCGAAGACCAGTACGCCGGTCATCATCAGGACGCCGCCGACCAGCGTGCCCGCCTCCGGGAACAAAGCCCCGCAGAGGAAGGCCGCGAGGACCGGTCCCAGCATGAAACACAGCTCGTCCGCGGCCTGTTCGAAGGAGTTCGCGGTGTGCAGGGCCCTGTCGTCGCCCTTGTGGAGGTGGGCCCAGCGGGCGCGTGACATGCCGCCCGTGTTGGGGATCGTGGCCGTGGCGGTGTACGCGGCGAAGAGGGTCCAGTCGGGCGCTCCGTAGTGCACGCACAACGTCAGCGCGATGATGCCAAGGAGGGCGAAGGCCGTCGCGGGCACGGCGACGCGCGCCTGACCGTGGCGGTCGATGAGACGCGCGGTCCAGGGAGCGACCGCCGCCGTCGCCGCCAGACCCGTCGCCGTCACGGCACCGGCGAGCGCGTACGATCCCCGCGACCCCGCGATCATGATGACCGCGCTCACGCTGAACATGCCCATGGGGAGACGGGCCAGGAGATTTCCGAGCGTGAAAGCGCGGGTGCCGGGAGTGCTGAAGAGGCGGCGGTACGGGCCCGGTTGGCATCCCTGCCCGAAGCACGGGCGGAAGTCGGCGGCGACGAGGGTGTCGCCGGTGACGGTGAGGAGCGGCAAGTGGGCCTGCTCGGAGGGCTGTTGTGGCGGCATGGATCAACCGTCGTGCCGGGTGGCGCTCGGGGTCCAACACCTACTCCGTGGTGATTGACGCACCTGGGTTGTAAGTTCGCGTGATGCCCGCTCAGCACCCGTTCCTCGATCCCCGTCTCCTCCGCGGCTATCTCGCCGTCGCCGAAGAGCTGCACTTCACGCGTGCCGCCTCCCGTCTCTACGTCGCCCAGCAGGCCCTGAGCCGGGACATCCGGCGCCTGGAAAGGGAGTTGGGCGCCGATCTCTTCGTACGCACGACCCGGCAGGTGGCGCTGACGGCGGACGGTGAGCGGCTGCTGCCGTACGCGCGACGCGTGTTGGAGGCGCAGGAGGAACTGCTGTCCGCGTTCACGCGCGGGCAGCGCCCGCTGCTCGTCGACGTCAACTCCCCGGGTCTGGTCTCCGGCCGGATCCTCGACCGGGCCCGCGAACTCGCCCCCGACAGCGAGCTGATGGCCCGCTTCGAGAGCGGTCTCACCGGAGCGGCGGGGGAGATGCTCGCGGGCCGCCTGGACGCGTCCTTCGGGCGGTTCGCGGGGCTCGACCCGGCGCTGCGGGCCGGGCTGGAGCAGCAGCCCGTACGGTACGAGCCGATGGCCGTCGTGCTGCCCGAGGACCACCACCTCGCCGCCCTGGACGAGGTGCCGCTGGCCGCGCTCGCGGGCGAGACCGTTTACGCCGGTGTGGGAAATCCGCGGACGCTGGAGTGGACCGACCTGGCCCGCCGTCTGTTCGAGGGACGCGGCATCGCACTCGCGCCGCCTGCGCCGGTGGCCATCGGGGCGGAGGAGTTCCGGCGGGTCATGGCGAGGACGCGGACTCCGGTCCTCGCGGTGGTGGATTTTCCGGCCATGGCTGAAAGTGTCCTGAGGCCTCTCGTGGACCCCGTCCCGCTGTCACCGGTGTCCCTGGTGTGGCGCAAGGGGCTGGTGCATCCAGGGGTCGACGCACTCCGCCGTGCGGCCGTCGAACTCTCGGGCGAGGGAGGATGGCTGCGGATTCCGGAGGACGCATGGATTCCGGCCACGGATGCACTCATCATGATGAGTCGTAGTGGACACATGGGCACAGGTGTCACTGGTGTGCGCTACATTCTGGGTCCGGGCGCAGTGTGATAAAAGGGGCGCTTGGATCGGGTGGGGACCCGTTCCAACGGCGAATGAGCAGGCCCGGAGTCGTGTGCGCACCCGCAACTGTCCCGTGGGGGGATGCGCGTGTACGTAGAAAACTGGCGGGAAAACGCCCAACTGTTCGGACGAAATGCCGATCAGTCGAGTGGGCCTGAAGCCGATCCGTCACATCTTGAGGCGCAGGCGCAGGCGCAGCCGGCGTCGCAGTTGCATGGCGCCGATGAGTCCTCTCGACCGGAGTCCGGCGGGCAGGTGGTCTGGCCGGAGGCCGGCGGCAGAACCTCGTCCTGGCCGCTCATCCAACGACGAGGGTCGAGTGGCGCGGAGCGCCGGCCGGGACCGGCGTCTGAGTCGGAACCGGCGTTGGAGTCGGGACTGGCGTTGGAGTCGGGACCGGCGTCGGTACCGGAGTCGGGATTGGCGTCGGAGTCGGTGCCGGTGCCGGTGCCGGTGCCGGTGCCGGTGCCGGTGCCTCGGCCGGGCGCTGAGCGCGGCCCCGCCTCGGAGCACCCGCGTCCCTCTTGGGAGCAGCTCGACGAACCGGGCCACACCCACGATCCCCACGAGGTGACGATTCAGCTCGACGGCGCCGGACGCCAGTTGGAGGACTGGCTGGTCCAGCAGACCAAAGACGCCCCGGCGGCCCTGGAAGGCTCGGACGGTCCGGTCTTCGTCGACGAGTCGGGCCGGCGCAGTCGCAGATACCGCCGCCTCGGCATGATCGTGGGACTGGCCTGCGCCGTCTACGCCGTCGTCATCCTCGTCACCCTCCTGTCGGGCAACTCCAACGCGCCCTGGATCCCGATGCCGGGCCAGGAGGAGGACCAGCCGGCAGGCCAGGTCGACACGTCACCGCTGCCCGCCGAGACGGTCGGCCCGACCGGCACGGCCGGCACCGCCGGCGTCTCACCGGGCGCGACCGCAACGGCCAGTGACGGTACGACGCCGGAGCCGGGCTCCAGCCCGACGCCGAACGCTTCGGCAAGCGCCGTCAACCCGGGCACGTCCACGGATCCGAAGCCCTCGCTGTCCGCCTCGGACGCGCCGGACCCGGTCACCAGCACCACGCCGGACCCTGACCCCGATCCGACCGACACGGCGACCGCTTCCCCTGACCCCAGTCCCACGGACACCGCCACGACGCCCGCGCCGTCGGACAGCCCGGTCGTCGGCGGCGAGCCGGGAGCCGTCGCCGACGGCTCCGCCGAGCCGGACCCCGTAGCGACCCTTGAGCCCGAGCCGGGCACCACCAGCTCCTCGTCCGCACCGTCCTCCTCGTCCCCGGAGAACATCCTCTGATGGCATCCCGCACCAGCCGTCACGCCTCCGCGCCCCGCGCGAGGCGACCCGAACCCAGTGCCGGACGCCGACGCCTGCCCATGCGCTATCTGCTGCCCTCGCTCATCCTCGTCGCCCTGCTGGCGATGCTGATGCTGCGCGGATACACGCACAGCGAGATCCTCGCCGACCACCGCGTCCGGCCCCCGGTGTCCTACGACCAGGTGCCCGACAAGATCCTCAAGGGCGGCCCGGTCATCGACACCCGAAGCGGCCGTACGGACACTTTGAGAATCCCGGACCACCGCCTCGTCCTCACCTTCGACGACGGCCCGGACCCGAAGTGGACGCCGAAAGTCCTCGACGTCCTGAAGAAGCACCACGCGCACGCCGTCTTCTTCGTCACAGGCACCATGGCCTCGCGCTACCCCGCGCTGGTGCAGCGCATGGTGGACGAGGGCCATGAAGTCGGCCTGCACACCTTCAACCACCCCGACCTCTCCTACCAGTCCACGAAGCGCATCGACTGGGAGCTCTCCCAGAACCAGCTGGCGCTGGCGGGCGCGGCGGGCATCCGTACGTCTCTCTTCCGGCCCCCGTACTCGTCCTTCTCCGACGCCATGGACAACAAGTCCTGGCCGGTGACGAAGTACATAGGCAGCCGTGGCTACATCACCGTCCTCAACAACACCGACAGCGAGGACTGGAAGAAGCCCGGCGTCCGCAAGATCATCGAAAACGCCACGCCCAAGCGCGGCAGGGGCGCGATCGTCCTGATGCACGACTCCGGCGGCGACCGCCACCAGACCGTCCAGGCGCTCGACAGGTTCCTGCCCCGACTCCAGGGCCGGGGCTACGAGTTCGAGAACCTCACCGAGGCGCTCGACGCCCCCAGCGCGAGCACCGGGGTCACCGGCCTCGACCTGTGGAAGGGCAAGGCCTGGGTCAACCTGGTCCAGGCCTCCGAGAAGACCACCGACGCCCTCGTCGTCGGCATCGCCGTCATCGGCGTCCTGGTCTTCACCCGCTTCGGCCTGATGCTCCTGCTCTCCGTCCTGCACGCCCGCCGGGTGCGGCGCACTGGCTTCCGCTGGGGTCCGGTACCGATCACCGAACCGGTGTCGGTGCTGGTGCCGGCGTACAACGAGGCCAAGTGCATCGAGAACACCGTGCATTCGCTGATGGCGAGCGAGCACCCCATCGAGATCATCGTCATCGACGACGGCTCCAGTGACGGTACGGCCCGCATCGTCGAGGACATGCGCCTGCCGAACGTACGCGTCGTACGGCAGCTCAACGCCGGCAAGCCCGCCGCCCTCAACCGCGGCATAGCGAACGCCCGTTACGACCTCATCGTGATGATGGACGGCGACACGGTCTTCGAACCGGCGACGGTACGCGAGTTGGTCCAGCCCTTCGCCGACCCGACCGTCGGCGCCGTCGCCGGCAACGCGAAGGTCGGCAACCGCGACTCCCTCATCGGCGCCTGGCAGCACATCGAGTATGTGATGGGCTTCAACCTGGACCGCCGTATGTACGACATGCTGCGCTGCATGCCGACGATCCCCGGCGCCGTCGGGGCCTTCCGCCGCTCCGCCCTGGAACGCGTCGGCGGCATGAGCGACGACACGCTCGCCGAGGACACCGACATCACCATGGCGATGCACCGCGACGGCTGGCGGGTCGTCTACGCGGAGAACGCACGCGCGTGGACGGAGGCACCGGAGTCCGTCCAACAGCTCTGGTCCCAGCGCTACCGCTGGTCGTACGGCACGATGCAGGCGATCTGGAAGCACCGCAGGGCCGTCATCGAGCGAGGCCCGTCGGGCCGCTTCGGCCGAGTGGGTCTCCCTCTGGTCTCCCTCTTCATGGTCCTGGCCCCGCTCCTCGCCCCGCTGATCGACGTGTTCCTCCTCTACGGGCTGGTCTTCGGCCCGACGCAGAAGACGATCGTGGCCTGGCTGGGCGTCCTGGCGATCCAGGCGGTGTGTGCGGCGTACGCCTTCCGCCTCGACCGGGAACGCATGACGCACCTGGTCACCCTTCCGCTCCAGCAGATCCTCTACAGGCAGTTGATGTACGTGGTTCTCCTCCAGTCCTGGATCACCGCGCTCACCGGAGGCCGGCTGCGCTGGCAGAAGCTGCGGCGCACGGGTGTCGTGGAGGCGCCGGGATCGGTCCCACGACAGCCGGGCCGTGACTCGCGTGACCGGACCTCGAACGATCGGAGGCCGGTCGGATGACGGCGCAGGATTACCCGGCGGGTGCGACGCCGGCGTTGGGGGTGACGAGGATGGTCGTGCCCGAACCGGCGGCCCCGGCTCCCCGTGGGGATGCGGCTCCGTCAGTGAAGAGGCCAGGCCGGGACCGCTACTTGGACCTGCTGCGCTCGGTCGCCTTGGTCCGCGTGATCGCGTACCACCTCTTCGGCTGGGCGTGGCTGACGGTCCTCTTCCCCTCCATGGGCGTGATGTTCGCGCTCGCGGGCTCGCTGATGGCGCGCTCGCTGAGCCGCCCGGCGTGGGGTGTGATCCGCGGCCGTATCCGCCGACTGCTGCCGCCGCTCTGGGTGTTCAGCGCGGTGGTACTGGTCCTTCTCCTCGCCGGCGGCTGGAACCTGTCGAAGGACCCCGATCACGGCGGCACCTGGGGCCTGGTCGAGATGATCAACTACGTCATCCCGATCGGCGCCCCGCCGTTCCCCTGGAGCATCGGCTCCAAGTCCGGCCTGCTGGAGGACACTTGGGCGGTGCAGGCGGCGGGCCCGCTGTGGTACCTCCGTGCGTACCTGTGGTTCGTGATCGCCTCCCCGCTGCTGCTGTGGGCGTTCCGTCGCGCACCCTGGCCCACGCTCCTCGCCCCCCTGGCCCTCACCGCGGTGGTCGGCACCGGCGTGGTGTCGATCCCCGGCGAAACGGGCAATGCCGTCTCGGACTTCGCGGTCTTCGGCGGCTGCTGGGTCCTGGGCTTCGCCCACCAGGAGGGCGTCCTGGCGAAGGTTCCCCGCTACCTCGCGATCTCCTGCTCGGCCCTGCTCATGGCCTTCGGCCTGTGGTGGGCGTCGGGCCATCTGGGCCCTGACGGCTGGGACTTGAACGACATCCCGCTGGCCCAGGCGACCTGGTCCTTCGGCTTCGTCGTCATCCTGCTCCAGTACGCCCCGTCGTGGCAGGAGTTGCCGGGCCGTCTGGCCAAGTGGGACAAGCTGGTGACTCTGTCCAACAACCGCGCGGTGACGATCTACCTCTGGCACAACATGCTCATCATGGCCACTGTCCCGATCATCGACCTCGCGTACAACCTGCCCTTCATGCAGGGCGAGGGGGCGACGGGCCTGCTGGACTCCACCTACATGCTGTGGATGTTCGTCCTGGTCTGGCCCCTGATAGGCCTCGCGATCATCTCCGTGGGCTGGGTGGAGGACCTCGCGGCGCAGCGGAGTCCCCGGTTGTGGCCGAACGGGGCGGCGCGGGGGGTTTCGCGGCCTCGGCGGAGGCCTTGATGTGAGGGGCGGGTGGAGTGGGGGTCCTGCTCCCGGCCCCTGCCCTTCACCCCTCCTGCTTCGCCGAGGCGAGCCAAGGAGTGACACCGGCAGCTGATGCAGTGCCCCGGAGTTTGCGGTGGCCAACGAGGTCACGCTTCCCGCCCGCCACAGTCACTCAATCGAAGGTTCCGGACCTCTGTTTGGCACCGCTCTGTGCCGCTAAGCCCCGAGGGGCGTTCCCTCTTGGGTGCAATTCACTCTGGTGTCGTCAGGCGCCCCCGATACCGTATCGCTGCCCTCCCGAATCCCACGCTGCACAGGAGTCTGCCGTGAACCGCCGTCCCCGCCTGCTCACTACAGTTGCCGTCGGCGCGACGGCGACTCTCTTGCTCACCGGTTGTGGGGGTGGCGACGGAGACTCCAAGGCCAACGACAAGATCGCGGGAGCCGACACCGGGGAAACGGAGTCGGCTTCGCCGAGTACGTCTGCCACAGCCTCTGGAGGTCGGCCTACCATCAAGTTGCCCTCGGACCTGACCATGACCTTCGAAGGCGACAAGACGGGCGACGAGGTCAAGGACGCCGTTCTCGCGGACAGCGCCGAGCGTATGCGCTCGGTCAACGCTGCAATCGCAGGCACGGACCCCAAAGATGAGGGGCTCAGTTTCTACAACAGCGGACTGGCGCTGGAAGCCGCCGTGACGTGGGTTGGCAAGTTCAGGGACGCCGACCTCGGCATCACAGGCAAGATCCAGTACTACGACCGGACCGTGACTCTCGACGGGAGCAAGACCGCGTCGGTCCTGTTCTGCGCTGATGAGAGCAAGGGTTACGCCAAGGACCTCACGACGGACAAGGCCAAGGTCACGACCCCCTCCGATGAGGACTTCATTCTCTACAACACACGGCTGGAGAAGAACGGCGCCGGCGTGTGGCAGACCACGCGCATCGTTTCGACCGCAGGAGCGAAGCAATGCCTGAAGTGACGCGCAAGGCAGTCGGCGGCCTAGCCCTCACACTGATGCTGATGGCTCTGGGAACAACGAGCGCATGGGCAAAGGTCACGCCTGACGGCAGCCGCGAGACCGACACGGAGGTTTCGGCCGACGTTGATGGCAACACCGTCTCGTCCTCCGCCGGGGTCGTTATCTACGGACGCTCGAAGAACGGCTCGGGCGAGTCCGTTGGGCCCGTGGCGTCCACCACCACGTGGACGCCGCCCGCGTGCTATTACGCCCCCAAGTACTCTCCCGCTCAGCTGCAGAAGTATTTGGAGCCGATCTGGGAGGCCGGATCGACCGGCTATGAGTGGGACGCCTCGCAGCGTAGACGCTACGTCGGGGGTGGCCCGTACAAGGACTTCAACAAGGAGAAGGCCGGCAAGGGTTACTGGTGGTCCTCGTACGTCACCGAGGGTCGCGAGGGTGATCCGGGCGCACTCGACTGTGACAAGCCCTTCTTCTGGGTGGATATCGGTGATCCGCCACCGGCGGACATCCCGGAGGCGATTACGCCCGAGGTTCTGGCGCAGTTGGCGTAGGCCGAGATTCGTGTGCCCAGCACGAAGGTGACTCTGGCGCCTGAGGGCACGACGAAGGTGAACCTGCCGACGTGGGCGTGGCTGGATGCGGCGGAGTTCAAGCCGGTGTCGGTCACGGCGTCGGTTCCGCTGCTCGGCGTTGAGGCGACGACGGTTGCGGAGCCGGTCTCGCTGAAGATCGAGCCGGGGACGGCCGATGCTACGACGTACCCCGCGTCCGGAGTGTGTGAGATCAACAGCGGCCGGATCGGCGAGGCGTACGCCGCGGGCAAGTCCGACCAGACCCCGCCATGTGGAGTGAAGTACCTACGATCCTCGGGTGACGACTCGTACAAGCTCCGGGCGACCATCACCTGGAAGATCCACTGGACTGGCACCGGCGTAAACGATCCACAGGACCTGCCGGATGGCGAGTTCGGGGCGGAGCAGGAAGTTGTCGTGCAGGAGATCCAGGCCGTCAACCGCTGACCGGTAGCTGAGTCGAGAGGACTGCCCGGCACTGTTGCCGTTGAATGATGCTCGCAAGTCGGAAACTTGGTTACCGGATTCTCCTGGTGAGTTTCACCAACGCCTCATCAGGTGTTGCCGCCAGTGGCATCACGGAGTCCATGCCGACGTAGACTGCGCCGTTTTCCGCGATGCCAAGGTGTTGATTACAGCGATCGATCATTCCGATGGGATAGAGGTAAGTACCTGCCTGGTCGCTGAGATCCTCCAGAACCTCGTCCTCCCACAACGCGAGGAGCGGATCGAGCCGGAACTCACCCCACGGCATCGATTCCCACGGTTCCCGATACGGGATTCCCACGCACCCGAACTCGGCCAGGAACCGTTGTGCCGCGTCGTGCATCTCGAACTCTCCGTGTCGGCGCAGGATTCCCTCCCACGTCTCGGTGGGCACGGAACGACCGGGGTACCACCCGGCCGTACGCAACACACGGTCCGTATCCGCGGGCCAGCGTCGATCGGCATCGCCGCCTGCCACCGCGGTAATGCGATTCCAGAACGAACGAACACCAGCTGGAATATCCGGTTTACTCGGTTTCCAGATTTCCGCTTCGACGCGTTGCGAAGCCACGAGTCGGTCCAATGCCTGATCGGCAGTCTCAGCCAACAGTTCCGCGCGCTCACGGGCGACATAGACGGCCCCGCTTGCGGCCATGCCCAGATAGCTGTTTCCGTTGTCGGCCTGACCGACGGGACAGAGCGGCGTTCCGGCTTCCTCGCTCAGCCTGGCAAAGGCTTCCTCGTCCCATTCTGCCTTGAGGGGATCAAGCCGGATCGCAGACTGGGTCAGAGTCGAATCTGCGGGCAACCCATAGGTCATCAGCCCTCCGAACTCGGCCAGGAAGCGCCGTGCGGATTCATGGATCCCAAACCCGCCCCGTTCACGCAGAATGAACTCCCAGGTGCCGGTAGGCATAGAACGGCCGAGATACCACCCAGCCTTCCGCAGTACACGGTCCGTCTCTGCGGACCAACGCTGTGGCTGCCCTCCACTCATCTACAACACCGCCCGAATATTCAACTGATCGAGAACATCTTGGCAGGACGCACAAGGTGGCTTTGGCGTTCCGTGTGCCGGGTTGCCTTCCGCGCGCACGTTCACAGCCGCCATCACCCCGCCGCGGGGATTCGCCCCGGCCTTCACGGCGTCTGAGAGCGAGGGGGGCGTATCAGGTCCAGCAGTTGGACAAGGGTGGTTGCCAGGCCGACTGCTGCTTCGTCGCTGTCGCGCAGGTGCAGGGTGCCGGCCGCGACCCGCTCCGGTGGACGACGTCATCGGGCGCGGGCTGCTCCTCGTACAGGCGTGGGCGGATCGCGGGGGTGGGGACGCACTTGGGCGGAGTGCCGGGAAGCTGCTGTGGTCCGAAGTCTGTAAGTCCGGGGCTGGGGCCGCGTGACTGCGGTTCTCGGCGAACTGCCGTAAGAGGTAAGGGGTTCAGTCGCCCCAGGGAGCCTCCCTTGCGACGTCCCATCGTTGCCACGGCAGGGTTCCGCGCCAACCCGGCCGTCGTGCGGCCCAGTCGAGGAGGACGGGGATCACGATTTCGTCGCCGCCGGACTCGGCCTGCAGGGGTACGTCGGCTCGGTAGTGCTCGGTGGGGCCGCGGTCCCGGTATTCGAGGACCATGGTGAGGTCGTCGTTGAGGGCGATCTGGAGGTAGTACTGGGAGTCGTTCGGGACGTCGAGTCGCTGTAGTGCGAGGAATGGGCAGCTCAAGTTGAGGCTGGCGAACAGGCGTTGGATCTGGGTGTCGGACGGGTCGTCCCAGCTCTGCCCGGCCGCATCGGTCATTCGTAGCCGGGGCTCAGCCACGCAGCGCTGCTTCCGCCACGGCGAGTACCTCGCCGAGGTCCACGCGGCGCGGTTCGTTCTGTCCGGGGTCCCCGGAGAGCAGCCAGTCGCCGCCGTCCCACTCCACCCGGAACTTCTGTCCGCGGAAATTCCGGAATTCGACGAAGCTGCCGGGGGCGCCGTCGAGGAGATTCAGCTCACGGTCGAGAGTCACCCACTTGGCGAATATCCCGTCAGGGTTGTCCGTGCCGCTCTTGGTGACCGTGTTGTCGAACCACAACTTGATATAGGGAACGGCGCCCCGATTGAGGTTGGCGGGGGTCAGGTACCTGAGGAAACTCTCCCGGGCATCGTCCACCGAATAGAGGTCCGGGCTCGCGAATTCACACGTGTATCCGGGGAAGACCGCCCAGGTGACCTGCTGCAGTTCCGGTTCCTTCACTCCGTGGAAGTTGTGCACACCCGGCCGGGCGGCGGCGAGTACGTCGAACGCGCGGCCCTCGTGGTGGAATCCCGGAACCGCCCGCAGTGGTACGTCGCCCGCGAGTAGCTCGGCGCTCTTCTCACGAGCGGTCAGGAGCACCGCGCGGACCAGCTCTTCGTCGTACGAATCGCGGGTGTTCACCTGGAAGAGGTGCCGGCTGTCCGCGCTGAGCGCCGCGGAGAAGTCGAGCCCGGGGGCTGGCGACCAGTGCCAGGCGTCCGGGACACCGGGAAAGCCCTCGGCGCCCGGGAAAGCAGATACCACGGCGGCCGGATCCATGTGAACCTCCACTTACGCACCTCTGCATGAATAGTTCGGACCGGTATCCTGGCGATATCGCGGCGCTCGCTGGCCATCACGGCCATTGTCGGCTCGCGTCATCGGCTCCATATCGGTTGTGTCATTGTACCAAGTCTCGCGTGTCGCATAATCGCTGTTATAGCCGGTCTGATTCCAGTGTTCGACTACGCGTGGATTGTGGTCGTAGGTGAGGACATCGGACGGAATGATTTCTCCTGCATTGTTGCGCCAGGTGAGCTCGTTCCTGGGAATGCGCTGGTCGTTTTCGTTGAGCGGCCAGCCGCCCGCCGCGCGGCCCTCGTCGGTGAACCGGGTGACCATGTCCTCGTGCGTCTCGGGCCAATAGCTGTGCGGGTATTGCGAGGAGCGGTTGTGCGTGGTCGCCGGACGGTCCGGGTCGACTTCGAACAGGCCGGTGGCGGGGTTGCGGGGTTGGGCGAGGCCGAGCGGGTCGTGCGACGCGAACGGGTGTGCCACATATCTGTAGTGGTTCGGCTGAGGGCCGAGGCCCAACGGGTCCGGGGTGACATAGCGCGCGTTCGCCGGATCGTAGTAGCGGGCGAAGTTGTAGTTCCAACCGGTCTCGGCGTCCGCGTACTGCCCCGGGAACCGCAACGGGCAGTCGACGGTCGCCTCGGGCGTGACGACCGACGCGCTCGGTACGTCCCTGCCCCACAGGTCGGTACGCTGATGCCAGGCCAACCGCCCCTCGTCGTCGACGAGTTCGGTCGGTGTCCCGATGGTGTCCGTGACCACGGAGTGGAACCGGACGCCGTCCCCACGCTGGTCGAGCTGGGTCAGCGGCCGGTACGTACCGGCGAAGTAGTCCCAAGTCGTCGTGTGCCCGTCATGCGTGGTCTGCTCGGCGACCCGGTTGCCGTCCCAGGTGAACCGGAGCTCCTCGGCCACCGAACCGTCGTCCGCGAGGAGGGACTTGGCACAGCGCCGCCCTGTGGGGTCGTACTGATAGCGCCATGCGGAGCCGTCCGGGGTGAGCGTCGAAGTGAGGCGGTCCTGGGCGTCCCACGTGTAAGTGGTCACCCGCTTCTGCCCGTTGAGAAGCCGCTTCACGGTGCGGACGGGTCGCCCCTGTCCGTCGTACTCGTAGCGTGTACGGCCGAAGCGCAGCAGCCGGTTGCCCGTGTACTCCCTTTCCACGGGGCGGTTGTCGTCGATGGGCGCCGTCGACTCGCGAATGTTGCCCGATGTGTCGTACGCGTAGCGCTCGGTCCAGTCCGCGGCACGGACGCCCGTCACCCGGCCCACCGGGTCGATGTCGAACGCCCGCCGGCCGGTGGTCAGTTCACTGATGGCGGAGAGCAGGCCGTCGGGACGGTAGCCGTACGTGCGGTCCTGCACGGGCGCTTCGGCCGGGCCGTCGGTGTGGATGGTCTGGCCGGTGAGCCGGCCCATCTCGTCCCACGACTGGGTGAGGGTCGCGGCGGGGCCGAGCCCGCGGCGGAGCTCCCGGCCGAGCGTGTCGAAGGCGAAGGCCACGCGATTTCCCGCCGCCTCCAGCTCCGCAGGGCGGCCCACGGCGTCGTAGCTCCAGGTGGAGACGATCCCGCCTGGTGTACGTCGCCGGGTGCGGCGGCCGAGTCCGTCATACGCGAAGGTGGTCTCCGCCCCGTCGATCGCCTCGCTCACCAGCCGGCCTGAGCGGTCGTACGACCGCTCCAGGACCGTGGAGTTGTTGGCCGCGCGCATCAGTCGGCCCGCCACGTCGTAAGCGAACACGGAGTGCGCGGTGGCGGGATCCAGCCGGCCCGGTTCCCCCTGGACGGTGCGCTGTTCGACCACCCTGCCCATAACGTCCAAGGTGAGGTCGAGGCGGTCGCCCGCACCGTTGACCCGCGACACGAGCTGCCCCGCCGCGTCATAGGTGTAGTTGAGCGTACGGCCTTCGAAGTCGCTTTCAGAGACGAGACGGTTGACCTCGTCGTAGGTGTAATTCCAGTTCAGGCCCTGCGGGTTGGTCACCTTGGTCAGGTTCACCTCTGTGTCGTAGGCGAACGTGAACTCGGCGCCGTTGCGGTCGATCCGCGCGGCGGGCTGGTGGAAGTGCCCGGTCTGTACGGTTGACCGCTGCCCCATCCGGTCGGTGTGCGCGGTGAGATTGCCCTCCCCGTCCCACTCCCAGCTCTCCCGACGACCGTCGACGGTGACACGCCAGGCGGGCGCGCCTTCGACCGTCCACCCCATTCGTTCGACCTGGCCCTCGGCGTTCACGAGCCGGACGATGCGTCCGAAGGCGTCGCGCTCGACGTGGGTCGTGCTGCCGAGGGCATTGGTCTCCGCCACCGAGAGGCCCGCCGGATCGCAGCGCATCCCGGTGACGTTCCCCAGCGGATCGACGACGGATGTCGGGCGGCCTTCGTCGTCGTAGGTGTACTGCCGTGTGTGCCCCGCCGGATCGGTGATGGAGACCCGGTTGCCCCGGGCGTCGTAACTCTGTCGCCATACGGCGCCGTCCACGGTGACCACCTGAACCGGCAGGTCCAGCTCGTTGTACTCCATCCTGATGCGGTGGCCGTCGGGCCGCGTGATGCTGCGGAGGTTGCCTCGGTCGTCGTGTTCGAACGTAGTGACGCGGGACAGCGGGTCCGTCCGGGACACCATCCGGTTGCGCCGGTCCCACTCCGTCCGCACGGTCTGCCCGGTCGCGTCGGTGACCTCGGTCCGTTGGAGCAGGTCGTTGTAGCGGTGGATGGTCGTGTGGCCCAGGGAGTTCGTGTAATGGGTCTCACGGTCCTCGGTGTCGTACACCAGCGTGCAACTCAGTACGGCGTCGGCGCCTTCACCCCGTATGCAACGGTCCTGATCGTCGTACGTGAAGCGGTACCAGGAGCCGTTCCTGTCGGTGCGTGAGGTGATGCGCGCCCGCTCGTCGTAGACGAGCCGGAAGGGCAGACCGCTGGAGTTGTAGATCTCGGCGAGGTTTCCCTCGGCGCTGTACTCGTACCGGAGCAGTGTGGTCCCCTCGTCACCTGCCGCCGGGTCGCGCAGGCGTAGACGCGTGACCCGGTCGTCCTCGGTGTCGACATGGACGTGGTAGCCGCCGCTGTGCCGCACCGCGGTGGGCGCGCCACGCCGGTCCCGGTCGATGTCGATGCGGTGACCGTTGCGGTCCGAGCGGGCCATGAGTGGGAGGGTGAGCGCACCGTACTGGGTGGTGCCCCCTTCAGCGGAGGGCGCGAAGTACCGGATGTGGCCGGTGGACGGGTCGGTGACGCGGATAGGTGTGCCGGGCGCGCCGTCCCACTCCAGGGGCCAGCGCGGTCCTTCCGTCGGCAGCACCGGTACGCCGGGGACAGGCACCGGATAGACCAGGAGCATCCCGCCCTCGGTGGCGAACACGGCTCCCTCGCTGTCGAGTTCGAGCCGCTCATCCAGGGTGGAGGCCCAGGACGGGCCGAACCAGTGGCCCGACTCGTAGGTCGACAGATGGGTGCGGCGCATGATCAGCGGCAGGAGACCCGGCAGTTGGACGTCGGTCTGCTCCATGAGCATCTCGCCGGAGACCATGTCGATCGGGTCGCCACCCACGCACCGGCCTTCGGGGGGCCGGCCGTTCTCCACCGCGTCGTCGGCACCCCTGCGGAGCCCGTTCCGCAGGCCCTTCCGCATGACCTTCAGGCCACCCTTGCCGAGGGCTTTCATGCCCTTGGCGAGTTTACCGAGGCTGGTGATGCCTTTGCCGCCGGGTATGCAGTCCAGTGCGGCGAAGGCGACGTCCCATAGGGAGGCTTGGCCTTTGGCGTATTTGTTGAGGGTGTCGGCCAAGACTATGAGGGCAGCCACGAGGACGATCGCGGCGAGGATCGGCCCTCCGATGATCATCGCGATGATGCCGACGACCGCGACGACGACTTTGCAGACCATGACGATGGTGTCCCAGTTGTCGGAAAACCAGTCCCCGACCTCCTCCCACCACTTCCGGTTGCGGATCCCTGCATCCGACGCCTCATCGATCTTGTTCTTGGCCTCCCGGGCAGCCTCCTCGCGCATGGTGCGGGCGTCCTCGGCCATCTTCTTCGCCACATCCAGCGCGTTCTGCGCGGAGCTGACGTCCGACTGGGCCGACGACTGCGCCGACTTCGCGTGCTGCGCGTCCCGGGTCGCCGCCCGGACCTTCGCCTCGTCCGGCTTCTCGGTGCTCTTGCTGCCGGTCGGATCGTCCTGGTACTTGTCGGCTTCCTTGCCGGCCCGCGTCACCCACGAATCAGCCGACGACAGACGGGACTTGGCCGAGCTCAGGTCGGCCTGCGCCGCACGGCCATCAGCCAACGCCCGGTCCGCGAGGGCCTGCGCACGCTCCAGCTTCGGCCAGTACGCCGCCAGAGCACCGCCCGCCATGTCGTACGACGTCTTCAGCTTCCTCAGTTGCTTCGGCACACCCGAGAACTGATCCTGAAACGCCTTCGCGGACTTCCCGGCCCACTGCAGGACCGCTTCCTCGTCCGCCATCCCCTTGATCAGACGCAGCGCATCCCCGACATCGTCGGCGAAGTCCTGCAGGTTCTTCGACAGTTGGCGCACCCGGTCCGGATCGCCCGGGGTGGGGTCCGTGTCCAGGTCCAGGACATGCCAGTCCCTCGGCCGATTCCCCGCCACGCCGCAACCCCCGTCACGTCCGCCTCACCAATAACCGTACGCCGGTGCGAAGTTACTCGGTGGTTGTCGGGGAGGGAACCTCCGAGGGTGCAGGGGTCGGGTGGACCGTGTGTGGGACGGGCGGCGGCCGTTGGGCCGTGGGGAGTGGTTGCGATTCTCTGCGGCGACCAGCGAGGTGACACTTCCTGACTTCTGGCGTCACCCATTCGAAGCGGCTGAGCCGTCGGCGGGGCATGTTCTGCATAGCCACGCCTGACTTGTGAACCGCGGCCATGGCCAGGCCCCGGCTCTGCCAGCCGTTGCGGACTACGTACGGGATCTTGAGGCCACGAGCAGCCCATGGCAGGCTCATGCCGCATGATCGATGAATTCGCGAAAGACAACCTGCACGGGAGACTGCGGCGGGACCGACAGGCGCTGCTCTGGAAACTTGACGGCTTGTCCGAATACGACGCCCGCCGACCTTTGACAGCGACCGGGACCAACCTCCTCGGCCTGGTCAAACACGTGGCCAACGTCGAGGCCAGGTACTTCGGCGAGGTCTTCGACCGGCCTTCCCCGGAACCGCTGCCCCGGTGGCAGGACCACAACGGCAACGACCTGTGGGCGACCGAGGACGAGACCCGCGATCAGATCATCGCGTTCTACCGGCGCACGTGGGAACACTCGGACGCGACGATCAACGAGCTTCCCCTCGACGCCCCCGGCCACGTGCCGTGGTGGCCGGAGGCTTATCCCAACACGAACCTGTTCGCCGTCATGGTCCATGTCCTCGGCGAGTCCATCCGGCATACCGGGCACGCCGATATCCTGCGCGAGGGCCTCGACGGCCGGACCGGGATGCGCGCCGAATACGAGAAGCAGATCGACGAGGAAGCCCGTGCAGCCTACTGCGTGAAGATCGAGCAGGCTGCCAGGTCGGCCGCAGCAATCAAGGCTTAGCCAGTCAAGGCTTAACCAGCGGGCTAGCGGTGGGTGAACGAGCGCATGGTGCGCGTGTAGTCCCATTCGGACTGCTCCACACCGGAGCAGGTGCCGTCGTGCACACCGGGGCAGTCACCGTTGTCCCGGCCGAGGGCCCAGAAGGAGAGGGAAGCGATGCCCTTCTCCCCCGCCCACTTCGTGACGGCCTCGGCGTCGGCGAGCGTGAAGATCTCCGGCGGGCCGGTCTCGCCGCAGCACCCGTAGTCGTCCAGACCGATCATCTCGGTAACGCCGACCATTCCCCACAGCTGCTTCGAGTTCCGGTCGGGGTAGATCTCCTTCAGGGTGGCGACGAGACTGTCCGCCGCGGTGAAGGTGTCGGCAGCCATGTCGTGCTGCTTACCGTCCCAATAGTCGAAGGTCATGATATTGACGAGGTCGATATCCGCTCCGTTGGCCACGGCGTTGGTCAGCGGCACTTTGCCGTTCGGCTCCAGGCCCGTCGGCGACGACGGAAGGGTGTAGCCGAACTGGACCTCGCGATGGGTCCGCTTCGCCCACTCGTCGACCAGGGCGATCGCCTTGTTACGCCGGTCGACCCCCGCGGTGTTGTTCAGCGACGTCCCCTCGACGTCGAGGTCGAGCCTCGTGACGCCGTAGGTGGTGATGACCTTCTCGTAGGCGGCCGCGATACGGCTGACATCGGTACAGCTGTCCGCGATGTCAGTGCCCAGCCCACTGGCGGCGCCGCCCCCGAAGGAGACAGCGACATCGCCGCCCCGGCTCCTGAGCTTCGCGATCTCCTTGCCGTAGACAGAGGCGGAGATCGGGGTCTCGGGCAGGCCGTTCCACAGCGGATCGCAGGAACCGGGCTTCTCGGTCTGCACGAACGCCATGGTCAGGTAGCTGGCCCCCGACTCCTCGGCCAGCGCCGCGGGGTCACCGGGCCGATAGCTCTGGAAGTACGGAGCGAACACGTGCGCCGGCATGGTGCGGGGCGAGCCGAACGAGGCGGCCGAGGCCTGCTCGGCGGACGAAGCTCCTGTCATGCCGGCGGTCAGAGCCGCCACGGCTGCCACCACTGCGGATGATCTACGGAGAATCGGGCGGAATACGGACACGTCTATCACCTTTGGGGGAACCGGCATCGTGACAATCAGGCATTGATATCCACGCCGATATCAAGGACCGTCGCCCATCAAAAAGCGGCAGAACTCCAGCCAAGTCGGGCAATCCCGGAAATGCGCTCACCGCATCACGCGATGAATGGGTTGACCGACCCCGCCTCCACTTTGGATCATTAATATGACTGCCACAATTCACCGAAGTCAAGGGATCTTTACGCCACTTGAAAGACGGCGGTCAGAGGTCGTCTCACGTGACGGGATGTCCGTGCGGCATGGCGCCGGTCGTGGGTGCTGATCTGGCCGAGCTCAGATCGGCCTGCGCCGCACGGCCGTTGGCCAGCGCCCGGTCCGTCAGGCCTGCGCACGCTCCAGCTTCGGCCAGTACGCCGCCAGCGCACCGCCCGCCATGTCGTACGACGTCTTCAGCTTCTTCAGCTTTTTCAGTTGCTTCGGAACGCCTGAGAACTGACCCTGGAACGCCTTGGCGGCTGCCCCGCCCGCTGCAGGACCGCTTCCTCGTCTGCCGTGCCCTTGATCAGACGGAGCGCGTCCCCGACATCATCGGCGAAGTCCTGCAGATTCCTGGGCAGTTGGCGTACGCGGTCCGGGGCGCCGGGAGTGGGGTCGTCCTTGTCCAGGCCCAGGACGTGCCAGCCCCTCGGTCGATTCCCCGTCATGCCGCAACCCCCGTCACGCCTGTCCCACCAACAACCGTACGCGGGTGCGAAGTTACTAGGTATTCGCCGGGGAGGGAAGATCGGTCGGTGCAGGGATCGGGTCGGCCGTGGGCGGGATGGGCGGCGGTCGCCGAGCCTTGGGGAGTGGTTGCGATTCTTTGCGGCGGCCAACGAGGTGACGCTTCCTGGCTTCTGGCATCACTCATTCGAAGGGTCTGAGCCGTCGGCTGGGCATGTTCTGCATAGCTATGCCTGACTTGTGAACCGTGTTGACGCCATTCGCTCTGGTGTCGCCACATGCGCCCCGATAGCGTGTTGGTGCCCTTTCGAACCCCACGTCGCACAGGAGTCTGCCGTGAACCGCCGTCCCCGCCTGCTCGCCATGGCCGCTCTCGGTGCGGTCACGGCCTCCGTCCTGACTGGGTGCGGGGGCGGTGACGACTCTGCCGGCAACGACAAGATCGCTGGGGCTGATACGGGGGGTGAGGCGTCGGCTTCGCCTAGCGTCTCTGCCGCGGAAGCCGCTGGCCGGCCGAACATCGAGCTGCCGTCGGATCTCACGTACACCTTCGACTGGCCCAAGACGGGGGACGAGGGCAAGGACGCGGTCCTGAGCGACAGCGAGCAGTTCATCAAGGCCGTGGACATGGCCATCGCTGAACAGGACCCGCTTCACAAGGCGTACCTCTTCTACTCCGAAGGTACGGCGGCGGCCGGAAGCCAGGAGTTCATCCAGGAGTTTGTGGATTACAAGGACCGCATCACTGGAGCCAAGCGCTACTACAAAGCCAACGTGCAGATCAATACCGATGGAACGGCGGGATTCGTCTACTGCGAAGACCAGAACAAGGCCTACAACAAGAGCCTGAAGACCGGAAAAACCAACGTGACCCCGGCGTCGAAGGACAACTACGTCCTGTACAACAGTCACCTTCGGGTCAACAAGCAAGGCATCTGGATTACGGAGAAGCTGACATCGCAGCGGGGGAGCATCGCATGCCAGTCCTGAGGTACAGAAACACCGCAGTAATTGCCTTCACAGTCTCAACAGCGCTGCTGTTGTGCCCAGTGCAGGCCTACGCAGGCTATGGCCACGACGGCAGCAGCAATGGGTCTGACACCAGCGCATCCGGCGACGCAGACGATGACGGGACGGTTTCCGCGACCGCGGGTGCCGTCGTCTTCGACCGTTCGAAGAACGGTTCGGGTGAGTCGGCGGGCCCGGTGGCGTCCACTGCCGGCACGTGGACCCCACCTGCCTGTTACTACGCGCCGAAGTACTCGCCTGCTCAGTTGCAGAAGTATCTGGAGCCGATCTGGGCGGTTGATTCGACGGGTTACGAGTGGGATGCGAAGCAGCGGGACCACTACGTCCAGGGCAATCCGTACACGGACTTCAACAAGGAGAAGGCCGGCAAGGGTTATTGGTGGTCTTCGTACGTGACCGAGGGGCGTGGGGGTGATCCGGGCGCGCTCGACTGTGACGCGGACATCTTCTGGGTGGACACCGGTGATCCGCCGCCGGCGGACATTCCGGAGGCGATTACGCCCGAGGTGCTGGCGCAGTTGGCGTATGCCGAGATCCGTGTGCCCAGTACGGAGGTGACTCTGGCGCCTGCGGGCACGACGAAGGTGAACCTGCCGACGTGGGCGTGGTTGGACACGGCGGAGTTCAAGCCGGTGTCGGTCACGGCGACGGTTCCGCTGCTCGGTGTTGAGGCGACGACTGTCGCGGAGCCGGTTTCGCTGAAGATCGAGCCGGGGACGGCCGATGCCACGACGTACCCTGCGTCCGGGGTCTGCACGCTCAATGGTGACAACTCGATCGGTGAGGCGTACGCGGCCGGTAAGTCGGATGAGACCCCGCCGTGCGGGGTGAAGTACCTGCGCTCCTCGGGCGATGACTCGTACAAGCTCCGGGCGACCATCACCTGGAAGATCCACTGGACCGGCACCGGTGTGAACGATCCACGGGACCTGCCGGATGGCGAGTTCGGGGCGGAGCAGGATGTGGTCGTGCAGGAGATCCAGGCCGTCAACCGCTGAGTCAGAGCGTGGAGCTGTTGCTGTTCGGAGTTACCTCGTCAACCGACCAGGGAGCTCGCCCTTGATTGGGGCGCCTCCTGCAGCGGGCGCACACCCGGTCGGGGACACGCCGACGCCAAGGGTCCCGTCCCTGTCGAAGCATGAGCACGACGTGTGGCACGCGCTCTCGCCCTTGGTTGAGCGCTCGGCCGCTGCCCATGAACGGTGCAGCTGAGCTGACGAGTGTGACAGCTCGTGAACCTCGACGCCGCAGAAAGGCGTCAGGCGTGAATGATCATCGTTGCGAATGTAAGGAACAAGACAGCTGCTCCGAGCGCGTCAACTCCTGGGGAAATACAGGATATTTGGGCAAAGCGTGAGGATGGTGGTTGTTCTGAGGCGACCGGATCATCGACCACATCGGCCCTCTTCTGGCCTTGCCGGCCCGACGCCGGTTCGCGAGGGGCACTGTGCTGATCGTGGACGGGACGTTGGTGCCCACCCGCGATCACGCGGTGGCCGAGCAGTCGAAGAACTATCGGTACTCCACCAATCACCAGGTCGTCATCGATGCCGACACCCGCCTGGTCGTTGTGGTCGGACGGCCGCTGCTGGGCAACCGGAACGACTGCAAAGCGTGGGAGGAATCGGGGGCCAAGACAGCCGTCGGCCGGACGACCGTGATAGCTGACGGCGGCTATCCAGGGACCGGATTGATCATGCCGCACCGCCGCACCCAGGGCGAGGAGCTGCCCGCCTGGAAGCGGGAGCACAACCGCTCACACAAGCAGGTCCGCGCATGAGTGGAGCACGTCTTTGCCCGGATGAAGACCTGGAAGATCCTCCGCGACTGCCGGCTCAAGGGCGACGGCGTCCACCACGCCATGCGCGGCATCGCCCGCCTGCACAATCTCAACCTTGCTGGATAGGACCATGGCCGAACTCAGGCAGGTCCCTCACCCGCGTCCGCCAGCGGAGCGCGGCGTGTGCCGCGGCCACTGCGCGCCCACCTGTTCCACAACAGCGGCCCGGAACGCCTCCAAAAGGACGCATCCGGGATACATCCCAAACGCTCCGTACTTCCAGCGGTAGTAGCACGACCAGTAGCTCACCACGCGCCGCTCCGTGCGCGCGAAGAAGGCCGGATTCCGAGCGATGAACTCCCCGTAGAGTCGGCGCTGAGCCGAGCCCAGGACCGCGAGTCCGGGAAGACCCCGGCCGATCGCCTCAAGGATCTCCAGCACGTATTCGCCGGCCAACTGCACCACGAACGGGACCACCCACGGCTCGCCCGACGCCACAATCTGCTCGAGGTGCCGCTGGCGGACACGGCCATCACTGTGCCGGGAGTACAGGCAGTGCAAAATCACCTGCTGGGTTCCGGTCAGGGCCCGCTCCAATTCGGCACCCGGCTCCGCGTTGTAGATGCGCGAGGGGATGACGACGGTCTCGCCCTGCACGACGACCTCGAAAGGCATCATCGGCGCGAACCTGGCCTCCGGTATGACCGCCAGGACACTTTGCACGTCACTGGCAAGACGGGTCGGAAACGCTGCCACCAGGGCATGGGCGAAGTTCGACGGATCCCGAGGCAGCTGCACAACAGGAGGATAGGCGGAGAACCTCTCGGTCTCTCAACCGCCCGCCTCGACGTTGCGGGACAGCCCTTAGGAACGGACATGACGAACACCACCAACGACCGCAACTCGACTTCCCGAGGCTTGATGTTTCGAGCACCACCACTTCCGGAGGGCCCCGGCGAGGCCAGTTCCTGGGGGGAGCGCTCAAGCTTGTTGAGGGCTCAGGCGGATGCCATCGGCGCGTTGGTCCGCGAGGATCTTTCTCGTGGGCGTGCGGCTGTCTTTCTGGCGTGCGCTGTTGTTCTGACCGCGGCGTGTGCGCTGGTTCCCGTCGTGCTTGTAGACGCCGCGACGTCCGAAGGCAACGACGCCACCGATGTGGCGGTGGCGGCAGTGTTGGCATGCATGATGCTTGCCTTCTTCGCGGTTCCAGCGATTCTGGTTCTGCGTGCGTTGAGGATGCGCGGCAGCCGGCGCCGTCAGCTCATGAGGCAGTGGGCCGCAGCAGATCGCGGATACGATTCCGAGTTTCCGTCCCACTACGGCGCGCGTGGATATCCGCACCCGCGTTTCTTCAATGCGGCGCTGGTACTCACTGTGGTGCTAGTCGTGGCGGTCGCGGTCCTGGCGGATCTGTCCGATCCGAGTGTGCTGGCGATGCTTCCCGGCCTGGTGGTGGCCGGGTTGCTCTCCTGGAGCACGATCATGAAGTACGCCGACCGCTATGGCTGGGCCTCCAGAGAGCAGATGATCCGAAGCCGGGAGCGCAGGCGCTGTCGGCATCGCGGCGAGGCAACCAAGTCGCCGGTCGCCCAGGCGACCAGCGTCCATCCGGCTGTGCTCTACGCCGTCTTCATCGCCCCATTGGCTGTTGTGGCGCTGGTCTTTGTGGTCGGCCGCCCGAGCAACGCCCTTGGTCTCGCCGTGGCCGGACTCCTTGCCCTGGCGCTCTTGGCCGTCGGTCTCCCTAAAGTCCTGCTCCGGCGGCGGCGCGAGTGGGCGGCACTTGGCGAAGCCGTACAGCCGCTCACCGCGGAATTCGGTTCGAGCGTCATGGTTCACCCCATTCGCTACGGAATCAACGAGCCGTCCGGCCAGGCGCCTGCCGCAGGTGCCTCTGCCTGGGATTACGGGCCCACACGCATGGGTGTTCTGGCAGTCGACGGCGATACCTTGCACCTGCGCGGTGTGGACGGAGCCGCTGTGGCCCTGCAGTTCACGGACCTTGTCGGAGTGGCTCTCATTCCCAACACCGTTGCCTGGCTCGATCCGACTGTCGACCTCCTCCTGCGTTCCGGTGACGCCATCGAGGTTCGCTCCGCCGATGCCCAAGCAATCACTGACGAACTCTCTGCTGCCGGGGCGCGAACGGTGTCGGTGTAACAGCCCAGTCAGGTCGCCGAAACCATTACCGCCGCTCACTAGTGCGCCGCGTTCGTCTTCCGGCGCAGCAGGTGAAGGAATGACTCGTCCGCGGACATGGATCCCCTACAGGTCAGTCGTGCGAGTGTCCTGCTGCGCCTGCCTTGAGCGTGCGTATTAGGTCCAGCAGTTGGACAGGGGTGGTTGTCAGGACGACTGCTGGTTCGTCGCTTTCGCGGAGGTGCAGGCTGCCGGAGAGATGGGGGCGGCGACGTAGAGGCTGTTCGAGCTGTCGCCGCTGAAGGTGGATTTCTGCCAGTGGGTGGCCTGAACGGTTGCGCTCTCTCACATGTCCCGGACTTCCGGCGTCACTCATTCGAAGGGCCTGAACCGTCGACTGGGCCCTGTTCTGTATAGCTATGCCTGACTTGCGAACGGTGTTGACGCTATTCGCTCTGGTGTCGCCACATGCGCCCCCGCTAGCGTGTTGATGCCCTCTCGAACCCCACGTCGCCCAGGAGTCTGCCGTGAACCGCCGTCCCCGCCTGCTCGCCACGGTCGCCCTCGGTGCGGTCACGGCCCTCGTTCTGACTGGGTGCGGGGGCGGTGGCGGTGATTCTGCGGACAACGACAAGATCGCTGGGGCTGATACGGGGGGTGAGGCCTCGGCTTCGCCGAGCACCTCTGCTTCGGAAGCCGCTGGTCGGCCGAAGATCGAGCTGCCGTCGGATATCACGTACACCTTCGACTGGCCCAAGACGGGTGACGAGGACAAGGACGCGGTCCTGAGCGACAGCGAGCAGTCCATCAAGGCGGTGGACCTCGCCATTGCCAACCAGGACGCCCTCGACAAGGCGTACCTCTTCTATTACGAGGGGGAGGCGGCCGCCGCCACACAGGAATTCATCCAGAAGTACGTGGACAACAAGGCGCGAACCACCGGTGCCTACCGCTTCTACGATCCCGTCGTTGCGGTTGATGACGATGGGACTGCTTCCCTGAGCTACTGCGAAGACCAGGGCAAGGCGTACGTCAAGTACATCGAGACCAACAAGATCAACAAGACTGAGGTCACTGCAAAGAGCTACGTCGTCTACAACACATCGCTCAAGAAGAACGCACAGGGTGTCTGGGAAATTCAGAAGATCCTCTCTCAGAGTGGGAGTGCCAAGTGCCAGCCCTGAAGCGCGGGTTGACGGCAGCCACCATGGTGGTCGCCACAGGAACCCTGTTGCCCGTACTCCTGATTCCGGGCCTCGCGCGTGCCGACGACACGCTGGATGGCGACACTCAGAACCCGCCTCCGACGGGCCCGAAGGGTGACGTCGATGGCGACACCATCTCTGCCGGCGCTGGTGCCGTCGTCTTCGAGCGTTCGAAGAATGGTTCGGGTGAGTCGGCGGGGCCGATCGCGTCCACTACCAGCACGTGGAAGCCGCCTGCCTGTTATTACGCGCCGAAGTACTCGCCTGCTCAGTTGCAGGAGCATCTGGAGTCGATCTGGGCGGTTGATTCGACGGGTTACGAGTGGGATGCGAAGCAGCGTGACCATTATGTCGAGGGCAATCCGTACACGGACTTCAACAAGGACAAGGCCGGCAAGGGCTATTGGTGGTCTTCGTATGTGAGCGAGGGTCGTGGGGGTGAACCGGGCGCGCTCGACTGCGACGCGGACACCTTCTGGGTGGACACCGGTGCCCCGCCGCCGGCGGACATCCCTGAGGCGATTACGCCGGAGATGCTGGCGCAGTTGGCGTATGCCGAGATTCTTGTTCCTTCGACGAAGGTGACTCTGGCGCCCGAAGGTACGACCAAGGTGAACCTGCCGACGTGGGCGTGGCTGGATGCGGCGGAGTTCAAGCCGGTGTCGGTCACGGCGTCGGTTCCGGTGCTCGGTGTTGAGGCGACGACTGTTGCGGAGCCGGTTTCGCTGAAGATCGAGCCGGGGACTGCCGATGCGACGACGTACCCCGCGTCCGGGGTGTGCACGATCAACGGTGACAACTCGATCGGTGAGGCGTACGCCGCCGGCAAGTCGGATGAGACCCCGCCGTGTGGGGTGAAGTACCTGCGCTCCTCGGGCGATGACTCGTACAAGCTCCGGGCGACCATCACTTGGAAGATCCACTGGACCGGCACCGGTGTGAACGAGCCGGTGGACCTGCCGGATGGCGAGTTCGGGGCGGAGCAGGACGTTGTCGTGCAGGAGATCCAGGCCGTCAACCGCTGACATCGGAGCTACCGGGCACACCGGGAAGAGTTTGGGAGAGACGTGGCGGATCGGCTGGCCGTTGACGGCGACGAGTTGGCGCACTTCATGAAGATGCTCAGGAAGTCGACCGACTCGCTGAGGGGGCTGCGCAGAGCGCTGGAAGACGCGACCGTCACAGGCCTCGGCACCGACGACCTTGACCGCGCCTGTGAGGACTTCCAGGAGGAATGGAAGTACGGAGCGGATCAGATCGGCGAGCAGACCGAGGATCTCGCCAAGATCATTGGGAAGAGCAAGGACAGCTACCGCGAGGTCGACAAGGCCCTGGAGGAAGCGCTCAAGAAACCCGCAGAGGGCGAGAGCGGGGGGTCGAAGTGACAGATCCCTCCGGAAGCGGAGACTCGGGAACTGCCCTCGACCCGCAGTCCCGAGCCGACCCCGGCAAACCCCAGGGACTCAAGTCAGCCCCGCACATCTCGAACCCCGACTACCCGCACCTGGGCTTCAACCCTGTGCCGGGCAGCACCGAGACGGTGAACGGCCTGCACAAGAAGCTCGTCGGGTGCGCCAAGGTGCTCGAAGAGACGCATGAGCTTGTCACCAAGCTGATGGACGGCAGCTACTGGGAGGGCGATGCGGCCGTCGCCTTCCGTGAGCAGCTTGACGGTGGTCCGCTGCCGTTGAACCTGAAGAACGCCGCTCACTCCATCCGCAAGGCGGCCAAACAACTCCACCTCCGGGATAGGGAGTTGGATGACTTCCAGCGTCGAGCGAAGCGTCTCGAGGAAGACGCGAAGGACGCGCAGGCCGCCGTGGACCGAGCGAAGGGGCACGCCACCCAGGCGGGCAACAGTCCTGACCTGGACAAGAAGGGCGCCAAGCATGACGACGCGCAGAAGGCCCTGACGCAGGCGAACACCGCGGTGGACGATGCCGAGGACGAGCTGGAGAAGATCCGGAGCAAGGCCCGGAAGCTCGCGGAGGAGCACGAGCATCAAGCTCAGTACCGGGCAGGCAAGATCCGCGACGCGACGAAGAAGCTGGCGCCGCATGAACCGGGGTGGTTCGACTCGGCGCTTGATTGGCTTGGCGAGAATCTGCCTGACATTCTCAGTTTCGTGGCTGCCGTGGTCGGGCTGGTGGCTCTGTTCGTCTTGACGGGTGGGACGGCGGCCGCAGTGTTGCTGCTTGTAGCTGCGGCGTTGAGTGCGTCGGCGCTGGCCATCCGCGTGTTCGGCGATCCAGCGCTACGGGCTTCCCTGTGGGACGGCTTCACCAAGGGTGAGCTTGACACTGACTTCTGGAGCGGCGTTGTCACAGTCGGTGGTGATGCCCTCGGCATGCTGCCAGGAGTCGGGGCCGTGGGTAAGGGCGCTGTGGCTGCCTCGCGTGCCACTGGCGAGGCGGGGGCGGTCATCCCGCTGGCACAACGACTGGCGCGATTTGGAAGCAGCACCATGGAGGACGCGAAGGCCATCTCCGAACTGGACAATTCCCTGCTCAACTTCACGATTCGAGGCGCCCGGGCGGCTCAGACAATCAAAACGGTCGAGGTCACATCGGCCTCGGTCGGCGTGGCCACCGCAACCTTCGGCCTGGTCATGACCGCTGTCGACACCGATGACGACGGCATTAAGGACGGTTCCGTGGCGGGTATCGACGGAGCAAGGCTTGGCCTCGACGTCGGAGGGCTTGTCGACATCGCGCAGCACGTCTTCTGAGCCCCGAACAGAGAGAGCCCATCGCATGTACTCCACCGATTACCCCACTGCTTGGGATCATCCGCCGACCCGGCGGGCCTGGATCCAGCACATGACCATGATCGCCGGGCGGCTTGTCGGCTGGATCGCCGTTTGGTTCGGCAGCCTCTTTCTCATCGTGGCGACACCTACCTGGATCGGCTGGGTCTTTCTCCTTCTCCTTGTCTACGCGACCTACCGCGCCGTCCTCCAACTCGCCTACCTCCGCCCCTCTCTCCAAATCCGGCGGGTCCTGGGCCAGTACCCCTGGCAGTTCCTCACCGGCGTCCCGCGTGGCCGGAACAAGCACCCCCGGGCGGAGCAGGATGAGATGTGGTACGAGTTCCCCAACCCGGAGAAACCCGGGGAGCAGATCCCCCTGCTCTTCCTCATGAACATGCGAACCTTCTGGTGGATGCGGCGCTTCGGTACCGCGTCCACCAAGCCGGAACTCAAAGCGCAGATCGAGCCCCTCTGGTTCGCCGGCGACCCCCGCTTCATCGCCGTCATCGCGGCCAATAGCCGCCGCGGCAAGGCCCCTCGGCGGCTGCACCTGCTCTTCCAGCGCACGGCCACGGGGCGCCGGGGTATCGAACCGACCGACTGGAACGCGAGCCCCGCCGCCCTTGACCGCGCCCGCCGCGCCGGAGCCCACGTTCCCGACTCGGTGTCTCCGCCTCCGCGCCCGTACTGATCCGATACAGGACAGGCGATACAGGACAGGACTTGATGGCCACCGCCCCCCGTTTCGTCGTCGCCGACTCGGCCAAGGACCCCGACGCCGACATCTGGTTCGCCGAACCCGCGGGCTTCACCGCGATCCCCCTGGAATCCCTCGTCGCTCCGCCCGGCTCTCCAGCCGCCGACGAGTTGCGCATGGCATTCGCGCCGTTTTTGGAGGCAGCCCCTGACGGACTGGCCCGCCAACAGTTCGTCGCTCAGGTTGCAGCAGGTCAACAGATGCTCGGGGCCCTGTGTGAGGTCGGCACCGTCCACTGCTCAATCGGCCTGCATCGCGATGACGTATCCGCGACCGGCAGTGGCCACGGCCAGCCCCTGATTTCCCTCTTGACCCTCTCGTGGCGAGACACAGCCGTGGCACCAAGGGCCGTGACTGCCGCACGCGCCGTGACCTCCGCCGAGGGCCAGACCCAGACCCAGACCCAGACCCAGACCCAGACCCAGAACCCGACCCATATCGACTATCTCGAACTGCCCTGCGGACCGGCCTCCATCAGCGAGACCGTACGTACCGCCTCCGCCGGCAGCGGTCTCCCGCAGTCGCCCCTTCTTCAGATTCATGCCCACCTGCCCCACCCGGACTGCAAGCGACTGGTTGTCCTCACGCTGAGTACGACGGCTGTGCTCCGTCGCGAGCAGTACCGTGCGGTTCTCGAACAGATCGCTCAGACGGTGTGCTTCGACTATCCGCTGGAGCAGGGCACGACCGAGGCCCGCTGACCCTGGGAGAGGGTGAGCCGTGAAACGGTGGGCCGGATCTGCCCTCTGGAGCTGATTCAGGTCAGGCGTCGTTTTGCCTTCAGAGCATGTATCAGTGCCCACAGGGGGGCGTGCGTCGTCTTAACGAGGACGTCGGGCTCGTCGCTTTCGCGCAAGTAGATGGTGCCAGGGACGGGGGCGGCCACGTAGACGCAGTTTGAGGCGTCCGGGCTGAATGTGGATTTCTGCCATTGAAAGTCAGGCACGGTGGGCTCTCTCAGGTGGTCTGGGCGATGCGGTGGATCAGGTCGCGGGAGTCAGAGGGTTTGAGCGCGCTTGCCTCCATGCGGTCGAGGACGACTCGGTACTTGGTCAACTGGGCCTCTGCGTCCAGGAAGTCGCAGCCGTGGTGGGTGTCGAGCTGGACGGTGTCGAGTTGGGGCACGACTCCGTTCAAGTAGTCGATGGACTGGCCAGTGCCGGGGAACGAACCCTTGCCGAACGGGATGATCCGCACAGTGACATGGTCCAACTCGCCCACGGCCAGCAGGTGTTGGAGCTGACCGCGGACAGTGGCGGGGCCGCCATATCCCATGTGAAGGGCGGACTCGTGGATCACCGCCGTATAGGGGGGCGGTGTCTCTCGGTGGAGGATGCCCTGCCGCTTGATGCGGTGGGTGACACGGTGCTCGACCTCGTACTGCCGCAAGGGTGGCACCGCCTCGTTGAAGAGGGCTCGGGCGTGGTCGGTGGTCTGGAGCAGGGCGGGGATGTGGACGACGAGTGCCACGCGCAGAGCCACAGCGTGGTGCTCCAGCTCCGCAAGGTCGATAAGGCCGACAGGCAGGTGGTCGCGATACTCCTCCCACCAGCCGCGTGAGCGCCGACCCGTCATCGCGGCCAGAGCATCGACGAGTTGTTCGTCGGAGCAGTCGTACGCGCGTGCCATGGCGCGAACCCGGTCGGCGCTGAGCGGACTCCGTCCGGTTTCGATCATGCTGACGCGCCCTTGGTTGACGCCCAGGCGTGCCGCGGCCTCGGTGGCGGTCAGTCCGGCGCGTTCGCGGAGTTTGCGCAGCTCGGCGCCCAGTCTCCGCTGGCGCAGCGTGGGATTGCTCGTGGGCGGCAAGAGGCCTCCTCTCGGGCCGCGGCGCGGCGTTCCTGTACCTCACACGAGGTAATAACTGGTGCATCTTCCGAATTTGGAAGAAGTATCTCACTTCCTTGGCTACGGTTGCTCCTGCGGCCCAACTGCCCCCGCCCATAAGCCGGAAGCGCACCAACCCAGGCTCTGCCACCGCAAGGCGGCGCCGTTGAGCGAGTCCAAGTCCCCTTCCCTCCAGGAGTCATTCATGGTCACCGTAGCTCCGCCCGATACCTGGGTGTACGCCCTTCGCCTGCCTCATGACCCCCGCGCCGCACGGGTCGCACGTATGACCGTGCGGGCCGCGCTCAATGGGCACGGCATGCGTGAAGTGCTCGACGTGGTCGAGTTGTTGACGTCCGAGTTGGTCACCAACGCCTACCAGTACGCGAAAGGGCCCGCATCTCTGCGGCTGACGGCGCTCGGTGACAGGCGGCTGCGGGTGAGCGTCTGGGACACGAACCCCTTCATCCCGGCCCCGTTCGACGAACCTCCGGGTGGCCGGCCGCGACCCGCTCCGGTGGACGCTGTCAACGGGCGCGGGCTGCTTCTCGTACAGGCGTGGGCGGATCTGTGGGGTGGGGACGCACTCGGGCGGGGTGCCGGGAAGCTGCTGTGGTTCGAGGTCGGCAGGTCCGGGGCTGCGCACGCTGCCTGAGGTCGCGTGACCGTGGGTGCCCGGCAAGCCGCAGTAAAGGGTAGGGGAGGGGGTGAAGTCAGTCCCGCAAGGAAGCCTCCCTTGTGACGTCCCATCGCTGCCACGGCAGAGTTCCGCGCCAACCCGGCCGTCGTGCTGCGGTCTGAGCGTCCGCCGAGCATCGCCTTCCCCCAGATGTCGGCCGGCCCCCGGACCGACTTCCGGGCCGCGCTCGGCGTCGATCACGCCACCTGGATCCGAGGCTGCGGCTGGGCCCCGACCACCGGGACCGCCGGAGAGACCGCCGGAGAGACCGCCGGAGAGACCGGCGAAGAGACAGCGACCCTCATCTTTGAGCCGGGGAACGCCGACCCCACCCCCGTAGCCGAAGAAGCCCCCCTCGTCGTACCCTCCTCGTCCTACCACCCGCCCCACGCCCCCCGCCGCCCTGAGCCCCACCCCCGCACCCCACCCCCGCACCCCTCTCCCGCCCCCTCGCCCCCGCCGCCCCAAGCCCCACCCCCGCACCCAGCCCCCCACCCCCAAAGCCCCGACCTCACCGAGCCACCCCCCACCGGAGTGAGAGCAACGTTCCTTTCCAGTCACGCACAGCCACAGTGCGGAAACGCGGCCTCCCTACCTTCGGGACTCAACCCCAAGTGCGAGACCTGAGCACCGGAGAACCGTGGAGGCGTCATGACAGCCCCGACCCCAGCCCCAAGTTCCGGACCCCCGCCCACAGCCCCCACCCCCACCCCCACCCCCGCCCCCGCGCCGAGCAGGGGAGGCCACTGGATCGACCAGTGGGATCCCGAGGACGAGACCTTCTGGAAAGAGGGCGGCGAGAAGGTCGCCCACCGCAACCTCTTCTTCTCCGTGCTGTCCGAGCACATCGGGTTCTCGATCTGGACCCTGTGGTCGGTGATGGTGCTCTTCATGGGTCCGGAGTACGGGCTCACCCCGGCCGACAGGTTCTTCATCGTGTCGATGGCGACGCTGGTCGGCGCGATCGTGCGCGTCCCCTACACCTTCGCTGTCGCCCGCTTCGGCGGCCGGAACTGGACGATCATCGCGGCGAGCATGCTGCTCGTGCCGACCGTGGCGGCGTTCGTCGTGATGGAGCCCGGAACGTCGTTCGGGACCTTCCTGGTGTGCGCGATGCTCGCGGGCGTGGGCGGCGGCAACTTCGCCTCCTCCATGACGAACATCAACTCGTTCTTCCCGCTGCGGAAGAAGGGCTGGGCCCTCGGGCTCAACGCGGGCGGCGGCAACATCGGGGTGCCGGTGGTGCAGCTCGTGGGGCTCGCGGTCATCGGAGCGAGCGGCGGGCCGAGGGTGCTGCTCGGCATCTACATCCCGCTCATCGTCGTCGCCACCGTCCTCGGCGCCCGCTACATGGACAACATCTCGTCCGTGAAGAACGACACCGGCGCCGCCAAGGAGGCAGTGAAGGACGCCCACACCTGGATCATGTCCTTCCTCTACATCGGGACGTTCGGGTCCTTCATCGGATACAGCTTCGCGTTCGGTCTGGTGCTCCAGACACAGTTCGGGCGTACGCCGCTGGAGTCCGCGTACGTCACCTTCATCGGGCCGCTGCTCGGCTCGCTGATCCGGCCCGTCGGCGGCTGGCTCGCCGACCGCTACGGCGGCGCGAAGATCACCCTGTGGAACTTCGTCGGGATGGCCGCCGCGACCGCGATCATCGTCGTCGCGTCCATGCGGGAGTCGCTGGCGCTGTTCACCACCGCGTTCATCGTGCTGTTCGTGCTGACGGGCCTCGGCAACGGGTCCACGTACAAGATGATCCCCGGCATCTTCCAGGCCAAGGCCGCGGCCAAGGGGCTGAGCGGGGAGGAAGCGGCCGCCTACGGGCGTCGGCTCTCCGGCGCCTCCATGGGACTCATCGGCGCGGTGGGCGCGCTCGGCGGGCTCGGCATCAACCTCGCCTTCCGGCAGTCCTTCCTGAGCGTCGGTTCCGGCACCGGTGCCTTCGTCGGCTTCCTCGCCTTCTACGCACTCTGCTTCGCGGTCACCTGGGCCGTATACCTTCGCCGTCCGACCGCCGCCGCGGAGGCTTCCGCACCGGCCAAGGAGGAGAAGATCCAACTCAGCTACGCCGAGGTGTGACGTAACACCGGCGACATGCGACGGAACCGGGCCTGTCACGGAGCGTTGACAGGCTCGGTCAGCCGTAAGGCCAGCCGATTACGGCCAGCCCTGAGTGCACGACGACTCGAGTGCAAGACGACGAGAGCCGGGACGACAGCCATGTACGAGCAACAGCAGCGACCAGAAGCCCCGCCGCACGGCCCCCTCGCGGGATTCACCGTGGGCGTGACGGCCGCCCGCCGCGCCGACGAGCTCGGGGCGCTGCTCCGGCGGCGCGGCGCCTCGGTCGTACACGCGCCCGCCCTGCGTATCGTGCAGCTCGCCGACGACAGTGAACTGCTCACCGCCACCAAGGAGCTGATCGACCAGGCACCGGACGTGGTGGTGGCCACGACGGCCATCGGGTTCCGCGGGTGGGTCGAGGCCGCCGACGGCTGGGGGATGGGGGAGGACCTGCTCGCGCGGCTGCGCGGTGTCGAACTGCTCGCCCGCGGCCCCAAGGTCAAGGGTGCGATACGGGCCCAGGGACTGACCGAGCACTGGTCCCCCTCCTCCGAATCCATGGCCGAAGTACTCGACCGGCTGCTGGAGGAGGGCGTCGAGGGCCGCCGCATCGCCATCCAGCTGCACGGTGAGCCCCTGCCCGGGTTCGTCGAGTCGCTGCGGGCCGCCGGAGCCGATGTGGTCGTCGTCCCCGTGTACCGGTGGATGCCGCCCGAGGACATCGCGCCCCTCGACCGGCTCCTCGACGTGACCGTCACCCGTGGCCTGGACGCGATCACCTTCACCAGCGCGCCCGCCGCCGCGTCCCTGCTCTCCCGGGCGGAGAGCCGCGGCCTGCTGCCCGAACTGCTCGCCGCCCTCCACCACGACGTCCTGCCCGTCTGCGTCGGCCCGGTCACCGCGCTGCCGCTGCAGGCCCACGGCCTCGACACGGTCCAGCCCGAACGCTTCCGGCTCGGCCCCCTCGTACAGGTGCTGTGCAAGGAACTCCCCGGCCGGGCCCGTACGCTGCCCATCGCCGGCCACCGGGTCGAGATCCGCGGGCACGCCGTGGTGGTCGACGGCACGCTGCGGCCCGTACCGCCCGCCGGAATGTCACTGCTGCGCGCCCTGTCGCGCCGGCCCGGCTGGGTGGTGGCCCGGGCCGAGCTGCTGCGCGCGCTGCCGGGCGCCGGACGGGACGAGCACGCCGTCGAGACGGCGATGGCCCGGCTGCGTACGGCACTCGGCGTGCCCAAGCTCATCCAGACGGTCGTCAAGCGCGGCTACCGGCTCGCACTCGACCCGGCCGCGGACTCCAAGTACGACGTGTGAGGCCCTCGGTACACCAGCAGGGCACGCGCGAGGCAGGCCAGCGCGAGCGTCGACAGCAGCGCTCGTACGACGTTCCAGGCCACCCACGGGTCCTCGAACTCCTTGCGTACGGCGGCCGGGTCGGCGATCCGCGCGGGGTCGCCGGCGTCCGCCAGCGCGTTGTTGAGCGGGATGTTCACCGTGACGGTGAGAAGGAAGGCGAGCGCGACGGCGGCGAAGCCGGCCCACACCCACCAGCGGTACGGCGACCTGCGGGCCTGCCAGGCGGCGATCGCCGCGAGGAGCGGTGCGCCCAGGAAGCTCAGGAAGAACACCGGGTTCTGGATCTGGTCGTCGATGTTCTGCATGACCTCGATGAAGACGCGGTCATCGCTGCGGGAGAGCGACGGCATGATGGTGCAGGCGAAAATGTAGAAGACCCCGGCGAGCAGGCCCATCGCGACCGTGGCCGCAACCAGTACACCTCCGGCGCTCCCGCGCCGCCCCGTGCTGTTGTCCGTCATGCCTCTGAGTCAACCGGCGCCGTGGCACGGGCGACATGGCCGAGCCGCGCGGTCCCATAAGCGGACGTCTAGGACGCAGGCGGTACAAGGTCTTCCGGCCGGGGGTGCGGACATGCACTGTGGGGGTATCTACTCCCCAGGACAGCCCCAGTCCCTTCTGCAGTACCCCTTCCCCAAGGCAGTCTCCAAAAGCTCATGGCGGTAACCCCTAGGCGGTGACAGGCACATGGCATCGGGCATGGCCACGGCCTCGTACGAGCTGCGGTTCGACTCCGGGCGGATCTGCCTGGACCTCCTGGCGACCACCCACCCCGAGGAACGGCTCGACTCGGTGGACCAGCTGCGCGCCTGGATCGCCCGCTCCGGGCTGGTTCCCGCGGGCACGCCCCTGGCGGGCGCCGACTCCTCGTGGCTCGTCGGCTTCCGTGAACTGCGCGGACACGTCGACCGGTTGGTGCGCGGTGAACTCGCCACCCGGCCCGCCGACGCCGACCTCGCCCGCGTCAACGCGGCGGCACTCGGCACCCCGCCCGCGCCCTGGGCCGTACGCGCGGACGACGGTTCACTGCGCCCCCGCTTGCACGCGCCGCCCCGCCACGCCGAGTTGATTTCCCTCGTCGCCCGGGACGCCCTCGAACTCCTCACGGACCCGGCGGCGAGAGCGAGTCTGCGCCAGTGCGAGGGCGACAACTGCCCGATCGTCTACCTCGACACCTCACGCGGCCGGCGCAGACGTTGGTGCTCCAGCGAGGTGTGCGGCAACCGGGAGCGCGTGGCACGGCACCGCCGACGGGCGGCACTCGCCCGCGCGTGAAACTCCTGAACCTTCACGATGGTTGGTCCAGACCTTCACGACGGCCGCCCCGATCTTCACGACACCAGGCAAAATTGAGCGCTGAACGTGATCCCGGAATCGCAGGGTGTGACGGGGAGACTTTCTTCACATCCGGCTCAGTGAATATGTGTGACCCCTTTGAACAGGCGAGTGCCCATATCCGTACCCCGGTGTGAGCGATCGACAGGGAGACCCCGGTCGAATCGGTGACACCGGAGGTAGGCGTGCGCAAGGATTCCGCCGTGGCTGATGAACGCCCCCCAAGGGCACGACATCGCGCGTCTCAGTCCTCGGAGCCTGACGAGGAGCTGATGCGTGCGCTCTATCGAGAACACGCGGGACCCCTGCTTGCCTATGTGCTGCGGCTGGTCGCAGGCGACCGGCAGCGCGCCGAGGACGTCGTACAGGAAACACTCATCCGTGCCTGGAAGAATGCCGGGCAGCTCAATCGGGCAACCGGTTCGGTTCGACCCTGGCTGGTGACGGTGGCACGGCGCATCGTCATCGACGGACACCGCAGTCGGCAGGCCCGGCCGCAGGAGGTGGACCCGTCACCGCTGGAGGTCATCCCCGCGGAGGACGAGATCGACAAGGCGTTGTGGCTGATGACACTGTCTGACGCGCTGGACGACCTGACACCTGCTCACAGGGAAGTCCTGGTCGAAACTTACTTCAAGGGGCGTACCGTCAATGAGGCGGCCGAGACCCTCGGCATCCCCAGCGGCACCGTGCGTTCCCGGGTGTTCTACGCCCTTCGGTCGATGAAGCTGGCGCTGGAGGAGCGGGGGGTGACGGCATGAGTACATACGGGGGATACGGAACGGGTGGTCCGGGAGCCATGCAGGGTTCACGGGGACAGCAGAACCCCGGTGAGATTCACGAGACCGTCGGCGCGTACGCCCTCGGCATCCTCGACGACGCCGAGGCAACCGCGTTCGAAGCCCATCTCGCCGTCTGCGAGTGGTGCGCCCAGCAGCTCGACGAGCTCGCCGGGATGGAACCGATGCTCGCCGCACTCGCGGATCTGCCCGCCTCGCTGGGCAGCCCGGCGATCGGCGAGTCGTTGGCCGCACGCCCGAGCCCGCAGCTCGCGGTACGGCTGGTCGACGAGGTGTCCGAGCGGCGTGCCCTGAAGCGTCGGCGGAGCTTCTACATGGTGGCGGCCGCGGCGGCGCTGATCATCGCAGGACCGCTGACCGTGTTCGCGGTCAATGGCGGCGGTGACGGCAGCAAGGCCCCGCAGGCAGTCCCCACCGTTCCCGCCAAGGAAGCCTTCGACGTCATGACCGACAAGGTCACGGCCACGGACGCGAGCACCAAGGTCACCGCGGTGGTCGCCATGGAGCCCAAGGCCTGGGGCACCTACGCCGTCCTGGAGCTCAAGAACGTCTCGGGCCCGGAGAAGTGCTCCCTGATCGCGGTCGGCAAGAACGGCGAACGGGAGACGGTGACCTCCTGGTCGGTCCCGGAGTGGGGCTACGGCCTCCCCGGTGCCAAGACGGAACAGGCCAAATCCCCGCTCTACGTGAACGGCGGCGCGGCCTTCACCCCGAACGAGATCGACCACTTCGAGGTCATGACCTTCGACGGGAAGCAGCTCGTGGAAGTGGACGCGTAACTCGTAGAACTCGTGGAAATGGCCCATAAACGGTCATGCACACGGTCATGGACACGGTCATGGAAACAGGCGCATAAAGGGACGCGTGAGCGAACCTGGAGCGCGCGCGTAGCCTAAGGGTCCCCCTTCGCGTACGGTTGACGGCTGCCCAGCACGTCAGAAGGGGGCCCGGTGGCCGCTCAGGCTCAGCAGGAAACCGCGCTCGGTTCGGTCCACGATTCCGCACGGCAGGAGTCCCTCAGGGACGACTCCGTCCGGGACCGTGAGATCAGCGTCGAACAGGAGCATCTCGACCGGGTATACCGGCGCCTCGAGGAGAAGATCCACGAGGCGGAGTTCCTCATGAACGACGCCGCCAAGCGCGGTCAGGTCGGGACACCGGGGGCGCTCGCGGAGCGCGACGCCCAGGTGTTCCGGGCGGGAATTCACCTCAACCGCCTGAACAACGAGTTCGAAGACTTCCTCTTCGGCCGGATCGACCTGCTCCCGGGGAAGGACGGCAAAAAGGGTCCGGACGGCGCTTACACGGCGGTGGAACCCGCCGAGGGCGCCGTGCGTGAGAACGAGACCGGTCAACAGTGCGCAGCCATCGCGGAGACGCTGCACATCGGCCGTATCGGGGTCCTGGACACGGACTACGCGCCGCTGGTCATCGACTGGCGGGCGCCCGCAGCCGCCCCGTTCTACCGTTCGACCCCGGTCGAGCCGGGCCGGGTGGTGCGGCGCCGGGTCATCCGCTCCAAGGGCCGCAGGGTCCTCGGTGTGGAGGACGACCTCATGCGCCCGGAGCTCAAGGCCACCCTCGACGGCCACGAGCTGCCGGTGATCGGCGACGGCGCCCTGATGGCCGCCCTCGGCCAGGCCCGCAGCCACACCATGCGGGACATCGTGTCGTCCATCCAGGCCGAGCAGGACCTGGTGATCCGCGCCCCCGCCGCCTCGGTGACATATGTCGAGGGCGGCCCGGGCACCGGCAAGACCGCCGTGGCCCTGCACCGCGCGGCCTACCTCCTCTACCAGGACCGCCGCCGATACGCGGGCGGCATCCTGATCGTCTCCCCGACCCCGCTCCTTGTCGCCTACACCGAGGGTGTCCTGCCCTCCCTCGGCGAGGAGGGCCAGGTCGCGATCCGCGCCATCGGCTCCCTCGTCGACGGCGCGGAGGCCACCCTGTACGACTCTCCGGCGGTGGCCCGCGCCAAGGGCTCGTACCGGATGCTCAGGGTGCTGCGGAAGGCGGCGCGGGGGGCGCTGGAGGCCCCGTCGGGGTCCTCCGGGCGGCCGTCCAACGGCGGTCGGCCCGGCGCGGACCACCAGCTCTCCTTCGGTGACGATGACCGTGACCGTGACCGTGACGGTGACGGTGGCCGTGACCGTGACGGCAACGGCGACAGCTTCGACGACGGGGACGGCGCGAGGCCACAGGCACCCACCGGCCCTCTCACCCGCCTCCGCGTCGTCGCCTTCGGGCGCCGCCTGGAGCTGGAGGCCCCCGAGCTGGACCGGATCCGCAACAACGCGCTCAGCGGTACCGCGCCGGTGAACCTGTTGCGTCCGCGGGCCCGCAAGCTGCTGCTCGACGCGCTGTGGGCGCGCTCGGGGGCCGGTACGCGGCACTCGGACCCGGAGCTGGCGGCCGAGCTGCGCTCGTCGTTCGACGAGGACGTCACGTCCGAGGACAGCTTCATCGAGTTCCTGGACGTGTGGTGGCCGGAGCTGACCCCGCGGGGCGTGCTGGCCGCGATGGCCGACGAGCGGCGCCTTGGCCGCTGGGCGCGGCGGATCCTCAACCCCGGTGAGGTGCGGCGGGTGGCGCGCTCCCTCAAGCGGGACGGTCTCTCCGTGCACGACGTGGCCATGCTCGACGAGCTGACCGCCATCCTCGGCAGCCCGGCCCGCCCCAGGAAGCGGCGCGAACTGGACCCGCTGGACCACCTCACCGGCCTCGAAGAACTCATGCCCACGCGCGAGGAGACGCAGTGGGAGCGCGCCGAGCGGCTGGCGCAGGAGCGGACCGAGTACGCGCACGTCATCGTCGACGAGGCGCAGGACCTCACGCCCATGCAGTGGCGGATGGTGGGACGCCGGGGCCGGCACGCCACCTGGACCGTGGTCGGCGACCCCGCCCAGTCCTCGTGGTCCGACCCGGAGGAGGCCGCCGAGGCCCGTGACGAGGCCCTGGGCACCCGCCCCCGGCGCCGTTTCACCCTCAGCGTCAACTACCGCAACCCGGCCGAGATCGCCGAACTGGCCGCCAAGATCCTGGCCCTCGCCATGCCGGGGGCCCAGTCCCCGTCCGCCGTACGGTCCACCGGGGTGGAGCCCCGCTTCGCCGCCGCAGGGGACTCGCTCGCGCAGACCGTTCGAGCGGAGGCCACCCGCCTCCTGGAGCGCGTCGACGGCACCGTGGGCGTCGTCGTCGCCATGAACCGGCGCGAGGAGGCCGCCCGCTGGCTCAAGGGGCTCGGCGACCGTGTGGTGGCGCTGGGCAGTCTGGAGGCGAAGGGCCTGGAGTACGACGCGACGGTCGTCGTCTCGCCCGCGGAGATCGCCGACGAGTCACCGGCGGGCCTGCGCGTGCTGTACGTCGCCCTGACCCGGGCGACCCAGCAGCTGACCATCGTCTCGGCGGACCGGGACGAGCCGGACGGGAACGGGGTGCCGGACCTCCTGCGGGACTGACCCCCTGGCCCGGGAAACGGCCCGGGAAACGGCCCGGGAAACGCCGAGAGGCCCACGTCACCCTGCGGTGACGTGGGCCTCTCGTTCGTTCAGCGACACCGACCCGCCATGCTCGCCTCGCGGCAAGTGGTCGCTCGTAGCGACGAAGGTTGGGCCCGGGGGCTTGGATCGGGCCGGTGTCACGTCCAAGGTAACAAACGATCCCCGCAAGGCAATTCCCGTCCCGAAAGTTCATTTCCGCGGCGCTGGGTTCCGGCACCGTTTCCCGCCGGGATCACCACAGGGAGCACCACCGGGATCACCCGTCTGCGCGGCCGCAACTATCGTATGGTGGAATAAGTTTTCCGAAAGCATCGACCGCCGCGAACAAAACGTTCGCAACCCGGGGCGGCTACCACGTACTCAGGGGTAGGTGCGACGATCGGACGGCACACCCGCGAGACAGCGCGACCCAGTAGTACACGGTGAAAGCAGAGGAAGTCGGCAATGGCAACGGCGCCCAGCGTCTCCTACTCGATTACGGTCCGCCTGGAGGTGCCCGCGAGCGGAACCGCGGTCTCCCAGATCACTACGGCCGTAGAGTCCCACGGAGGCTCGGTGACCGGCCTCGACGTGACCGCCTCCGGCCACGAGCGGCTCCGGATCGACGTCACGATCGCGGCGACCTCCACGGCGCACGCCGACGAGATCGTCAAGCAGCTGCGCGGCATCGACGACGTGACGCTCGGCAAGGTGTCCGACCGTACGTTCCTCATGCACCTCGGCGGCAAGATCGAGATGCAGTCCAAGCACCCGATCCGCAACCGTGACGACCTCTCGATGATCTACACGCCGGGCGTCGCCCGCGTCTGCATGGCGATCGCCGAGAACCCCGAGGACGCCCGCCGGCTGACCATCAAGCGCAACTCCGTCGCGGTCGTGACGGACGGATCCGCCGTTCTCGGCCTCGGCAACATCGGCCCGATGGCCGCCCTCCCGGTGATGGAGGGCAAGGCGGCGCTCTTCAAGCGCTTCGCCGGCATCGACGCCTGGCCGATCTGCCTGGACACCCAGGACACCGACGCGATCGTCGAGATCGTGAAGGCCATCGCCCCCGGCTTCGCGGGGATCAACCTCGAGGACATCTCGGCGCCCCGCTGCTTCGAGATCGAGGCCCGGCTGCGCGAGGCCCTCGACATCCCCGTCTTCCACGACGACCAGCACGGCACCGCGATCGTCGTCCTCGCCGCCCTCACGAACGCCCTGCGGGTCGCGGGCAAGGCGATGGGCGACATCCGCGTGGTCATGTCCGGTGCGGGCGCGGCCGGTACGGCCATCCTCAAGCTGCTGCTCGCCGCCGGCGTCAAGAACGCCGTTGTCGCCGACATCCACGGCGTCGTGCACGCGGGCCGTACGGACCTCGTGGACGCCGCCGCCGATTCGCCGCTGCGATGGATCGCCGACAACACCAACCCCGAGGGCCTCAAGGGCACGTTGAAGGAGGCCGTGCGCGGCGCCGACGTGTTCATCGGCGTCTCGGCCCCGAACGTGCTCGACGGCGACGACGTGGCCGCGATGGCGGACCAGGCCATCGTGTTCGCGCTCGCGAACCCCGACCCCGAGGTCGACCCGGCGATCGCCCGCCAGACGGCGGCGGTTGTCGCCACCGGCCGCTCGGACTTCCCCAACCAGATCAACAACGTCCTGGTCTTCCCCGGCGTCTTCCGTGGCCTCCTGGACGCCCAGTCGCGTACGGTCAACACGGAGATGATGCTGGCCGCCGCGACCGCACTGGCGGACGTGGTGACCGAGGGGGAGCTCAACCCGAACTACATCATTCCGAGCGTCTTCAACGACAAGGTCGCGGGCGCGGTCGCCGGAGCGGTGCGGGACGCCGCGAAGGCGGCCGGGGTGACCGAGCCGGGCAGCGCACCCGCCTGAGCGGGACTTCGCGGCGGCTGTGACGGGTGCCACGACCGCCACAGCTCCGGCGCGTCGTGGAAGGCGTGGCCTGTGGCCGCCTTTAGGGTGGCGCCCAGGCTCACGCCTTGTTCACGCCTTGCACAGGCCTTTCCGTGTGACCCCCAAGGGTGTTCCTGTGACTCCCCAGGGGTGCCGGATTGGCTTTCCCGCCGCAGGTGGGGGCAGGATGCGTCTTCGGGCGCGAGGGTCTGGCTACGGACCCGGGTCCGGGGACCGACCGAGGACCCTGGCAGCATCGGCTTCACTGTGCCCGATATGCGGCTCCGCCGCGTGGCACGCCTCAACAGCAAGAAGAACACGGGAGTAACGACATGAACCGCAGTGAGCTGGTGGCCGCGCTGGCCGACCGCGCCGAGGTGACTCGCAAGGACGCCGACGCCGTTCTGGCCGCCTTCGCCGAGACCGTCGGCGAGATCGTCGCCAAGGGCGACGAGAAGGTCACCATCCCCGGCTTCCTGACCTTCGAGCGCACCCACCGTGCCGCTCGCACCGCGCGCAACCCGCAGACCGGCGACCCCATCCAGATCCCGGCCGGCTACAGCGTGAAGGTCTCCGCTGGCAGCAAGCTCAAGGAAGCCGCCAAGGGCAAGTAAGGCCTGCGCCGCCCGCGGCGGCGCACGGCAGAGCATTACGCCAATGGGGCGGCTCCCTTCACCGGGTGGCCGCCCCATCGTCGTACGTACGACTGCTTCAGTTACCGCTTGTTACCGCTGTTGCTAGGCGAGCGCCTTGCCCGGCAGTTCGACCTTCGCCCCCAGTTCCACCAGCTTCTCCATGAAGTTCTCGTAGCCGCGGTTGATCAGGTCGATGCCGTGCACGCGTGAGGTGCCCTGAGCCGCCAGTGCCGCGATGAGGTACGAGAAGCCGCCACGGAGGTCGGGGATGACCAGATCGGCGCCCTGGAGCCGGGTGGGACCCGAAACGACCGCGGAGTGCAGGAAGTTGCGCTGGCCGAAACGGCAGTGCGAGCCGCCCAGGCACTCGCGGTAGAGCTGGATGTGTGCACCCATCTGGTTGAGCGCGGAGGTGAAGCCGAGGCGGGACTCGTACACCGTCTCGTGGACGATCGAGAGGCCGGTCGCCTGGGTGAGGGCGACGACCAGCGGCTGCTGCCAGTCCGTCTGGAAGCCCGGGTGGACGTCCGTCTCCAGGGCGATCGACTTGAGCTGCCCGCCGGGGTGCCAGAAGCGGATGCCCTCGTCGTCGATCTCGAAGGCGCCGCCGACCTTGCGGTAGGTGTTCAGGAACGTCATCATCGAGCGCTGCTGGGCGCCGCGGACGTAGATGTTGCCTTCGGTCGCCAGCGCCGCGGACGCCCAGGAGGCGGCCTCCAGACGGTCCGGCAGGGCCGCGTGGGTGTAGCCGCCGAGCGAGTCGACGCCCGTGATGCGGATCGTCCGGTCGGTGTCCATGGCGATGATCGCGCCCATCTTCTGCAGCACGCAGATGAGGTCCTCGATCTCGGGCTCCACGGCCGCGTTGGACAACTCGGTGACGCCCTCCGCCAACACCGCCGTCAGCAGCACCTGTTCGGTCGCGCCCACCGACGGGTACGGCAGCTCGATCTTGGTGCCGCGCAGCCGCTGTGGTGCCTCCAGATACTGACCGTCCGCCCGCTTCTCGATCGTCGCACCGAACTGCCGCAGCACCTCGAAGTGGAAGTCGATGGGCCGGCCGCCGATGTCACAGCCGCCGAGACCCGGGATGAAGGCGTGGCCCAGGCGGTGCAACAGCGGACCGCAGAACAGGATCGGGATACGGGACGAACCCGCGTGCGCGTCGATGTCCGCGACGTTCGCGCTCTCGACGTGCGACGGGTCGAGCACCAGCTCGCCCGGCTCCTCTCCCGGACGGACCGTCACCCCGTGCAGCTGGAGCAGTCCGCGTACGACCCGCACGTCTCTGATGTCGGGGACATTGCGCAGTCGGCTCGGCGCGCTGCCCAGCAGGGCGGCCACCATGGCCTTCGGTACGAGGTTCTTCGCACCGCGGACCCGGATCTCGCCCTCGAGCGGGGTTCCGCCGTGGACAAGCAGTACGTCGTCAGAGCCGTTGACGGTCATGTATCTCGCGATCCGATGAGTTGGGCAGGAGTGATTCGTCGGCAGGCAAGTCGTTGCGGGAGCCGGAGAGTAAGGGTAATGGCCGCCTACCCCCCTTCTGTAAGCCCAAGGGCCACTCAGCTCCGTCATAGCTTTGCCACAACACGAACCGTTTCGAATCGGGCACACGGGGTCACCGGCAACGGCGTGCGCGGGGGGCGCTTCTCTGCGCCCTGAGCTGCGTTCACACAGGTACTCGCATTGGCTCCCCGCTCACGGGGAAGATGCGGGATCATGTCAGGCATGACCGAGGTGTCCTCGCTCACAGGACGGCTGCTCGTGGCCACGCCCGCCCTGGCGGACCCGAACTTCGACCGCGCGGTGGTGCTGCTCCTCGACCACGACGAGGAGGGCTCGCTCGGTGTCGTCCTCAACCGTCCGACCCCCGTGGGCGTCGGCGACATCCTGGAGGCCTGGGCGGACCTGGCCGGCGAGCCCGGTGTCGTCTTCCAGGGCGGCCCGGTCTCCCTGGACTCGGCGCTCGGCGTCGCGGTCATCCCCGGCGGCGCGTCCGGCGAGCGCACCCCGCTCGGCTGGCGCCGCGTGCACGGCGCGATCGGCCTCGTCGACCTGGAGGCCCCGCCGGAGCTCCTCGCCGCCGCCCTCGGCTCGCTCCGCATCTTCGCCGGGTACGCGGGCTGGGGCCCCGGCCAGCTGGAGGCGGAACTGACCGAGGGCGCCTGGTACGTCGTCGAGTCGGAACCCGGGGACGTCTCCTCCCCGTCGCCCGAACGCCTCTGGCGCGAGGTCCTGCGCCGCCAGCGCAACGAACTGGCGATGGTGGCGACGTACCCGGACGACCCTTCCCTCAACTGACGTCTGTGAGCTTCAGTACTCTTGGTTGTTATGAGCACTCTTGAGCCTGAGACCCAGCCCCAGCGAGGCACGGGGACGGGGACCCTCGTAGAGCCGGCACCGCAGGTGTCGCACGGTGACGGGGACCACGAGCGCTTCGCCCACTATGTCCAGAAGGACAAGATCATGGCGAGCGCCCTGGACGGCACGCCCGTCGTGGCCCTCTGCGGCAAGGTCTGGGTGCCGGGCCGCGACCCGAAGAAGTACCCCGTGTGCCCCATGTGCAAGGAGATCTACGAGTCCATGGGCGCCGGCGGGGGCGACAAGGGCAAGGACGGCGACAAGAAGTAACGCCGCCGGTTCTTCGGCGCAGTAGGCCGCACAGGTGGACGGAGCATGTCCGCGGCATCCCGGTGCGGGGTGCCGCGGTTTTGGCGTACCTGGGGGCGGGCGTGGAGTTGTTGCTGCGGGTGCGCGAACGGGGTCGGTCGGCGTGCTTTCGACGGTGGGCGGCCGGCCGGACGCCGTGGAGGAACTGACGCTGCTGTCACGTGTGTTGCTTCCCGGGTTGCCCGTTGGCCAGGGGCTCGGCGGGCCCGAGGGGAAGTCCCTCGACGGCTGACCGTTGCACGGAGTGCGTCGCGTGGTCACGAAGTGGTTGAGACCTCTTGTGGGCATGTTCATGTAGTCCATAGCCTCCGGTGTGTTGTGCAGAGCGAAACAGCCATTGCGTATGTTGCAACGCACCCCACCGGAGGATGCTCCATGAAGCTCTCTGTCCGAACAGCCGTCGCCGTCACCGCCCTCGCGGTTCTCGCCGCCTGCGCCCCCCAGACCTCCGACGACTCCTCCTCGGAGAAGGACGAGAAGACCGGCACGCTGCGGGTCTGGCTCTTCCAGGAGGTCAACAACGCACCCAAGCAGAAGGTCGTCGACGCGGCCGTGGACACCTTCGAGAAGGCCCACGAGGGTGCCGACGTACAGATCGAGTACATCCCCGTGGAGACCCGCGCGCAGCGCATCAAGGCCGCGTTCAACGACCCCGAGAGCGCTCCGGATCTCATCGAGTACGGCAACACGGACACCGCCGGTTACGTGAAGGACGGCGGACTCGCCGACGTCACCGAGGAGTTCGCCGCCTGGAGCGACGCCAAGGACACCGACCCCACGGCCAAGCAGTCCGTGACGGTGGACGGGAAGATCTACGGCGCCCCGTACTTCGTCGGCGTCCGCGCCCTTTACTACCGCACCGACATCTTCGAGGAACTCGGTCTCGAAGTCCCCAAGACGCAGGCCGAGTTGATCTCCACGGCCAAGGAGATCCGCGCCGCGAAGCCGGACCTGTACGGCCTCGCGGTCGGCGGCGCCTACACCTACGGCGCGATGCCGTTCATCTGGTCCAACGGCGGCGAGATCGCGAACGGCAAGGGCGGCTCGTACGCCTCCGCCATCGACAGCTCGGCGGCCCAGAAGGGCATCGAGGTCTACACCTCCCTCTTCGGCGACGACAACTGTCCGGCCGCCAAGTGCGCGGGCATGGGCGGCAACGACACGGTGACGGCCTTCGCTTCGGGCAAGGCGGGCATGGCCATCGGCGGTGACTTCAGTCACGCGGCGGTCGCGGCGGGGGCGGTCAAGGGCAAGTACGCCGTCGTGCCGCTGCCCGGCCTGAAGTCGGGAGAGATAGCACCGGCGTTCGCCGGCGGCAACAACCTCGGCGTGCTGAAGAGCACCTCGCACCGCACGCTCGCCGTCGACCTGATGGAGGAACTGGCGTCGAAGAAGACCCAGGGTGAGCTGTTCGACGCCATGGGCTTCCTGCCGACGTACACCGATGTGCGCGCCGACGTCGCCGAGAAGGAGCCGTTCGTGAAGCCCTTCGTGCAGACGCTCGCCGCGGGCGCCAAGTTCGTACCGGCCTCGCCCGCCTGGGCGCAGATCGACGCCTCGCTCGTCCTGCCGACGATGTTCCAGGAGATCGTCAGCGGCAAGAAGGACGTGGCGGCGGCCTCGAAGGACGCGGCGACGAAGATGGACGACGCGTTCAGCTCCGTGGGCTGAGCGGATGACAACGCACGACGCGCTCGCCGAGCGCGGCACAGTGGCCAAGGCGCGACCCGCCCGCCCCGGGCGCCGCGGTCCCCGCTGGACCCCCTGGCTCTACCTCGCCCCCGCCCTCGTCGTCCTCGGCGGCCTGCTCGTCTACCCCATCTACCAACTCGGCCTGATCTCACTCCTCAAGTACACCCAGGCCCAGGTCAGCGGCGGCGAACCGACCACCTTCGAGGGCTTCGGCAACTACGCGACGCTCTTCGCCGACGAACAGTTCTGGCAGGTGCTGGTCACCACGGTCGTGTTCGCCGCCGCCTGCGTCATCTCCACGCTGGCCGTCGGTTGCGCGCTCGCCGTGCTTCTCACTCGGGTACGGGCCGTGCCCAGGCTGGCGCTGATGGTGGCCGCGCTCGGGGCCTGGGCGACCCCCGCCGTCACCGGCTCCACGGTCTGGCTGCTGCTCTTCGACCCCGACTTCGGTCCCGTCAACCGGCTGCTGGGGCTCGGCGACCACTCATGGACGTACGGCCGCTTCAGCGCCTTCACGCTCGTCCTCCTCGAAGTGGTCTGGTGCTCCTTCCCGTTCGTGATGGTGACGGTGTACGCCGGCATCCGCGCCGTGCCGTCCGAGGTCCTGGAGGCGGCAGCCCTGGACGGCGCCTCGCAGTGGCGGATCTGGCGCTCGGTGCTCGCCCCGATGCTCCGGCCGATCCTGGTCGTCGTCACCATCCAGTCGGTCATCTGGGACTTCAAGCTCTTCACGCAGATCTACGTCATGACGAACGGCGGCGGCATCGCCGGACAGAACCTCGTGCTGAACGTGTACGCGTACCAGAAGGCGTTCGCCGCCTCGCAGTACAGCCTCGGCTCGGCGATCGGCGTGGTGATGCTGGTCATCCTTCTGGGGGTCACGCTGGTGTATCTGTGGCTGCTGCGCAGGCAGGGGGAGGAACTTTGAACCTCATGGGTGGCTTCGTACGACGTCCGTGGCGGCTCGCCGCCGAGGTGTCCGCGCTGCTGATCGCGGCCGTGGTCGCCTTCCCGCTGTACTGGATGGTGCTCAGCGCCTTCAAGCCGGCCGGAGAGATCGAGTCCACCGAGCCCCGGCCGTGGACTCCGGCGCCCTCGCTGGATTCCTTCCGGCGGGTCTTCGGACAGCAGGAATTCGGCCGGTACTTCCTCAACAGCCTTGTCGTGGCGTGCACCGTGGTCGTCGTCTCGGCGCTGATCGCGTTTCTCGCGGCGACTGCGGTGACACGATTCCGCTTCCGTTTCCGGACCACCCTGCTGATCATGTTCCTGGTCGCGCAGATGGTGCCCGTGGAGGCACTGACGATCCCTCTCTTCTTCCTGATGCGGGACTTCGGTCAGCTCAACACGCTGGGCTCGCTGATCCTGCCGCACATCGCCTTCTCGCTGCCGTTCGCGATCTGGATGCTGAGGGGTTTCGTGAAGGCGGTTCCGGAGGCGCTGGAAGAGGCCGCGTACATCGACGGGGCGAGCCGTGCGCGATTCCTCTGGCAGATCCTTTTCCCGCTGGTCTTCCCCGGGTTGGTGGCCACCAGCGTGTTTTCCTTCATCTCGGCATGGAACGACTTTCTGTTCGCCAAGTCCTTCATCATCAGCGACACGGCGCAGTCCACCCTGCCGATGGCACTCCTCGTCTTCTACAAGCCGGACGAGCCGGACTGGGGCGGCGTGATGGCGGCGTCCACGGTGATGACGATTCCGGTGCTGATCTTCTTCGTACTCGTACAGCGACGGCTGGTCTCCGGGCTTGGCGGAGCGGTAAAGGACTGACGTGACTGAACTGATTCCCGCGCCACGCAGCGTCGTCGCCGGTTCCGGCGAGGTGCGGCTGACGGCGCACTCCCAGCTCTACGCCGGCACCGCGTTGGAGGGTGTCGGGCACTGGCTGCGCAACGCCCTCCGGCAGGCCACCGGCCTGCCGCTGCGCGAGGGGCGGGAGCTCGACGACACCGAAGGCGACGGCATCGGACTCCAGCTCGACCGCGAACTCGGCCCCGAGGAGTACCGCCTCGTCAGCGACCCGGACGGTGTTCTCATCGAGGGTGGCAGCGCGGCCGGCGTCTTCTGGGGCGCCCAGACACTGCGGCAGCTCATCGGCCCGGACGCGTACCGAAAGGCCCCGCTCGGCCTCGACCGCACCTGGGCCGTGCCGCACGTCACGATCGAAGACGCCCCGCGCTTCCGCTGGCGCGGCCTCATGCTCGACGTCGCCCGGCACTTCATGCCCAAGGACGGAGTGCTCCGCTATCTCGACCTGCTGGCCGCCCACAAACTCAATGTCTTCCACTTCCACCTCACCGACGACCAAGGCTGGCGTGTTCAGATCAAGCGCTACCCGAAGCTGACGGAGTCCGGGTCCTGGCGGGCGCGTACGAAATTCGGCCATCGGGCCTCGCCGCTGTGGGACGAGAAGCCGCACGGAGGCTTCTACACCCAGGACGACATCCGCGAGATCGTGGCGTACGCGGCCGAGCGGCATATCACCGTCGTCCCCGAAATCGACATCCCGGGGCACAGCCAGGCGGCCATCGCCGCGTATCCGGAACTGGGCAACACCGACGTCATCGACACGACCTCCCTCTCCGTCTGGGACAACTGGGGCGTCTCCAAAAACGTACTCGCCCCCACTGACAACGTCCTGCGCTTCTACGAGGGCGTCTTCGAGGAGGTGCTCGATCTTTTCCCCTCGGAGTTCATTCACGTCGGCGGTGACGAGTGCGCCAAGGACCAGTGGAAGGAGTCACGGACGGCGCAGGGGCGTATCGAGGAGTTGGAGCTCGCGGACGAGGCCGAGTTGCAGTCCTGGTTCATCCGGCACTTCGACAACTGGCTCTCCGCGCGCGGGCGCCGGCTGATCGGCTGGGACGAGATCCTGGAGGGCGGCCTCGCCGAAGGCGCCGCCGTCTCGTCCTGGCGCGGCTACGAGGGCGGCGTCACCGCCGCTCGCGCGGGCCACGACGTCGTGATGTGCCCCGAGCAGCAGGTGTACCTGGACCACCGTCAGGCCCCGGGCGAGGACGAACCGGTGCCCATCGGCTATGTGCGCACCCTGGAGGACGTCTACCGCTTCGAGCCCGTGCCGGCGCAGCTCACCGAGAAGGAGGCCCGGCACGTGATCGGCGCCCAGGCCAACGTGTGGACCGAGGTGATGGAGGATCAGGCACGCGTGGACTACCAGACCTTCCCGAGGCTGGCTGCTTTCGCCGAGGTCGCCTGGACTGCCCTGCCCGCCCCGGCGGAACGGGACTTCGCCGACTTCGAGCGGCGGATGGCCGTCCACTACGGGCGACTTGACGCCCTGGGAGTCGCGTATCGCCCGCCTACGGGACCCCTGCCGTGGCAGCAGCGGCCAGGCGTGCTCGGACGCCCGATCGAGGGGAAGCCCCCGAACGTGTGAGGTGCCTCCGGAGACGTGCCCCGGAGACGTGCCCCGGAGACGTGCCCGGGAGGTGTGCCGCGTCTCCGGGGGTGCCCTCGCAACAGTGACCCCACGCGGAACAAGGCGCCCAAGAATCACCGAAGAGTGGCATTCCACGCTCACCGGCTATCCCGTGCGAAAACGGACCATCTCCCTGGTGAGGAGGGCGAATGCCTCCTAGCGGACCCCCGCGTCGGGGACCGGCGAAGATGTGCCAGAGTTGCCACGTCCGCCCTGTCAGCACGTACCGTACGGCAGCACAGGTGGGACCAGGTGGGGCAGCGGGAAGGGGCAGCCGGTTTGACCACGCACGCACCGCAGGCGGCGCAGGCCGTTACGCTGCCCGGCTCGTTGGACGAGGCGGTCGCGGCCCTGGCCGCCATGCCCGCCGCCGTCCCCGTGGCGGGCGGCACCGATCTCATGGCCGCGATCAACTCCGGACAGCTGCGGCCCGCCGCGCTCGTCGGCCTCGGCAGGATCAGCGAGATCCGCGGCTGGCAGTACCTGGACGGCCACGCGCTGCTCGGCGCAGGACTCACCCACGCACGCATGGGCCGCCCCGACTTCGCGGCCCTCATCCCCGCGCTCGCCGCCTCGGCGCGCGCCGCGGGCCCCCCGCAGATCCGCAACGCGGGCACCCTGGGTGGCAACATCGCCTCGGCGTCCCCCACCGGGGACGCGCTGCCCGTACTGGCCGCCCTGGAAGCCGCGTTGATCATCGCGGGCCCCGGTGGAGCCCGCCGCGAGATCCCCGTCTCGCACCTGCTCGCGGGCGTGGAGATGCTCCGCGCCGGCGAACTCATCGGCTACGTGCGCGTGCCGCTGCTGCACGCGCCCCAGGTCTTCCTGAAGGCGACCGGACGCACCGGTCCCGGCCGCGCCATCGCGTCCGTCGCGCTCGTCCTCGACCCCGCCCGGCGCGGAGTGCGATGCGCCGTCGGTGCCATAGCGCCGATGCCGCTGCGGCCCCTGGACGCCGAGGCCTGGGTCGCCCAGCTCATCGACTGGGACGGGGAGCGCGCGCTCGTGCCGGAGGCGCTGCACGCCTTCGGGGAGTACGTCGCCGCGGCCTGCATCCCCGACCCCGTCCCCGATGAGGACGGCTCCGTACAACCGCTTCCGCCCGCCGTACTGCACCTGCGTCGCACCGTCGCCGCGCTGGCCCGACGAGCACTGGGGAGGGCACTGTCATGACCGACGACCAGCACGCGGAGGGCGCCCCTCAGGGCGGCCGCTGGGATCCGCTGCCCCAGGGCGACTACGACGACGGAGCCACCGCCTTCGTCAAGTTCCCCGAGGGCGGCATCGAGGCCCTGCTCGCGGAGCGCGAGCCGCTCGCGGCACCCGGGCACGGCTACGTACCCCCGCAGATCGAAGTGCCGCCCCCGGCGCCCGCCGCGGCGGACCCGGCGCAGGGCGGAGCGTGGGCCGCACCGGCCGACGCCGTCCGGTGGCCGGACCCGAACGGCTCGCCCGCGGACGCCGGTCGTGACGGGTACGCGTACAACCCGGGGGTCACCGGGCAGTGGGACTTCGGGGGCGCGGCGCCGGACGGCGCCGGGCCCGGACTGGCCGGGCACTCCGGGCACTCTGGGCACTCAGGGCACTCAGGGCAGGACGGTCACCCAGGGCAGGACGGTCACCCCGGACAGGCCCAGCATCCGGATTCGGCCGGGGCCTTGGGCAACGACGTGACCGGACAGTGGTCGATTCCGGTGGCCGGCGGGGACATCCCGGATGAATCGGGCGAGTTCACCACCTCCGCGCTGGTCGAGCAGTGGGGCGGTACGCCGCCCGCCACGCTCCCCGGCGGCGCGTCCGCTCCCTGGGCGACGGAGAGCGCCGGCCACACGACGGAAGCCATCGGGCAGGCCTGGTCCGCCGAGCCGCGGGAACAGGCCGCCGAGGACGCCGTACGCGCATCGGCACAGACGCCCGCTGAGAGCCTCGTGGCGCCGCCGGTGCAGTCACCGGCCGGATCGCCCGCGCAGGACGTCCAGGAGGCCGCCGAGCCCGCTCACGAGGCTCCTGAGGCGCCTGGCGCGGACCAGGCCCGCGAGGAATCCGGGGTACTGGAGGCCACGGAGACGGCGGCGGACACCGAGCCCCCCGTCACCGCCCCGCACGACGAACACCCCCTCGCCTCCTACGTCCTGCGCGTCAACGGCGCCGACCGTCCGGTGACCGACGCCTGGATCGGCGAATCACTGCTCTACGTACTGCGTGAGCGTCTCGGCCTCGCGGGCGCCAAGGACGGCTGCTCGCAGGGCGAGTGCGGCGCCTGCAACGTGCAGGTGGACGGCCGGCTCGTGGCCTCCTGCCTGGTGCCCGCCGTCACCGCCGCGGGCAGCGAGGTACGCACCGTGGAGGGCCTGGCCGCCGACGGGCAGCCCTCCGACGTACAGCGCGCGCTGGCCAAGTGCGGTGCGGTCCAGTGCGGTTTCTGCGTACCCGGCATGGCGATGACCGTGCACGACCTCCTCGAGGGCAACCCCGCGCCGAACGAGCTGGAGACCCGCCAGGCACTGTGCGGCAACCTGTGCCGTTGCTCCGGCTACCGCGGCGTCCTGGACGCCGTACGCGAGGTCGTCGCCGAACGCGAGGCGCACTCCGCCGCCACCGCCGAATCCGAGCCGGACCCCGACGAGGCCCGTATCCCGCACCAGGCGGGTCCGGGCGGGGGCGGCGTCAACCCCTCGGCGTACGGGGACACTTCTTCGTACAACCCCCCTTACGACCCCCAGGCTCCGCATGAGCAGCCGTACGGCCAGGACGGAGGCCAGGCGTGAGCAACGAAACCGCGATCGCCTCACCCACGGCGCCCGGGACGGGCACCGAGCCCCTCCCGCACGGGCTGGGCGTCTCGCTGCCGGCCGCGGAGGCCCGCGCCAAGACGGAGGGCACCTTCCCGTACGCGGCCGACCTGTGGGCCGAGGGCCTGCTGTGGGCCGCCGTGCTCAGATCACCCCACCCGCACGCGCGCATCGTGTCCATCGACACCAGCCACGCGCGCGAGATGCCCGGCGTAAGAGCCGTCATCACCCACGAGGACGTACCCGGCACCCCGGTGCACGGCCGTGGCAGGGCCGACCGTCCGGTGTTCGCCTCCGAGGTCGTACGCCACCACGGGGAGCCCATCGCGGCCGTCGCCGCCGACCACCCGGACACCGCGCGGATGGCCGCCGCGGCCGTCATCGTCGAGTACGAAGTACTCGACGCGGTGACCGACCCCGAGCTGGCCTTCGAGGCCGAGGCGCTGCACCCCGACGGCAACCTGATCCGGCACATCCCGCTGCGCCACGGCGACCCCGCGGCGGCAGGCGAGATCGTCGTCGAGGGCCAGTACCGCATCGGCCGCCAGGACCCCGCCCCCATCGGCGCCGAGGCCGGTCTCGCCGTACCCCGCCCCGACGGCGGAGTCGAGCTCTACGTGGCCTCCACCGACCCGCACACCGACCGCGACACGGCCGCCGCCTGCTACGGCCTGGAGCCCGAGCGCGTGAAGGTCGTCGTCACCGGCGTGCCCGGAGCCACCGCCGACCGCGAGGACCAGGGCGTCCAACTCCCGCTCGGTCTGCTCGCGTTGAAGACCGGCTGCCCGGTGAAGATCACCGCTACGCGGGAAGAGTCCTTCCTCGGTCACGCCCACCGCCACCCCACCCTGCTCCGCTACCGCCACCACGCGGACGCCGACGGCAAGCTGGTGAAGGTCGAGGCGCAGATCCTCCTGGACGCGGGCGCCTACGCGGACACCTCCTCGGAGTCGCTGGCCGCCGCCGTCGCCTTCGCCTGCGGGCCGTACGTCGTCCCGAACGCCTTCATCGAGGGCTGGGCCGTCCGCACCAACAACCCGCCCTCCGGCCATGTGCGCGGCGAGGGCGCCATGCAGGTCTGTGCCGCCTACGAGGCGCAGATGGACAAACTGGCGAAGCGGCTGGGCATCGACCCCGCGGAGCTGCGCCTGCGCAATGTGATGGCCACCGGAGACGTGCTTCCCACCGGCCAGACGGTGACCTGCCCGGCCCCGGTCGCCGAACTGCTCCAGGCCGTACGGGACTACCCGCTTCCCGCCCTCCCCAAGGACACCCCCGAGGACGAGTGGCTGCTCCCGGGCGGCCCCGAGGGCGCGGGCGAACCGGGCGCCGTACGCCGCGGTGTCGGCTACGGCCTGGGCATGGTGCACATGCTCGGCGCCGAGGGCGCGGACGAGGTGTCGACGGCCACCGTGAAGGTCCACGACGGCGTCGCCACGGTGCTCTGCGCGGCCGTCGAGACCGGCCAGGGCTTCACCACGCTGGCCCGGCAGATCGTCCAGGAGACCCTCGGCATCGACGAGGTGCACGTGGCTCCCGTCGACACCGACCAGCCTCCGGCGGGCCCGAGCTGCCGAGGCCGCCACACCTGGGTGTCGGGCGGCGCGGTGGAACGCGCCGCGAAGATGGTCCGTACGCAGCTGTTGCAGCCCCTGGCGCACAAGTTCGGGATGTCGACCGAACTCCTCCAGATCACCGACGGCAAGATCACGTCGTACGACGGAGTCCTGTCCACGACGGTCACCGAGGCGATGGACGGCAAGGAACTGTGGGCCACGGCTCAGTGCCGTCCGCATCCGACCGAGCCGCTGGACGCCGCCGGCCAGGGCGACGCCTTCGTCGGCCTCGCCTTCTGCGCGATCCGCGCGGTGGTCGACGTCGACATCGAACTCGGCTCGGTCCGCGTCGTGGAACTGGCCCTCGCCCAGGACGTGGGCCGGATCCTCAACCCCGCGCAGCTCGCGGCCCGTATCGAGGCGGGCGTCACGCAGGGCGTCGGCGCCGCGCTGACGGAGAACCTGCGCACCGCACGCGGTCTCGTCCGCCACCCCGACCTCACCGGTTACGCCCTTCCCACCTCCCTGGACGCCCCCGACATCCGCATCGTCAAGCTCGTCGAGGAGCGCGATGTCGTCGCCCCCTTCGGCGCGAAGGCGGCCAGCGCGGTGCCCGTCGTGACGACTCCGGCAGCGGTGGCCTCGGCGGTGCGGGCGGCTACGGGGCGACCGGTGAACCGACTGCCGATACGGCCCCAGGCGGCTGTGGTGACGACGCCGTGAGCGGGCCGGATCCGGAGCCGCCGCGCTACGAACCCGCGCCCGGGGTCGGGAAACTGGCGCTGTGGGTGCTGCTGTTCGTGGTGGCGGCTGTGGTGGTAGTCGTGGGCGGCGTGTACTTCGCCTGATGGGCGTGGCCTTTGATGGGCGTGGCCTTGCCGGACGGGGGCGTTCGATGGACGGTGTCGTCCTGATCACGGGGATCATGGCCGCGGGGAAGTCGTCCGTCGCGCAGGCTCTTGCGGAGCGGCTGCCGCGGGCGGCGCATGTACGCGGTGATGTGTTCCGGCGCATGATCGTTTCCGGGCGCGAGGAGTACGAACCCGGCGCGGGCGGCGAGGCCGAGGCGCAACTCCGGCTGCGGTACGGCCTGTCGGCGGCCACCGTGGACGCGTACGCGCAGGCCGGTTGCGCGAACCGGGGTGGCGCGACCGGGGTGGCGCGACCGAGGTGGCGCGAACCGGGGGATTCCGGGCGGTGGGTGCGGCGTTGTTCTCGCGCTTGAGGCCCGTGCGGGTGCCGGAGCGGTGCCGGCGCGGTGCGGGAGCGGCGCCCGTGCGGGGTCGGTGTGGTGCCCGTTCAGCGCCTGTGCCGGAGTTTCCGGGCGTTGTCAGTGGTGCGGCGTATGGTTCTGACTCAGTGGGAACTGCCCCTGGACGACGGGGTGTTCCTTGCTCGGGGGAAGCACGATGCGTACATATGCGCGGGGGAGCCATGAGCACGACTGACACCGACGTCGGCGGCGCGATCACACTGACCGACGACGAGTTGTATCCGTACATCACGCACGCGGGGACGCGCCAGTGGCTGACCGGTCCCGGACTGCCCGGTGACGGCACCCTTGTGGGGTTCGGCACACTGCGGGAACACGGGCTGCGCAGACTCGCGGACCTGGCCGGCGACGCGGAGAGGCTCGCGGAGGAGCTCCAGGACCAGCTGGTCGTAGGGGCCTTGCGGACCTTCGACAGGGACCTGGAGTCGATCGTCCTGGACAGCGTGACGGGCGAGGTCTCCACGACGTACATCCATCGGAGCCCGACGCCGATGGACCTCTCGCCGCTGGCCCCCTCCCTGGAGGCGCTGGTCCGCTTCGCGGCGGCCACGGAGGAGCTGACGGCCTCCGAGGGGAGCTTCACGTCGTACGAGACACGCTTCGGCCCGAAGGCGGTCACCGAGGTGTCGGACCGGCTGGCCGCAGTCTTCGAGGGCGTGGCGGGCGACGAGGTGCCGCTGTTCTGGCGGATGGCCGCGCTGATCCGTCCACTGGCCCGGATGGCGGGGCCCGGGGAGGGACTCGTCCTGGACCTGCCGAAGCGGTTGCTGGACGAGGAGTTCGGCGCGGGCGGGATCATGCGCTTCGAGGACGTCGACTTCCCGGCCGCGCTCACCCACGGGCCGACGCGCCGTTTCCTGTGCGAGACGGGCCTGCCGGAGGACGGCTTCGTCTTCCAGCTGGACACGGAGGTGCCTCTGCCGACGCTCAGCGAGTACTACGCGGACGAGCGCCCCGGCGACTTCACCGCCGACGAACTCCCCGCTGCCGCCGACCGTCTGATACGCCTCGGCTATCTGCTGGAGGACACCAGCCTTGTGGTGGACGGCGCCACCGGCGCCGTGCTGGCGTGGAGCGAGCCGGACCTCATCCTCCGCCCCCTCAACGCCGACATCTCCACACTCGCGTTCACCCTCTGGCTGCTGCACCGCGAGAAGTCCCTGGACGCGGCCCACGACCTCAGCGACGCCTATGAACAACTCGCCGCCACCATGTCCCAGACCCTGGCCACGGTCGACCCCCTCGCCTGCGACCCGACCCCGGCCCTGCCCGGCGACGACGGCCGGCGCTACTGGCCCGAGATATTCGAGGACCGGGCAAGCGGAACGCTGTATCGGTAAGCCGTGGCTGCCCGCCACGGAGTGCGCCCTCAAAGGTGATTCACAGGTTGTTCCCGGCTGGCCGGTCTATTTGCCGGGAGTCCTACCACTTCGCATGTAAATCACCCCGCCTCGCCTCGGCGAGTGATCGGTTGCCTGAAATAGGCCCAATGTTAAATTTCTCCGCTTCTCGGCCCTACGGATTCTGGGCAATATCCGGAATGCCGTTTTGAGGAATACGCCGGTGTTGCATTCTTTCTTGTAACTCAGGTCCCCCTGGGCTAATTTGAAGCCGCGTCACTCTGTCGCGCAAAGGCCGCCGATCTCGAATCAGGGAATCCCTGGGTGGTTTTTGTTTCACTTTTATTGTTGAGGAGTTGGTGTGCGCAGCACGCTGCAGTCGACCACGCCCCCCGAGGGAACGGCACCTCGCTCGAAGCGCTCCGGCAGGGCGCTGAGTCGTTCCGCGATCGTCGGCGCGCTCAGCGCCCTGGCTCTGGTCGTCGCGCTGCCGACCAGCGCGAACGCCAGCGTCCTCCAGGCTCTGCCGCAGAACGCCTCCGGTCTGGAGCAGACGTTCTCCCCGGCCTACGACTACGACGGGGACGGCTGCTACACCACCGCCGCCATCGGCGCCGACGGAACCATCAACCCCGGTCTGTCGCTGGGCGGAGATGTGAACGGCAATTGCCATGACCCCGGCCAGCTGAACAACGCCAACACGTACTCCCGTGAAAAGTGCAACAACGGCTGGTGTGCGGTCATGTACGCCAGCTACTTCGAGAAGGACCAGGCCACTCTGGGACCCGCGGCCATCGGGCACCGGCACGACTGGGAACACGTCATCGTGTGGATCTACAACAACCAGGTCCAGTACGTCTCGGTGTCGCAGCACAGCACCTATCAGGTGCTTCCCGCTTCCTCGATACGCTTCGACGGAAACCACGCCAAAATCGTCTACCACAAGGACGGCGCGTCAACGCACGTTTTCCGTTTCGCGAACACCAATGACGAACCGGCGGAAAACGCCACCGGCGGCTGGTTCTTCCCGCGTCTCGTCGGCTGGGACGGCTACCCGGCAGGTTTCCGCGACAAGCTCATGAGCGCCAATTTCGGTGACGCCACGATCAAGATCAAGGACGGTTCGTTCAACGACAACCTCTCCTACTCGATGCCGGCCGGAATCGCGTTCAACCCGTACGCCTGACAACGCGAGCCGGTTCCTGTTCACCGGCCGTGAGTCACACAGAAGGGCGGTCCTCCTCGGGAGGACCGCCCTTCTGTGCGCCAGGGTCTGCCCGACCAGGGAAATGCGCTGGTCAGAACCTGTACTGGAGGCCGTGGCGGGAATCGAACCCGCGTAACTCGCTTTGCAGGCGAGTCCCTGAACCACTCGGGCACACGGCCGTACTCAGGTGCGGCACGGCTCACTCGTTCCGAACCTGATGAGTCGACCGTAGGCGGGGGCGGCGCGGGGCTCAAGGGGTGCGTGGGCGCTGCAACGGGACTGCCATGCGCCGTTCACGAACGGGCGGGCGGGAGCGTTCGGCGATCTCGTAGGCGGTGGTCGTACGACGAAAGGCTCAGGCGATCACGGTCTCAGGACAGGGGCCATGGTGGGGTACGCCCCTTACCCTGACGGGCATGACTGGCCTGGACGGACGCAATGCAGCAACGTCACCGGCGGAGACCGCTGCCGCCTCCGACGCCGACGACGGCGTGCTGGGCCGGGAGCATCGGGCGCTCAGTATCGGGATCGTCTCCGTCGTGCTGCTGATCGCGTTCGAGGCGACGGCGGTCGGGACGGCCATGCCGGTCGCGGCGCGGGAGCTGGACGGGGTGTCCTTGTACGCCTTCGCGTTTTCGGCGTACTTCACGACGAGCCTGTTCGGGATGGTGCTCGCCGGGCAGTGGTCGGACCGGGACGGGCCGCTGGCCTCGCTGACCGCCGGGATATCCGCCTTCGCCGCCGGGCTACTGCTGTGCGGCACCGCGGGGGCCATGTGGCTGTTCATCCTCGGGCGGGCGGTGCAGGGGTTCGGCGGCGGGCTGGTGATCGTCGCCTTGTACGTGGTCGTGGGGCGGGCCTACCCGGAGCGGCTGCGGCCGTCGATCATGGCGGCGTTCGCGGCGAGCTGGGTGATCCCGTCCGTGGTCGGGCCGCTCGCCGCGGGCGCGGTCACCGAACACCTCGGCTGGCGTTGGGTGTTCATCGGGATACCTGTTCTGGTCGTTCTCCCGCTGGCCCTCGCGCTGCCGCAGATACGGCGACGGACGTCCAGACCGGACGAGGAGATCGAAGGGAAGGGGCGTGCGCCTTTCGACCGGCGGCGCATCCGGCTCGCGCTCGGCATCTCCTGCGGTGCAGGGATCCTCCAGTACGCCGCCCAGGATCTGACCTGGTTCTCGCTCGTCCCCGCCGTGGCGGGCACCGCGCTGCTCGTCCCCGCCGTTCTCGGACTGCTGCCCCGCGGCACCTACCGGGCGGCGCGCGGACTGCCGTCCGTGGTGCTCCTCCGGGGGGTCGCGGCCGGCTCCTTCATCGCCGCCGAGTCCTTCGTGCCGCTCATGCTCGTCACCCAGCGGGGGCTGTCGCCGACGCTCGCCGGGTTCTCGCTCGCGGCGGGCGGCGCGACCTGGGCGCTGGGTTCCTACATCCAGTCGAGGCCGCGGGTGGAGCCGTACCGGGAGCGGTTGATGTTCCTCGGCATGGTGCTGGTCGCGGCGGCGATCGCCACCGCGCCGAGCGTCCTGATCCACGCCGTGCCCGTCTGGATCGTCGCCGTCGCCTGGGGGTTCGGGTGCCTCGGGATGGGGCTGGTGATCGCCTCGACCAGCGTGCTGCTGCTCCATCTCTCGGCGCCCGAGGAGGCCGGCACGAACTCCGCCTCGCTGCAGATCTCCGACGGCCTGGCCAATGTGCTGCTGCTTGCCGCGGGCGGCGCCGCCTTCGCCGCGCTGGGCGGCGGCACGGTGAGCCACACGGCCACCTCGGCCTCCGGCTCCCACCCGGCAGCCTTCGCGGCGGTGTTCCTGCCGATGGCGGGGGTGGCGTTGGTGGGGGCGTGGGTTACCACGCGGGTGCGGGGTGCTCACGCTTGAGTGGTACCACTATGGCCCCGATAATGGTACCGTCGTGGTATGGCTATGAACCTTCGTCTGCGCGACGACCAGCAGGAGGCGCTCAAGCTGCGTGCCGAGGAGGAGGGGCGCAGCATGCACGCCGTAGTGCTTCAGGCGATCGACCGGTATCTGGAGCAGGAGGCGGACCGGGCCACGGTTCGCCGCCTGGGGGCCAAGTATGCGGCGGGCCACGCCGACCTGCTGCGTCGGCTGGGGGAGTAGATGAAGTACCTCACGGTCCAGGAGGTCCTGGACCTGGCGGAGCTGGCGTGTGGGGATCAGACGCAGGTTGCCGTGCGTGACCTGGGTCTGCTCAGCTCGGCCGTCCACCGCCCCCAGTCGCAGATGTTCGGCGTCGAGGCGTACACGGACCTTTTCGAGAAGGCCGCAGCACTACTGCAGTCTCTCGCCGTGAACCATCCTCTGGTGGACGGCAATAAGCGCATGGCGTGGATGTCCACCGTCGTCTTCCTCGACTTCAACGGCACCGAGATGCTCGATGTCGATCAGGAAGAGGCGTACAAGCTCGTCATCGAGGTGGCCGCCGGCAGCTTGGAGGACGTGTCGATGATCGCCCGGCGATTGAAGGCGCTGCACGAGGCGATGTGACCTGAGTCCCATCCACGAGTGACCCGGCGTAGTCCGCGCGTTGACGCGTCCAGGGCGCCGGTAGGGTGGCCCGGTTGTCATACGTAGCCGAGCCGCTCGACCCATACACGGAGACCGTGACTACCACCGCTGCCAGCGCCGCTGCCTCGTCCCACCACCTCTCACCCGCCTTTCCCGGCCGCGCCCCCTGGGGCACCGCCAACAAGCTGCGTGCCTGGCAGCAGGGGGCGATGGAGAGGTACGTCCAGGAACAGCCACGCGACTTCCTGGCCGTCGCCACGCCCGGCGCCGGCAAGACCACGTTCGCGCTGACGCTCGCGTCCTGGCTGCTGCACCACCATGTCGTGCAGCAGGTGACCGTGGTCGCGCCGACCGAGCATCTGAAGAAGCAGTGGGCGGAGGCGGCCGCGCGGATAGGGATCAAGCTGGACCCCGAGTACAGCGCGGGGCCGCTCAGCAAGGAGTACCAGGGCATCGCCGTCACGTACGCCGGTGTCGGTGTGCGGCCCATGCTGCACCGCAACCGGGTGGAGCAGCGCAAGACCCTCGTCATCCTCGACGAGATCCACCACGCCGGTGACTCCAAGTCGTGGGGCGAGGCGTGCCTGGAGGCGTTCGAGCCGGCCACACGGCGGCTCGCGCTCACCGGTACGCCCTTCCGGTCCGACACCAACCCCATCCCCTTCGTCGCGTACGAGGAGGGGAACGACGGGATCCGGCGTTCCTCGGCCGACTACACGTACGGGTACGGGGCCGCGCTCGGCGACGGAGTCGTGCGGCCCGTCATCTTCCTCTCCTACAGCGGCAACATGCGCTGGCGCACGAAGGCCGGCGACGAGATCGCCGCCAAGCTCGGCGAGCCCATGACCAAGGACGCCATCTCTCAGGCCTGGCGCACCGCTCTCGACCCGCGCGGCGAGTGGATGCCGAGCGTGCTGCGCGCCGCCGACCAGCGGCTGACGGAGGTCAGGAAGGGCATTCCGGATGCGGGTGCTCTGGTCATCGCGTCCGACCAGGAGTCGGCCCGCGCCTACGCCAAGCTCATCCGCGACATCACCGGGACCAAGGCCACCCTCGTCCTGTCCGACGACACCGGCGCCTCGAACCGCATCGACGAGTTCAGCCACAGCGACGACCGGTGGATGGTCGCGGTGCGCATGGTGTCCGAGGGGGTGGACGTACCGCGGCTCGCCGTCGGCGTGTACGCCACCACCATCTCCACGCCCCTCTTCTTCGCCCAGGCCGTCGGACGCTTCGTGCGCTCCCGGCGGCGCGGCGAGACCGCCTCCGTGTTCCTCCCGACCATTCCCAACCTCCTCGGCTTCGCAAGCGAGATGGAGGTCGAGCGCGACCACGTCCTCGACAAGCCCAAGAAAGAGGGCGAGGAGGACCCGTACGCCGAGTCCGAGAAGGAGATGGAGGAGGCGAACCGGGAGGAGGACGAGGACACCGGGGAGCAGGAGCAGTTCTCCTTCGAGGCGCTGGAGTCCGAGGCAGTCTTCGACCGGGTGCTGTACGACGGCGCCGAGTTCGGCATGCAGGCCCACCCGGGGAGCGCCGAGGAGCAGGACTACCTGGGGATTCCAGGGCTGTTGGAGCCCGACCAGGTCCAGATGCTGCTCCAGAAGCGGCAGGCCCGGCAGATCGCGCACAGCCGCAAGAAGCCGGACGACGAGGCGGACCTTCTCGAACTGCCCGCCGAGCGGCGGCCCGTGGTCTCCCACAAGGAGATGCTGGAGCTCAGGAAGCAGCTCAACACCATGGTCGGCGCGTACGTCCACCAGAGCGGCAAGCCGCACGGCGTGATCCACACCGAGCTGCGCCGCGTGTGCGGGGGGCCGCCCAGCGCGGAGGCCACGGCGGGGCAGTTGCGGCAGCGGATCGCCAAAGTGCAGGAGTGGGCTACGCGGATGCGGTGACGCTGAGCGCTGTGCTTGGGCGCTGTGCTTGGGACGGCGCCGGCCGGGGTGCCCGGCTGCTGTTCTTAGGCGGCGCCGACGGCGGTGTGCGCGCGAGGCGTGTTTCTGCCGCTCCGGCGCACATCGGGGCGTGTGCGCTGTGTGTCGAGGTGGTGCACACCCAGTGGCGAGCGCCGTGCGAATCGGGGCAAACGAAATGAGTTCACATCAGGGGATGCCCGGATTCTGGACGGTGCCTTCCGCTGAGCGAACCGGCTCGCTACTGTCCCGCTACGCACACGCCCCGTGGCAGCGCAGCCGCGGAGCGCAGCCGTGAAGCGACTCCGCCCGGGAGCAACCCGGGTCGCCAGCCGACCGGCGGCCTCTGAAAGCGCGTCGCCGACGGGACTCGGTGCCGCAACCGCCGCGAGGGGGCCGTCGACCTCACCACTAAGGAGTGGGCGTCGTGACCGCGGAGACCTCTCAGACGCTCGACCGGGGACTGCGCGTCCTCAAGCTGCTCGCCGACACCGATCACGGGCTGACCGTCACCGAACTCTCGAACAAACTGGGTGTCAACCGGACCGTGGTGTACCGGTTGCTCGCCACGCTGGAGCAGCACGCTCTCGTACGCCGTGATCTGGGCGGCCGTGCCCGGGTCGGGCTCGGGGTGCTGCGGCTCGGCCGTCAGGTGCATCCGCTGGTACGGGAGGCCGCGCTGCCCGCGTTGCGCTCGCTCGCGGAGGACATCGGGGCGACCGCTCATCTCACGCTCGTCGACGGTAGCGAGGCGCTTGCCGTCGCCGTCGTCGAGCCGTCGTGGACGGACTATCACGTCGCCTACCGCGCCGGGTTCCGGCATCCGCTGGACCGGGGCGCCGCGGGGCGCGCGATTCTCGCCGCGCGGCAGGCGCCGGTCGGGGAGTGCGGATTCACGCTGACGCATGGGGAGTTGGAGGCCGGGGCCAGCGGGGCCGCGGCTCCGCTGGTCGGGGTGACCGGGGTCGAGGGAAGCGTGGGTGTGGTGATGCTCGCGGATGCCGTGCCGGAGCGGGTGGGGCCGCGGGTGTTGGATGCGGCTCGGGAAGTGGCGGATGCGTTGCGCTGAGCGCGGGCTCGGCGGGGTTGAGGCCCTGGCGTGGCTGGGTGGGCACTCGGGGTGGGTGCTGGGCGTGGCCGGGTCGGCACCCCGGGGTGGGGCTGGGGTCGAGGTGAGTCGCGCAGCCCGGCGCTGTACGGGGTGCCGCTGTGCCCACCCGTGCCGCCCCTAGCGGCACACATGCCCACAGCTATGACGGTGCGGCGGCACGCACGCCCACAGCGAGGCCGGTTACGGCGGCGCGCAGCCCACAGCCAAGGCCCTTGCAGCCTCACGTTAGATTGACCCCGTGCTTTCTCGTCTCACGCGCCCCAAGGCCGTTGCCGTCTGCGCTGTTCCCGTTGTGGCTCTGCTTGCGGTGGCGGTGTTCGCGCCGTTGCCGTTCTCGCTGACGCAGCCGGGGATGACGGCGAATGTCCTCGGGGAGAACGAGGGGAACCCGGTGATCACGATCACGGGCGCGGCCACCCGCAAGACGACCGGGCAGCTTCGGATGACGACGATCGAGGCGACGGGACCGGACGCGAGCGTCCACCTCGGGGACGTACTCGATGCCTGGTTCCGCACGGACCAGGCCGTGATGCCGCGTGACTCGGTCTACCCCAGCGGCGACAGCGTCAAGGAGATCGAGCAGTACAACGCGGACCAGATGAAGGAGTCGCAGGACACGGCCTCCGAGGCGGCGCTCTCGTACCTGGGCGAGAAGGACGGCGTCAAGGTCACCCTCAGGCTCGCCGACGTCGGCGGCCCCAGCGCCGGACTGCTCTTCTCGCTCGGCATCGTCGACAAGCTGGACGGCGACGGCAGTGGGGGCGACCTCACCGGCGGACGCACCATCGCGGGTACGGGGACGATCGACGCCGACGGCAATGTCGGCGCGGTCGGTGGCGTCGCCCTCAAGACGCAGGCCGCCCGGCGCGACGGCGCGACGGTCTTCCTGGTCCCGAAGGCGGAGTGCTCGGACGCCAAGGTGGAACTGCCCAAGGGGCTGCGCCTGGTTCCGGTGACCACCCTCAAGGGAGCGGTGGACTCACTGGTGGCTCTGGAGAAGGGGACGGGCTCGGTCCCGAGCTGCTGACAGGCCCTGGGTCACTGCTCGGTCGCCGCCTGCTCCACCAGCGGGATGATCCGCAGCGGTACGGGGTTCTCCATGACGATCGCCGTGGAGGCCCGGACGATGCCGTCGAAACCGACCACCCGGTCGATCACGCGTTGGAGATCGGCGTTCGAGCGGGCGACGAGCCGGCACAGCATGTCGCCCCCGCCCGTGGTCGTGTGCAGCTCCAGCACCTCGGGCACGGTCGCCAAGTGGGCTCGTACGTCCGTGCCTTGCCCCTGCCTGATCTGCAGGGTCGCGAACGCCGTGACCGGATAACCCAGCGCGGCCGGGTCCACCTGCGGCCCGAACCCCCGGATGACTCCATTCGACTGAAGCCGGTCGAGCCGCGCCTGCACCGTGCCGCGCGCGACGCCGAGCCGCCGGGACATCTCCAGGACACCGATACGCGGTTCCTCGGCGAGCAGCACGATGAGCCCGCCGTCCAGATGATCGATCGCCATGAGGTCCTCCGAGGTGGTCATCTTGTACATACCGCCCGCCGAATCGCGCAGCCGCGTGAGCACAATGTCCAGTGATAACGCAAACTATTGCGCACCTTGCCAGGCGGCGGGAGCCTGCGAGCATGACCCAGACCACAGACCACACTCCCGACACCGCCCGGCAGGCAGACCCCTTCCCGGTCAAGGGAATGGACGCGGTCGTCTTCGCCGTCGGCAACGCCAAGCAGGCCGCGCACTACTACTCCACCGCCTTCGGCATGCGCCTTGTCGCCTACTCCGGACCGGAGAACGGCAACCGCGAGACGGCCTCGTACGTCCTCACCAACGGCTCGGCACGCTTCGTCCTCACCTCCGTGATCAAGCCCGCCACCACCTGGGGCCACTTCCTCGCCGAGCACGTGGCCGAGCACGGCGACGGCGTCGTCGACCTCGCCATCGAGGTCCCGGACGCGCGCGCCGCGTACACGTACGCCGTCGAGCACGGCGCCCGCTCCGTCGCCGAGCCCTACGAGGTGAAGGACGAGCACGGCACGGTCGTACTCGCCGCGATCGCCACCTACGGCGAGACCCGGCACACCCTGGTCGAACGCTCCGGCTACGACGGCCCCTACCTCCCCGGCTTCACCGCCGCCGCGCCGATCGTCGAGCCGCCCTCCCACCGCACCTTCCAGGCCATCGACCACTGCGTCGGCAACGTAGAACTCGGCCGCATGAACGACTGGGTCGGCTTCTACAACAAGGTCATGGGCTTCACGAACATGAAGGAGTTCGTGGGCGACGACATCGCGACCGAGTACAGCGCGCTGATGTCGAAGGTCGTCGCCGACGGCACGCTCAAGGTCAAGTTCCCGATCAACGAGCCGGCCATCGCCAAGAAGAAGTCCCAGATCGACGAGTACCTGGAGTTCTACGGCGGCGCGGGCGTCCAGCACATCGCGCTGAACTCGGGCGACATCGTGGAGACGGTACGCACCATGCGCGCGGCCGGGGTCCAGTTCCTCGACACCCCGGACTCCTACTACGACACCCTCGGCGAGTGGGTCGGCGACACCCGTGTCCCCGTCGACACCCTGCGCGAACTGAAGATCCTCGCCGACCGCGACGAGGACGGCTATCTGCTGCAGATCTTCACCAAGCCGGTCCAGGACCGTCCGACCGTCTTCTTCGAGATCATCGAACGGCACGGCTCGATGGGCTTCGGAAAGGGCAACTTCAAGGCGCTGTTCGAGGCGATCGAGCGGGAGCAGGAGAGGCGGGGGAACCTGTAGCGGGGGCGGCCCGCGAGGGCTCCGCCGAGGATCCCTCCGCCGGCTCACCCGGTCCCTCCTCGGCCGAGGGCTCGCCCAGCTCCTCCAACGCCGCCTCGGCCTCCGGGACGAGCAGCGGTGAGAAGTACGGGTTGATGCGCAGAGCCTCGGTGAGGTGGCGGCGGGCCGGACCGTACCGCTCCAGGGCGCGTTCGATCTGGCCGCGGTGGTAGGCGTACAGCGCACTGCGTACGCCGCCGCCGTGCTCCTTGTCCATGGCCCTGGTGGCGAACTTCAGGGCCTCCTCGTGCTCCCCGGCCCGGTGCAGCGCCCAGCCCAGCGCGTCCGCGACGGCGATCCCGGGGTGCTTCTGCCACTCGTTGCGCAGCAGCGCCACGGCGGTCGCGGTGGCACCGTGATCCGCCTCGAAGAGCCCGAGGACCAAGTCGTCGTCCACGCCCTGGGCCGCCTCCTGCCGCACCCGCTCCCGCAGCAGGTCGTACTGGACGCGCGCGGCCCCCTCGACGCCGAGCTTGTCGTACAACTCGCCCAGCTCCAGCGCGTACCGCGGCTCGGGCCGCTTGGCGAGCGCCGTCTGGTACGCCCGTAGCGCCTCCGACGTGCGCCCCAGCGCCGCCAGTGCGCGCCCCTGCCCGGCGTGCGCCCCGTGCTCGTCGGGGTCGGTGCTCAGCGCGCGTTCGTAGTAGCCCAGCGACTGCTCGCGGTCGCCGCGTTCCCAGGCCAGTTCGCCGGCCTGCTGGAGGAAGGCCGCCTGCTCGGCGGGGGTCGCCGCACGCGTCGCGGCGACGGCGACGGCGGCCGCCGCGTCCTCGCGCCAGCCGCGGTCCCAGTACACCCGCGCCGCCCGCGCCAGCACCGTCGGCCCGGAGCGCAGCTCCAGCAGCTTGTCGAGGGCGCTGCGGGTGGCCTTGTAGTCGCCGAGGCCGGTGTACGCGTCGATCAGCAGCGGATACGTCGTCCAGCGCTTCGGCGACAGCTTCACGGCCGCCTCGCCCCACTTCTTCCCCTCCCGGAAGTCACCGCGGGCGTTGGCCAGCGAGGCGAGGCCCTCGAGCGCCTCCACGTTCCCCTTCGGCCGGGTCCTCAGCGACGTACGCAGCGCCTGCTCCGCCTTCGGGTAGTACGCGGGCGTCGCGGTACGCCGGGCCTGCTCCACATAGGCCGCACCGAGCACGGCCCACGACCGGTCGTCGCCGGGATGGGCCCGCAGATGCGCCTCGCGGTCGCCGATGAGCGCCGCCAGGTCGGGCAGCGCGGCGGGCACTCCGGAGCCCACCGCCGTCTGCGCCCGCGCCACCGGACCCGGAGCGGGCGGCGCAGGGTCCCGCCCCGCCGAGGGCAGCAGGAACAGCAGAGCGCCGAGTACGACACCTCCCGCGACGGCGCCGATCAGCGCACGCTTGACGAAAGGGGAGAAACGGACCCCGGGAGGCTCGGAATCCTGAGGCCGCGCTGTCGCCGGTGGCTGCTCTTCGATCTCCATGGCGCTCACTGTGCGTCAGTACGAAGACCACATCACGGCATGCGTCGGGTGCCGCAGACGGGGTTCACACCGATGGCCCCGGGTGCGACGCTGTGATCATGAGCCGTATCGAAGCCCCGCGTGATGAGGTGACGGGCAACCTCGTCGACCGTCTCCTCGCCGGTCTGCCGGCCGAAGCCGTCCTCACCGACCCGGACGTCACGGCCGCGTACGCCAACGACATGGCGAGCTTCTGCGAGGCGGGCACCCCGGCCGTCGTCGTCATGCCCCGCACCGTCGAGCAGGTCCAGCACGTCATGCGCCTCGCCACCGAGCTGCGCGTCCCGGTCGTCCCGCAGGGCGCCCGCACCGGCCTGTCCGGCGCCGCCAACGCCTCGGACGGCTGCATCGTGCTGTCCCTGGTGAAAATGGACCGGATCCTCGAGATCAACCCGGTCGACCGGATCGCGGTGGTCGAGCCGGGCGTCATCAACGCCACCCTCTCCCGCGCCGTCAACGAACACGGCCTCTACTACCCGCCGGACCCCTCCAGCTGGGAGATGTGCACGATCGGCGGCAACATCGGCACCGCCTCGGGCGGCCTGTGCTGCGTCAAGTACGGGGTGACCGCCGAGTACGTCCTCGGCCTGGACGTCGTGCTGGCCGACGGGCGGCTCATGACCACCGGCCGCCGCACGGCCAAGGGCGTCGCCGGGTACGACCTCACCCGCCTCTTCGTGGGATCCGAGGGCTCGCTCGGCATCGTCGTACGGGCGACTCTCGCGCTGAAGCCGCAGCCGCCCCAGCAGCTCGTGCTGGCAGCGGAGTTCGCCTCGGCGCGAGCCGCGTGCGACGCCGTGGTCAAGGTGATGGAGGGCGGTCACGTGCCTTCCCTCCTCGAACTGATGGACCGTACGACGGTGAAAGCCGTCAACGACCTGGCCCACATGGGCCTCCCGGAGACCACCGAAGCTCTCCTCCTCGCCGCCTTCGACACCCATGACCCCGCCGCCGACCTCGCCGCGGTCGGCGCCCTGTGCGAGGCCGCGGGCGCCACCCAGGTGGTACCGGCCGAGGACGCAGCCGAGTCCGAACTGCTGCTCCAGGCGCGGCGGTTGTCGCTCGTCGCGCTCGAAGCGGTCAAGGGCACCACGATGATCGACGACGTGTGCGTGCCGCGCTCCCGGCTCGGCGACATGCTCGAAGGCATCGAGCGCGTCGCCGACAAGTACGCCCTGACCATCGGGGTCTGCGCACACGCCGGCGACGGCAACACCCACCCCACCGTCTGCTTCGACGCCGCCGACCCCGACGAGTCCCGGCGCGCCCGCGAGTCCTTCGACGAGATCATGGCGCTCGGCCTGGAACTCGGCGGCACGATCACCGGCGAGCACGGCGTGGGCGTCCTGAAGAAGGAGTGGCTGGCGCGCGAGATCGGCCCCGTGGGCGTCGAGATGCAGCGGGCGATCAAGGCGGCGTTCGACCCGCTGGGGCTGCTCAACCCCGGCAAGCTCTTCTGACACACCCTCTTTGCGGCTGAACCGCCGCCGCTCTCGCGGACCTGGCTGATCGCCGTGGGGGTTCCTCAATTGATGGCTGAGGTGGCTCACTCACCACCTTCCTTGGATTCGTCGGACGGCCACGGGTCGCGCAGCCACAGGTCGTCGTGACAGCCCGGGGTCGGGGCGAGCAGCTCGGCGAGGCCGTCGTCGATGCCGAGCTGCTCCGCCTCAGAGCCCGGGGGGACCGCCCGGAGGGTGCGTTCCAACCAGGCGGAGACCTGCGCGGCGGGCGCTTCGAGCAGCGCGTCGCCGTCCGGCGAGCTCAGCGCCATCAGCACGACACCGCGGCCCGCGACCTTCGTCGGCCACACCCGCACATCGCCGTGCCCGCACGGCCGGAACACCCCCTCGACGAGCAGTTCGCGGGCGAAGGTCCAGCTGACCGGATGGTCGGTGCCGACGTGGAAGGTGATGTGGACGGCGTACGGATCGTCGGTGCGGTAGCTGAGCCGGGCCGGGACAGGGATGCTGCGCTCTGGCGACAGGACGAGCTTGAGCTCGAGTTCGCGTTCCACCACGGTGTGCATGTCGATGCGTTTCCCTTCTCGTACGGGGCCCTGTGGACGGGCCCGTATGAGTGGAGAGCGCATGGCGGCGGAATCATTACGCGGGTTCCGAGAAGATTTCTCGTCCTGTCTCGGGACGTAGCGGATCCATGCACGAACGGGGTGGGTACGGCGGGAGCGGCAGTGCCGGGTGCGCCGGTCTGATAGATGTGGATCCCCCAAGAAGCCCCCGAGCAGATACGGGACGACGGACATGAGCGCCCCAACCCCGGCACCCGGTGACGACAGGCCCCGCGAAGGGTATTACCCGGATCCCTCCATTCCTGGATATGTCCGGTACTGGAACGGTGCCGCCTGGGTACCGGGTACGAGCCGCCCGGCGCCGTCCGACGGCGTACCTCCCGCCACGCCTGCGGCGTCCGTGCCCGCGCAGGCACAGGAGCCGCCCCTCGCCGAGCAGACCGGCCCGTACTTCTTCGACGAGGACCCGCAACAGTCCGGCGGTGCCCGGCAGGTGAGTCCCGCCGAGGCCCAGCACGGCAGCCGTCCGGAGCCCGCGGCCGCGTGGGGCGCCGACCGCTCCCAGCAGTCCGGGTTCGGCCGCGGCCCGGACCGCCGGGTGTCCTGGGGTGCCCCGGGAACCGCCGACCCGCGGGTACCTCGGGCCTCGGACCCGGCCGACCCGGTCGTCCAGCCCGACGGCCGGTCCTCACGAACGGACGGCACGGCGACGATCCCGCCCGCGGACTCCGGCGGCCCGCGGCCCCCGGCGTCCGGCGGCAGCGTGGTGTTCCGGCGCCCGACCGGGCCGGTGCGGCCCGCGGGGGCGGAGGGCGCGGGCGACGGTACGCCCGGCGCCGGACGTACCGCCGGGCCGTCCGTCGGACGTACGGCCGGGTCGTCCGCCGGGCCTTCCGTCGGGTCGTTCGCCGGGCCGTCCGTCGGGTCCGGTGCCGAGGGTCTCCCTTCCGAGGGCACCATGACCTTCCGTCCGCACTCCCCGCGCACGGCGCCTGAGCAGGGGAGTGCCCGCCCGGCCGCCTCCTCCGCGGGCGGCGGCTTCGGAGCCGGCCAGGCCGCCGCCGCCCAGGCGGCCCAAGCCGCGACGGCCCAGCCCGCCGCCCAGGCGGCTCCCGCCCCTGCTCCCGCCGCCGCGCAGAATGCCGCCGTCCCCCAGCAGGCCGGCGGCACCCCCACGACGTCCGGTATCGGCGGCGGACAGCCCTCCTGGGCCCAGCAGGTGCACCGGCTCGCGGGTGAGGAGGGGCAGCCCGTCGCGCCGTGGAAGCCGCCGGTCGAGGACATCTTCACGGCGGCCGCGCGACGGCAGTCGGCGGCGCGTCCCGCGGGCCTGGGCAGGCGGCTGGCCGCCCGGCTCGTGGACACCGTCGTGCTCGCCGGTGTCACCGCCGTGGCCGCCGTGCCGCTGGGCACCAAGGCGGTCGACCACATCAACGCGAAGGTCGACGCGGCCAAGCTCTCCGGCGAGGCCGTCACGGTCTGGCTGCTGGACGGCACGACCGCCGGCTACCTCGGGATCGTCCTCGCCGTCCTGCTCCTCTTCGGCGTCCTCTACGACGCGCTGCCCACCGCCAGATGGGGCTGCACCCTCGGCAAGAAGCTGTGCGGCATCGACGTGCGCGACATCGAGGGCCACGAACCCCCGACCTTCGGCTCGGCCCTGCGCCGCTGGCTCGTCTACGCCGTCACAGGCGTCCTCGGTGTCGGTGTCCTCGGCGTCCTGTGGTGCCTGTTCGACAAGCCGTGGCGCCAGTGCTGGCACGACAAGGCGGCCCACACCTTCGTGGCGGCGCGGTCGTAGGAAGCGCCGCCGCAGCGGACGTATACGGCCGTGGCTCATCGGACGTACACGATCCGGTAGCCCGGACGGCCGCTCGCCGGATGCGGAGCCGGAGGGTTCGCGGTCCACTCGGGCCATGAGCAGCGAACCGCCGCCTCCGGGCTCCGGCCGGTCACCGGACGACGACCCGTTCAAGAAGCAGCCCCCGCCCGACGACCCGTTCAAGCAGCCGCCACCCGAGGACCCGTTCCGGAAGCAGCCTCCGCCCGACGAGGGCGGCGGCTCCCCGCACGGCCCCTCGTACGGCAGCGGGCCCCCGCCCCCCGGCGACCAGCCGCCCCCCTACGGCGGGGGTGGCGATCCCTACGGCGCAGGCGGCCCCTACGGCGGCGATCCGCTCGCCGGTATGCCGCCGCTCGCCGACAGCGGCAAGCGGGTCCTGGCGCGCATCGTCGACATGATCCTCGTGGGCATCGTGGTGTGGCTGCTGTCGTGGGCGTTCGGGGTCACCGAGTACGACGTGGACACCGACAAGATCGACACCGGCAGGTCCTTCGGGCAGTCACTGGTCGCCGCCGTGCTCTACATCGGCTACGACACCGTCATGATCAGCCGCACGGGGCAGACCCTCGGCAAGAGGCTGTTCAAGCAGCGCGTGGCCAACCTGGACAACGGCGCCACGCCTTCCGTGCAGACCACGCTGATCCGCTCGCTGGTCCTGTGGATCCCGTTCGCGTTCTGCTGCGCGTGCATCTGGACGGCGATCGCGGGCGGCTGGAGCTTCTTCGACAAGCCCTACAAGCAGGGCCTGCACGACAAGGCGGCCAAGACGGTCGTGGTCAGCACCGGTTGAGCGGTCAACCGGCTGATTGGCTGACCGGCTGTCCGGCAGGGCGGCGTGGGAGTCATGAGCGACAACGAGAACCGGCGGGTCCCCTGAGACACGGGCCCGCCGGTTCTCGTATGCGGTGAGGCTTTACGGGTTCGCCGGCTCCCGTACGGGCTCAGAGGCCACGGAGGCGGCCACGGACGCGGTCTCGCGCTGTGCGCTCTCGCGCTGCGCGGGGACGCGCTTCGCCCGCACGGCCACGACGGGCAACTGCACGGTGCGCGCGGGCTTCGGCAGCGGGACCGTCATGGCGACGAGGAGCCCGAGAACGAGTGCCGAGAGGGTGATCGCCGCGATCCCCACGCCCGAACTCGTCTGAGACAGCAGCAGCATGGCGAGGGTGGAGATGATCACGGTGCAGGAACCGTAGGCGAGCTGTGCGGCGGTCGGACGAGGCATGGCGGTCCTTCGAGGCATGGCAATCGTTCCCTCGGCTGGGGGTGCTCCCCCCAGGTGCCTCTCGCGATGGGGGAGGGGGCGGATGAAGCATTGAGGGTGAGGCTGTGAATCGGGGGCCGACAACGGGGTCGACTTGGCAATCCATCGCTAATCCGACGTGCCGCCGAACGACCCTATTCGCCTGCATGCCCGAGTGGAACGGCCGGTAAGCGTGACCTAACCCACGGTGCCGGAGCACAGGGGGCGCACGGAGTCATCACGTCCAGGAACTGGACGGCCGGGCGCGCCTGTTGAGCGGTGCGGTGGACCTCCGGTCGGTGAACGTCTGCCCCACATAGTGCAGTTGCCAGGTTCAAGTCAAGATCTGTCTTTTCTTTGGTAACTCCGGTCCAATGTCGTCACTTGACACGCGTATACGCGCGCGGACCCCATGACCTGGACTCCTCCATCCGCGCGGGCGGGCGCGAGGGAGGACATCAAGTGACCAGCAGATCATGGACGTTCAGAGGGGCGGCGGTGGGCGTTGCCCTCGCGGCGGCCACTGCCACGTTCTCGACGTTCGCCGTGGCGCAGGCCGGCGCCGGCGCGTCGGCCCCGACGGTGGACCGCCGTGACCCGGCAGCGCCCGCCGCGAGCGACACCGAGCACGACCTCAAGGGCCCGTTCACGGACAGCGAGGCGGCTCAGCGCGAAGAGGCCCTTCAGCAGGTCATATCCGGCGAGGCCACGGCGCAGGAGCGCAACGGTTCGCAGGTGGTGCAGCTCGGCAAGGGCAAGTACGTCGAGCTCGCCCGCGAGAAGACCGACAAGATCTTCACCATCCTGGTCGAGTTCGGCGACCAGGTCGACCCCCGCTACGGCGGCACGGTCGGTCCGCTGCACAACGAGATAGCCGAGCCGGACCGCACCAAGGACAACAGCACGGCCTGGCAGGCGGACTACAACCAGGAGCACTTCAACGAGCTCTACTTCGGCACCGGCGAGGGTGTCGACTCGATGAAGACGTACTACGAGAAGCAGTCGTCCGGCCGTTACTCGGTCGACGGCGAGGTCTCGGACTGGGTCAAGGTCCCCTACAACGAGGCCCGTTACGGCTCCAACGACGCGAACACCGGCGCCTGGTACGCGGTGCAGGACGGCGTCACCGCCTGGGTCGCGGCGCAGGAGGCAGCAGGCGCGACCGACGCGGAGATCAAGGCGCAGCTGGCCGGGTACGACCAGTGGGACCGCTACGACTTCGACGGCGACGGCAACTTCAACGAGTCCGACGGCTACATCGACCACTTCCAGATCGTGCACGCCGGTGAGGACGAGTCCGCGGGCGGCGGCGCGCAGGGCGCGGACGCCATCTGGGCGCACCGCTGGTACGCGTTCGGCACCGACGCCGGTGCCACCGGACCCGAGGACAACAAGCTCGGCGGCGCCGCGATCGGCGACACCGGCATCTGGGTCGGCGACTACACCATCCAGCCGGAGAACGGCGGACTCGGCGTCTTCGCCCACGAGTACGGCCACGACCTCGGCCTGCCGGACCACTACGACACCAGCGGCGGCGAGAACTCCACCGGCTTCTGGACGCTGATGTCGTCCGGCTCCTGGCTCGGCACCGGTGAGGGCGCGATCGGCAACCTGCCCGGCGACATGACCGCCTGGGACAAGCTGCAGCTCGGCTGGCTCGACTACGACACGGCGAAGGCCGCGACGAGTTCGACGCACACCCTGGGCGTCGCCGAGTACAACACCAAGAACGCGCAGGCGCTCGTCGTCGAGTTGCCCGAGAAGACGGTCACCAACGAGATCGTCGAACCGGCGCAGGGCGCGACCCAGTGGTGGAGCGGCAGCGGCGACGGCCTCTCCAACACGCTGACCCGTCTCGTCGACCTGACGGGCAAGTCGGCGGCCACACTGACCCTCGACGGCTGGTGGGACATCGAGGCGGGCTTCGACTACCTCTACACCGAGGTGTCCACCGACGGCGGCGCCTCCTGGTCGGCCATCGACGGCACCGCGAACGGCGCGGCCATCAGCCGTGACGGCAGCGGCAAGCCGGCGCTCGACGGCACGACCGAGGCGTACACGAAGCTGTCGTACCCGCTGGACGCCTACGCGGGCCAGAACATCGGCCTGCGCTTCCGCTACGCGACCGACGGCGGCGTGGCCCAGAAGGGCTTCGCGGCCGACTCGATCTCCGTGACGGCGGACGGCGTTGCCCTCTTCTCCGACAACGCGGAGACCGCGGACGCCGCCTGGACCGCGGACGGCTTCTCCCGTGTCGGCGCGGCCATCACGGACGACTACGCGCAGTACTACATCGCCGAGAACCGCCAGTACGTGTCGTACGACAAGACTCTCCAGGTCGGCCCGTACAACTTCGGCTTCACGACGACCCGTCCGGACTGGGTGGAGCACTTCCCGTACCAGAACGGCCTGTTGATCTGGAAGTGGGACACCTCCCAGCCGGACAACAACACCAGCCAGCACCCCGGCACCGGTCTGGTGCTGCCGGTCGACGCCCACCCGACCGCGCTGAAGTGGTCGGACGGCACGCTGATGCGCAGCCGTATCCAGTCCTACGACTCGCCCTTCAGCCTGTACCGCACCGACGGCCTCACGCTGCACAAGGCGGACGCCGCGACCAAGATCGCGTCGCAGAAGGGTGTCTCGGTCTTCAACGACCGCACCAACACCTACTACGACACCAGCACCCCGCTCGCCGGGGTGAAGATCACTGACACCAACACCAAGATCACGATCGTCAGGGAGGCCCTGAACGGCTCCACGATCTCGCTCCAGGTCGGCCCTGCAGTGAAGTAAGCGACATTTCCCCAGGTCAGAGCATGATCGGCCGTGACCCCCTGGCGGGTCGCGGCCGATCGTGTTTAGGTGCGTCCTGTGATTCCCTTATTGACACCGGACCGCACGGGGGTGTGACTTTTCATGGCCGCAGGAGGTTTCTGCAAGCTGCCGAACGGCAGCGTGGTGGTGGCGTTGAACCTGCCCAGCCCGTCCACGCCGGCCGGCCTGTCCGCCTCCGGCGCCGGCTGCGTACGGGTGCTCGTGGTGGCCCAGAACCGGGCCCGCGCACTGACGAGGCTCCGCAATCTGGGCATGCGCGCCGTGTACCTGCGGGGCAACGCCCAGCCACCCACTCCGGACGAGATCACCGCGGTCCTGCACCACCCCGACGGCCTGATATGGCGCACGGCGCCGCTCCCTGACAACGGTGTCGCCGTCGCCGCGAGCATCGGCCCGGAGCGCGTCCAGGAGCTGTGGCGCCCGATCCGCGCGCTGATGCGCAGACCGGCGGCGCCCCAAGGCCTGTAGGGGGCCGTGGGGCGGCTCAGACCACCGGCTTGCCGGTCAGCTCCACGCCCGCGGCCCGCAGCTCCTCCAGCGCACGGTTCGTGGTCTCCGCGGCCACTCCGGCCGTCAGGTCGAGCAGGACCTGCGTTCGGAAGCCCTCGCGGGCGGCGTCCAGGGCGGTCGCGCGTACGCAGTGGTCGGTGGCGATGCCCACCACGTCCACCTCGTCGATCTCCCGGGCGCGCAGCCAGTCCGCCAGCGTCACCCCGTTCTCGTCGGCGCCCTCGAAGCCGCTGTACGCCGCCGCGTACGCGCCCTTGTCGAAGACGGCGTCGATGGCGCCGGAGGCGACGACCGGGGCGAAGTTCGGGTGGAAGCCGACGCCCTCGGTGCCGGCCACGCAGTGCGCGGGCCAGGAGTGGACGTAGTCCGGGTTGTCGGCGAAGTGGCCACCGGGGGCGATGTGGTGGTCGCGGGTCGCCACGACATGGCGGTAGCCGGCGGGTGCCTGCCCGATCAGCTCCGTGATGGCGGCGGCCACGTCGGCACCCCCCGCCACCGCGAGGCTGCCCCCCTCGCAGAAGTCGTTCTGCACGTCTACGACGATCAAGGCGCGGCGCATGGTCGGTGTCCTTCGGCTCGGCGGGCGATCGGTGGCGTCGGAAAGGCGTCGGAAAGGCGTCGGTAAAGGGGGCCCGGCCTGTGAGTTACCGAGCCTAGAGACTTCGAGTGCACTCCGGGAGGGTGCATTCGGCTGCTGCGCCGTGCCTCCGGGGGTGTGGAGGGGGCGCTTGTGCGGTGTGCAGAGGGCGTGGCCGTTGCCTTCCCGCTCACTGCCTGTTCATGCGCCCGCCCCATGGCCGTACGGCGTACGTCAGACGTACTCGGTGGGGATGACCGCCTCCCCGCGCGAGAGCTGGGTCGCCGACAGCGGCAGGTTGGCGCGGGCCGCCGAGTGCCGTTCCCGTACGACGTCCAGAGGCTCGCGGGCGATGACCTGACCGCCCTTGACCAGCTCGACCAGGAGCTGCCGGTCGGCCAGCTCGGCGGGCACCGGGCCGACGCCGATCACCTCGGCCTCGGCGATCCCGTGCTCGTCCAGGCGCCGCGCGGCCCACTTGCGCCCGCCGATGGAGGTCTTGCCGCCCAAGGACTTCTTGGCCACCGCCTCCAGCGGATCCCGCGGGTCCGCCGACTCGGCGCGGGCGACCAGCTTGTACACCATGGAGCAGGTCGGATGGCCGGATCCGGTCACCAGCTGGGTGCCGACGCCGTACGCGTCCACGGGCGCCGCGGCCAGCGAGGCGATCGCGTACTCGTCCAGGTCGGAGGTCACGATGATCCGCGTGCCGGTCGCGCCCAGCTCGTCCAGCTGCTGGCGCACCCGGTGCGCGACCAGGAGGAGGTCGCCCGAGTCGATGCGGACGGCGCCGAGCTCGGGCCCGGCGACCTCGACGGCCATCCGGACCGCCTCCGCGACGTCGTACGTGTCCACGAGCAGCGTGGTGCCCCGGCCGAGCGAGTTCACCTGGGCCTGGAAGGCGTCCCGCTCGTGGTCGTGGAGCAGGGTGAAGGCGTGCGCGGACGTCCCCACGGTCGGGATGCCGTAGCGGAAACCGGCGGCCAGATCGGAGGTGGTCGTGAAGCCCCCGACGTACGCGGCCCGCGCGGCGGCCACGGCGGCCAGCTCGTGGGTGCGCCGGGCGCCCATCTCGATCAGCGGGCGCCCGCCCGCGGCCGAGGCCATCCGGGAGGCGGCCGCGGCGATCGCCGAGTCGTGGTTGAGGATGGACAGGATCACGGTCTCCAGGAGCACGCACTCGGCGAACGAGCCCTCCACCCGCAGGACCGGTGAGCCCGGGAAGTACACCTCGCCCTCCGGGTAGCCCCAGATGTCGCCGCCGAAGCGGTAGGAGGCGAGCCAGTCCAGGGTCGGCTCGTCCACGATGTTGTGCTCGCGCAGAAAACCGAGGACGTCCGCGTCGAAACGGAAGTTCTCGACGGCGTCCAGAACGCGCCCGGTTCCGGCCACCACCCCATAGCGCCGCCCCTCGGGCAGCCTCCGGGTGAAGACCTCGAAGACCGAGCGCCGCTCGGCCGTCCCCGCCGCCAGGGCGGCCTGCAGCATCGTCAGCTCGTACTGGTCGGTGAAGAGCGCCGTAGAGGGAACGTCCACCGGCAGCCCAAGGTCCGCTGGGTTCACTGTGTTCTCCTCGCGATGTCGCTCCGAATGCCCCAGCCTCGGCCGGGGGTCCGGGGGTTGTCCCCCGGGGGATGCTGCATAGGACCGGATAGTACCCCCATCTCGTCACTCTGACGATTTGTGGGTTCGGGTTGTGGGACACCGGCGTTTCGGGATTGCGGGAAACCGGCGTTGCGTGGTCCGTTTGTGCGAGGACCCCCCTCTGGTGGCAGCATGGGCCGTGTGACGGCTCCCGCACCCCTAGAGACCGAGAAGACCGAGTCGGCGGAGGAGGTCTTCGCCGTACCCGAGCCGGATGTTCCCTGGCTGACGATCGTCCACAACGACCCGGTCAACCTCATGAGCTACGTGACGTATGTCTTCCAGACGTACTTCGGCTACACCAAGGACAAGGCCACCAAGCTCATGATGGACGTCCACCACAAGGGCCGGGCGGTCGTCTCCAGCGGAACCCGCGAGGAGATGGAGCGCGACGTACAGGCCATGCACGGCTACGGTCTGTGGGCCACCCTTCAGCAGGACCGGAAATAGCCCGAGCCCTGGAAACCGCGAGCAGGACCGGAAGTAGCGACACAACCTGATGCCAGGACACTTCGAACCGATTCCCGGCGGCGGCGCGGCCGTCGCGCTCGACGAGGTCGAGATCTCCATCATCCGCTCCCTCGCCGTCCAGCTCCTGGAGCTCATCGGTCCCGGGCCCGCCGAGAACGCCCCCGACGACCCGCTCGCCGAACTGTTCGCGGAGGGCCCCAGCGAGCCGCCCTCCGACCCCGTGCTGCAACGCCTCTTCCCCGACGCGTACAGCGGCCCCGACGTCGAGGCCCACTCACCCGAGCAGGCCGAGGAACAGCGCGCCTACTCCTCGGAGTTCCGCCGCTTCACCGAGAACGACCTGCGCGCGGGCAAGCGTGAGAACGCGCTCACGGTGATCCGCTCGCTGGACGCGGTGTCGTCCGGCGACGGCGGGGCGGTCGTCAAGCTGTCCGCCGACGAGGCCGAGCAGTGGCTGCGCGCCCTCAACGACCTGCGCCTGGCGATCGGCTCCCGGCTCGACGTCGTCGACGAGGAGGACACCGACCTCCTCTACCGACTGCCGGACGAGGACCCGCGCAAGCCGATGGTGATGGCGTACCTGTGGCTGGGCGGCCTCCAGGAGACGCTCGTCGAAGCCCTGATGCCCTGATCCACGACGGTGTCCGAGTTCGCTCAGGAGACGCTCAAATCCGAATAACGATCACGTCACCATGACCGCGCCCTATGGGGCGCGGTTCGTCGTTTGTCCGGGTCTTTCTGTGGCGTGCGCAACACGACCCCCCGTCGATCGACATTGCGGCCGTGATAAATCTTCACGACCGCCCGACAGGACACCACCCAGGTCCGGTCGGGTGCGCCACCGAGCCGGCGGATCGCCGGCCAGGCACAGCTCCACGTATCCGGGGGGATCGGAACCCGATCCGAGGCCAGTCCACTGGCCCGGACCGGCATGGAGAAAGGCGCACCACACATGACCTCGTCGCAGGTCGACCAGACCGACGAGCCGCGTGCCGGCAGTGAGGCCGTGGGCGGCGACGCCCCCGAAGAGGGGTACGAGCGCGGGCTCGGCAGCCGCCAGGTCCAGATGATCGCGATCGGCGGCGCCATCGGCGTCGGCCTCTTCCTGGGCGCCGGGGCGAACATCGCCAAGGCCGGCCCCAGCCTCATCCTCATGTACGCCCTCGCCGGCGTGATCATCTTCTTCATCATGCGGGCGCTCGGCGAACTGCTGCTCTACCGCCCGGTGTCGGGCTCCTTCGCGGAGTACTCCCGCGAGTTCCTCGGCCCGTTCTTCGGCTTCTTCACCGGCTGGACGTACTGGCTGATGTGGGTCGTCACCGGCATGGCGGAACTCACCGCCGCCGCGATCTACGTCCACTACTGGTTCCCGTCGGTACCGCGATGGGTGACAGCCCTGGTCTTCCTGATCGTCCTCTTCGTGGCCAACCTGATCTCGGTGAAGCTCTTCGGCGAGATCGAGTTCTGGTTCTCGATGGTCAAGGTCACCGCGCTCATCGGCATGATCGTGATCGGCCTCGGCGTCCTCACCTTCGGCTTCAGCGCCGCCGGTGACACGGCCGCCGTCTCCAACCTCTGGGCGTTCGACGGCTTCTTCCCCAAGGGCATCGGCTCCTCCCTGATGACCCTGCAGGGCGTCATGTTCGCCTACCTGGCGGTCGAGCTGGTCGGCGTCACCGCGGGCGAGTCCGAGAACCCCGAGAAGACCCTGCCCAAGGCGATCAACACCCTGCCCTGGCGCATCGCGCTCTTCTATGTCGGCGCCCTCACCGTCATCCTCTGTGTCGTGAAGTGGACGGAGTTCGCCCCGGGGATCAGCCCCTTCGTGGAGGCCTTCGCGCAGATCGGCATCCCGGCGGGTGCGGGAATCGTCAACTTCGTGGTCCTCACCGCCGCCCTCTCCTCCTGCAACTCGGGCATGTACTCCACCGGCCGCATGCTGCGCACCCTGGCCGACAACGGCGAAGCCCCGAAGATCTTCAGCAAGCTCTCCTCGACCAAGGCCCCGGCGTTCGGCATCACCGTCTCCGTGCTCTTCATGGGCATCGGCGTGGTCCTGAACTACGTCGTCCCGGAGAAGGCCTTCGGCTACGTCGTCTCGGTGGCCACCGCGGCCGGCATCTGGACCTGGCTGATGATCCTGATCAGCCACATCCGGTACCGCCGCGCGGTCGACGCCGGGCGCCTGCCCGCCTCCGCCTTCCCGGCCCCTGGCGGCGCGAAGTTCAGCTGGGTCGCGGTCGTCTTCCTGCTCTTCGTCACCTGCCTGATCGCGTACGACGCCGACTCCCGCGTCTGCCTGTACGTGATGGCAATCTGGGCCGCCGCCCTGGGCATCGGCTGGGCCATCCTCAAGGTGCGGAACCCGCAGGTCGCCGAGCGCCGCGAGCCGGACCTCGAGAAGACCGGCTGACCCCGCCCGTTCACCATGTGGGCCGCCCCGTACCACGCTTCGGTACGGGGCGGCCTTCTGCTTATCCTGGCCAGATGCTGACCATCACCCAGGCGCTGTTCGACCAGATCGTCGAGCACGCGCGCCAGGACCACCCCGACGAGGCATGCGGCGTCGTCGCCGGCCCGGAGGGCACCGACCGCCCCGAGCGGTTCGTCCCGATGCTCAACGCGGCCCGCTCACCCACGTTCTACGAGTTCGACTCCGGCGACCTCCTCAAGCTGTACCGCGAGCTGGACGACCGCGACGAGGAGCCCGTCGTCATCTACCACTCGCACACGGCGACCGAGGCATACCCCTCCCGCACCGACATCGCGTACGCCAACGAACCGGGCGCGCACTACGTACTGATCTCCACGGCCGACTCGGACGACGCCGGGCCCTTCCAGTTCCGCTCCTACCGGATCGTCGAAGGCGTGGTGACGGAGGAGGAGATCAAGGTGGTGGAGGCGTACTGAGTCCCGTACAGCGCACCCGGTCCCGCATGTCGATCAGAATTCATCCAGCATCTGAGATCACATTCCGGGACCCGGACCGGGAATCGATACGATGACCCCATGGTTTCCCACGACGTGAGCGACAAGACGCCGGGCATGCTGCTCGTGGCGCGGCTGCACGTCGACCTGTGCCGGCTGCAGAGCGCCATCTGTACGCGCTGACCCCTGCCGCCGCCGTACGGCCGTGAGCCGCGGCTCCGCAAACCGGCGTACACCCTGATCCACCGCGCTGCCGCGCGCCCACCGACCTGACTTTCCTCCCGACAGGAGCCCGCAACCATGGCCATCGAGGTCCGCATCCCCACCATCCTCCGCACCTACACCGACGGCCAGAAGGCCGTCGAGGGCGGCGGGGACACCCTCGCCGAGCTGTTCGCCGACCTCGACACCCGGCACACGGGCATCCAGGCCCGCATCGTGGACGGCGGCGAACTGCGCCGCTTCGTCAACGTCTACCTGAACGACGAGGACGTCCGCTTCCTCGAAGGCATCAACACCAAGCTGACCGACGGCGACAACGTGACGATCCTGCCGGCCGTCGCCGGCGGCATGGTCTGATCGGGCTCTGATCACTGATGCGTTACGACTCCCCGCTCGCCGCGGTGGGCAACACCCCTCTGGTGCGCCTGCCGCGGCTCTCGCCGTCCCCGGACGTGCGTATCTGGGCCAAGCTGGAGGACCGCAATCCGACCGGCTCGGTCAAGGACCGTCCGGCACTGCACATGGTCGAACAGGCGGAGAAGGACGGCCGCTTGACGCCCGGCTGCACGATCCTGGAGCCGACGTCCGGCAACACGGGCATCTCGCTCGCCATGGCCGCGAAGCTCAAGGGCTACCGCATGGTCTGCGTCATGCCCGAGAACACCTCGCAGGAACGGCGCGAGCTGCTCGCCATGTGGGGCGCGGAGATCATCCCCTCGCCCGCCGCCGGCGGCTCCAACACCGCCGTACGCGTCGCCAAGGAACTCGCCGCCGAGCACCCGGACTGGGTGATGCTCTACCAGTACGGCAACCCCGACAACGCCGGCGCCCACTACGCCACCACCGGCCCGGAGATCCTCGCCGACCTCCCCTCCGTCACCCACTTCGTGGCGGGCCTCGGCACCACGGGCACCCTCATGGGCGTCGGCCGCTTCCTGCGCGAGCACAAGCCGGACGTGAAGATCGTCGCCGCCGAGCCGCGCTACGACGACCTCGTGTACGGGCTGCGCAACCTCGACGAGGGTTTCGTACCCGAGCTGTACGACGCCTCCGTCCTCACCACCCGCTTCTCGGTGGGCTCCGCCGACGCGGTCACCCGCACCCGGGAACTGCTCCAGCAGGAGGGCATCTTCGCGGGCGTCTCCACAGGGGCCGCGCTGCACGCCGCGATCGGGGTCGGCAGGAAGGCCCTCGCCGCGGGCGAGACCGCCGACATCGTGTTCGTCGTCGCCGACGGGGGCTGGAAGTACCTGTCGACGGGGGTCTACACGGCCGCGACCACCGAGGAAGCGATCGAGACGTTGCAGGGGCAGCTGTGGGCGTAGGTATTTCAGCCCGTCCGGCGTTTGAGGACGAGCGCGTTCAGCGCGATTGGGGGGTCTGGGGGCGGTAGCCCCCAGGAACAAGGGACGGGCAGGGGCGGAGGGGGCGAAACCCCCGCAGCCTCAGCCCGCCAGATACCTCACCTGATCCCACAGCACCGGATCCACCACCCCGACCCGCCGCCGGAAGTTCCACACCGGGACCTCGCGCAGCTCATCCGTCTCCAGGAAGCTCGCCCGCCCCCGGGCATCGCCCACCGCGCCGGGCGGCAGCGGAATCACCCCGGCCCGCTCGTCGTGGTACTTGCTGGTGATCTTCGCGACGGTGACCACCTTGCCCCGCACGCCCAGCACGAGACACGGCCGGTCCTTGCCCCCCGGCCCGTCCTCGTAGGGAACGTCCGCCCACCAGATCTCCGCCGCCCGAGGCCGCGGCACCCGGCCCCGCCGGGGCCCGGTCGGCCGCCCGGGCGGCCGCGTGCGACGGGACGGCCGACGCCCTCGTCCCCAGCCGTCCACGAGCGTCGCGACCACCGCGAGCAGCACCACGGCCGCCAGCGCGAGCCACCAGGACGTGTCCATAGCAACGAAGGTACCGGTGCGTACCGTCAGCCGCCCCCTGCCCGGCCCGGGCCCGCCCGCCCGGCCCCCGCTCCCGGCCCCCGCTCCCGGTCCATCCGAACCGGTGACAACACAGGTGAGTTCGCCCACAACGGCCCCTGGCGGAGGAGCGACCGGCCCTTTTGCGCCTTACGCTCGACGGACCGCACGACCCCCGTTTCCCGTATCTGCTCCGAGTGCCCGCGCTGAGGATCCGCTCACCGCGTCCGCTCCCTGCACTTCCTGTCAGCGCGGAGGTTCCAGCTCATATGAAGCTCACCGTCGTCGGCTGCTCGGGGTCGTTCCCGTCCGCGGAATCGGCCTGTTCGAGCTACCTCGTAGAGGCCGACGGCTTCCGGCTGCTTCTCGACATGGGCAACGGTGCCCTTGGCGAGCTGCAGCGCCACTGCGGTCTTTACGACCTCGACGCGATCTTCCTCAGCCATCTGCACGCCGACCACTGCATCGACATGTGCGCGTACTTCGTCGCGCGCTACTACCGCCACGACGGCGGCCGCGCCGGCCCCATCCCCGTCTACGGACCCGAGGGCACGGAGCACCGCCTGACCACCGCCTACGCGGACACGCCCACGGCCTCGTCGATGAGCGAGGTGTTCGACTTCCACACGGTCAAGCCGGGCACCTTCGAGGTCGGCCCGTTCACCCTGCACACGGACCGGGTGCGCCACCCCGTGGAGGCGTACGGCATCCGCGTGGAGCACGGCGGACGCGCCCTGACCTACTCCGGGGACACGGGCGTGAGCGAGTCCCTCGACGAACTCGCCCGCGACAGCGACCTGTTCCTCTGCGAGGCCGCGTTCACGCACGGCAAGGAGAACATCCCCGACCTCCACCTCAACGGCCGCGAGGCAGGCGAAACCGCCACCCGCGCCGGCGCCCGCAAGCTCGTCCTCACCCACATCCCGCCGTGGACGGACCCCCGGATCAACCTGGCGGACGCCCGCGCGGTGTACGGCGGGCCGGTGGAGCTGGCGGCGCCCAGGATGTCGTACGAGATCTGAGCGATCCTGCGTACGCGAAGGCCCCGGAACCGAATCGGTTCCGGGGCCCTCGTCATGCCGTACGGGCTTATTCCCTACGAGCGAGGCTCACGCCTTGGTGAGGTCCTCGACCTCCTCCTCGGGCTCGCGGCCCGGGGTGGGGAGGTTGAACTTGACGATCGCGAAGCGGAAGACGACGTAGTAGATCACCGCGAAGACCAGGCCGATCGGGATGATCAGCCACGGCTTGGTGGCCAGGTTCCAGTTCAGCGCGTAGTCGATGAAGCCCGCGGAGAAGGTGAAGCCGTCGTGCACGCCGAGCGCCCAGGTGACCGCCATCGAGATGGCGGTGAGCACCGCGTGGATCCCGTACAGGACGGGCGCGATGAACATGAAGGAGAACTCGATCGGCTCGGTGATGCCGGTGACGAACGAGGTCAGGGCGAGCGAGATCATCATGCCGAGGACGGCCTTGCGGCGCTCCGGACGGGCGGTGTGGGCGATCGCCAGCGCGGCGGCAGGCAGGCCGAACATCATGATCGGGAAGAAGCCGGACATGAACTGGCCGGCGGTCGGGTCACCCGCGAAGAAGCGGGTCAGGTCGCCGTGCACGACCTCGCCGGTGGCGGGGTTGGTGAAGTCGCCGATCTGGAACCAGGCGACGGAGTTCACGAACTGGTGCATGCCGACCGGGATCAGCGCGCGGTTGATCAGACCGAACAGGCCCGCACCCAGCGAGCCCAGGCCGGTCATCCACTCGCCGAAGTTGGAGATGACCTCGCCGACCGGCTCCCAGACCAGACCGAAGACGACACCCATCGCGGTGCCCACGAAGGCCATGATGATCGGGACGAGGCGGCGGCCGTTGAAGAAGCCGAGCCAGTCGACCAGCCTGGTGCGGTGGAACCTCTGCCACAGCACGGCCGACAGCAGACCCATGAGGATGCCGCCGAGGACACCGGGGTTGTTGTACGTCGCTGCTATGTCCTCGCCGGCCTGGATCTTGACCTCGGTGACCGGGAAGGCCTTCAGCACATTGCTGTAGACCAGGAAGCCGACGAGGGCGGCGAGGGCCGTGGAGCCGTCGGCCTTCTTGGCGAAGCCGATCGCCACACCGATACAGAAGAGCAGCGGCAGGTTGTCGAAGATCGCGCCACCGGCGGTGGCGAAGACCGCAGTCAACTTGTCAGGGAAATGGAGTTTGTCGTGGATGTCGTCCTGCCCGAACCGAAGCAGGATGCCCGCCGCCGGCAGCACGGCGATCGGAAGCTGGAGACTGCGGCCGACTTTTTGAAGGCCCTGGATCAGACCGGATCCCCGCTTCTTCGCGGGTGCCGCCGTTGTGCTGGCGGTGCTCATAGTTCCTCCATGTACCGGAGCTGCCGGGGGGACGAGAAGGGGGGAAACGGGGGTGAAACGGGTGATAGGCAGCTTCACGTGGTCTACACCACTTGCTGGTGTAGACCTGTTTTAGCACGGTGAAGGTGGGATAAGGAACCCGCCAATTTTGTGGCCTGGGCCATAGCGGAAGAACCGGTCGTAAGCGTTCGTATTCATGACGAAGGGCCCCCGGACCAGGAGGTCCGGAGGCCCTTGAGCAGGGAAGATCTACGCGCAGGTGTGGTAAAGGATCATGCCTTGGTGGTGTCCTCGCGCTCCTCGTCCGGCTCCCGTCCCGGAGTCTTCAGGTCGAACTTGGTGATCGCGAAACGGAAGATCACGTAGTACACGACGGCGAAGCACAACCCGATCGGGATGATCGCCCAAGGCCTGGTCGCCAGGTTCCAGTTGATGACGTAGTCGATCAGACCCGCCGAGAAACTGAAACCGTCATGCACCCCAAGCCCCCACGTCACCGCCATCGAGACACCGGTGAGCAGCGCGTGCACCACGTACAGCAGCGGCGCGATGAACAAGAAGGAGTACTCGATCGGTTCGGTGATGCCCGTGACGAACGAGGTCAGCGCGACCGACAGCATCAGACCGCCAACCTCCTTGCGGCGATGCGGCTTTGCACAGTGCGTCATGGCCAGACAGGCCGCCGGCAGCGCGAACATCATGATGGGGAAGAAGCCCGACGTGAACTGCCCCGCGTTCGGATCGCCCGCCAGGAACATGTTGATGTCACCGTGCACCACCGTCCCGTCCGGCTTGGTGTACGTGCCGAACTGGAACCAGATGGGCACGTTCAGGAACTGGTGCAGACCGATCACCAGCAGCGCACGGTTCGCGATACCGAACAGACCGGCACCCCACGCGCCGAGCCCGACCAGCCAGTCGCTGAAGTTCTCCAGACCGTCACCGATCGGCGGCCACACCCACAGACACAGCGCCGCGAAAGCGATCGCCACGAACGACATGATGATCGGCACAAGCCGACGCCCGTTGAAGAAGCCGAGCCAGTCCACCAGCTTCGTACGGTGGAAACGCTGCCAGAAGTACGCCGACAGCAACCCGATGACGATGCCGCCGAAGACCCCCGGATTCTGGTACGAGAAAGCGGTCACCGTGCCGTCCGACGCCTGGCAGCCGGCCGCCACCTTCTGCGCCCCGCTCGCGCAGTCGATCGGGAACTGCCGCAACACGTTGTAGTAGACGAGAAACCCCGCGACCGCAGCCAACGCGGTCGACCCGTCCGACTTCTTCGCCATCCCGATGGCCACGCCCACACAGAACAGCAACGGCAGCCCCAGCGAGCCGTCGAGCAGCGCGCCACCGGCGCCCGCCATCACCTTGGAGACGTTCGTCCAACCGAGACCCTCGTCACCGAACACGTCCGGCTGGCCCAGCCGGTTGAGAATGCCCGCCGCCGGCAGTACGGCAATGGGAAGCTGAAGACTCCGGCCCATCTTCTGCAGACCCTGGAACAGATTGCTCCAAGGCGTGCGCGCGGGTGCGGCGGCACTGCTGGCACTCATCGGCGTCCTCCGGACGGAACCGGGCTTGGCGCCCGTTCGCCGACTGGTGTAGACCAGTCCCTGAACGGTCGCGCTGTCGTGAACGCCATGATTCGGCACCCATGACATGACCGCTCGCGAAGATGGGCCAACTGTGGGTTACTGCGACAAAGCGGTTCGGATCAGGGAGTAGGACATGGCCACCAAGGCTGAGAAGATCGTCGCCGGGCTCGGCGGCATCGAGAACATCGAAGAGGTCGAAGGCTGCATCACCCGCCTCCGCACCGAGGTCATCGACCCGAGCAAGGTCGACGAAGCCGCCCTGAAGGCCGCCGGCGCCCACGGCGTCGTCAAGATGGGCACCGCCATCCAGGTCGTCATCGGCACCGACGCCGACCCGATCGCGGCGGACATCGAAGACATGATGTGAACCACCACGCTTACTGAGCCCGCGCGGCTCACACCTGAGGGGCTGCTTCCGTAACCGGCGGCAGCCCCTCACCCGTATACGGCTAGGCTCATCGCCATGTCTCGTATCGACGGCCGCACCCCCGAACAGCTGCGCCCCATCACCATCCAGCGTGGCTGGAGCAAGCACGCCGAGGGCTCCGTCCTCGTCTCCTTCGGCGACACCAAGGTCTTCTGCACCGCCTCCGTCACCGAAGGCGTCCCACGCTGGCGCAAGGGCAGCGGAGAAGGCTGGGTCACCGCCGAGTACTCGATGCTCCCGCGGGCCACCAACACCCGCGGCGACCGCGAGTCCGTCCGCGGCAGGATCGGCGGCCGCACCCACGAGATCTCCCGCCTCATCGGCCGCTCCCTGCGCGCCGTCATCGACTACAAGGCCCTCGGCGAGAACACCATCGTCCTCGACTGCGACGTCCTCCAGGCCGACGGAGGCACCCGCACCGCCGCCATCACCGGCGCATACGTCGCCCTCGCCGACGCCGTCACCTGGGCCCAGGGCAAGAAGCTCATCAAGGCCGGCCGCCAGCCCCTCACCGGCACCGTGTCCGCGGTCTCCGTCGGCATCGTCGGCGGCATCCCGCTCCTCGACCTCTGCTACGAGGAAGACGTGCGGGCCGACACCGACATGAACGTCGTCTGCACCGGCGACGGCCGCTTCGTCGAGGTCCAAGGCACCGCCGAGGCCGAGCCCTTCGACCGCGACGAGCTCAACTCCCTTCTAGACCTGGCCGTTTCCGGCTGCACCGAGCTGGCCGCCTTCCAACGCAAGGCACTTGATACGGTCCTGGAAAAGTAAAGGGCGCACCAACAGGTGCGGTCGGACCGGGCAACCGCGCCACCCGACCTCGCGTCACAAGGGGTACGGGCGTACGGCACACCGCGGTACGCCCGGCCACCGCGGTACGACCGGCACAGCAACGGGGGGCCACCACGGCCTGCCCAGGGGAGGAACACAACCATGGCCGCGAGCCGACGACGCCGACGCGGGAGCCGTACCACCGCCATCGCCGCCACCGTGGCAGCGGTGGCGCTGACCGCCGGACTCACCACCGGCTGCGACGCCGTCAACAAGGCACTGGACTGCGTCCAGACCGCCGACGCCATCGCCGACAGCGTCACCGACCTCCAACAAGCCGTCGAGAACGCGGCGAACGACCCCACGCAGACCGAGGAATCCCTCGACGCGATCGACAAGAACCTCGACGAGATCAGCGACAAGACCGACAACGCCGACGTCAACAAGGCGGTCGACGACCTGAACACGGCCGTGGACAACGTCCGCACGGCCGTCCAGAACGGCGACGAGACCCCGGACGTCAGCCCCGTCACGGACGCGGCCGGCGAACTGACGAAGGTCTGCACGTCGTAACTCCGTAGGGGAGGGGTGGCGGGGTCGGCCGGGATATCGGGGGGCGCGGGGGAGTCCCGGGATCCCAGCGATCTCTGAACGCCCGGGAGACCCGGGATACTGGACGCCATGACCCGCCTGATCCTCGCCACCCGCAACGCCGGAAAAGTCACCGAGCTGAAGGCGATCCTCGCCGACGCAGGTCTCACCCACGACCTCGTCGGCGCGGACGCCTACCCCGACATCCCCGACGTCAAGGAAACCGGCGTCACCTTCGCCGAGAACGCCCTGCTGAAGGCCCACGCCCTCGCCCAGGCCACCGGCCTCCCCGCCGTCGCCGACGACTCCGGCCTCTGCGTCGACGTCCTCGGCGGCGCCCCCGGCATCTTCTCCGCCCGCTGGGCGGGCCGGCACGGCGACGACGCCGCGAACCTGGCCCTGCTCCTGGCCCAGCTCGGCGACATCCCGGACGAACACCGGGGTGCCCACTTCGCGTGCGCGGCGGCGCTCGCCCTGCCGGACGGCACGGAACGGGTGGTCGAGGGGCAGCTGCGGGGGGTGCTGCGGCACGCTCCCGCCGGCGCGAACGGCTTCGGCTACGACCCGATCCTGCAGCCGGAGGGAGAGACGCGGACCTGCGCGGAACTCTCGGCCGAGGAGAAGAACGCGATCAGCCATCGGGGGAAGGCGTTCCGGGGGTTGGTGCCGGTGGTTCGGGAGTTGCTGGGCTGAGGGCGGACACGGGAACGGCCTGCGAATCCTTCGATTCGCAGGCCGTTTCCAGTGCGGCGGAAGGGATTCGAACCCTCAAGCCGTTTCACGGGCCACAGATCCTAAGTCTGCTGTGTCGCCAGTTGCACCACCGCCGCTAGCCGTTCGTCATGGTACCGGGCAGGCGGCTGCAGGTGCGCGGGGGTTTGTGTCACGCCGTTTCCCGGCTCCGACTACCTCCCCTGCACCAGGTACTGGTGATCGCGTGACAGTTGGGGCACAGCAACCGCAGGTTCTCGCGCCGGTCGTCGCTCCAATCGCCGTTGATGTGGTCGACCTCGAGGGTCATGGACTTGCCGAGCCATTTCGGGCCAGTGCCGCACATGGTGCACTCTTCGACTACGCCGACCTCGTTGAGCGCTCGACGGAGGCGCATTGTCGTCGTCCGGTGCTTGCCGCTGTGCTGCACCAGAACATCCTCGGGGCGCTTGGCGTTAGGGGCCCGCCTTCCTCGTTGGTGTGCCTGTCCCAGGAAGTGTGCCGTCGTGAGGTGATCGTCGGCGATCCACTTGCGCAGCTTCTGTCGCTGCGCAGCGTTGTCCGTGCGGCCCAGGTTGCGCAGTACCTCGGCAAAGGAGGCGGACTCGGCGACGGCAGCCCGTAGCTCGTCGTGTGTGGGTCGTGTGGACCTGCCACAAGGGCCGAAGTGCGAGATGTCGATGCCGAAGTGGGCGAATCGCTGGGCGAGGTACTTGCGGAGGTAGCCGTATGGCCGGGTGCCGAAGAAGGCAATGACCTCGTCGAGGTCGGAACACCGAGCTGCTGCCTCGGTCAGGCGCTCGCGTGTGTACTGCACGCCACTGGTCACGAGGCGCGCCCCTTGCCGCGCCCTCGGTAGCTGTCTGTCGTCGAGTGGCAGTTGGGGCAAAGGAGCCTCAGGTTTTCGACGCGATTGTTCCGCCAGTTGCCGTCGACGTGGTCGACCTCCAAGGGGAGCGGCTCCCCGAGCCACACCCCTTCGATCCCGCACAGAGCGCAGCGCTCCTCTACGCCCAGTTCGCCAATCGCCCGCTTCAGACGGCTGCTTGGGACCCGCCTGGCGTGGGCCGACGTGTCCTCGGTGAGGATCTCTTCGGCAGTTCGGCGCCGCTGGTTACACCGCTGCCGCTCCGTGCGGACCACTGGTGTGAAGTGCGAAGTGTCGATGCAGTAGGCCTTGATGCGGCGGGAGATGTTCGTATGGTGTCCGCCGACGACGTCGAGCCCGAGCCGCCGTAGAACCTCGTTGACGCTGGTCGACGCTGCGACCACCGGCTCAAGGATCTCCCTCGTCCACTTGGCGCCCTCGCGCTCGAAGTGCGAGACGTTGACCCCCAGCTTCTTCATCCGATCGGAGATGTACCGCCGCTTCCAGCTCTTCGGATCCACCCCCAACTTCCCCAACGCCTCCGACAACGTCCGCGACGAGCTCGCCGCCTCCTCCAGGCGCTCCCTGGTGTACGGGCTGACCGGCATGATTCCCCTCCGTTCCGGCCACACGTTCGTGACCTCGTACGGAGTAACGAACCGTTTATCGGACAGTCACGCCCGAAACGTAAAACGGCCCGTAATCGGATCGCTCCGGTACGGGCCGTTCCTGAAGCGACAGTGACCTCAGATCCCCAGGTCCTTGATGATCTTCGCTACGTGGCCCGTGGCCTTGACGTTGTAGAAGGCGTGTTCGATCTTGCCCTCCTCGTCTACGACGACCGTGGAGCGGATGACGCCGACGTAGGTCTTGCCGTAGTTCTTCTTCTCGCCGTAGGCGCCGTACGACTCGATGACCTTGGTGTCCGGGTCGCCGACGAGGGTCACCTTCAGGTTCTCCTTCTCGCGGAACTTGGCGAGCTTTTCGGGCTTGTCGGGGGAGACGCCGATGACGTCGTAGCCGGCGGTTGCCAGGACGTCGAGGTTGTCGGTGAAGTCACAGGCCTGCTTGGTGCAGCCGGGGGTCAGGGCGGCCGGGTAGAAGTAGACGATGACCTTGCGGCCCTTGTGGTCGGCGAGGGAGACCTCGTTGCCGTCGGCGTCGGGCAGGGTGAAGGCGGGGGCGGTGTCGCCGGGCTGGAGTCGCTCGCTCATCGGGTACCTCACGTGGCCGGGGGGTGGGTGGATATGGGTGACGGACTACAGAACGAGCGTAATGGGGGTGCCGAGGGGTGCGGCGCCGCCCGAGCTGACAGACTGTCGGGAGCAAAGGGCCAGAACACCACCACGGGAGGCAGCGCGGTGCCGGACACGTCGGACACGTCGGATACCAGGACTCCGGCGCAGATCGAGGCGGACATCGAGCGCCGCCGCGAAACCCTCGCGGAGACGCTCGACGAGATCGGTGTGCGCGTGCACCCGAAGACCATCGTCGGGGACGCGAAGGCGAAGGTCGCCTCCAATATCGATCACACGCTGGGGCGCGCGTACGTCGGCGTCAACCGGGTCGTCAGTGATGTGAAGGGGCAGTTCGTCAGCGAGGAGGGCGCGCCGAGGCTCGAACGCATCGTGCCGGTGGCCCTTGTCGTGGTCGGGATCGTCGGGCTGATCGCCGTCGGCTCGCGTCGGCGCAAGCGCTGACCCGGCGGCGTACGGACGGGTCGAGGGCAGGTAGGTTCGGGGAGTGAGCGCCAACCGGGACAAGAGCACCCACCCTGACGACAAGTTGCCCATCCGCATGCTGCACGACCGTGTGCTGGTGCGGCAGGACGCCGCCGAGGGCGAGCGGCGTTCCGGCGGCGGCATCCTGATCCCCGCGACGGCGGCCGTCGGCCGGCGCCTGGCGTGGGCGGATGTCGTCGCGGTCGGGCAGAACGTACGGACGGTGGAGCCGGGCGATCGTGTCCTGTACGACCCCGAGGACCGCGCCGAGGTCGAGGTGCGCGGGACCGCGTACGTGCTGATGCGCGAGCGGGATCTGCATGCGGTGGCCGCGGACCGTTTCGAGGGTTCCGAGGACTCGACCGGCTTGTACTTGTAGGGCGTACGCCGTCGGATTACCACCTCTGCCGGGCGGCCGTCACGGTTCCACGCGGCTGGGCTACGACGCGGGTGTCGAGCCGGTGATCACGGTGCGGGCGTCGTGGACGGGCGAGCCGTTGGACGGGCGAGCGGGCGGCCGGATGTCTCGCGGAGCGTGGCGCTTCGGGGAGACCCCCTTCTCCCTCGCCGGGGATGGGGAAGGGTGGTTCGCCTCGTGGAATATCAGCGTCCGCTCTGGTGTACTCAGTCAACTAGTATGACGAGCCGCAGTGTTCGGATGCGTTCAGAGCTGATTTCACCGCCAGGGAGAAGGCCCATGGGCGCCACAGAGGTCGTGCGTACCCCGCCCGTCAGCGGCGTCCTGGACGCCCGGTCGGCGGGGCCCACGGTGCCGCGCATGGTGCTGGGCGCACGGCTGCGCCGGTTGCGGGAGGAGCGGAACATCTCCCGTGAGACCGCGGGCGAGGCGATCCGCGCGTCCCAGTCGAAGATCAGCCGGCTGGAGTGGGGTCGTCACGGGTTCAAGATGCGGGACGTGGCCGATCTGCTCACTCTCTACGGAGTCACGGGCGAGGCCGAACGTGCCACTCTGCTGGCTCTGGCCGAACAGTCCAACACGGCGGGCTGGTGGCAGCCGTACAGCGACGTGGTGCCCGCCTGGATGCAGGCCTACCTGGGGGCTGAACAGGCAGCGAGCCTCATACGCTGCTTCGAGCCCCAAGTGGTTCCGGGTCTCCTGCAGACGTCCGACTATGCTCGCGCCGCCGTCCGGCTCACCCACCCGAGCGCTTCCGTTGAGGAGATCGAGCGGCGGGTCACGCTACGGATGAAGCGCCAGCAGGTCCTGCACCGGCAGCGGGGGCCCCAGCTGTGGGCTGTGATCGATGAGGCGGCGCTCCGTCGCCCGGTGGGCGGCATCGCCACCATGCGCGCCCAGCTCCTGCATCTGATGGAGATCTGCCAACTCCCGCGGGTCACCGTCCAGATCATGTCGTTCCTCGCCGGTGGCCATGCCGCGGTCCGTGGTCCGGTGACCATCGTGCGCCTGCCGGGAGACCAGTTGCCCGACATGGTCTATCTCGAACAGCTCGCGAGTGCCCTCTATCCCGACAAGCCGGCTGAGATCGAGTACTACTGGGATGTCATGAACCGCGTGGTGGTCGAGGCTGAATCGCCGGACGCGACGCGAACGATCCTGCGTCGCATCCTCCAGGAGATCTGACCGGAGCCGGTCAGGACGCCCGGAACATGGCACGCGCTCGGCGTCCGCCGCATCAACGGCGGACGCCGAGCGGGCCGGCGGGGGACGTGTCGGCAGTCGGCGGGTCTCAGCGCTTGAGGGCGACGCCGCCGTACTGATGCACCTCCGCCGGGAGGCCCAGGGCTTCGGTGTCGGGGCGCCATCGTGAGCACGATGCCACGCCGGGTTCGAGCAGTTCCAGACCGTCGAAGTAGCGTGCGAGCTGCTCGGGGCTGCGGAGGATGTACGGGATCGAGCCGCCCTCGTTGTACTGCTGGATCGCGTTGACGTAGGCGTCGCTGGTGTCGGTGCTGTCGTACTGCACGAGGTAGCTGCCGGAGGGCAGGGCGTCCACCAGTTCCCGCACGATCGAGCGGGCCTCGTCATGGTCCTCGATGTGGCCCAGGATGCCCATCAGCATGAGGGCGACGGGCTGGTCGAAGTCCAGCGTCTTCGCGGCTTCTCGCACGATGGTGGCCGGGTCGCGCAGATCGGCGTCGACGTAGTTGGTGACGCCTTCGGGGGTGCTGACGAGCAGCGCACGGGCGTGTGCCAGCACCAGCGGGTCGTTGTCGACGTAGACGATCCGGCATTCGGGGGCCACTCGCTGGGCGATCTGGTGTGTGTTGTCCACGTTGGGCAGCCCGGTGCCTATGTCCAGGAACTGTCGGATCCCCTCCTCTCCGGCCAGATGGCGGACGGCGCGGGCGAGGAAGTAGCGGGCGGCGCGGGCTCCGGTCTCGATTCCCGGGAAGATCTCGCGGAACGCGTCGCCGGCTATGCGGTCGACCTCGTAGTTGTCCTTCCCTCCCAGCCAGTAGTTCCAGATCCGGGCCGACTGCGGTACGGAGGTGTCGATCTTGGACAGCGCCCCCTGACCCGAGTTCTCGGAGTTCTCGGGGCTCTCGGGGCTCTCGGGGCTCTCGGAGTTCTCGGAGTTCTCTGGTTCATCAGTCATGGGCACTCCTGTGGATGTCTGTGCACGTCGTGTTCTCCGGGGCTCGGATCAAGTAAATCCCAATGGTGGCAACGGAGTTGGACGGGTGGTGATTTTGCAGGCCACAGGGTGCCCCAAGGTGCCGGGGTGGAGCTGAAGGTGACCTCCGGTCGCTGAGGTCCGGTCACTGAGGCCGGTCAGGGTTTTCGGGTCGAGGGCTGGTTCGGCGGTCCCGCCCCCGCGATCGTTCCCACGTCCGTCCCGCCGGTGTCCGTCCCTCCGTCGGTCGTTGCGCCCTCGGTGGTGGTGCCGCCGTCCGTGGTGGTGCCGGTGGTGGTGGTGCCGCCGTCCGTGGTGGTGCCGGTGGTGGTGGTCCCGCCGTCAGTCGTGGTGCCGCCGTCGGTCGTGGTGCCGCCCGTCGTGGTGGTGCCGCCGTCCGTCTGGCCCTGGGTCGGGCCGTTCGTCTGGCCCGGGGGCTGGACCGGCGGGGACTGCGTGCCGCCCGTCGTGCCGCCGTTGTCCTGGCCGCCGATGACGGGGGGCTCGACGGAGGGCTCGTCGGTCGGGGGCTGCGGTTCCTCGGCGCCCGGCTGGAGTTCGAGGTCGAAGTCGGTCGGCTCGGTGCCGTCCAGTGCGGCCTTCGTGAACTGGGCCCAGATCTGCGCCGGGGGGCCGCCTCCGTTGATGCGGGCTTGGCCGAGGGCGCCGTACAGGGATTTGTGGGCGCCGGTGTCGGGGTCCTGGCCCATGACGGAGACGACGGTGGCGAGGTCGGGGGTGTAGCCGGCGAACCAGGCGGCCTGGTCCTCCTCGGCGGTGCCGGTCTTGCCGGCGGCGGGCCGGTCGGCGCCCTGGGCCGCTGTGCCGGTGCCGCCGTCGACGACGCTCTGGAGCATGGACGTGGTCGTGTCGGCGGCCTCGCGGGTCACCACCTGCTGGGGGTCCTGCTTCGGCAGCTGTACGTCCTGCGCGCCGTCCTTGGTGATCTTGTCGACCAGGGTGTACGTGCCGTGCTTGCCGTGGTTGGCGAGGGTGGCGTACGCCTCGGTCATGTCGAGGACGCTGGCGGTGGCCGGGCCGAGCGCGATGGAGGGGGTGGCGGTCAGGTCGGGGGTGTTGGCGGGGAGTCCGAGGTCGATCGCCGTCTGTTTGACCTCGGCGGGGCCGACGTCCACCGCCATCTGCGCGTACACCGCGTTCACCGACTTGTCGGTGGCGGTGCGGACGGTGATGTCGCCGTAGGAGACGCCGTCCTCGTTCTCGGGCGCGTACGTGCCGCCGTCCCAGCCCTCCACCGGGCGCCGGTCGGTGCCGTCGTAGACCGTGTTGGGGGTGATGGTCTGGCCGTCCTGGGTCTGTGAGTCGTTCTGGACGGCCGAGGTGAAGACGAAGGGCTTGAAGGTGGAGCCGACCTGGTAGTCGCGGCGGGTGGCGTTGTTGACGTACTGCTTGGTGTAGTCGATGCCGCCGTACATCGCGACGACCTTGCCGGTGGAGGGGTCGATGGCGACGCCGCCCGCGCGGACATAGGTGTCGACCTTGCGGTTCTCCTTGTCGAGCTTGTCCATCACCTGGTCGTTGACGGCCTCGACGAAGGCGTCCTGCTTCGGCTTCTGGATGGTGGTGGTGATGCGGTAGCCGCCGGTGGAGAGGGTGTCCTCGTCGATGATCTTGTTGGTGACGAGGTAGTCCCTGACGGCCTGGACGAGATAGCCGCGCTGGCCGGACATGCCCGCCGAGCCCTTGGCCTCCTTGGGGGTGGGGAACTTGACCGCGGCGCGGTCCGAGGCGCTGAGCCAGTTCTTCTTGACCATGCCGTCGAGTACGTAGTTCCAGCGGGCCACGGCCGCCGACTTGTTCTCGGGGTGCGCGATCACGTCGTACTCGCTCGGCGCGTTCAACAGCGCTGCCAGGTAAGCGCCTTGACCCACCGTCAGGTCGATGGCGTCGACGCCGTAGTACGCCTGGGCGGCGGCCTGGATGCCGTATGCGTTGCGGCCGAAGTAGCTGGTGTTGAGGTAGCCCTCGAGGATGTCGTCCTTGCTCTTCTCGCGGTCGAGCTTGATGGAGATGAAGAACTCCTTCACCTTCCGGGTGACCGTCTGCTCCTGGCCCAGGTAGTAGTTCTTCACGTACTGCTGGGTGATCGTCGAGCCGGACTGCTTGCCCTTGCCGGTGGCCGTGTTCCAGGCGGCGCGGATCATCGCCTTGGGGTCGACGGCCGACTCCGAGTAGAAGTCCCGGTCCTCGGCAGCGAGCACCGCGTGCTGGGCGTCCCGGGAGATCTGCGCGATCGTCACGTTCTCGCGGTTGACCTCGCCGTCGCGGGCGAGCTGGCTGCCGTCGGCGTAGAGGTAGACGTTGCTCTGCTTGGTCGCGGCGGCGTTCGCGGGCGGGATCTTGACCAGGTAGTAGCCGAGCGCGAAGAGGCCGATCAGAAGCAGGACCACGGTGAGGAAGGTGCCGAGCACCATGCGCCAGGTCGGGATGATCCGGCGCCAGCCGGTGCGCTTGCGCTTCTGCTTCTTCTGCTTCTTCTGCGTCCCGTCGGGCGTCGGCTCCGGCACGGGGTCAGAGCCCGGACCCCGACCAGGTTCCTGTCGTCGGTCCGGCCCCGGGTGCGGTTCCCTGGGCGCCCAGCCCTGGCTGTTCTGCTGCGGCTGTGGCTCGTCGCTCATCTGTTCGCCGGACTCCCGTTTCGCGTCGTACGTTCCCGTACGCCCTCGTACGCCTGTTGCGCCCCCTCTTGAAGACTGTCGCACCATGCGTTCCGTTCCCTCACCCCGGCACGCGTCGCGCCCGGAAAATGCCTGGCGGGGCGTGTCACCCGGCGGCTAGGGTCGTGCGCTTCGGCCTTGACGCGTTGAGGGAGGGCCTCTTTGTGGGCACAGCGCGGCTGTACGTCGCCGTCGCGGTCGGCGGTTTCCGTCGGTACGCCACCTATCGGGTGGCCACCGCGGCGGGCCTGTTCACCAACACCGTCTTCGGGCTGATCCTCGCGTACACCTTCATCGCGCTCTGGGACGAGAAACCGCACCTCGGTGGCTACGACCAGGCGCAGGCGCTCACCTATGTGTGGCTGGGGCAGGGGCTGCTCACGGTGGTGTCGGTGATGGGCGGCGGTTTCGAGGACGAGCTGATCGAGCGCATCCGTACGGGGGACATCGCGATCGACCTGTACCGGCCTGTCGACCTGCAACTGTGGTGGCTGGCGCAGGACATGGGCCGGGCGCTGTTCCATCTGCCGGTGCGCGGCGCGGTCCCGCTGGTGTTCGGCGCGCTGTTCTTCGAACTCGCGCTGCCCGGGGACCTGTTGACGTGGATCGCGTTCATGGTCGCGGTCGCCCTCGGGGTGCTTGTCAGCTTCGCGATCCGCTATCTGGTGGCGCTGTCGGCGTTCTGGCTCATGGACGGGGCGGGCGTGGCGCAGATGGCCTGGATCCTGGCGATCTTCTGCTCGGGCATGGTGCTGCCGCTGAACGTCTTCCCGGGCGCGCTCGGCGAGGTCGTACGCGCCCTGCCCTGGTCGTCCCTGATCCAGGCGCCCGCGGACGTGCTGCTCGGTACGGCCGATCCGCTGGGTACGTACGCATTCCAGATCGGTTGGGCCGCCGTGCTGCTCGCGGCCGGGCGGCTCGTGCAGTCGGCGGCGACGCGGAGGGTGGTGGTGCAGGGTGGCTAGCCAGGTCGACGAGCGGGTGGCGGACACCTCGTGGCCCACGCCCAGGCAGGGGGCGTATGCCCGTGTGCGGGACGGGTTGCGCGCCTACCGCATGATCGCCGCGATGTGGATCCGCTCCACGATGGCCTACCGCGCCTCGTTCGCGATGACCTTGTTCGGCAACTTCGTGATGACCGGCCTCGACTTCCTGACCATCCTGCTGATGTTCTCGCAGGTCGACCGGCTCGGCGGTTACTCGCTTGCCGAGGTCGCCCTGCTGTACGGGCTCGGTGGCACCGCCTTCGGGCTGGCGGACCTGGGGTTCGGCACGATGGACCGGCTGGGACAGCGGGTGCGCGACGGCACGCTCGACACGCTCCTCGTGCGGCCCGTGCCCGTCCTCGCCCAGGTCGCCGCCGACCGTTTCGCGGTGCGCCGGATCGGCCGGGTCACCCAGGGCCTGCTGGTCCTCGGGTACGCCCTCGTCGCACTCGACATCTCCTGGACGCCGCTCAAGGTGCTCCTGATCCCGCTGACACTGCTCAGCGGCGGCGCGATCTTCGGAGCCGTGTTCGTGGCGGGCGCGGCCTTCCAGTTCGTGGCGCAGGACGCGTCCCAGGCGCAGAACTCCTTTACGTACGGCGGCAGTACGCTCCTGCAGTACCCGCCGACCGTCTTCGCCAAGGACCTGGTGCGCGGGGTGACCTTCGTGTTCCCGCTGGCCTTCGTCAACTGGCTGCCCGGGCTGTATGTGCTGGGGCGGCCCTATCCGCTCGACCTGCCGACGTGGGTCGCCTTCGTCTCGCCGCTGGTGGCCGCGGTCTGCTGTGCGCTGGCGGGACTTGCCTGGCGGGCGGGACTTCGTTCGTACCGGAGCACGGGGAGCTAGCCGACGTGGACAGTGACTTCATTGAGCTCGAAGGGGTCGAGAAGGTCTTCGACGTGCGCAAGAAGACCGGGTTCCTGCGCAGTGAGCGGCGGCAGGTGCGGGCGGTCGACTCGATCTCCTTCACCGTGCCGCGCGGGCAGATGGTCGGCTACATCGGCCCGAACGGCGCCGGCAAGTCGACCACCATCAAGATGCTGACCGGCATCCTCACCCCGAGCGGCGGCCGGCTGCGGGTCGCGGGCATCGACCCGTCGCGTGAGCGGACCCGGCTCGCGCAGCGCATCGGCGTCGTCTTCGGGCAGCGTACGACCCTGTGGTGGGACCTCCCGCTGATCGACTCCTACCGGCTGATGCACCGCATGTACCGGATCCCGGACGTCCGTTACCGCGCGAACCTCGACCGGTGTGTCGAACTCCTGGAGCTGGGCGCCCTGTTGGACGTGCCGGTGCGGCAACTCTCCCTGGGGCAGCGGATGCGCGGTGACATCGCGGCGGCCCTGCTGCACGATCCGGAGGTGCTGTATCTCGACGAGCCGACGATCGGGCTCGACGTGATCAGCAAGGCGCGGGTGCGGGAGTTCCTGCGGGATCTGAACGCCGAGCGCGGTACGACCGTCCTGCTCACCACCCATGACCTCACCGACATCGAGCAGTTGTGCAAGCGGGTGATGGTCATCGACCACGGGCGGCTGATGTACGACGGTGCGTTGTCCGGGCTGCACGAGGTGGGGGAGAGCGAGCGGACGCTGGTGGTGGACCTGGAGCGGGAGCTTCCGCCGATCGAGGTCGCCTCGGCGCGGGTGGTGAGGGTGGAGGGGCCGCGGCAGTGGCTCGCGTTCCCCGCTGCTCAGTCGGCGGCTCCGCTCGTGGCGCGGATCGCGGCGGAGTACCCGCTGGTGGACCTCTCGGTGCGGGAGCCGGACATCGAGGCGGTCATCGGCCGCATGTACGCGGAGAAGGCGGTCTCGTAGGCTTCGTTGCATGAGCGAGCCTGTGCCTTCCGAGGGACGCGACGACGGGCGGCCGGCGCCGCGGGACCCGGGACTTCCCAGTCCCGAACTGCGGGCTTCGGACGCCGACCGGGAGAGAGTCACCGACGTGCTGAGGGACGCCCTCGCGGAGGGCCGCCTCGACATGGAGGAGTTCGAGGAGCGGCTGGAGGCCACGTACAAGGCGCGAACGTACGGGGAGCTGGCGCCGATCACCCGTGATCTGCCGGACCCGGGCGTGACGCCGCCTGTGGTGAACATGGTCAAGCAGCCCGCCGGGAGTGGGTCGGGGGCCTGGGCGGACCGGATCGTCGGCGGCGAGGGTTCGTCCTCGTGGGGTGTCGCGATCATGGCGGGCTTCCAGCGCAAGGGGCGCTGGACGATGCCCAGGCGCTTCAACTCCTTCGCGTTCTGGGGCGGCGGTGAGATCGACCTGCGTGAGGCGTACTTCGCGGACCGCGAGGTGGTCGTCAACTGTGTCGCGATCATGGGCGGTATGAATATCGTCGTACCGCCCGGTGTCGAGGTCGTCGTGCGCGGTATCGGCATCATGGGCGGCTTCGACCACCGTGAGGAGGGTGTCCCGGGGGAGCCCGGCGCCCCGCGGGTGATCGTCACGGGCTTCGCCTTCTGGGGCGGTGTGGGCGTGGAGCGGAAGCTGACCCGCGCAGAGCGCCAGCGGCTGAAGGAGGCGCGCCGCCAGGAGAAGCTGGAGCGGCGCGAGGCCCGCAAGGAGCTCCAGGGTTCAGGCGGCGACCGCGGTGACCGCGACGACCGCGACGACCGCGACGGTCTCGGCGACGCGTTCGACGCGCTGGACGCGCTGGACGAGGCCCGCGACCTGATCCGCGAACGGAACGAGGAGCGCCGGGAGCGGCAGGAGGAGCGCCGGGAGCGGCATCAGGCGCGCCGGGATGAGCGCCATCGGCGTCGGCACGGGGGGCATTGACGTACAGCTTCGGCTTCGGCTTCTGTACCTGTACCCGCTCCGGGTTCGGCTCCCGCTCGGGTGCTCCGCCGCTCCGTGTCACCGGCTCGCGCGACAGGCGGCCGGCCCCTACATCGTGGCCGTCACCGACTGCGACAGCGCTCCCAGGTCGAAGACCTCCGCCATCCGCTCGTTCCCCTGGTCACTGGGATGCAGATGATCGCCGGAGTCGTAGTCGGGGCGCAGCCTGCGTGGATCGTACGGATCCTGCAGCGCCTCATCGAAGTCGACCACCGCGTCGAACACCTTTCCCGTCCGGATCTCCGCGTTGATGGCCTGACGTACGGCCTCACGCTGGTCGGTGTAGCCGCCGGCCCCCTTGAACGGCATCAGTGTCGCCCCGATGACGATGATCCCGTGGGCGTGCGCCTGCCGGACCAGCGTGCGCAGTCCGTCGGTGATCGTCTTTGCCTGGACCCTGCTCGGGTTGCGCAGGAGGTCGTTGATGCCGAGGTCGATGACGACGGCCTTGACGTTCGGACGGCCGAGTACGTCGCGGCCGAAGCGGGACAGGGCGCTCGGGTTCTCGGCAGGGCTGCCGGGCCGGGAGGTGAGGAGCTGGTTGCCGCCCATGCCCTCGTTGACGACGCTGTAGCGGGGCGCTCCGTCGGTGCCGGCGGCGGCGCGGAGCCGGTCCGAAAGGTAGTCGGGGTAGCGGTGGTTGGCGCCCACGGTGGCGGTGCCGCCGTCGGTGAGGGAGTCGCCGAGGGCGACGATGGTGCCCACGGACTCGCCACTGAGGACGTCGACGGCGGTCAGATAACGCCAGTACCGCGTCTCCTCGGTGTAGGAGACTCCGCTCACCTCGTCCGAGAGGTCGCCGGCGGCGACGTAGGAGATCTGGCGCGCGTGCGGGTGGAAGGTGACCGGGCCCGACCGCGTCGGCGAGAACGTGGTGACGAGTAGGTCCGAGTCGCCAGGGACCCGCACGTTCACCGCGTCGCTGAGTACCTGCTGCCCCGGCGGGATGACCACCGAGGTGTTGCCGCCGAAGGTGAGGCGGGCCATGGTGCCCGGTTCGGCGGCGGCGCTGTTCGCGGTCTCCGCCACGGCGATCGTGGCGTGCGTGATGGCGAGAGGCTGTCGTCCGTAGAGGTTGGAGAGTGTGATCCGGGCACTTCTGCCGCCCGTACTCGTGTGGACGACGTTGCGGACCGAACGGCCGGCCATGCCGTTGACGTCGGTGCCCGGCTCGGCTCCGGCGGGGGAGGCCGCCCAGGCGCCGACCCAGGTGTCGGTGGAGACGGGGGCGGCGGTGCCCCGCGGGGACCGAGCACCGGCGAGGTTGCTCTGTCCGCCGCCCTCGTCGCCGGCGACGCCGACGAATATCGCGGCGGAGACGACCAGGACCACAGCGATGATTCCGGCCAACAGGGCATAACCGCGTGGCTTGGTCATGCGGTGCGTTTCCCCTCGGGCGACGGGAGCCCGAGGCTCCGGTGTGATCACCCAATGATGCGTCATGGGTGGGGCCCAACCGTCGCACTCGTGAAACTTCAGCCGCAACTTTGTCCCTCGGACAGGCGCCGGGAACTCTTGTTCTGTTCCGGGAGTCGGTCAGGAAGGGACAATGTGTGCGGGGGACGCGAACGGGTGGAGTGAATGGAACGTACGAATCCGGAAGAAGCGGGCGCGGATGCCGATGGGCAGCATGCCCTGCCGGTCCCCGCGACGAACCGGGAGGGGGCGGCCGAGACGGACGCGACGAACCGGGAGGGGGCGCCCGAGACGGACGCGACGAACCGGGAGGAGGCGCCCAAGGCTGACGACGCGCGCCGTGCGATGACCTCTTTCAGCCCTGCCGACGAGGAGAAACAGCGAGGCGTACGCCGGATGAAGGCGACGGCGGTCGGCCTGCTGCTCTTCGTGGCGGTCGTGTACGTCCTCGCCAAGTGGGCGTCGAACGAGGGAGCGGGCCCGTGGGCCGGATACGTCGCCGCGGCTGCCGAGGCGGGCATGGTCGGCGCGCTCGCCGACTGGTTCGCGGTGACGGCTCTCTTCCGCCACCCGCTGGGCCTGCCCATCCCGCACACGGCGATCATCCCCACCAAGAAGGACCAGCTCGGCGTCTCGCTCGGCGAGTTCGTCGGCGAGAACTTCCTCTCGGAGGAGGTCGTACGGGGCCGGCTGCGCGCCGTCGGCATCGGCAGCCGTCTCGGTGCCTGGCTCGCCGAACCGGAGCACGCCGACCGGGTGACGGCGGAGCTGGCCGCCGCGCTCCGGGGGGCGCTGACCGTGCTGCGCGACTCCGACGTGCAGGCGGTGGTCGGCGAGGCGATCACGCGGCGCGCCGACTCCGCCGAGATCGCGCCCGGCGTAGGGAAAATGCTGGAGAAGATCGTCGCGGACGGCGGCCACAAGCGCGTCGTGGATCTGGTCGTCGCGCGCGCTCACGACTGGCTCGTCCTGCACGACGCCCAGGTCATGGACGCGGTGCAGGGCGGCGCCCCCGGCTGGACCCCGCGTTTCGTCGACAAGAGGGTCGGCGAGCGCGTCTACAAGGAGTTGCTCCGGTTCGTCACCGAGATGCGCGACGCCCCCTCGCACCCGGCCCGCGGCGCCCTGGACCGTTTCCTCACCGACTTCGCCTCCGACCTCCAGTCCGACACCGACACCCGGGCGCGCGTGGAACGCCTCAAGGGCGAGGTCCTCGGCCGCGGTGAGGTCCAGGACCTGATCGCGTCCGCCTGGACGGCCGTACGGTCCATGATCGTGTCCGCCGCGGAGGACGAGCGGAGCGAACTGCGGCTGCGGGTGAGGGCGTCGTTGCTGTCGCTGGGTGCCCGGATGGCGGTGGAGCCCAAGGTGCAGGCCAAGGTCGACGGCTGGGTCGAGGGCGCGGCGGTGTACGTCGTGACGACGTACCGGCGCGAGATCACCTCCCTGATCACCGACACGGTCGCAAGCTGGGACGCCGAGCACACGACCAGGAAGATCGAGGCCAACATCGGGCGCGACCTGCAGTTCATCCGGATCAACGGCACGGTGGTGGGGTCGCTGGCGGGGCTGCTGATCTATACGGTTTCGCGGGCGTTGGGGGCGTGAGGTTCGGCCTCGGGTGGTGGTGCGCCCGGCCGCTCGGGGGGTTGCGCGCCGCTCTGTTCGACGGGCGTGAGACGCGCAGATGAGGGCACTCTGGTTGGGCCACCCATGGATCACTCGCTGATTGTCGAGTGATCACCCAGGGTCACTCGACGGAGAGGGAGCCATGACAGCATCAGCGACGCCGGGCGCTGTGCCCGCCTCCACGGGAACGGTCACCACGGCGGTACCCGCGCGTCTGGACCGGCTGCCGTGGTCCCGCTGGCACTGGATGATCGTGATCGGCCTGGGAACCGTATGGATCCTGGACGGCCTGGAGGTCACCACTGTCGGTAACATCGCCGGCCGCCTCTCCGAGGAGGGCAGCGGGCTGGCGATCTCCTCCGCACAGGTCACCGGTATCGCGGCGGCGCTCTATGTGGCGGGTGCCTGTGCGGGGGCGCTGTTCTTCGGCTGGCTGACCGACCGCTACGGCCGCAAGAAACTCTTCATGATCACCCTGGCGGTCTATCTCGCGGCGACGGCTCTCACCGCGCTTTCCTTCTCGCCCTGGTGGTTCTTCGTCTTCCGCTTCTTCACCGGCTTCGGCATCGGCGGCGAGTACGCCGCCATCAACTCGGCGATCGACGAGCTGATCCCGTCCAAGTACCGCGGCCGGGTCGACCTGATCATCAACGGCAGCTACTGGCTGGGCGCGGTCGGCGGAGCGCTGCTGTCCGTCCTGATGCTGAACACGTCCATCTTCCCCAAGGACGTCGGCTGGCGGCTGACCTTCGCGCTCGGCGTCGTACTGGGCCTGGTGATCCTGCTGGTCAGACGGCATGTGCCGGAGAGTCCGCGCTGGCAGTTCATCCACGGCCGCGGCGAGGAGGCCGAGGCCCTGGTCTCCTCCGTGGAACGCGAGATCGAGCAGGAGAAGGGCGAACCGCTGCCGCAGCCCGACCGTGAGATCACCATCCAGCAGCGCAAGAGCATCGGCTTCGGCCTGATCGCCAAGACCGTCTTCGGCCGCTACCCGAAGCGGGCAACGCTCGGCCTCGCGCTCTTCATCGGGCAGGCGTTCCTCTACAACGCGATCACCTTCGGCTTCGGCGCCATCCTCACCACGTTCTTCGACGTGCCGACCGGCAGCACCGGTTACTACTTCGCCGTCATCGCGGCCGGCAACTTCCTGGGCCCGCTGCTGCTGGGCAAGCTGTTCGACACGGTCGGGCGGCGCGTCATGATCTCCACGACGTATCTCCTCTCCGGCATCCTGCTGTTCGGTACGGCCTGGCTCTTCGACCGGGGATCGCTGAGCGCCGTGACGATGACGGCCTGCTGGTGCGTCGTGCTGTTCTTCGCGTCGGCGGGCGCCTCCAGCGCCTATCTGACGGTCTCCGAGGTCTTCCCGATGGAGACCCGTGCCATGGCCATCGCCTTCTTCTACGCGCTCGGCACGGCCGCCGGCGGTATCAGCGGCCCGCTGGTCTTCGCCGACCTCACGGAGTCCGGCGTCGTCGACGACACGGTGCTCGCCTTCCAGATCGGTGCGGGTCTGATGTGCGCGGCGGGTCTGGTCGCGGTGTTCTTCGCGGTGAAGGCGGAGGGCCGTTCGCTGGAGGACATCGCCACGCCGCTGTCGGTGGTGGAGAAGGATGGGGGGTCGCCGTCGTCGGCACCGGCGACGTGAGGGGGCGCCCCGTTTGAGTAGGTGGGCTGCCCGACTGAGTACCCGTACTCTGTCGGGCCCCCGCACGCCGCGCAAACCTCGTACGCATGACCGAGAAGCTGTTGAGCCCTCTGCGAACGCGCCCTTGGCCGGAACGCTGGCTGACCCGCGTGCTCGGCGCCGCCCTCTCCGGCGCGGCGTACCTCGTCTGTGTCCCGTGGGACCTGAACAACCGCGCCCAGGCGCCCGGTTCCGTCGACGAGACGACCCCGGTGACGGTCGGCGGGGTCATCGGGGTCATCGGGATCGTCGCCCTGGCCCTGGTCCTACTGGCGCTGGCGGCCTACTTCGGCCACCGGGACTACCTGGGCTGGCCCCTGCTGCTGGTGGCGGCGCCCCCCGTGGCGCTGATGCACATCTCGCTGCGTACGAACCCGGGCCGGCCGGACGGCCTGGCGCACTCGTGGCCCCTGACATGGGGGTTCTGCACGTTCCTGATCGGTGCCGCGGTACTCGTCGCGGCGGCGGTGGCTCGCCGGTTCCGGCCGGTCGAGGAAGACTCGACGGACGGACTGCTGTACGCCCACCTCACGTGAGGAATCGCTCCGATGACCGTCCGCAGAATCGTGCCCGACTTCCAGGTCGACTCCGAGGAGGCGATGAGGGCCAGCAGTGACTTCTACGGCCTGCTCGGTTTGGAGCAGGTCATGCACCTGGGCTGGGCCATGACACTCGCCTCCCCTTCCACCCCCACCGCCCAGATCACCTTCTGCACCGAGGAGCGGACCGCCCCCGTCGTCCCCGACCTGAGCATGGAGGTCGAGGGCGTCGACGCGGTGTACGCGCAGGTGGTCGCCTCGGGCGCGGAGATCGTACGGGAGTTGCGGGACGAGGAGTGGGGCGTACGGCGCTTCTTCGTACGGGACCCGAACGGGCGGGTCGTGAACGTGCTGGGGCACCGGGGGGCGTAACGACGGAGTGTCCAGGCACCCAGGCACCCAGGCATCCAGGCCTCCAGGCCTGGTCTAAGCCCCCGTCGTGGATCCCGGCCGAATGATCATCAGGACCGTGACGGTGGCCCACAGCAGGTTGAAGATCCCGGTGAACATGGCGAGCCGTGCGGTCGCCCGCGGGGTCACCGTGACCGCACGGCCGCCGGCATCCCAGATGCCCTCCATGATCGACGCCTGCCTCGGCAGCACCAGCGCGGCGAGGACGACCGCGGCGAGGGCCGTCAGCACGATCGAGACGATCAGCCAGGTGTCGCCGAGGACGCCCATGTTGCTCGCCGTGGCGAACCCGAAGACGGGAACGGCGACGCCGACGGTGGCGTACACCCGGCAGATGCGATGCAGCAGGCGCGTGGTCGCGAGGGTCTGCGCGTCCCCCGGCTCGGCGAGCGCCTTGCGCGCGGTCGGCGGGAACATGCTGGCGGCGACCGTCACGGGCCCGATGGCGACGATCGCGGCGATGACGTGGACGGCGAGGAGAAACTTGGTCACGGGGTGACGGTAGGGGGCCGCGGGGATCTTCAGAAGTGGCGGTTCTGCCAGTACCCAACGGATTCTCGCCAGCGTCGTTCGGAGGGATTCAGCCGTTCGGAGGATTCAGCCGTTCGGAGGGATTCAGAGCCGTTCGGAGGGATGCCGTGTGCGCATGAGCTCGTGGTTCCCAGTGCTGCCGGATGCGTGTGACTCGCACCGCTGCTGACCAGACCCCGTCGCCTGACCAGAACTCGTTGCACCCCTACTCTCTTGCCATGCACACCGTTGCCGTACTCGCGCTCGACCAGGTCATCCCGTTCGACCTCTCCGCCCCGATCGACACCTTCGGCTGGGCGCGGCTGCCCGACGGGCGGGAGGCGTACCGGATCCGGGTCTGCTCGGTGACGGAGGAGGTGAGCGCGGGTCCGTTCGCGGTGCGTGCCCCGTACGGCCTCGATGCGCTGGCCGAGGCGGACACGATCATCCTGCCGGGGGTCGCCGACCCGACCGTCCCGCTCCCGCCGGGCGTCGCGGAGGCGGTACGCGCGGCAGCTGCGAACGGCACCCGGATCGCCTCGATCTGCGTGGGCGCCTTCGTCTTCGCCGCCACCGGCCTGCTGGACGGGCTGCGCGCGACGACGCACTGGATCGCGGCCCGGGACCTGGCGGAGATGTACCCCGCCGTGACCGTCGACCCGAACGTCCTCTACGTCGACAACGGCCAGTTCCTCACCTCAGCCGGCGCCGCCGCCGCGATCGACATGTGCCTGCACATGATCCGCAAGGACCACGGTTCGGCCGTCGCCGCACACGCGGCCCGGATGTCCGTCGTCCCCCTCGAACGGGAGGGCGGCCAGGCCCAGTTCATCATCCACACCCAGCCACCGGTACCGGCCGGCGCAACCCTGGAGCCTCTCCTCGACTGGCTGGAGGAGAACGCCGAGCGCGAACTGACCCTGGAGGACATCGCCGCCCGCGCCGGCACGAGCACCCGTACGCTCAACCGCCGCTTCCGCGAACAGACAGGAACCACGCCTCTGCAGTGGCTGCACCGGGCCCGGGTACGGCGCGCCCAGTACCTCCTGGAGACGACCACCTACCCGGTCGAACGCATCGCGTCCCAGGCGGGATTCGGCTCCCCGACGGCCTTCCGGGAGCGGTTCAAGAGGGTGGTGGGGACGAGCCCGTACGCGTATCGGCGGGCGTTTCAGGGGGATGCCTCGGGGGCGGGTTCGGCCTCCGTGCCGGCATCGGTGTCGGCGTCGGGCTCGACGGGGCCCCGAGCGTGCGCTGTCGTCCAGCGGTGACCGGTTCCGAACAGCGCCCGTTGCTCTTCCTCGATGTCGACGGACCGCTCATCCCCTTCGGGGCGCCGCCTCCGCAGTACCCCCATGGGCACCCGACCTGTCAGCGGGGGCCCGAGTCACACCGGGCCGACTCGAATCCACTCCTGACCAGGGTCAATCCCGAGCACGGCCCCTGCTTGGCGGCATTACCGTGCGAACTGGTCTGGGCCACGACATGGATGACCGACGCGAACGAATCCATCGCACCCCGGCTCGGCCTGCCCGAGCTGCGCGTAGTGATCTGGCCGGAGCCATCGGACACCGACGAGCAGGACGAGCAGGACGAGCGCAACGGACTGCACTGGAAAACCCGCCCCCTCGTCAACTGGGCAGCCGGTCGCCCGTTCATCTGGGTCGACGACGAGATCACCGACACCGACCGGACCTGGGTGGCGGCGCACCACCGAGGCAAAGCCCTGCTCCACCGGGTCCACCCGAGTCAGGGTCTCACCGACGCCGATTACGCCGCGCTCGGCGAGTGGCTGCGCGAAGAATCCGCGAGCCGATCCCTCCCTCCCGACCGTGGGTGACCTCGCTCCTGGTCATCTGGGGCCGCCGCGCGGCACCCTTGGAACGGATCTCGCGCTTTCGGGCCTGCGGGCGGCCTGGCCGGCGAGGCCCGTCAGGCGGGCCGCGCGCTGCGGAACGCCCGCCGGTAGCTGTCCGGCGGTACCCCCACGGTCCGCTTGAACTGGCGCCGGAGTGTCGTCGCGGTGCCCATCCCGGTGGCAAGGGCGACCGCCTCGATACTCTCGTCCGTGGCCTCCAGCAACTCCTGGGCACGGCGCACCCGTTGGGCCAGCAGCCACTGGATCGGGGACTGGCCGATCACCGATTGGAACTGCCGTCCGAGGTTGCGAGGGCTCGTGTTCGCCCGCCGGGCCAGGTCGGTCACCGTCAGCGGCTGGTCAAGGCGCTGCTGGACCCAGGCGAACAGCTGAGCGAGCTTGTGGTCGCCGGTGGCCTGGATCGGGGTGGACACGAACTGGGCCTGGCCGCCCGGCCGGTGGGGTGGCATGACGAGCCGTCGGGCGACGGAGTTGGCGATGGCGGCGCCGTGGTCCAGGTGGATCAGGTGGAGGCACAGGTCCACGGCGGCGGCCTTGCCCGCGGCCGTGAGCACACTGCCGTTGTCCGTGTAGAGCACGTCCGGGTCGACCTCGGCCAGCGGATGACGTGCTCTCAGCTCGTCGGTGTGCGCCCAGTGGGTGGTGGCCCGCCGGCCGTCCAGCAGGCCCGCCGCGCCGAGCACGAACGCCCCGGTGCAGAGGGAGGCGACCCGGGCGCCCGTCGCGTGGGCCGCGTGTACGGCTTCGACCAGCTCCGGCGGCAGCGGTTCGTCGATGTCGGCGCACGCGGGCACGATCACGGTGTCGGCGCCGACCGCCCGGTCCAGGCCGTGGTCGGGCTCGACCGTGAACGGGCCGACCCGCACCGGTCCCGGCCCGCAGAGCAGTACGTCGTACCAGCCCTTGGTGGCTTCACTCGGAGGATTGCCGAAGACCTCGTAGGCCACCCCCAGTTCGAAGTGCAGCAGATGTCCGGCGGCGAGCAGCGCGACAGTAGGCACGTCCGAAAGTGTACGCATATTGTCGTTCCGGACCATCACGGTCGGCCCCTGATCGCAGGGAGAGTTGCCCTCATCGGGGACATCGAGATGGGGGAATCATGGGCGCGACAGCTGTTGTGGTTGTTTACGGGGCGACCGGTCACACCGGCCGCTTCATCGTCGCCGAGCTGAGAAAGCGCGGCTTCACCACCGTCATCTCCGGCCGTAACGCGGCGCAGCTGGAGGCGCTGGCCGCCGAGTGGCCGGATCTTGTCGTGCGGCCGGCCACCGTGGACGACCCGGCTGCTCTTGACCGGGCTCTCTCCGGGGCGGCGGCCGTCATCAACTGCGCCGGGCCGTTCGCGATCACCGGCGGCCCGCTCGTCGAGGCGGCCTTGCGCGTGGGGATTCCGTACGTCGATGTCGCGGCGGAAATCGAGGCGAACGCGGCGATGTTCGCTGACTATGTGGAGGAAGCCGGAAAGACCGAAACCGTCGTGGTTCCGGCCATGGCCTTTTATGGCGGACTCGGCGACCTGCTGGTGACCGCGGCGATGGGCGAGTGGACCGCGGCGGACGAGGCGCACGTCGCGTACGGGCTGAGCAGTTGGCGTCCCACGGCGGGCACCAGGGCCGCCGGACGGGTGTCCCATGAGCGGCGCGCGGGCCGCCGGGTGCGCTTCGTGGACGGCGAGCTTCAGTACCACCACGACGAGGTGGTGGAGAGTGACTGGGACTTCCCGGAGCCGCTGGGCTCGCGCGCGGTGATCGCGGAGTTCACGATGGCCGATGTCGTGACCATTCCCAGCCACCTGAATGTGCCTGCGGTCACCACCTACATGGCCGTCGAGGCCGCGCGGGACCTGGCCGGGGCGGAGACGCCGGCGCCGGAGGCGATCGACGAACTGGGGCGGTCCGACCAGACGTTCGTCGTTGATGTCGTCGTCAGCGCGGGCGGTGTCGAGCGCCGGGCCACGGCTCGCGGGCAGGACATCTACGCGGTCACCGCGCCGCTGGTGGTGGAGGCGGTGGAGCGGATCCTGAACGGGGAGACGCGGACGACGGGCGTGGCCTCGGCCGGCGCGATGTTCGACGCGGCGGACTTCCTGCGGGCGCTGAGCCCTCACGTGGAGGTGGAGCTTCCACACTGAGCGGCAGCTGAGCAGCGGTTGACCAGCGGCTGGGTGGCAGGTGAGCGGTTGTGTTGTCCGGCGAGCAGGGGTCGGGCGTAGGCCCTGCGGAAGAAGTGCAACTCTCGGGTTGCGCCTGGCCTGACCAATGTGCAACCCTGGAGTTGCACTCATTGCCGACGATGAAGGAGCCCCTCATGAGCGAGGACCGGATCGAACGCGAAACCCTGATCGCGGCACCCCTGGAGCGGGTCTGGTCGCTGGTGGCCCAGCCCGGTTTCTGGGTGGCCGACAAGGCGAGCCTGCCCGGCACCGTGGCCAAGGAGGGCGAGTCGATGGTGGCGAAGAACGCCGAGCACGGCGACTTCCCGGTGCGCGTGGAGAAGGTCGAGCCGCCGACGTACCTGTCGTACCGCTGGACCAGCGCGTTCCCCGGCGAGGAGCTGAGCGAGAGCAACAGCACCCTCGTGGAGTTCACGTTGACCCAGGAGGGCGACCAGACGCGGCTCCACGTCGTCGAGAGCGGGTTCGCGGCGCTGGCCGGGTCCGAGGAACTGCGCAGTCAGAACCACAAGGACCACAGCGAAGGCTGGCCCCTGGAGCTCGACGCACTCAAGACGCGCGCCGAACAGCCCTCCACGTGACGGAAGAACGTCCCGGCCCCGCCGAGGCCGTCGACAGCGTCCTCGGCGCACTGGCCGACCCGACACGGCGTCAACTGCTTGACGTGCTCGCCGCACAGGGCGGCGAGGCCACCGCGACGACGCTCGCCGAACGGCTTCCCGTCTCGCGGCAGGCGGTGGTCAAGCACCTCGCCGTCCTGGACGCCGCCGGGCTGGTTTCCGGCGGCCGGGTCGGACGCGAAGTGCGGTACGCGGTGCGGCCGGACGCGCTCAACGCGACAGCGCGGTGGATGGCCGGGCTGGCGGCCGACTGGGACACGCGGCTGGCGAACATCAAGCGCGTCGCGGAGGCGGCGGAGCGGGATTCGCCCTCGATGCGACCTGACTGAAGGACGGCACGTCGTGGAGACTGCAGGACGGCACGTCGTGGAAGCGAACGGCGCCGGCTGATCGACAACGGCGCCAGCAGGGCTTCCGGCAGCTCGGTTCGGTCGTGACCCGAGCTGTTCAGGAGGCCCTGCCTCGTGTCGCGGCAGGGCGGCGTGTCCCGGCAGGGCTGCGCGAGAGACCCGGTGCCCGCCCGGGCGGGCCTCTCAGCCCTGGTAGGCCTTGCTGGTGCAGGGGCCACCCGAGAGCGTGTCCATGCCCTGGCCGCCGAGCAGTGTGCGTTGCCGCTGTTGCCGTAGATCGTGTCGTTGCCCGCCTCGCCATAGAGGGCGTCGTTGCCGCGGCCGCCGTAGATGAAGTCCGCTTTGGACAGACCGAGCCTTCGGGCCGTGGATGACATCGTTACCGTCGTCGCCGTACATGTGGTTGTCGGTGGGCTCGGTGCCTCCGGTCAAGGAGTCGTTGCCGGCGCCGCAGTTGGAGCCGACGCTCCGGACGACACCTTCGCGCAGTACTCGGAAGCCGTATCTCAACGGAACTCGATCGCCTTGCGCTCCCGCCGACCCGGCCGCGCAGCCTGTCGGGTCATCCGATCGTCCAGGTCTGGTTGTCCCTGCCGTTGCATTCCCAGAGGACCGCCCTTGTTCCGCTCTCGCCCCCGAAAATGTCGACACATTTCTGTGACTGGTCGCCCAGCAGTTTCGTACCGGAGAGACGGAATTGCTGACTGGCGCCCCCGGTGCAGCTGGTCAGCTGGATCTCGGTCCGGTCATCGGTCGCGCCTCCGGCCGCTGTCATGCATTTCCCCGATGACCGGAGGCTCCCATCCGATCCGACCTGCCATTGCTGAGCCGCGGAGCCGTCGCACGTGGCCTGGAACAGCTGTATCCCCTCGGTCCCGGCGCCGCTGCTGAGGCACTTCGCCGAGGCGGCGACCACCAAGGCATGGCCGGTGGCGCCCATGGGCCGCCGGACAGAACCTGCCGGTGAGGCACTCGAAAACCGGTAGAACAGCCCCGCCGTGCGCCGTTACCGTGCTGCCGAACCATGTCGCCCAGTCAAGGACGCGCCGTTGTACACCCTGTGAGACCTCCCGAGAGCTGATCTGTCGCGCGTCGCGCATATGCGCCGCGCTCCTTTTTGCTGCGGACTTCTCACTGAAACCGGTGTACTTCTGTGCTCGAAAACTGGGTGGTCATGCCCACCTGCCCGCCGCTCGTTCGCCGCCGTTGCCATGCGTGCGCGTCAGAGCGCTTCCGGACAAGCGGCAAATTTCGCATCAACGCCAACCACAAGCTCCTCGACGCCTGGCTCCTCGCGCTCTGCACCTCTTGCGGGGAGACGGCGAAACTCACGGTCCTGGAGCGGGTGAACGTGCGCTCCGTAAGGCCTGAGCTGCTGGACCGGCTGCACGGCAACGACCTTGGCCTGGCAGTTGAGTTGCTCCAGGATCCGGTCGTGCAACGCCGCAATCGCATCGCCCTCGACTGGGACAACGCCTGGCGCCTCGACACCAGCGGATCCGATCACTTGGACCGCGAGGTGATCGACGTATCGGTCCGCTTTGCGGCGCGGATCCCAGTCCGACCGGTGCGGCTGATCGCTGAAGGCTGCGCTCTTTCGCGGGCCGAGGTCGAAAGACTGATCACGGAAGGAAAACTCGTCTCGGCAGTCCGCCTGAACGGCAAGCTCACCGGCGACTTCACGTTCACGCTCAAGCGCTGAGCCGTCGTCGGGTCCTGGGCCTGTCCGGCAGACCGGCCGGACAGGCGCCAGGGCCCGGAGTTTCCCGCCGCCGCTTCCCGACGGCATCGGCTGAATCGCGTTGTCGTCTATCTCGCCAATGCTGAGGACCAGGATCGCCGTGCCTACGGAGCCGCAGGTGCCTCGCTCAGCGACAACTCGGCTGACTGGATGAGCCGCTGCCGGCCGGTCTCAATCAAGGAGGCCACGCTCTGTGGAGCACACAGATTCCCCGCGTACTTCGGTGCCACCACCCAATACGTTCCTGGAGGCCTACGGCGGTCGATGCGCGGCACTCCCAGGTAGATGCCCTGTCCAAGGCAGGGCGCGACCTCGTCGTGTGCCCACACGAGATCGGCATTCCACTGGATCAAGGCGTAGTACGTCACGCCCACGACTCGGCGGTCATAGACGACGGGGCCACAGAGTAACTGCGCAAGAAGCGAGGCTACTTGAGCTGATTGTTCGGTACCGAGGGCGGCATGGACGATGTCCATGGGCATCCGCACCGCGGCGAACGGCTTTCCGAGAGGCAGCAACGCAACTCCATGCGTTGTCCATTCTGTCCACACCTGCGCTGGCACGGGGTGCTCCCAGGTGAGCCACTCGGCAATCGCTCGCTCCGTTGCCTGCTGCGCATCGTTCATTACGGCCACCCCTCGTCATCAGTACTCGACTCGTAGGACTTGGAGCTAGCCTGAACGCAGTAGACGTTCAACTCTAGGACTTCAGGAGGACCTCAAGGGGACTCCCATGGGACCTAGTTGGGGCACGAGAGTGACATGACGTCGTACAAGGGACTTACTCTGAGACGGACAGCGCAATCTCCATGAGGAGGTGCTCATGCCCCGTCCCACTGGCAACATCCGTCTGAAGGCCGCTCGTGTGGCCGCCGGCTTCAACTCGCAACAGGACTTGGCCGATGCCTTGTCCCGAGCCGCCAAGCAGATCGGCATTCGCGGTCTGTCGATTGGCGTACGCCAGGTCCGGCGCTGGGAGTCGGACAGTCCCCCCTGGCCTCAGCCGGATTGCCAGAGGGTGTTGGTGCACTTGCTGGGCCAGAGCATGGAGTCACTCGGGTTCACCCCGCCGTGGGAGCCCGACGGCGCTCAGCCCGACCACACGCGGCGCGCCCTCGTAACAGGTGGCGTGACTGCTGTCGGCCTCGCGGCCGTCCCCGGGCTGGCAGCTTCCACCACGACACAACCAGCCACTGTCGGCTCGGACTTCGCGGCTGTGACGCGTTCGCATCGTCGGCTCTACTGGTCGGTCGCCCCAGCCAAACTGCACCCGGCCGTCCTTGCCCACGCGGCACTCGGCTGCGCGTTGCTTCCGGAGACATCCGGTTCCACCCGTCATACGGTCGCGACAGCGCTCGCCGAGTCGTATCTCCTCGCAGGCCGGATCGACTTCTTCGACCGCCGGGAACCCGGCAGTGCCAGCGACGCACTCCTGCTGGCTCTCCAAGCCGCAGGCGAAGCGGATGATCCGCTGCTCGGCTCGGCGATCATCGCGCACATGGCCTTCATTCCGGGCTGGGCGGGCGACCGCGACGCGGCGCTGGAGCGAATGATCGCGGCACGTACATACGCTCGTCGTGGGCTCGCTTCCGCGGAGTTTCTGGCCTGGCTCGACGCGGTGGAAGCGGAGTGCGAGACGCGGTGTGGCGACACTCGCACTGCCTTGCACCTGATCGGGCATGCCGAGGATGTCCTTGCCGCAGGGAACGAGCACCCCTCGCCGGAATGGATGGACTGGTTCTCTCCGGCCCGGCTGGCAGCGTTCAAGGGCAACACGCAGCTGATCGCCGGACACCTTCCTCAAGCACGCGACACCTTGCTCGGTGTCCTCGATGAAATGCCGACGAGCGAGGACAAGCAGCGAAGCGTCGTGTTCGGAGACCTGGCCGCTGTCGAGGCTGCTTCGGGGAATCCGGAGCAGGCGTGTGCCTACGCAGGACAAGCCCTCGATCAACTGGCGCTGACCTGGTACGCCACAGGCATGGATCGCGTACGCGAGGTGCGGCGGGCACTCGCGCCGCACCAGCACGAGCGTTGTGTCCGAGACCTCGACGACCGGCTCTACGGATGGTCGACGACGGTCAGCGCGCTGAGCCGTTGAAGTTGAGGATGAGACCGGACAGTTCGAGGAGACTGCCGACCCGAAATGTCGGCAGCTCCCGAGCCTCGGAACTGTTCCACTGGATCGTGGCCCAGGGACCACGCCGTACGAGCGCTGTGCGCATCCCCGCCTCAACAGCGGGGCGGATGTCGTTGTCGCACCGATCCCCGACGTAGAGGATCTCGTCGCTGTCGAAGGGCACCACAGCGGCCACGCGTTTGAAGAACTCCGGATCGGGCTTGCTGGCACCCCAGTCGTCCGACGTCCCGATCAGATCGACGTCGTCGGAGAACAGTGAGCGGAGAATGCGACCAGCCCGGACGGTCTGGTTGCCCGCGATGCCGAGCCACAGTCCATCGGCGCGAAGTTGAGCGAGAGCCGGCCGTACGTCCTCGTACAGGTCACTCTCCCCGAAGGTCTCAGGCTGCCCGGCGGTGGCCCGCTTCTCCCGCTCCTCATAGAGATCGAAGCCTGGCCGGAACACCTGGAACGTCTCGCGGTAGTCGCGGCCCTGGGCGATCACGGCCCCGAACATCGCATGAAACGTATGCCGTGGCACGCCCAGCCAGTCAGCCCAGGCCCCGTACTCACGGGTCTCGTCCACCAGACACTCACCGACGTCGAACACGACTGCGCGAATCATATGGGCAGCGTATCGGGGCCCAGTGAGACAGGTTCGAGTCCGCAGCGTTCAAGGCCGGGGCCGGACTCCGTAGGAACGACAGGCCGTCTACCAGTAGGGGATCGGGAAGCGGGCCCGACTGTTGGCTGCCGCACATCGTCCAATTCATCGCCCTGAACGCGCCACCAGTCCTTTTCCGGATACCACTCAAAGTGATATTGGGAAGTGAATCTAGCACTGCTCTATTCATTGCCCCGAGCGTTGTCCACAACGGCGGATATTCCCTTGATTACGTCGGTTCCCGTGTCTATAGATTCTTGAATGATGGGTGCTGCCTGGTTAAAGAAGACGCAGGCGGCCAGTAGCGCGAGAACACCCGCCCTCCAACGGCTTGCCGTCTCGGGCTGAACGCTCGTGAGGGTAGCTGATGCCTGCGTGAGTGATCCAATGACACTACTGGCCTCTCCCGCTACTCTGGCGCCACCGAACAACTCGACATGATCGATGAGCCAAATCAGGTGTTCAATTTGTGAGATCAACGCATCCCTCACAGGGCCACTAATCTCTGTCTCGCTCATTGAACGCAAGAGTTCGACCCACTCCTTACATTGGTTCGCAATCTCGTCTAGATCTCCGCTGCGTGGTGCCGCGTCGGAGCCTACAAGATTTCCGGAGATGAGTTCTGCCGTTGATTCCAGATGGTCAAGAATTTCTTGACTTATGATGCTTTGGGAGGGACGGTTGGTGTCAGACCAGTTGGCGACAGGCTGCATAACTGCAACCCACCAGTCATTGATGTAGCGTTCGGATCTCAGGCGAGAGCGTTCAGGAAGTGCATTCAAATGCCGAAGCGTCAGCTGAAGAAGAGTGACCACTTCAGTGTGTCGTCGTGCGAATTCTGGACTACTCCACTCCGCGGCAAGTGCATGAGCCCACCCCGCTGAATAGGTGTTCCCTCCGGAATCACGAACCTGACGGAGAATTGTGTGCAGATGGTGCGCTGCGGTGTTCTCGTTCGAGAAGCTCATCCGTCCCCCTGGCTACGGTGCTGATGTTCGAGGTGTGCGTGCAGGCGAATCTACCACTTGCACTAAGGGGGGGCATGTTGACGAATCGGAATAACAGCCCAAAGGAGAAATTTTCCCCTGCTGATGTTCCTGTTGTCTGGCCTGGCGGCGCGGATGCGCGCTAGTCTACGAATTCATCGTCGGTTGACTGGAGACTTGACATGGCAATCATTAAGCAGGCAGCGCGGCAGACCCTCGGTCAGCTTATTGGCGCGAACAACCCTATAGTGACTGTTCCCGACGATAGTCAGCGGCAATACTCGTGGACCAAGAAGGAAGTGGATGTCTACTGGGCGGATATTCAGAAGTTTAAGACAGGTCGTGATAGTGGCAAGGAGTCTTCCGCGGAGTATTTTATCGGCCCTGTCGTCACCATAACTGCTGATTCGATCCAGGGCCGGTCTCTGCTGGACGGACAGCAGCGACTGACCACCTCTACGATCCTCATCGCTGTAATCCGTGACATTCTTTGGCAGATGAAGTCCCCAGAGGGGATGTCGACAGCAAACAACATTCAAAGGGACTATATTGCGCGCAAGTCAGGCCGTAAGGAACCTATGGAATATTTTTTGGTACTTTCGCTCTTCGATCGGGACTTTTTCCGTGACCACATTCAGGACTGGAGTGAAATTACTGGTGAGTGCCCCAGGGTGGAAGGGGCGAACCGCCCTTCGCATAAGTTGATTCAGGATGCCTACGCAAACTTCCATTCGAAGATCACGGCTGGAATTCAGAAGTACTCCGATGATGAATCTAGGCTCGATTGGCTCGATTCTCTACGGGAATGCCTTATTAATGGTCTAGTTTTTGTGGAAATTCAAACCCCAACATCGAGTGATGCCAACGAGGTATTTGAGACGATTAACTCTCGAGGGAAAGATCTATCTACCGTGGACCTTGTTCGAAATTTCCTGATGGAGAAGAGTACGAGCGATTACGAGAAGGTCCGCGTAAACGACGCATGGCGATCTCTTCTTGACGGATTTGAGAGGCGAGAGGAAATTGAGAAGTTCCTCCGTCACTTTTGGGTCTCGAAGCACGGGGATGTGAAGTCTCACAGCCTGTACACCACTATTCGCAAGGATCTGAGTGGTCATTTCGATAGACGCCCCCAAGTGTACGGAGTTGGGGCCTTTTCTGCAGAACTTGAAGCTGCCGCCGGAAGGTATGCTGAGATCATTACGGGTAGTACTGGAAATCTTGAGTTTGATACTGCGCTCGGTGAGATAAAAACCATGGGGGCTGACGCCCTCTATCCCCTACTTCTTTCAGCTTCCGAGAACTCTGGTTACGTGAATCTACAAACCCTTGTGGATGCCGCTATTAGTTATTATGTCCGCTGGACTGTGGTTGGTAGGCGGGAATCTACCTTACTCGAAGAAAACATCTTCGGCCTGGCCAAGGAGATCTCCGGAGGTGCCTCGCCTGACGCCGCAGTTCGGAAAATTGTGGGATGGATTCCCGATGACGAGACCTTTGTTTCCGACTTCCGCGAAGCTTCTATTCCCAAGCCATCCCAGGCTCGATATCTGTTGGGTAAGATCGAGCACGCCTTGCGCATCCGTGGAGACGTTCACGAGGAAGTGATGCTGGGTGACGGCAAGGTGCACGTAGAGAATATTTATCCGCAGAAGCCCAAGGATGAATTGCGAATTGAGGATCACGACTCGTGGGTGAGTAGGTTGGGTAACTTGACGCTTCTGGCAGGTAAGAGGAATCAGGCCTTGTCTAACTTGTCGTACCCGGAAAAGGCTTCCTGGTATGCAGGCTCCGCGCTACTGGTCTCTTCGCACACGGGCGTTGAAGCTCTTTGGGATGAGTCGCTTTCGCGCTGGCGCGTCCAGGGCATCGAGGACCGGCAAACCCTGTTGGCGGCGATCGCGCGGGATGTTTGGCCAAGTGGCAATAGGTGGGGCTAGGGAGCGATGTGACGTGACCGCTTGTCGCCGCAGCGGAGTTGATCGAGGTGAGCCCGCGCTGACGGGGAGGATGCCGGCAAAACAGTGGAGTTGGGCCTGAGGTTCGCCGTTGCAGATCGGCAGATTCGGGCCATCGAAGGGTACGGGGAGAGTTGGCCACACGCGCGTAGAGGTGGCCCAAAGTAGCCAACCGTTGGCGTCCTCATGGGCGTTGGCTGAGGTGGCGTATGAAGCTCTGCCAGGCGCTGCGCCCGACGGTGACGACAGGACCTCCTGCGTCCTTGGAATCGCGCACAAGAGCGCTGCCGCTCGTGTGCGCGCACTCGACGCATTCCGTACCGCTACCGCCGCTGTGTGAAGACTTGAACCAGAGAGGCGTCAGCGGTGTGGGCATTAGGACTCCTTGCTTATGCGGTGGATGAGGGCTGCGGAGGATTCGAGGTCGAGTGCTTGAGCGCTGAGGTACTGGAACGCCAACCTGTAGCGCTCCAACTCCGGTGGCTTCTCCATGAAGAGTCCACCACCGAGGATGTCTACGTAGACCACGTCCAGCTCAGGGGTGGGTCCGCGCAAGACAGCGAAGCTGCCAACTGCTGCTGCGTGAGCTCCTGTTGAGAATCCGAGCACCTGGACAGTGATATGAGGCAGCTCCGCCAGGGTCAAGAGGTGCTGCAACTGCTCCTGCATGACCTTGCGTCCACCGACGAAGCGACGGATCGCTGCTTCGTCGATCACGCACCAGATATGCGGCGGTTCATCACGCTGAAGGAGTTCCTGTCGCTTCATGCGGATGTCGACCATGTGCTGCACCTCCCTCTCCAGACACTGCATTTCTGAGGCTCGGTGGACGGCCTCGGCGTAGGCGCGGGTCTGGAGGAGGCCTGGGATGTACATGCAGGCGTAGTGGTCTTCGCGCACCACTTCGTCTTCAAGCGTGAGCATCAGGTTCATGGACTCGGGGACGGGGTCGGCGAGAGAGCGCCACCAGCCTTGGATCTTGGCGCCCTTCGCGAGCTCGACGAGGGCGAGTCGCTCCTCGTCTGACGTTCCGTACTCCCGGCAAAGTGCGTCAACAGCGGGCCACTTGACCGCTCCCTCCTTGGTCTCGTAGCGGCTGAGCGTCGCTTTTGAGATGCCGACCCGTGCGCCCGCGTCCTCCAGGGTTAAACCCTTGCGCTCGCGGAGGCGGCGTAGATCGGCGCCAAGCTGACGCCTGCGAGTGGTGGGTCCAACTGCCATGGCTGAGGCCCTTCGTGTTGATCTCTCAGATCGTGCTGCCTGCCCGAGGGTGACGGCAAGACGGCGTGCGCCGGGGCGCGCGGTTCGTGGTCGCACTCCTGATCACCCTCGGCATGACGAGATGAGAGTTCCATTTTGAGAGTTCCGGTGCAACTCTCAGTGTGTTGAGGGTTGCAGAAAGCGACTTGATGCGCGAGGAGAGGGGTTGAGGGATGGATTGCATGCGTTGCGTTCCGAGGAAGCCGTGGGATGTTCCGTTCTTGGCGGAACCGTGTGAGGTGGCAGGCCTGCGCCGGATGATGCGGCTTCAGCTGGAGCTCTGGGGCCTGCACAAGGTCAGTGAGGCGGCCCAACTCTGCGTCACTGAGCTGGTCTCCAACGTCATCACGCACGTGGGAACCGGAACCCCGACCACACTTGCTGTCTCCATGAACGGCACCCACCTGCGCATCGAAGTCCGCGACCCCGATACGCGGGCTCTGCCGACTCTCGTCCAGGCGGGAGTTGACGCGGAAGGGGGCCGAGGCATGGCTCTCGTCGACGCCACGGCGGTCCGCTGGGGCGTCGATCTCCGTGCGGACCACAAGGTCACGTGGTGCGAGCTGGCCACCGGCCTTAATTCGCCCGATGGTCATAGCGAAGGTGCCCATGTGGCAAGGGCGGGGATGCTAATCGGTGTCTACGGCCACTATGCCTCGGGGAAAGTGCCCTGCAACGCAACGTCAAGCGTGCTGAGCTTCGCCGTAGCGGAGGTTGCCGCGATCGACCTCATTGCTGATCTCCTCCACTGGCTTCAGGCGCACGGTCATGATGTCGACGAGGCGCTGGACCGCGCCCAGATGCACTTTGAAGCGGAGCTGGAGCCGGCAGCCGATGAGGACTGAGCCTCACCCGCCAGTGATGGCCGAGTACGTCCACACATCGGCTGGGAGTTCATGCTCAAGGCGCCATGTGATGGCCATCGGCTTGCTGCCGGTGTGCCCCGTGTACGTTGCCGGGCCTAGGAGCATCCATGGCTGAGACTTGCCGATGTCGGTGTACTTGTAGCGGCGCATGAACAGGAGGACGTGGCTGCCTTCCCGCTCGTGGTGCTGGTAGCGCATTCCTGTGCGGGAATTCGAGGCGGTCGCGTTCTGGGACTCCCAGTGGAAGAGAGTCGGGCTCAGGGCGTAATCCTTGTAGCGGATGGTGGGGGAGAAGTCCTTCTCGTTCTTCTCCAAGGTGATCAAAAGGGCATCGGTCTTGATCTCCTCGACCCATTGGAGTCCCTGGGCAAAGGTCCGTGGCATCTGGCCACCGAAGCGGGCTACCCCGAGAGCGGCCAGGATCTCTGAGCGGTTGTATGAACTGTGGACTTTCAGGGGGATGCGGCTGTGTGGGCCCGACAGGGCAACCGGGAAGTGGTCGGACCGCTCGATGACGTAGGTCAGGGCCTGCCGCAGTTCGTCGCGGAATGCCCGCTGGGCACGCAGCGATTCAAGACCCTGCTGGAAGCTCGTGAAGCCTCCGGCGTTGTCCCAGAGGTTGAAGAAGAGCATGTGGGCGTACGTCTGCTCGGTCGGTGTCAGCGATTCGTACGCGGGAGCATCGTCCGCGAGCAGGCGAAGGTACGCACGGACCCGGTCTGGGTCATCGACATGGAGAAAAGCGTGGACTCGCTTGAGCAGCTCCGCTTCGCGCGAAGGTACCGGTTCGTCAACCAAGCCTGCCTTGCGGAGAATTGTCGTCCATGAGTTGTCGCCCTTGTAGAGCTCCTTGATCTCTCGGCGGCTTTCGTGAAGGTAGTCCGATAGGCGGGGCGTTCCGTAGTCCTTCACCTCCTTCACCAGCGTCTTGACGGTGGCGCCCAGTTGGGTGCGGATGTTGTCCAGGATGAGGTCTTTGGCCTTGCCCTCAAGGATGATCTGGCAACCGGAGGGAAGCTGCGGGAAGTCGTGTTCGATGTGATCGACGAGCCGGTTTCGGGAGAGGTTGGTCAGAGCTCGGAACTGCTCCTCGAAGCGGAACTCAGCTCGGTGCTGGCCGATGAAGTCGAGGACGGTCAGGACCGGCTTCGTCTCGGTGCGGCGGAGGCCGCGGCCCAACTGCTGGAGAAAGATCGTGGCGCTGTTGGTGGGGCGCAGGAGCAGCAGGGTGTCCACGTCGGGGATGTCGAGACCCTCGTTGAACAGATCGACGGAGAAGATCACTTGGAGCTTCCCGTAGCGCAGGTCAGACAGAGCCTGCGCCCGCACTCCGGCGGGCGAGTCGCTGTCGAGTGCGACAGCCTGGAAGCCGGCCTCGCGGAAGAAACTGGCCATGAAGTGCGCGTGGGCCTTCGTCACGCAGAACCCGAGTGCGCGCATGGCTCCAGGGCTGGAGACCTTATCTCGGATCTGCTTCACCACGATACGTGCGCGCGCATGATTGCCGGTGTAGAGATTGCCGAGATCCCGATCGGTGTACGCGCCCTTCTGCCAGCTGATGTTGGTGAGATCCGTGCCATCTGGGATACCGAAGTAGTGGAAGGGGCACAGCAGGTCGTTCTCAAGGGCTTCCCACAGTCGCAGTTCGGCTGCGATGCGTCCGTCAAAGAACTCGTCCTGCACATTGAGGCCGTCCATCCGCTCTGGGGTGGCGGTAAGGCCCAGTAGTTGCCTCGGCTTGAAGTGGTTGATGACCCGCCGGTATGTGCTCGCCGTGGCATGGTGGAACTCGTCGATGACGATGATGTCGAAGTGATCGGGGGCGAGGCGCTCCAGCCGCTGGACGTTCAACGATTGGACGCTGGCGAACACATGCTGCCAGTGCTGAGGGTCTTCGCCGCTGTGGAGTAGTTCTCCGAAGGACGCGTCATCGAGGACCTCTCGGTACATACGCAGGGACTGCTTGAGGATTTCCTTGCGGTGGGCGACGAACAGCAGTCTCGGAGCCTCCCCGCCCAGTGTCCTGTGCAGAGAGCGGTAGTCGAGGGCCGCCATGACTGTCTTGCCCGTGCCCGTTGCCGCGACCAGGAGGTTGTGGTTTATACCGCGGATGTCGCGTTCTACGCGGAGGCGTTCGAGCATGTCGCGCTGGTGAGGAAACGGTCGTACCTCAAGGCCGGAGAGGCTGATCTTGAGGTCTGCGTTCGTGCCGGTGCCGCCCGCTTGAGCCAGCGCTTGATCGAGGCGCTCGCCATCGTGATCGGGGTCGTACGTCTCGAAGGCGCTGTCATTCCAGTACGCATCGAAGGTTGCCTCGAACTTGTTAAGTACCGCGGGAGTGGCCACCGACGATAGGCGTACATTCCACTCCAGGCCGTCGAGGAGCGCCGCTTTGGAGAGGTTTGAGCTACCGACATACGCGGTGTCGAATCCACTGTTGCGTCGGAACAGCCATGCCTTTGCGTGCAGACGCGTCGACCGAAGCTCGTAGTTGACCCTCACCTCGGCGCCGAAGTCGCGGACCAGGCGGTCAAGGGCGTGTCGATCGGTGGCACCGATGTAGGTGGTGGTGATGACTCGGATGGGAACGCCGCGTTCCTTGGCGGCACGTAGTGAGTCCTCCAGTACACGCAGGCCGTACCACTTCACGAAAGCGCACAGCAGGTCAATCCGGTCTGCAGTGGCCAGCTCAGCTCGCAGTTCACTGCCGAGGCTGGGGTCCTCTGGCGAGTTGGTGATCAGAGCAGTCTCGGAGAGCGGTGTGAGCGGCCGTACCGCATAGACGCCAGGTGCTTCCTGCTCGGCCAGAGCCAGGAGTTGGCGGGGGCCTTCGGCGATGAACTCGATGGCATCACTGGTGCTGAGTTCGGAAGGGGAGGAAGCATCGGCAGCGAGCGTCGCGATCACCTGGTTGGCGACAGCGACGCGTTTGTCGTGTGGAAGCTGGCTAAGTCTTCGTCCTATGGCCTGGCTGAGATGTCGAGCGATCACATGAGGCGATGACTCCTCGCTGACATCGGCGTCAATGGCCTTCCAGCCAGCCGTGCTCAGCTGGTCCATCTGCGCCTGCAAGCGCTGGGTGATGAGCTCCTCGTACACACCCGCGACAGGCTGAGACAGATCCCCTGGTTGCGCCACGCCGTTCCCCCTTGATCGCTCTTGCAGCTATGACCAGTTGTAACAGGGAGCGCTGACAAGCAACGTGGACTTACGGATCCGGGAGCCTATAAGCAGAACAAGGCGCACTTGGACTACGTCCGCTGTCACCGCGAGAAAGTGGCAAGGGGAGTCTGACCCCAGCCAGTAATGCTGGGGTCGCAGCTGTTTGGAGCGCAGGGTCGGGGTGGGCTAGTTACTCCGCCCCGTGACACTCGCCGTACAAGTTCCCCGACCCACACCAGCACCCATCCCCCCGCTGCGGCGGCCAAGCCACAGCCAGTCCCCTCGCCGCCAGCGTCGTCGCATACTGCGGCAGCAGCGTCGCATCGGCCGGCGAAGAGGCCTCCGACGCCGCGAACGCCTCGTACGAAGGAACCGTCCCCGTCACGATCCCCAGGTTCGGGGTGCCGGACGCGGCGAGCTCCCGCAACGACGCCTCTATCGTCGCGAGGTGTTCCTCGTGGGACGGGTACTCCGACTCGAGGGAGGGATAGGCGTCGAGGAGTTCGGTCAGTTCCTCTGTGGGCCAGTGCAGGACCGCTACCGGGAACGGGCGGGAGAGGGCCGCCCGGTAGGTGCCCAACTCGGCGCGGAGGCGGGAGATTTCTGCCTGGAGTTCGGCCGGGTTGTCCGAGCCCAGGGACCAGACGCGCTTGGGGTCGTGGAGTTCGTCCAGGGAGATGGGGGACGAGTGCAGGGTGTCGGCGAGGGTGTCCCAGTTGTCGTGGGACGCGCCCAGCATGCGGCGGACGCGGTGGCGGCCGAAGAGGACGGGATGGGCGGCGTACGGGGGTTCGGCCACGTCGGTCAGCAGGAGGGTGGCCGCCTGCGTGAACGTTTCCTGGGCCGATTCCAGTTCGTCGTGGGCTTCGAGGGACTCCGCCACGATCACCCAGGGGGCCGGGTCGCGGGGGGACGCGGCGCGGACTCCGTCGATGATCGCGCGGGCCTCCGCCTCGTGGCCGTACTCCCAGAGGTTGGAGGCCTTCAACGCACGTACCAGGTGGGGGTTCTCCAGGGAAGCCGCGGATGCCAGAAGGCGGTCGTAGAGCGCGGTGGCGGCGGGGCGGTCGCCGGCCAGTTCGAGGTGGGCCGCGGCCTGCACGAGCAGGTGTTCGGCGTCCTCGGGGTAGAGGCCGGCGGTACGTTCCAGGCGGGCTGCTTCACCGGTGTGGTCGGCGTTCTCGGCAGGCGTGTCGGGGCGCATGGTGGACACCGTACTGCCGTCGGCCCGCGAACGAGAGGGATCCGCAGGCCACAGGCGTCAGAGGGGCAGAGGATCACACACCCGCACATTGCCCTCATCGGCTGCGCGCGGGCTCACACCGCACGGTCACATCACCGCCTCGTACGGGACCCCGCTGCGCCGGCCCAGAGACATGCTTGAGCCGGTGCTGACGAATCCCGTATAACTCATATGATCCGTACAGCGGGATCGGCCGTGGTCGACCGTGATCGACCGTGAACCACCACGAAGGGAGGAGCAGCCCATGATCCGGGCCTGGAGCCAAGGCGCCATGCGTCCCGCCGCCGTGCTGCTCCTGCTGCTCGTCGAGGTCGCCCTGCTCGACACCGGCAGTCTCGCTGCCGCCGTCGCCGTCGCGTTCACCGCGACCGCCGCGGCCGGCTCCGCGCTCGCCGTCTGCGCGCTCATCGGCTCGCGTTGCGCGCCCGCCGTACCGCGTACGAACGTACGGACGGCCATCCGCGACCGCGAGCACCGTACGGCGTTCCTGCCCCAACGTGATCCCGACGCTGCGGGGCGTTCGCGTCCCCGGGCGCCGGGGCGTGCCCTCCTGACGGCCGCCGCGTAGGGATCTCCTGAGCCACATCAGTCCATCAGGCCATGCCCATGGACGGTGCACCGCCCGTGCACCCCCACACCCGTGCACGCTCACATCCGTGCACTCCCGCGCGTGGTCGTCATGCCGACATCCCGTACGTGTCCCCGTACCCCTGTGTACGGCCGTACCCGCGTACTCCCGGCACGACGAGACCCCCGGAGGGCTCACCCATGTCCCTGTCCCTGTCCACATTCCTGTCCGCTTTCGGCGGGCTGGTCGAGCAGCTGGCCGAGCTGCTCCAGCCGTTGTTCCATGCCTCCGCGGCGGCCGCCGCGATCATCCTGTTCACCGCGCTCGTACGACTTCTCGTGCATCCCCTGTCCCGTGCGGCGGCCCGTGGGCAGCGGGCGCGGACCAGGCTCCAGCCGCGGATCGCGGAGCTGCGGAAGAAGCACGCGAAGAATCCCCAGAAGCTGCAGCAGGCGGTGCTGGAACTGCACGCGGCGGAGAAGGTGTCGCCGATGTCCGGGCTGTTGCCCAGCCTGTGCCAGCTGCCGGCCTTCTTCCTGCTCTACCACCTGTTCTCCAGCTCGACGATCGGCGGCGAGGCCAACGGCCTGCTGGCGCACAAGCTCTTCGCCGCGCCTCTTGGCGACCGCTGGGCGGACGCGCTGGGTGACGGCGGGGTTCTCGGGGCGCCGGGGCTCGTCTACGTCGCCCTCTTCGCCCTCGTCGCAGCCGTGGCGACCTTCAACTACCGGCGTACGAAGCGGATGACGGCGGCCAACGCCTCGATGGTCGTCGCGTCGGTCGGCGACGGCAGCCAGCCGGTGCCCGGGCTCGCGACGATCACCAAGGTCATGCCGTTCATGTCCTTCGTCACGCTCGTCTCCGTCGCGGTGATGCCGTTGGCGGCCGCGCTGTACATGGTGACCAGTACGACGTGGAGTGCGGTGGAGCGGGCGCTGCTTTACCCCGTGAACACGCCCCTGACGAGCAGCTGAACACATGAGGTCGGTCCAGTCCGTGATCAGGGACTTGCGGACTGGACGCCGAGCTTGGACGATCGACCAGTCATCCGATGGCTGCACCCGTCAGACGACTGCCCGAGATCTAGGGAGATAGTGATCATGAAGCTGCTGCGAGTCGGTACGGCGGGGTCGGAGCGGCCCGCGCTGCTGGACGCCGAGGGAACCCTGCGTGACCTGTCCGGTGTCGTCCCGGACATCGACGGGGCGCTGCTCGCCGACGCCGCCGCGCTCGGCCGGATCCGGTCCGCCGCGGAGGCCGGTGAGCTGCCCGCGCTGGACGGGGACGGGCTCCGGGTCGGGCCGCCGCTCGCCGGTATCGGCAAGGTCGTGTGCATCGGGCTGAACTACCACGACCACGCCCGCGAGACGGGTGCCGAACCGCCCGCCGAGCCGGTCGTCTTCTTCAAGGCGGCGGACACGGTGATCGGCCCGAACGACACCGTGCTCGTGCCGCGCAAGTCCGTCAAGACCGACTGGGAGGTCGAACTCGCGGTCGTCATCGGCCGTACCGCCCGCTATCTCGGATCCCACGAGGAGGCGCTCGCGCACGTCGGCGGGTACGCGGTGGCGCACGACGTCTCCGAGCGCGAGTTCCAGCTCGAGCGCGGCGGGACCTGGGACAAGGGCAAGAACTGCGAGACGTTCAACCCGCTGGGGCCCTGGCTGGTGACCGCCGACGAGGTGCCCGACCCGCAGAACCTGGCGCTGAAGCTCTGGGTCAACGGCGAGCTCAAGCAGAACGGGACGACGGCCGAGCAGATTTTCTCGGTCGCCGAAGTGGTGCGCTACGTAAGCCAGTTCATGACGCTGTACCCGGGCGATGTCATCAACACCGGTACGCCGGCGGGAGTTGCCCTCGGCGCGCCCGAGCCCAAGCCCTACCTGCGGGCCGGGGACGTGGTGGAGGTGGAGATCGAGGGGCTCGGCCGACAGCGGCAGGAACTCAAGGACGCGTAGGCGATCCGCTGGGTTTGGCGGGGAACTGCGGGACGTTTTACGGCCGTTGGCCAGATGCGACCGACATGTGCGGCCGACCGTCAGCCGTTTGTGGTCGGCCGACGGCTGACGGCTGACGGCCGACCGTGGCTGGTCGCGCAGCTCCCCGCACCCCTGCCGGTGCGTCTGCCTAGCTTGCGATGAAGCGCTCCAGCGCCGCCACCACCATCGCGTGGTCCTCCACCTGCGGCAGCCCCGACACCACCACCGTGCCGACAACTCCCGCGCCCTCGATAGCGATCGGGAACGCGCCGCCGTGGGCGGCGTAGGCATCGGGGTCGAGGCGCGAGGACTCCTCGAACGTCGTTCCCTTGGCGCGGAAGCGGGAGCCGACGAGGTAGGAGGAGCAGCCGTAGCGTTCGACGACGCGGCGCTTGCGGTCGATCCAGGCGTCGTTGTCCGGGGTCGAGCCGGGCAGGGCCGCGTGGAAGAGCTGCTGGCCGCCGCGGCGGATGTCGATGGCGACGGGGGCGGCCTGCTCCCGGGCCAGTTCCACGAGCAGGGTGCCAAGCGCCCACGCGTCGTCGTGTGTGAAGCGCGGGAGCGTCAACCGGCGCTCCTGCTCCTCCAGTTCGGGAATCGCGGGCGGGGTCGCGGGCGGGGTGGCGGGCGGGTTCGTGGGCGGGTTCGTGGAGGTGCTCACAGTGACACCACCACTCCCTCGCGGGCGGACCGGCGGGCCGCCTCCAGCACATCGAGGGCGGCCGCGGCCTCGTGCGCGGTGACCGGGTTCGGGCCACCGTCGCGGAGGGCGGCGGCGACGGCCGCGTAGTACGCGGGGTACGCGCCCGGCAGCGTCGGTTCGGGCCGGCCGCCGCCCGTAGATGGGGATTCGCCCGCACCCACCCGGCCCCAAAGGGACTCGGGCTCGATGCCCCACTCCTTGTCGGTGTCCGTGGGACGCCTGCCGTCACGCAGGGCCGCCTCCTGCGGGTCGAGCCCGTACTTCACGTAACCGGCCTGCGAGCCCAGCACCCGGAAACGCGGGCCGAGTTGGGCGGTGGTCGCGGACACGTAGAGGTGGGAGCGGACGCCGCTCTCGTGGGTGATCGCGATGAACGTGTCGTCGTCCGCCTCGGCGCCCGCGCGGCGGATGTCCGACTCCGCGTACACCGAGGTCGCGGGGCCGAAGAGGACCAGCGCCTGGTCGACGACATGGCTGCCGAGGTCGTAGAGGAGACCTCCGATCTCTGCCGGGTCGCCGGACTCGCGCCAGCCGCCCTTGGGCTGCGGGCGCCAGCGCTCGAAACGGGACTCGAAGCGCCATACGTCGCCCAACTCGCCCTCGGCGATGAGCTTTCGGAGGGTCAGGAAGTCGTTGTCCCAGCGGCGGTTCTGGAAGACGGAGAGCAGGAGGCCACACTCGTCGGCCAGGGCGGCCAGCTCGCGGGCCTCGGCCGCCGTACCGGCGAGGGGCTTGTCGACGACGACCGGGAGGCCCGCCTTGAGAGCGGCGGTCGCGATCGGGACGTGGGTCTTGTTCGGGGACGCGATGACGATCAGGTCCAGCTCGTCGGCGCGGGCCCACAGCTCGTCGGGGGTCGTGGCGAGACGGAGCCCGTCGCCGAACTCCGCGCGAGCCTGCTCCTGCCGCTCCGGGTTCGAGGTGACGACGGTGTCGAGGGTCAGGCCCTCGGTCGCCGCGATCAGGGGGGCGTGGAAGACGGAGCCCGCCAGACCGTAGCCGACGAGGGCCACGCGGAGGGGGCCGCCCGGGGTGCCGGGGGCGGCCGGGGCGGCGAGCGTGCCGGGGTCAGAACCTGTGCCAGTCATACGTCCACTTTCGCAACGCTGTTGCCAAAGTGCAAGCGCGGGGGACAATGGCGTACGTGAACAGGAACGGGCGTACGTGAACAGGAACGATGGGGGACCGGGACCGGCACCGGGCGCGGGACTGCAGGGCGCACGGGGTGGCCGGAATACCGATACGGATGCGGAGACGGATGCGGATGCGGTGACGGGCGGCGCGGGAGTGAACCTGCTCGCACTGCGCAGTCACAATGCCGCGCTCGTGCTCGATCTGCTGCGCACGGCGGGCCCGGCCGGCATCAGCCGCCTCGAACTCGCCGAGCGCACCGGGCTGACCCCGCAGGCCGTCAGCAAGATCACGGCCCGGCTCCGGGCCGACGGGTTCGTGGCGGAGGCGGGCCGCCGCGCCTCCACGGGCGGCAAGCCGCGCACCGTTCTCCGGCTCGTCCCGGAGGCCGGCCACGCGGTCGGGCTGCACCTCGACCGGGACGAGCTGAGGGCGGTGCTCTGCGATCTCACCGGAGCGGTGGTGGGCGAGCGGCGGGCTCCGCTGGATCTGGGGGGCGGGGCGGACGCGGTCGTCGAGGCCGCGGGCGCGGAGGTCGAAATGCTGCTCGCGGGCGTGGGGGCGGAGGCGGAGGTGCTGCTCGCGGGCGTGGGGGCCGTGCTGGGAGTGGGGGTCGCGCTGCCCGGTCCCCTCGACCACAGGCGGGGCGTGCTGCACCGGGTCACCGGGTTTCCGGAGTGGGACGGGTTTCCGCTGAGGGACGCGTTGGCGGAGCGGCTCGGGGTGCCGGTGGTGGTCGACAAGGACACGAACGCCGCCGCGTTGGGTCTGGCGGCGGGGGGTGGCAGCGGCTCCGGGTCCTTCGCCTATCTCCACCTTGGTACGGGGCTGGGGGCCGGGCTCGTGATCGGTGGGGCCGTGCATCGGGGCGCCCGTACCGGCGCCGGGGAATTCGGGCACCAGGTCATTCAGCTGGACGGGCCCTTGTGCGGCTGCGGCGACCGGGGGTGTCTCGAGGTGCTGTGCCTGGGGGCAGTGGCTCGGGGCGCGGTGGGGGAGGCGGCGCGGGTGCTGGGGGTGGGGGCGGCGAATCTGGTGGGGCTGCTGGACATCGACCTGGTGCTGCTCGGTGGACGCACCGTCGAGGCCCATCGGGAGTCCTTCGTACGAGGTGTCGGCGCCGTGCTGAATGACCGGGCGCGACGAGAGGGCGCGGAGGCGGCGATTCCCGTGCGGGTCGCTCCCGGCGGGGCGCGGGGGGTCGCCGAGGGGGCTGCGCAGTTGCTGTTGGCGCCGTTGTTCGGGTGGGGGGTGGGGTGACGAGTGGCGTGTTTTCGCCCCCTCCGCCCCTTCCCGTCCCGTTCCTGGGGCTCCGCCCCAGACCCCCGTTCGGCCTGGACGGCCTCGTCCTCAAACGCCGGACGGGCTGAAAGATCTCCAGCGCCGGACGGGCTGAAAGATCTCCAGCGCCGGACGGGCTGAAAGGTTTCCAGGGCCGGACGGGTTAAACGGGCTCCGCCGATCGAAGGGGCCGGTGGGCGTGGCGGCCCGTTGTCGCCGATCGCGTGTGGCAAGGTCACGGGCCGCTGCCCGGTACCGCTTACGCTCCCGATCGGCAAAGGCTCTTCATGCGAACGCGAACGCGATTGAGACTGCGCACGTCCCTGCCCCTCTCCGTTACTGCTGCGGCCGCCGCCCTCCCTCTCACCCTCGCCACGCCCGGCACGGCCCTGGCGAACCCCCGCCCCACCTGCGCCGCCCCCGAGACCCGCGCCTTTCCGGTGCAGACCCGGATCCACGGCGGCCCGACGACGTACGACGTCGGGGGTGACTACCGGACCTGGTACATCGACCTCACCAACACCACCGCGCACACCTGCGGCAACATCCACCCGATCGTCGTCCTCGTCGACGAGAAGCGGGCGTTGCGGCCCGAGCAGGCGCGGTTGGAGTTCTACGCCGGCGGGAGCGGGATTCCGCATCCGGTGGAGTTCGAGAAGAGTGACGAGGACGAGAACGTGGGGGCTTTCGACGGCGGGTTCCCGGGGTTCACGGTGGGCCCGGGCCGGACGCTCACCGTGAAGGTCCGCCTCTCCGTCACCTCCGACGCGGCCGCCCCTAACGACGTCGTCGCGAACGCCGCCGTCGTGCAGCGGCACGAGGACGACGGGGACTGGGTGGGGGAGTCGAACGACTACAGCTTCCGCATCGAGGACGAGGACGAGGGCGGCGGTGAGGACGAGGGGAGTAACAGCGACGGCGGCACCGGGACCGGAACCGGCGACAGTGACGGCGACGGCGACGGCGACGGCGACAGTGGAGTCGTACGGGACGAAGGTGTGTCGGCCGCTGGGGAGCTGGCCAGTACCGGTCCGCGTGCCTGGCACTGGTTCGGCGCGGCCGCCGCGCTCGGATTGTCCGTCACCGGGGGCGTCCTCCTCGCCGTGGCCCGCCGGGTGCGGTCGCGCGGGTGACGTCGGGGGTCGTCGCCGGAGGGCTCACCGGAGCGCACGGGGAATCGGCGCTGCGGGCGGCGGGGGCCACATCCGTCCTCGGGTCCGTCGCCGTCGCCTAGCTGCCCTCCCTGCTCGATGAATTCAGGTCCTGAGCAAGCCCACCGCAGCTGACCGACGACGGCGGGTCCGCCACCGCGCTGACTGACGACGGCGGGTCCGCCAGCGCAGCTGACTGACGACGGCGGGTCCGCCACCGCAGCTGACCGACGACGGCGGGTCCGCCACCGCGCTGACTGACGACGGCGGGTCCCCCACCGCAGCCGACCGACGACAGCAAGTCCGCCACCGCAGCTGATCGCAACCGCTCGCTAGGCTGGGCGTACGCAGCACGGCATCGCGCAAGTCGCGCAGTACGGCGTACGTCAGGAGATCGGCACATGGCAGAGCGCAAGCCCACCGAATCGTGGCTCACCGACATGGACGGTGTGCTCATTCACGAGGGTGTGCCGATCCCCGGCGCCGACGCCTTCGTCAAACGGCTGCGGGAGTCCGGGAAGCCTTTCCTCGTCCTCACCAACAACTCGATCTACACCGCTCGTGACCTGCACGCCAGGCTTCAGCGGATGGGCCTGGACGTGCCGGTCGAGAACATCTGGACCTCCGCCCTCGCCACCGCCAAGTTCCTCGACGACCAGCGGCCCGGCGGGACCGCGTACGTCATCGGTGAGGCGGGCCTGACCACGGCGCTGCACGACATCGGGTACGTGCTCACCGACCACGAGCCCGACTACGTCGTTCTGGGCGAGACCCGTACGTACTCCTTCGAGGCCATGACCAAGGCGGTGCGGCTGATCAAGGGCGGCGCCCGTTTCATCGCCACGAACCCGGACGAGACCGGCCCGTCCACGGAGGGCCCGCTGCCCGCCACCGGCGCGGTCGCCGCGCTGATCACCAAGGCGACCGGCAAGCAGCCGTACTTCGCCGGCAAGCCGAACCCGCTGATGATGCGGACCGGCCTGAACGCCATCGGGGCGCACTCCGAGACCAGCGCGATGATCGGTGACCGGATGGACACCGACGTGCTGGCCGGTCTCGAGGCGGGCATGGAGACGTTCCTGGTGCTCACCGGGGTGACCACGCCCGCCGAGATCGAGCAGTATCCCTTCCGCCCCTCGAAGATCGTGAACTCGATCGCGGACCTCGTCGACCGCGTCTGAGGCACCGGCCAGAGCATGGGCACACGGTGATCACGCAGTGAGTGGACCGTGATCTAAACCGGTCAGGACCTCTACAGGACCCGGACGGAGTAATCGTCCCCCTCCTGGAGATGCGCCCCGGCGACCCGAGGAGGAGTCTCCAGGTATCTGGAGGTTCACGATGTGCTCACTGCGAATCACTCTCTGTGTCGGGGCGGTGTTGGCGGCCGCGTTCACCCCCACCGCCCACGCGGCCGACGCGGGCGTCCCGGTGACGTCTACCTCGGCGGCCGACGCGGGCGTCCGGGTGACGCCCGCCTCCCCGGCCCCTGGTAGCGACATCCAGCTGCGGGCCACGGGCTGCGCGGGGCAGACGGGTACCGCGAAATCGGCCGCGTTCGTCGCGGACGCGCAGCTCACCGGCAGGGACGGCACACTCACCGGCGAGAGCCGCGTACCGACCTCCCTCCAGCCCGGCACCTATGACATCAAGGTCAGCTGCGACGGCTACGACAAGAGGATCAAGGGCTCGGTCACCGTCACCGTCGCCTCCAGCGGCAGGGTCAGTCCCTCCACCGCTCCCGCCTCGCCGGTAGCCCCCGTGCACGCGGGCGGCGGTGGCGCCGCGACGCAGCTCGCCATGGTGGATGCCCGGCAGACGGGCCCCGGCACCTGGCACGCGGTGATCGGCCTCGTCCTCGCGAGCGTCGCAGCCGTGGCGGTGGCGGTACGCAGCGCCCGCCGGAGCCGGCGCGGCGGCGCCCGCGACTGACGTGTCAGGACAGGAACGCTCCTCCACTGCCGGGCGCCTGCTGACGGGTGCAGCCTGGGCGGTACTGCTGCTCGGGCTGTGGCTGTGGGGTCGTGAGGTGACGGACGTACGGCCCGGGACATCGGCGCCGACCACGGGGGACATGGCCGCGGTCGGACGGCCGCCGGAGGTGCAACTGCCGCCAGCGAGGCCGCCGTTGGGGAACGCAAAGCCGCAGCGCGTCGACATCCCCGCCATGGGCGTGCAGGCACCCGTCGTGGCCCGCGGGCTCGATCCGCAGGGCGCGATCGATCCGCCGCCCTTCGACCAGCCGGGCGTGGTCGGCTGGTACGGCGCCGGGGCGACACCGGGGGCGGCCGGGACCGCGCTGCTCGTGGGGCACGTCGACACCGAGACCAGGCCCGCGGTCTTCTACCGGCTCAGCACGGTACGGCCCGGCGAGACCGTCCGGGTCGTCCGCGACGACGGGACCGTCGCCGAGTTCACCGTGGACGACGTACAGGTCCTCCAACGCGACCACTTCGACGCCCGACAGGCCTATGGCACACGGCAGTCGGGGCGGGCCGAGCTACGGCTCATCACCTGCGGCGGCACCTTCGATGCGACGAGCCGCACCTATACGGCGAACGTGATCGTGTCGGCGTACCTCACGGGCAGCGGAGTCTGATCGCGCGCGTCGTACAGGACCGCCGTTCGCCGCGCTGATGGCCGAACCGCACGGGAGGCCATCCGCCGACACGGCACTGCGCCCGTCGCCGAGTCGCGCTCCGCCGGGTCACCTGGCCCGGTCGACGACCCGCTCCCCCCGGAGCCGTCGACCGGGCTGGTCCTCGACCGCGCGCGCTCGGGCTGCGGGAGAAACCCGGCGTCCGACGCGGGAGGTAAGGGGGGCCGGCCCGCGGATATCGCGGTCCGGCCAACTGGCCGGGGGCTGGGGCCGTGTGAGGCAACTGTAGAGCGGATCAGCGATTCGGCCTAGGGTCTTTCGCGGCCAAGTCGACAGCGCTCACCCCGTACGGTTCGCGCAGGTGGAGCGCGCTTTGCGGACCACTCCAGGGACACTACGAGGGTGGCCCGCCCGGCCCTCCGCCCGGTTTTTCCAGGTCCACCGAGCGGTCGATCACCCCCGTGGCGACCTCGTCGAGCGGCAGCCGGTGCCGGCGCGCGTGCTGCCGCAGCGTGAGGAAGGCCTGGTCGACCCCGGTGTTCCAGCGCTCGGCGAGTATGCCCTTCGCCTGCTCTATGCGCACGCGGCTGGACAGGGCCCCCTGCAACTGACCTGCCAGGCTGCGGTACTGGGCGTAAACCCGGTGGTTCTGCAGCCCGACGGCCGCCGCGTCGGCGAGGGCCTGGGCCAGGTGCACGCTCCAGTGGTCCTCGGGCGGGGTGGTGTGCTCGGGCAGAGTGGGCACGAAGACGTTGAGCGCGCCGAGCAGCGTCTCGCGGCGGCGCAGCGGGACCGCGAAGGTCGCGGCGATGTCGTGGCGCAGCGCCCGTTCGGTGAAGTGGGGCCAGCGGGCGGCGGCATGGGCGACGCTGATCGAGACGGGCGCGACCGGCCGCCCGGTGCCGTAGCTGTCCAGGCAGGGTCCGCCCTGGTGCTGGACGGCCAGCAGATCGAGCGCGACCTCGTGCCGGCGACTGCTCCCGGCAAGTGACACCGCCTCGCCGCCGTCGATCAGCATGACCCCGGCGGCCCGCGCGCCCAGGAGCTCCACGCAGTGGTCGGACAGGCGCTGCAGATAGCGCCTGGCGTCGAAACTGTCGGTCAGTGTGTCCGAGGCCTCCAGCAGGGCAGATGCAAGCAGCGTTTCCCGGCTACTGAGGTGCATGTGGCCTACTCCGATTCCGTTGTTCCCCGCCTCCCCGGCTCGGCCCGCGCCTACCCGGTGACCCGGGGCTGTAACAGCTCTCCACCAAGGCTCGGGTGATCTCGTGGGCGAGGCGGGACCTATGTCAGGATTGCCCTTTCGGACAGTGCACCCAAGGGGGAGTTGGATGTACGGCAGCATGCACGCGGTGCTTTTTCGTGCCGCCGGGGCGCTCAAGCCGGTGTCGAGAGCCCGATCGTACTCAACCCCTCGGGCCTCCGCGCATTCGGATTCTCGACACCCGCGCGCCCCTTTGGCGGTTGCACGGGCGTCCGTGGCGATGGCGGGGGCGGCACTGCTGCTCGCGGGGTGTTTCTCGTCGGGGGGCGACGGCGACGAGGACAACGGTTCCGGCGCCGGCGTCACCCAACAGCCCAAGAACTCGGACCCGTTCTGGGTCAACCCGGACGGGAACGCGGCCGCGCAGGTCGCCGCGTACGTGAAGGCAGGCAAGGACGAGGAAGCCGAGCAGATCCGGAAGATCGCCGAGCAGCCGACGGGCGAGTGGATCGGCCCGGAGAACCCGGAACAGGAGGCGCGCGGCTTCACGGAGGCCGCCGAGAAGGCCGACCGGGACGCGATCCTGGTCCTCTACAACATCCCGCACCGCGACTGCGGCCAGTTCTCGCAGGGCGGCGCCGCGGACGGCAACGCCTACCGGGCCTGGATCGACGGGGTCGCCAAGGGCATCGCGGACCGGCCCGCCACGGTGATCCTGGAGCCGGACGCCGTCCTGCACCTGGTCGACCAGTGCACGCCGGAGGAGTTCCACGAGGAGCGCTACGACCTTCTCAAGGGCGCCATCACCACGCTCAAGGCGCTGAAGAACACGAAGGTGTACGTGGACGCGGGCAACGCGGGCTGGGGGCGGCCCGACCAGATCTTCGAGCCCCTCCAGTGGGCGGGCATCGAGTCGGCGGACGGCTTCTCGGTCAACGTCTCCAACTTCTACACGACCGTGGACTCCATCGCGTACGGGAAGCAGCTCTCGGCGAAGGTCGGCGGCAAGCCCTTCGTCATCGACACCAGCCGCAACGGCAACGGCCCTTACACGGAGGGCGAGCCCGGCGAGAACTGGTGCAACCCGCCGGGCCGCGCGCTGGGCGAGACGCCGACGACCAAGACCGCCGATCCGCTCGTCGACGCGTATCTCTGGGTCAAGCGGCCCGGTGAGTCGGACGGCGAGTGCAAGGGCGGCCCCAAGGCCGGTGAGTGGTGGGCGGATTACGCCCTGAAGCTCGCCAAGGCTTCGAGCTAGTCGGTACGCAACTGGGGGCGCCCTCCGCGAACAGCGGACGGCGCCCCCGGTCACGTACGGGCTAAGGAACCTCCACCCACTGCGCCTTGCTCGGCGTCCCCTCGTCATCCGTGACGAACAGCATGTACCACCCGGATTCGACCAGGTTCCGGTTCTTGGGAACCGTCACCGTGATCCCGTCCTTCGTCTTCTTCAGGTCCAGCGCGATGGAACGCTGGTCGGTGTCGGTGACGTGGGTGGACGCGCTCGGCCGGATCAGCCGGGCCGTCTCGATGGACGAGGCGTGCTGCGTCTTGAAGGTGGCCGAGTCGCCGCGGGCGATCGTCTCCGGGCCGCCGGAGAGGGTGGGCTGCGAGCCGTGGAACAGGTACGGCGGCGTGTAGATCTCGATGCGCTGCTCGAACACGCCGGGTTTGGTGTTGGCCGCGTCGGCGTAGAGCGAGTCGGAGCCGAAGAACATCACGCGGCCGTCGGGCAGCAGGATCGAGCCCGAGTGGTAGTTGCGGCCCACCAGCGGGTCGGCGACCTGGTCCAGCTTGCCGGACTTCGCGTCGTAGATCCGCGCCTGGAGGATGTTGGAGTCGCCGCGCCCGCGGTAGTCCTCCGAGCCGCCCGAGATCAGCACGGTGTCGTCGGGGAGGACCGAGGACTGCGGGTAGCGGGTGCCCTTCTCCAGTGACGGCCCGTCCACGAACGCCGGGTCGTCCGCCAGCAGGTCGATGATCCGGGTCTTCTCGCTGGACTTGTTCGACTCGCCGACCCCGCCGCCGCCGATCACCATGTACTTCTCGTCCTGCGCGGGCGGCAGCAGCACCGTCCCGGAGGTCTCCAGGAGGTCCGGGTCGCTCATGCCGGGCAGCTTGGTGAACTTGTTGGTGTCCAGGTCCCAGATACCGGGGTCGCGGCCGACGTCGTCGGGGCCGTAGCCCGCGTTCGAGCCGGAGTAGAAGAGCTCGCCGGACTGCATCAGGGAGATCGCCGGGTAGGTCGGGAACTGCCGGACGCCTTCGGTGTACGTCCACTTCTTGGTCTTCGGGTCGTAGACCTCGTTCTTGCCCGGTACCAGCTGGCCGATCTCGTCCAGACCGGAGAGGCTGAGGACCTTGCCGTCCGAGAGGGTGGTCAGCGTCGGGTACCAGCGGGCCTCGTTCATCGGGTCGACCTTGATGTACCGCTCGGCGACCGGATCGAACTCGTAGGCGTCCCTGATTCCCTGGAAGTCCTTCTTGTCCAGGGCGAGCTTCTCCGCGATGCCGTACGTGTTGCGGGCGTCGGTGCCGGTGAGGCCCTGGACGCGGTAGTTGTCCTGGGTGCCCGTCTCGTACTCGGTGCCGCTCTGCTGCGCCTCGACGTAGATGCGGCCGAGGCCGGGGTCGTTGCCCAGGAAGGCGCCGGTGTCCGGGTCGAAGACCTTCTTGGCGCGCGGGACGAGCACCGGGTCCTTCGAGACGAAGGTCTTGCCGTTCTCCTTGCCCGTGAACTTGGTGCCCGCGGGCAGGGTGATCGGCTTGTCCGGGTTCTCGTTGTGCACCACCATCAGACCGCCGGCCTTGGTGACGTCACCCTTCATCTTCTCGTAGCGCTTGGTGCCGCCCGCGATCAGCAGATTGCCGTTGGCGAGCTGGGTGTGGCCCGTGCAGAAGAGGTCGGCCGGCGTCGGCACCTTCTTGATGGTGCCCTTGACCGGGTCCCAGATCCGGGTGTCGAACTTCTTCGCGTCGAAGTTGTCCTGGTCGTTGCCGGAGCCCGCGATCAACAGGATCTTGCCGGTGTGCAGCAGGGCCGCGTGGATGGTGTTCTGGCGGAACTCCTCGGGGAAGTCGATGACGTCCCAGTGGCCGTTCTCCGCCTTGTACTCCGGCTTGTTGATCTTGTACTGGTGGTACTGCTCCGTCCCGAAGCGATAGAGCCACGGGCCGTTCATCCCGGCCAGCGCGAGGACCACCGCCGTGCCTATCGCAAGACGACGGGCACGGCGGCGGCTGGCACCGTCTTTCATTTCTTATGTCCCCCAAGGGAAATCTGCATGGTCTGGTCGTTCCCGCTGTTCGCGGCGGCCCACTGAGGCTTGTGCTGCGGTGCGTGCGGGGCGTGCTGTTCCTGCTGCGGCACCGACGCCTGCGGTGGCAGCGGGACGGCCTCGGCCTCAACCGGCTTGGGCTTCTTCCTGTCCTGCCGCATCGCCCAGCGCCAGGCGAAGATCGGCGAGGCGGTGATCAGCAGGGCGAAGGTGGCCCAGATGATCATCGCTGGGTGGGAGTGCCCGAGCACGAAACCGGCGGTGATCGAGCCGGCGAAGACCAGAATGAAGAACAGGTGGATGCGGAAGGTCCCGAACAGTGTGTCGGGGCTCGCCGAATCGCCCTTGGGTGTCACCACGAACTTGCTCTTGCGGCGCAGCACGGCGTCCATGAGCGAGCGGGCGTAGATCGGCGCGGAGAGCGCGGACATCATCATGCCCGCCACGCCGCCGCTGCCCTCGGGCTCGTGCGGCGAGACGTTGTGGCGGCGGTTCCAGATGTAGAGCCCGATCTGCAGCGCGGACGCGTTGCCGTACAGCATCAGCCAGACCGTCGGGTCGATGTTCACACCCGAGGCGCCCAGGCCCAGGAACAGGCAGCAACTCAGCGCCGCGAGGATCCAGTTGAGGGCCGACATCGGGTAGAAGATGATCATCATCGTGTAGTTGAAGAGCTTGCTCGGCGGCAGCGAGTACCAGCCCTTCCAGTACTGCTTGAGGATCGTCTCGTAGGTGCCACGCGACCAGCGCAGCTGCTGGGTGAAGAAGTCCGTCCAGGCGTTGGGACCCTCACCGACCGCGAGCACGTCCGGCGTGTAGACCGAGCGCCACTTCCTGCCGGTGGCCGGGTTCTTGGCGCGGTGGATCTCGAAGCCGGTCGCCATGTCCTCGGTGATCGAGTCGTACAGACCGCCGATCTGCTTCAGCGCCTTGATGCGTACGGCGTTGGAGGTGCCCACGAACATAGGGGAGCCGTAGGCGTTGCCGGCGCGCTGGATCAGGGCGTGGAAGAGGAACTGCTGGGACTCGGCGGCCTTGGTGATGACGTTGTCGTAGTTGCCGTACACCTGCGGGCCGATGACGAAGCCGACGTCCGGGTCGCGGAAGAAGCCGAGCATCCGCTCCAGGTAGTTGGGCAGCGGCACATGGTCGGTGTCGACCGAGGCGAAGTAGTCGTAGTCGCCGCCGCGCGCGTCCAGCCAGGCGTTGTAGTTGCCGTGCTTGGTCTTGGCGCGGTGCGGTCCCTTGGGCATGTTCCACTTCGCGATGCCCTTGCGGGAGAAGTGGTGCACGCCCAGGCGCGCGCAGACCTCCTTCACCTCCGGGTCGTCGCCCTCGTCGAGGAGCCAGATGTGCAGAAGACCCCGGTGGCGCAGCTTGACGGCCGCCTCCAGGGTCTTCGTCACCATGGCGAGGGGTTCCTTGCCGGGTACGAACGAGGTGAGGAAGGCGACTCTGGTGCCGGTCTCGGGCACCACCGGGACCGGGTCGCGGGCGACCAGGGTGGCGTGCGCGTTCGACAGGACGTTCAGGCAGCGGAAGGTCTCGATCAGGCCGATCGAGACCAGCATCACGATGTCGAGGGCCGGCAGGAAGTCGTAGGCGGGATAGTCGCGTTCGGTCCAGTGCGCGGGCTGGAGCAGCCAGACGAGCAGGACCAGCGAGAGCAGCGGAGCGGCACCCAGCATCAGCGCCGCACGTATGCGGTGCGGCTCCTGCGACAGCAGCGAGCGGTACTGCACCTTGTACGGCTTGGTCGGATCGGGCTGTGTGAGGGGCCCCGCGAGCCGGCTGTAGTGCTCGTAGTCGTATCTCGGCAGCGTCTTCTTGATTCTTCGGAATCCGCCCGTCCGGTGCGATGGCACCCGGAGCTGTGTCGTCTCTGACGGGTCGAGTTCCTGCCGGGCGCCCGTCGGCGTCGACGTCATGAGTCATCCCCCCGCACGCGGATGTCCGCGTGTTCGTCGGTTCAGTCGTCCGCTCGGGTCCCCCTCGACCGTCCCGGACGCATCACTGGCAGGCCAGCGTCACCACATCATCTCCACCACAGAGACATGGAACGACGACCTTCCGGTTGCATGATGCCCCCCTCGGCATCGGTTCATGAACTGGGGCCCCCGTCCCCGTCACACGCGCAACCGGCCTTGCCCCCAACTGTCAGGTATCGACAGTCCCTTGAAGCCCAGGGTTCTACGCCTTACATCATGATCGCAAGATGCGAAACGCGGTGTTAACCGGTCATACGCGCTAATTGAGACGCGTGTACGACGAAGGGGTTGTAGTGGCACATGCCGGAAGACCCCCCGCCGCTGCGGAGGGCCTTCCGATCGGTGCGCCGCCAGGGACTCGAACCCCGGACCCGCTGATTAAGAGTCAGCTGCTCTAACCAACTGAGCTAGCGGCGCGTGCTGACGCGGGAACTCTACCCGACCGGGAAGGGTGCCCCGAACCCGTGCCCGGGCGTGGGCGGCCCCGGCGCGCCCTTGTACATCATTCGGACCGTCAACATGCGACACCGGATGACAGTTGAGAAACTGGCGCCTGTGCAGAAGCGCGGAGATTTCGACCTGGAGTGTGAGGGGATTCGCATGAAGGCTCCGGTATTCGAGGAATTCGATGCCGCGAGTGACTGCGACTGCCCCGGATGCGCGCAGTGGCGACGCATCATGCCCTGTTCCTCATCCCCTTCCTTTTCCCCTGCCCCTTCCCCTTCCCCTTCCTTTTCCTGTGTGTCCGGGGCCGTGGGCCGTCCGGCGGTCCGCAGGGCGCTCGTCCTGGCCGCGGCGGCGAGTACGGTCCTTGGCGCGGGCCCCTCGATGACGGCGGTCGCGGCCACCCACGGACCTGCCCGGCCTGGCATTCCCGCAGGTGACGAGCCCGGTACCCCGCAAGGCGGCAAGGCCCCGCTGCACGGCCCTGCGGGAAAACCGGCCCCCGCCACCAAGCCCGGCACCCTCTCCAAGGCACCCGCGACCACGCGGGCCGAGATCATCAACCGGGCCAAGACATGGATCGACGCGGAAGTGCCGTACAGCATGAGCGAGTACTGGTCGGACGGTTACCGCCAGGACTGCTCCGGCTTTGTCTCGATGGCCTGGAACCTTCCGGGCAACGAATGGACCGGCAGCCTCGACACCGTCAGCGACCGTATTACCCGCGACCAGCTCCAGCCCGGCGACATCCTCCTCTTCCACAATCCGGCGAACCCCGAGAAGGGTTCGCACGTCGTCATTTTCGGCGGCTGGACGGACTACACGCACACCTATTACATCGCTTACGAGGCGACACCCCCGCACGCGCGGAAGCAGGGCACTCCGTACGCGTACTGGAAGAACTCGGACCGCTATCTGGCCTATCGGTACAAGGGCCTGGCGGAGAGCGCGAGCGGGGCGAAGCCGGCGGCGGGGAAGGGGGCCGGCCGCTTCCCGGGGGCCGCGTACTTCGGGCCCGGCGCGAACAACAAGTACGTCACCCAGCTGGGCCGGCTCCTCGTGGCGCGCGGCGCGGGCCGTTTCTACACCTCGGGTCCGGGCCCTCGCTGGTCGGCCGCGGACGGGCGGGCCACCCGGGCGTTCCAGCGCGCGCAGGGCTGGACGGGGGCGGACGCGGACGGCCTGCCGGGGCCGCTGACGTGGTCGTACCTGCTGGGGAAGAAGGGCAAGGACATCCCCCCGGAGGGCAGCACCGGGCCGAAGGAGCCGAACGGACCAGGGGCCGAGGGTTCCGGCGGAAACGGTTCCGGGCTGAACGGTTCCGGAGTGAGCGGGGCGCACGGCCCGGGTGCCTCCTCGCACGGGGTGCCCGGCTATCCGGGGCGCGGGATGTTCCGCCCCGGCGCGAGCAACACGTATGTCACCAAGCTCGGAAGGCAGCTGGTCAAGAAGAGGTTCGGCAAGTACTACACGTCGGGCCCGGGGCCGCGCTGGGGCGAGGCGGACCGACGCAACGTCGAGGCGTTCCAACGGGCACAGGGCTGGCGCGGCGGCGCTGCGGACGGCTACCCGGGACCGGAGACCTGGCGGCGGCTCTTCTCCTGACCCTTTCGACTTCTCGTGCACTCCTCGTGCACCTTCCAGGCGGATCTTCCAGGCGCGGAGGCATGGAGGCAGATATGAGTACGACGACTTCACACACCCCGGAGTCCGAGGGGCCGTGCTCCAGGGCGCCCGGGACGGAACCGGCACCGGATGGTGGCGCGCGCGAGGGTGGCGCGCGCGAGGGTGGCGCGCGCTCCACCCGGCTCATTCACAACGAGGTGACCACCGAGATCCCCGTCCATCTGCTGTTCAGGGACGATCCCGAGCCGGTGTCCGTCCCGCTCGGGCCCGCCGTCGTGGGGCGGCGGCGCGGTACGGGGGAGCAGCCGCGCATCCGGCGCCCGGCGCCCGGCGCGGCCCCGCGCCCGGTGCCGGAGATCGACCCCGAACTGGTGGAGCGCCCCGCACGGGTGCTGCCCGGAGCGGTGGGAGTGCTGGCCGGTGCCTGTGGGCTGGCCGGATGTGTACTCACCTCGTGGTGGGCGGGCGCCCTGCCCCACTCGGTCGCGCAGGCGCTCGACCTGCCGGGGCACGGCGGCGCCGGACTCGGGCCGGCGCAGTGGGCGGCGTACGCGGGGGCGGGCGCACTCGGTCTGTTCGGCTTCGGCGGTCTCGCCCGGGGGCGGACCGGGCGGGCCTGGGTGCTCGGACTGTTCGGGCGCTACCGCGGCACGGTCCGGCGCACCGGGCTCATGTGGGTCAACCCGCTGGTGCTGCGCCGCCGCGTCGACGTACGGCTGCGGCACTGGCGCAGCGAGCCGATGTCCGTGGTCGACACGAACGGGGTCGCGCTGCGGGTGGTCGTGCTGGTCGTCTGGAGGGTCAGGGACACCGCGCGCGCCACGCTCGGGGTGGAGGACCACGAGACGTATCTGCGCGAGTGCGTGGAGGCGGCGCTCTCACGGGTGCTCTCGCGGCTCCCGGCCGAACTGCCGCCCGCCGTCGTCAGGGACGCGACCCTGCGCAACACCGAGGCGGTCGGCGAGGCGCTGACCCGGCTGGTGGCCGCGGACACCGCGCCGGTCGGCCTCGAGGTGTTCTCGGCTCAGCCGACGAAGATCGACTACGCGCCCGAGGTCGCCGCCGTGATGCAGCGCCGCCGGATCGCCGCGCTGGACGCCCAGCACCGCGACACCGTGCTCACCTCCGTCGTCGACTCGGTCGAGGACACGGTGACCCGGCTGACCGTCCGGGGGCTCGTCGAACTCGACGACTACGAACGCAAGGCGCTGGTCAAGGACTTGACGGTGGCGTTCTACACGGGCCGCCGGGAATCGTCTTCATGAGAGTTCGGGGTAGGTCTTCATGAGTGACGGGTAAACGACTTGATGATTGGTATGGACATGTTCAACAACTGGCAATATTCTGAGACTTGGTCTAGACCTGCAAGGCAGCGCGCACAGCTCAGGTGAACTTCCCCCACGTCCTCAGGAGCAGCAGGATGCGCATACGTGCGACCAGAAAAGCGAAGTGGTACGCGGGCATGGTCGGCCTCGCCACGACGGGAGCGCTCGTGCTCTCCAGCGGCGGTGCCAGTGGCCACGGCTACACGGACCTTCCTCTCAGCCGTCAGAAGCTGTGTCAGAACGGCTCTGTGGCCAACTGCGGCAACATCCAGTGGGAGCCGCAGAGCGTGGAGGGCCCCAAGGGCTTCCCCGCGGCAGGCGCGGCCGACGGCCAGATCTGCTCGGCGAACCACCCCGAGTTCGGTCAGCTCAACAGCCCGACGACGCCGTCGGGTGGCGCCTGGCCGACGACCAAGGTCACGGGCGGGGGCAGCTACACGTTCCGCTGGCAGTTCACCGCCTCGCACGCCACGACCGACTTCAAGTACTACCTGACCAAGCAGGGCTGGAACCAGAGCCACGCGCTCGCGCGCTCGGACCTGAACACCACGCCCTTCCTCACCGTCCCCTACAACAACGCGCGCCCGCCGTCCACGATCTCGCACAGTGGCACGATCCCCACGGGCCGCACCGGGCACCACGTCATCGTCGCGGTGTGGACGATCGCCGACACGGCGAACGCGTTCTACTCCTGCTCGGACGTCACGTTCTGAAGCCTGCTGGGCGTCAGGTTCCAGGGTGTTACGAAGGGAGCCTTGTTCTCTGAGGCTCCCTTGAGCTGCACCCCCCTCCCTGGCGGGTAGGTTCCCCGCACGCCGACATGACCGTGTCGGCGTGCGCGGAACCGCACCGAACGCCGGGGGCTCGTGATGGACGTGTTTTTCTATGCCGTACCAGGGTTGTTCATCGTCGCGGTGGCAGTCGTGGCAGCCAGGGTCATCAGCCGCTCGCTGGATTTGCGGCGCGCCTGGAACAGCGGGCTGACCGCCGAAGCGCGCTGTCTGCGCTCGTACACCACGACCAGCGGCGGCGCCGGCGACAGTTCGGTGACCACGACGCTGCACCACGTCTTCGAGTTCCGGACGCGCGAGGGCCGGGCGGTCCGCTTCGAGGAGAGCGGCGGTCACTCGACGGTCCTCGAAGGCGACATCGTCACGGTCCACTACACGGCCGAGCGCCCCGAGAAGGCCACCGCCCACGCGCCGAGCCCGGGCAAGGCCGCCGCCCGCACGATCGGCGTCCTGGTCCTCCTCGGAGTGGTCGTCGCCTTCTGCGTCGGCTTCATGGTCAGTTACCACACGGCCTTCGCGTCGGACGATCCCTTCGCGGGCATGCCGTAGCCCCCAGGAGTCCTCGCACTCGCGAGTCTCCCCATCTGACGGTACGTCAATTATGGTGCGCCTCCATGGGATCCCTGAGGCGTACCGTCGAGGAGCTCGTACAGGAACGCTGGAACGACCACCGGCCGGGGCTGTGGTTCGAAGGGCGGGTCCTGACCCACCACCCGGTGGCGGCGGGCGCGGCGTCCCGGGCGGCGCTGCTCGCCGACCTGCTGCCGCCGAAGGCCGACCCACCGCACCTCGGCGTGCTGCTCGACAACACGCCCGAGTACCCGATGTGGCTGAGCGCGGCGGCCCTCGCGGGGCCGCCGTCGCCGGCCGGTTCCTGTACTTCGCGGGGCGCACCGACGACCGGTTGCGCGTCGACAGCGAGAACCTCGCCGCCGCCGTCATCGAGAACATCCTCGCCCGGTACGAGGACGCCGCCGCCGTGGCCGTGTACGCCGTGCCGGACGCGGTCGCGGGGACCAGGTCATGGCTGCCGTGGCGCTGCGCTCCGCGGCCTCCTTCGATCCGCTCGCCTTCGGTGAGTTCCTGTTGTCCCAGCCCGACCTGGGGACCAAGATGGCCCCCCCGCTTCGTACGGATCGTGCCGCGGATGCCCGTCACGGCGACGAACAAGGTCCACCGGGTCGGGCTGCGACGCGAGGGCTTCAGATGTCCGGACCCGGTCTGGTGGCGGCCGCCGGGGGAGTGTGCGTACCGCAGGCTGACCGGGGAGGAGGTCGGGGACCTGGTCGCCGAGTACCGGGCGCGCGGGCGCGAGGAGTTGCTGACCAGGTAGGTCCTGCCCTACCGCCGATACACCCACCGCCGCCATGGTCCGCGCAGTCACGCGCCACCTAACGTGAGCGCGTGATCCGTTCGGTGCGGTACCTCATCAGCGGCGTTCTGGTCGGCGCCCCGCTGCTCGCCGGGATGCTGCTGCTCGGCATCGCCGGAGCCGCGCTGACCCCCCTGCTCGTCGGGCTGCCGCTCCTCGCGCTGCTCGCGCTGACCGGCGTACCCGTCGGGGCGCTGGAGCGGTGGCGGCTGCGGCTCGTCGACCCGGCGCGGGTGCCCACCCCCCACCGGACCCCGGACGAGCCCGGTCCGGCCGCCTGGGCCAGGCTCCGTTTCACCGAGCAGGCGACCTGGCGCGAACTGGCGTACGCCGTGCTCCTCGCGGCGGTGCTGTGGCCGTTGGACACGGTGGTGCTGACCGTCGCCCTCGCGATCCCCGGCGCGATGATCGGGACGCCGGTGCAACTCGCCGTCGCGGGCGGCGAAACCCGGGCCGTCAAGCTGTGGCTGATCGACACGTACGGGCAGGCGTTCCTGTGCGCCGCGGCCGGCGCCGCCCTAGTCCTCGTACTCCTGCGGCCTCTCGCCCGGTACGCCGGTGCCCGCGCCGCGCTCACTCGGCTGCTGCTCGCGCCGCGCCGGGCCGAGGGACGGCTCACCGAGGTGACGAAGTCCCGGGCGCGCCTGGTGGCGGCGTTCGAGGCCGAGAGGAGGCGGATCGAGCGGGATCTGCACGACGGGGCGCAGCAGCGGCTGGTGGCGCTGAGCATGCGGCTGGGCCTTGCCCGCCTTGACGCCCCGCCCGCGCTGGCGGCGCGCCTCGCGGAAGCCCACACGGAGGCGGATCAAGTCCTCGTCGAACTACGGGAGTTGATCCACGGCATCCATCCACAGGTGCTCGCCGACTACGGACTCGGCGACGCGATCGCCGACGCCGCCGACCGGTCCGCCGTACCCGTGGAGGTGGACGTGGAACTGCCGAGGTTCGCCGAACCTGTCGAGTCCGCCGCGTACTTCGCGGTGCGCGAGGCGCTCGCCAACGTGGGCAGGCACAGCGGAGCGGAGCGGGCGTGGATCCAAGGGCATTACGGGGAAGGGCGGTTGAGGATCGAGGTGCGGGACGACGGATGCGGGGGAGCCGACCTCGGAGCGGGTTCCGGACTCACCGGGCTCGCCGACCGGCTGGCGGTCCTCGATGGGACACTGGCCATTGACAGCCCGCCCGGTGGGCCGACCGTCCTGACGATGGAGATCCCTTGCTGAGAGTGGTACTCGCCGAGGACAGCGTGTTGTTGCGCGAGGGGCTGGTGGGTCTGCTGAACCGCTTCGGGCACGAGGTCGTCGCGGCGGTCGGCGACGCGGACGCACTGCGCGACGCCGCCTCGGCGCACGCCCCCGACCTCGTCATCACCGACGTACGGATGCCCCCCGGCTTCCAGGACGAGGGCCTTCGCGTGGCGCTCGCCCTTCGCGCGGCGGACCCACGGCTGCCGGTGCTCGTCCTCAGCCAGTACGTCCAGCGCGCGTACGCCGCCGAACTCCTCGACACCGGGGACGGCACGGGCGTCGGCTATCTCCTCAAGGACCGCATCGGCCAGGTCGAGCAGTTCGCGGAGGCGGTGCGGCGGGTCGCCGAGGGCGGCACGGTCGTGGACCCCGAGGTCGTACGGCAGTTGCTGCGCCGTCGGCGCGATCCGCTGCAGGCGCTGACTCCGCGCGAGCGCGAGGTCCTCGGCCTGGTGGCCGAGGGGAAGTCCAACGGTGCGATCGCCCGCCAACTGGTCGTCACCGAGGCGGCCGTGGGCAAACACATCGGCAACATCCTGGGGAAGCTGGATCTGCCCCCTGCGCAGGACACCCACCGGCGGGTGCTGGCCGTACTGGCGTATCTACGGGGCTGAGGGTGTCTGTCGTTCGGACCACCGACAACGCCTGTCGGACCACCGACAACGGCTGGCTGAGGGCAGTCGGCTGAGCCCGCACCCGGCAGACGCTGGACACGCGTGAAAGGCCCCCCACATCGTGGAGGGCCTTCATCAGTTGTGCGCCGCCAGGGACTCGAACCCCGGACCCGCTGATTAAGAGTCAGCTGCTCTAACCAACTGAGCTAGCGGCGCATGACTCTCGCCTCCCGCGCTCGGCGGGCGGCGACAAAAGAAATACTACCTGGTCCGTGCGGGTGCTTCCGACCACGCTCCGGCCGCCCGCCGCAAGCCCTAGAAGGCCATGGAAAGGAGTACCGGGGCCGCCCCGCGGTTCAGCGAGTCCGCCGCCTGGCGGAGTCGGTGCGCGTGCTCGACGGGCAGCGACAGGGCGAGGCAGCCGACGGAGGAGCCCGCCGTGACCGGGACCGCCGCACAGACCGTGCCGATCGCGTATTCCTGGAGGTCCAGGACCGGGACCGTGGGCGGCTGGGCGCCGAGCCGGGACAGCAGCAGCCGTTCGTCCGTGATGGTGCGCGAGGTGAGGCGGGCCATCCTGTGACGGGAGAGATGGTCGCGGCGGCCGTCGTGGTCGAGCTGGCCGAGCAGGCTCTTGCCGATCGCGGTGGCGTGCGCGGAGGAACGGAAGTCGACCCATTCGTTGACCGCGGGGGTCGCCGGGCCGTCGGCGTACTGGGAGATGTGGATCTCACCGTCGACGTACCGGCTGAGGTAGATCGCGGCGCCGACCGTGTCGCGCAGCCTGTCCATGGTCCGCTGGAGCTGCTCGCGCAGAGCCTGGTCGCGGCCATGGGCGGAGGCGAGGCGGCCGAGAGCGGCCCCGCTGATGTATGCGCCGTCGGCGACCTGCTCGACGTATCCCTCCCGGCGCAGCATCAGGAGGAGTGCGGGCAGGCAGTCAGCGCTGAGTCCGGTCCGGCGGGCGATCTCGGCGTCCAGGACGCCGGCGGAGTGCCGTGACACCGTCTCCAGGACGCGGAGGGCGTCCTGGGCCGAGTGGTACGGCGCGGTCGGCTCGTGCTTCAGCGCCACGGTTTCCCCCTGGCTTCTGGGCCGTATTTCGGACAGCTGAGCTTCCACCACGATAGCCCTCAAAGTCCTTGCTGTGAGCGTCCGTTGACGAGATTGTGGCGTGCGCCCGGCCCCTCAGCAGGAACGCGCCACGCTGGCATATGCCCAGGTCATGACACCTAGGGCATGCCCCAGGACCCGGACCTCGCGGCTTCTCCCGCACGGCCGCGTTCACTCCCCGCAATCAGAGGACCGCACTGAGGAATTCCCTGGTCCTTTCCTGGCCGGGATCGCTGAAGATCTTCTCGGGCGGGCCGGACTCGATGACCCGGCCGGAATCGAACATAAGGACCTGATCCGAGATGTCCCGGGCGAAATTCATCTCGTGCGTCACACAGAGCATCGTGATGTCCGTGGTGTGCGCGATGTCACGGAGGACATCGAGGACTCCTGCGACCAGCTCCGGGTCGAGCGCGGACGTCACCTCGTCAAGCAGCAGCACCTGCGGGCGCATGGCCAGCGCCCGCGCGATCGCGACGCGCTGCTGCTGTCCACCGGACAGCTGACTCGGGTACGCATCCCACTTGTCGGCGAGACCGACCAGGTCGAGCAGCTCGCGGGCGCGCGCCTCGGCCTCGTCCTTGGACAGACCGAGGACGGTGACGGGCGCCTCCGTGATGTTCCTGCCCACCGTCATGTTCGGGAAGAGGTTGAACTGCTGGAAGACCATCCCGATCTTCTTGCGGACCTCGCGGATCTCCTTCTCCCCGGCCGGGAAGAGCCGCTTCCCGGCCACCGTGATCGTGCCCTCGTCGGGCCGGGTGAGCGTCATCAGCATCCGCAGGATCGTCGTCTTGCCGGAGCCGGAGGGCCCGATCAGCGTGACGTGCTTGCCGGAGGCGACGGAGAAGTCCAGCCCGTCGAGGACGGTGTTGTCCCCGAAGCGCTTGGTGACGTGGTCGAAACGGATCAGCTCGCTGCCGTCCACCGCCGGATTCGCCGCACGCACCGCGGCACCCGCGAGGTCGGTGTGGTCGGTGTCCTTCGTCGGATTCGTGTCAGCGGACAAGACGTCGCTCCAAAGCTCGCAGGAGAAGGGAGGCCGGATAGGAAATGAGAACGAAGGCCACACCGATGACCGTGAGCGGCTCGGTGAACTGGAAGTGCTGCTGCGAGAACAGCCGCGCCTCACCGAGCATGTCCAGCACGGTGATCGCCATCAGCAGCGGCGTGTCCTTGAGCATCGAGATGACGTAGTTGCCCAGTGCCGGGACCACCCGCCGGATGGCCTGCGGCAGGATCACCGCCGTCCAGGTGCGCGACGGCGGCAGGCTGAGCGCCGTGGCCGCCTCCCACTGGCCTGCGGGTACGCCCTCGATGCCGGCCCGGTAGACCTGCATCGTGTACGTCGAGTAGTGCAGCCCGATCGCGACGACACCCGTGGTCAGCGCGGAGAACGTGACGTCCCACTCGGGCAGCACGTAGAAGAGGAAGAACAGCTGCACCAGCAGCGGGGTGTTGCGGATGAACTCCGTGACGACACCGACCGGCCAGCGCACCAGCCGACTCGGGATCCGTATCAGCAGTGCCCACACCAGGCCGAGCGCGAAGGAGATCACCGAACCCAGGGCAAGTGCCTGCAGGGTGACCAGCAGCCCGTCCCAGAACTGCGGCATGAACTCGCCGACAGCGCTCCAGTCCCAGGTCATACGACACCTCCGCCGACTCCGGTGGCCTCGGCCCGGCGCAGCTCACGCCGGGACACACCGCGCTCCGGCGCCTTCCCGACCCCGGCCTTCAGCCGCTTCTCCAGACCGCGCATGACCCGCGTGAGGAGGAAGGCGATCACGAAATAGATCAGCAGGATGTACGAGTAGATCTCCGCGCTCTCCTGCAGGGCCAGCCGCACCAGGTTGCCGCTGAACGCCAGGTCGCCCATCCCCATGATCGAGACCAGGGCCGTGCCCTTGAGGAGCTCGATCAGCAGATTGCAGAAGGAGGGGATCGTCTCGGGTATCGCCTGCGGCAGCAGGATCAGCCGCAGCCGCTGCCAGGGCGTGAAGCTGAGCGCGACCCCGCCCTCGCGCTGCGCGGGGTCGACCGCGTTCAGCGCGCCGCGCACGATCTCACTGCCGTACGCCCCGTACGTCAGCCCCAGTGCGAGGGTGCCCGCCCACATCGGCACGAGCTGCCAGCCGAAGGCCGGCGGCAGCACGAAGTACACCCAGAAGATCATGATCAGGGCGGAGGTACCACGGAACACCTCGGTGTAGAAGCCCGCCAGGAAGCGGACGATCCACCGTCGGTGCGTGCGCGCGATGCCCACGACGAAGGAGGCGGCCCCGGCCAACAGGGCGCTGAAGAACAGCAGTTGGACGGTGACCCAGACTCCTTGGAGTACGAGTTCCCAGAGTCCCGAGGTCATCCGCGGCACAACTCCTTCGCGGTCAGGTCGGTCATCTCGGCCTTGGTGAATCCGAAGGGCTGGAGGATGCGGAACACCTCGCCGCTGTCCTTCAGCTTCTTCAGCTCCACGTTGAAGGCGTCCCGCAGCTTCGTCTCGGTCGGCCGGAACGCGAAGCCGCCGCCGTCCACATGCGGCTTGCCGTCCACGAGCGGCGCGAAGGCCTCGGTGATCTCGGCCTTGGAGGACTTCTTCACCACTTCACGCCCGGCCAGCGCGGTCCCCGCGAACACGTCGGCGCGCCCCGCCTCCACCGCGTTCAGCCCGGCGACCTGGTCCGGCACGATCAGGATGTCGCTCTCCTTGTACCCGGCCTCGACCGCGAACTGGATATCGGCGTAACCGGTGCCGGTCGCGAACTTGGCCCCGGACTCGACGACGTCCTTGTAACCGTGCAGGTTCTTCGGGTTGCCCTTGCGCACGATGAACGCGTCGAGCATCTGGTAGTCCGGGTCGGAGAAGATGACCTGCGCACAGCGCTCGGGGTTGATGTACATCCCGGCGGACACGACATCGAAGTTCTGCGACTGCAGTCCCGGGATCAGCGAGCCGAACTCCATCGGAACCGGCTGGACGCGATCCACCCCCAGCCGCTTGAAGATGACCTTCGCGACCTCCGGCCCCTCACCGGTCAGCTCGCCGTCGGTGTCTATGTAGCCGAACGGGATCTCACCGGCGATACCCAGTCGTACGACACCCTGCGCCCTCAGCCGGTCGAGCAGATCGCCGCCGCCCGCGCCGGAGGCCGTGGCGACCCGGCTGCAGCCGGCCGCGCCCAGCGCCCCGACGGCACCGAGCGCGGAAGCACCGGCGAGCAGCGCCCGCCGGCTCGGCCGTCGTCCGTGTCTGTCCTGCGCGTCCGCGTCCTGCGCGTCCTGCGCGTCCTTCGTGTCTCTCGCAAGTGGTGGAGCCATGGCGGCGCCGCTACCCGCGTCGATGCGACTTATGCGGATCGATTTCAGCCCCGTATCACTCCTTGCGTCCCTGACGCCCCCTTGACCGCGGCGGGACCGCAAGCGCAACCATGGAACGCATGACCGACCGCGATACCGCACGGCACATCGAAATCTCCCTGGTCAAGCGGGGAGTCCACTGCACGGCGAAACTGCTCGACGAGCGCGCGCCGATCACCTGCGCGGCGGTGTGGGACGCCCTCCCGCTGAGCGGCGACGTCTACCACGCGAAGTACGCGCGCAACGAGATCTACGCCCTTTTCCCGCCCTTCGCGCCCACCGAGCCACCCCTGGAGAACCCGACAGTCACTCCGATACCGGGTGATCTGTGCTATTTCGCTTTCGCGGGCACGGAGCTGGGCACCAAGTCGTACGGCTACGACACCGACGTACGCCCCGGCACCACCGTCGTCGACCTCGCCCTCTTCTACGAGCGCAACAACCTGCTGCTCAACGGGGATGTCGGCTGGGTGCCGGGCATCGTCTGGGGCCAGGTGACCGAGGGCCTGGACGCGATGGCCGAGGCCTGCAACGACCTGTGGCGCTCGGGGGCGCTGGGGGAGACGCTCAGCTTCCGGCGGGCCCGGCACTAGGTGAGCTCGGGGCCGGGACTCCCGCGGCCCCCGCCGTGTACAGCGCGTGCGCCGTCCGCAGGACGAGGTCGTCGCGGTGGCGGGCGGCCACGATCTGCAGGCCCACCGGGAGCCCGTCCCCGTCCACGCCGACCGGGACCGTGGCCGCGGGCTGCTGGGTGAGGTTGAAGGGGTACGTGAAGGGAGTCCAGCCCGTCCAGCGGCGGTGACCCGAGTGTGCGGGGACCTCGACGCCCGCCTCGAAGGCGGTCAGCGGGAGCGTCGGCGTGACCAGGATGTCGTACGACTCGTGGAAGAGGCCCATGCGCCGGCCCAGTTCCATGCGGGCGTCGACCGCGGCGAGGTACTCCAGCGCGTTGTAGCGGGCGCCGAGATCGCGGATCTCGCGGAGACCGGGGTCGAGCAACTCCCTTTGGTGGGGCCCGAATCGCTGGGTCACGCGGGCCGCGCCGGAGAACCACAGCGTGTGGAAGGCGTCCACCGGATCGGTGAAGTCCGGGTCGGTCTCCGTGACATGGGCGCCGAGCCCCGCGAGCCGCTCCACCGCCCGCCGTACCGCCGCCGCGACGGCCGGCCGGACCGCGACCTGCCCGCCGAGCGAGGGCGAGTACGCGACCCGCAGCCCCCGCACCCCGCCCTCCAACGCGTCCACGAAGGAGCCGTGCACCGGCCCGAGCGCCGACCAGTCACGCGCGTCGGGCCCGCTGATCACGTCCATCATCAGCGCGGCGTCGGCGGCGTCCCGGGTCAACGGCCCCACATGCGCCAGCGTCCCGAACGCGCTCGCCGGATACAGCGGCACCCTGCCGTACGTCGGTTTCAGCGAGAAGATCCCGCAGAAGGCCGCCGGGATACGGACACTGCCGCCCCCGTCGGTGCCGAGGGACAGCGGGCCCGCGCCGAGCGCCACGGCCGCCGCACTTCCGCCGCTGGAGCCGCCCGCGGTGCGTGAGACGTCGTACGGATTGCGCGTCACGCCGGAGAGCGGCGAGTCCGTGACGCCCTTCCAGCCGAACTCGGGTGTCGTGGTCTTGCCGAGGAACACGGCGCCGTGTTCCCGCAGGCGGGCGACGGACGGCGCGTCCTCGTCCCAACTTCCCTGCGGATCCGTGTTCTTGGAGCCACGCAGGGTCGGCGCGCCGCGCAGCAGGAGGACGTCCTTGACCGTGACCGGGACGCCGTCGAGGAGGCCCGCGGGCTCACCCCGCTGCCAGCGTTCCGCCGACTCCCCTGCCTGGGCGAGGGCTTCGTCCGTGTCGAGTCGTACGAACGCGTTCACCGCGGGCTGGATCCGGCCGGCCCGGTCGAGGGTCGCGCGGGTGGCGTCCACGGGGCTGAATTCGCCCTTGCGGTAGCCGTCGACGAGTTGCACGGCGGTCAGCTCGGTGAGTTCCGACATCGGCCCCTCCAAAGGGAGTTCATCATGGTGGGTGGTGACGGGAGTTCAGTGACCGGGCACGTACCCGCGCTTCTTGTCGACGACGTTCGCCAATGGCTTCCCCGCTTCCCAGCGCTCGAACAACTCCACGAACTGCGTGCCGAGTTCATCCCGCCAGCCGATCGTGTCCCCGCTCATGTGGGGCGACACGATCAAACCCGGAACCTCCCACAACTGACTGTCGGGACCCAGCGGTTCGTGCTCGAAGACATCCAGTGCGGCCCCGGCGATCCACCGCTTCGACAGCGCCTCGACCAGCGCGTCCTCGACGACCAGCTGCCCGCGTCCGACGTTGATGAAGCGTGCCGACGGCTGCATCATCCCGAAGCGCCGCGCGTCGAACATGCCGTGCGTGGCCTCGGTGAGCGGCGCCGCGGACACCACCCAGTCGGCGCGCGCCATCAGCCGGTCCAGCTCCTCGGGGCCGTGGACACCGGTGCGCGGGGTGCGCCCCACCAGGGCCGTGGTGATGCCAAGTGCCTTGAGAGACTTGACGATCGCCCGCCCGATCGGTCCGGAACCCACCACGCACGCACGGGTGCCCGCCACCCGCTGCGACTCCCGGTGCCGCCACTCCCGCCGCCCTTGCAGGTCCCAGGTCCTCGGCAGATCCTTGGCCATCGCGAGGACCAGCGCGGCGACGTACTCGGCGATCGGCTGGTCGAAGACTCCGCGCGCGTTGGTCACCACCGTGTCGGACGCGGCGAGTTCGGGGCACATCAGATGGTCGACCCCCGCACTGGCCGTGTGCACCCAGCGCGGCCGCGGACCCGCGCCGGGCCAGGCGCGGCGCACGGCGTGCGAGCTGAAGTCCCAGACGAGCAGCACATCGGCCGCCGGCAGCCGGTCGGCCAGCGTGGACGCGTCGGCGTGCTCGATCCGCACCCGCCCGGTGAGCTTCCCGAGGCGGGGGAGCGGGTCGGCGTCGAGGACAAGCAGAGTCGTATCGGGCATCGTCGGGAAACCGTTTCGCAATACGCGTCCGCTTCTCTGAAGGGGTGCTCCTCCGCAGAGGCGCTTCTCTTGATTCTTCTCCGGGTTCTTCTCCGGGTTCGTCTCCGAGACGTTGCATCGCTGAGCAGTTGCTTCGCTGAGGAGTTGCTCTGCTGAAGAGTGAAGGTGGGCGGTAGCCGTCTGAGATGCGCGGATTGACCACGCTCGCACCCGAACCTACCTTCGTCAACACGGACCCCGCCCACGGTCCGTTGCTCGCCCGTTTCCCTTCGTGAGGCCGGTGCCTGCCATGGACGTCTCCTTTCTCGGCGGACCCCGTCCGCAACGCGGTGTCGGCGTCGTAGCCCCCTTCGACTTCGCCCTCGACCGCGAGCTGTGGCGCTGGGTCCCGGACGACGTCTCGCTGCACCTCACCCGCACCCCGTTCGTGCCGGTCGAGGTCAGCCTCGACCTGGCCCGCCTGGTCTCCGAGCACGAGACGCTCGGCGACGCGGTGCGCGCGCTGAACGCGGTCGCGCCCGAGATCGTCGCGTACGCGTGCACCTCGGGCAGTTTCGTCGGGGGCGTCGCGGGCGAGCGGGCGATGTGCGAGGCGATGACACGGGCGGGCGCGGTCCCCTCGCTCACCACCTCGGGCGCCCTGCTCGAAGCGCTGGAGGAGCTGGGCGCCCGCCGTATCGCGCTCGTCACGCCCTACACCGTCTCGGTCACCCAGTCCCTGGAGGAGTACCTCGCGGAAGCGGGCATCACCGTCACCGGCCGCTCCTACATGGGCCTGACCAGCCATATCTGGAAGGTCCCGTACCGCGAGGTGGTGGAAATGGCCCGGAGCAGCGTCCGGGACTCCGCCGAGGCGCTCTTCATCAGCTGCACCAATCTTCCGACGTACGACGTCATCCCCCAGCTGGAGGCGGAACTGCGGATCCCGGTGATCTCGGCAAACCAGGTCACGATGTGGGCAGCCCTGCGGCAACTGGGTACCCGGGCTGTGGGCCCCTATCAGGCGCTGCTGGACGAGTCGGCTCGCCGGGGCGGCCCCGTACTGCCGGAACAGAACCCGCAGGAAGGTTGGGCATGACCGCACTGGGATTCCTCTACCCGGGCCATTCGGCCGAGGACGACTACCCGCGCATGGAGCAACTGCTCGGCAGCGACATCCGGCTGTCCCTCGTCCACACCGACATCGGCGAGGACGCGCACCGCGTGGACGCGCTCCTGGAGATGGGCTCGCAGGAACGGCTCGCGGCGGGCGTCGAGGAGCTGCGTCTTTCGGGCGCCGAAGCGGTGGTGTGGGCGTGCACCAGCGGCAGCTTCGTGTACGGCTGGGAGGGCGCCCACGAGCAGGTCCGCGCCCTCGCCCGCGCGGCCGGCCTGCCCGCCTCCTCCACGTCCTTCGCCTTCACGCACGCGGTGCGGGAGCTGGAGGCTCGGCGGGTCGCGGTCGCGGCGACCTACCCGGACGACGTGGCCGCGCTCTTCGCCGCGTTCCTGAAGGACGCCGGGGTCGATGTGGTCGCGGTGAGCGCTTCCGGGATCGTCACCGCCGCGGAGGTCGGCACCTGGGGCGAGGCCGAGACCCTCGCCCTCGCCCGCGCGTCCGATCACCCCGACGCGGAAGCGGTCCTCCTCCCCGACACGGCCCTGCACACCGCGTCCTTCATCCCGGCCCTCGAAAAAGAACTCGGCAAACCGGTCCTCACCGCGAACCAGGTCACCGTCTGGGAGGCGTTGCGCCTGGCCGACCGCCGAGTGAACGCCCCCGAGCTGGGGGAGCTGTTCAGCAGGGAGCGGCGGGTGCAGGTGTGAGGGCTGGGGCTGGGGATTTCAGCCCGTCCGGCGTTTGAGGACGAGGCCGTTCAGGCCGAAGCGGGGGTCTGGGGGCGGCAGCCCCCAGAAACAAGGGACGGGAAGGGGCGGAGGGGGCGAAAAACTGCCCGACCCAGCCCACACCCCCGCCCACCCCCCGGCCCGCCCGGGAATAAAGCGGAGACACCCTCCTGTTACGACCGCGGACAGCGGCACGCACACGCAGCAGGAGGCACCCCCGGTGAACGAGACGGACGAGATCCGCGGCACGGCACAGGGCACCGCCCCGGTCCCCCTCTCCGTACTGGACCTGGTCACAGTCGGCGCAGGCCACACGGCGACCGAAGCCCTCCAGACCAGCGTCAGGATCTCCCGCCTCGCGGAAACCCGCGGCTACCACCGCTACTGGGTGGCCGAACACCACTCCATGCCGGGCGTGGCGTCCTCCTCCCCGGCCGTGATCCTCGCCCACCTGGCAGCCCACACGACCCGCATCCGCCTGGGCTCGGGCGGCGTCATGCTTCCCAACCACGCCCCCTTGGTCATCGCGGAACAGTTCGGCACGCTGGAGGCGATGGCCCCGGGCCGAGTGGACCTGGGCCTGGGCAGGGCCCCCGGCACGGACGGCGCGACCGCCGCGGCCCTCCGCCGCACCGAACGCCTGCACGAAGGCGCCGACGACTTCCCCGAACAGCTCGCGGAGCTGATCCGCTTCCTGGACGACAGCTTCCCCTCCGGTCACCCCTACGCCCGCATCCACGCGGTCCCGGGCCCGATCCAGTCGACCTCCCCCGGTGGGGTCCAGTCCCCCCACCGTCCCCCGGTCTGGCTCCTCGGATCCTCCGGCTTCAGCGCCCGGCTGGCCGGCACCCTCGGCCTCCCCTTCGCCTTCGCGCACCACTTCTCCGCCCAGAACACGATCCCGGCCCTGGACCTCTACCGCGAGTCCTTCCGCCCGAGCGCCGTCCTGGACGCCCCGTACGCGCTCATCGGCGTCTCCGCCCTCGCCACGGACGACGAGCAGGAGGCCCGCCGCCAGGTCCTGGCCGCCGCACTGAACATGGTCCGCCTGCGCACCGGCCGCCCCGGCCTGGTCCCGACGCCGGAAGAGGCGGCGGCGTACGAATTCAGCCCCATGGAACAGGAGTTCATCACCTCCTGGAACTCCAACGTCATCCACGGCACCGCCGACGAGGTCCGCGCCGGCCTTGACGACCTCCAGAAGCGCACGGGCGCGGACGAGTTGATGCTCACGTCCCACGCCCACACCGGTGACGTACGCCTGCGCTCGTACGAACTGATCGCGGACGCTTACGGTTTGCCCGCGGCCTGAACCCGCTGCTCAGACCTGACCGCAGGTCGCCGCCGACTCCAGCAGCGCGGAGATACGATCCGGCGCCACCGGCCGTGAGTACAGCCACCCCTGCCCGGTGTCGCAGCCGATGCCGCGCAGGCGGGAGGCCTGGGAGGCGGTCTCCACGCATTCGGCGGTGACCGTCAGGCCAAGCCGGTGGGCAAGTTGGATGAGGGCCTCGACGATGACCTCGTCGGCGGGGTTGGGGTGGGCGTCGGTGCCGTCGCGTGTCTCGTACTGGAAGCCCCGTACGAAGGAGCCGTCCAGTTTGAGGACGGACACCGGCAGGCGACTCAGATACGCCAGGTTCGAGTAGCCGGTGCCGAAGTCGTCGATGGCGATGCGCACGCCCATGTCGCTGAGGGCCTGCAGGGCCTGGAGGGGACGGCCCGCCGAGCCCATCACCGCGGACTCGGTGAGCTCCAACTGGAGGAGATGCGGCGGGAGTCCGGTCTCCGAGAGGATCTCCGCGACGTCCGCGACCAGGTCGGAGTCCCAGACCTGGCGCACCGCCACATTCACACTGACGAAGATCGGTACGGCGTCCGGGTGGTCCAACTGCCAGCGGCGGGCCTGCCGGCAGGCGGTGGCCAGGACCCAGCGGCCGAGCTGCACGATCGAGCCGTCCTCCTCGGCCAGTCCGATGAACCGATTCGGCGTGAGCATTCCGAACTGGGGGTGATTCCAGCGGACGAGTGCCTCGACTCCGCGCACGCTGCCGTCCTCCATGCCCACCAACGGCTGGTATTCCAGGGTGAATTCACCGCGTTCGACGGCTGCGCGAAGGGTGGAGGAGAGGGCCTGACGGGTCATCCGGTGGGCGTTGCGCTCCGGGTCGAAGAGGGTCCAGCGGCCCTTGCCGTCCGCCTTCGCCCAGTACAACGTGGTGTCCGCGGCCTGCATCAGCCCTGTCGCGGAGGTCCCGGCGGCCCGGCGCTCGACGACTCCGATGGACGCGGAGACGGAGAGCCGCTGACCGGAGAGGTCGAAGGGCGCCTGAAGCGACTTGAGGACGGACTCGGCGAGGTCGGCCAACTGCTCCGTCCCCGTGGAGTCCTCGACGAGCAGTGCGAACTCGTCACCTCCCAGTCTCGCCACCAGGGGAGTGGTCGCCCGTGCCTGGCCCGCCTCGTCGGCGCAGCGCGTGAGGCGTTCCGCGACGGCCGCGAGGAGCCGGTCCCCGACCCGGTGGCCGAGGGTGTCGTTGACCGCCTTGAACCCGTCCAGATCCAGATAGCAGAGCCCGATCCGGCCGGTGCCGCCCTCCTCGTACGCCTCCGCCTCCAGGGCGGCCGTCAGGCGCTCGAAGAACAGGGTGCGGTTGGGCAGCCGGGTCACCGCGTCGTGCATCTGCAAGTGCCGCAGCCGTGCCTGGAGTTCACGCCGGGCGCTGACGTCGGAGACCGAGAGCAGGACCGCCCGCTCCTGGGCGGGCAGCGGGGAGACCGTCACCTGGACCCAGAGCGAGTGCCCGTCGGGGTGCTTGAGCCGACGTGTGCAGCGCAGCCTGGCCTGCCGGCCGCGCAGCACCTCGCGGTACGCGTGCCAGGTGCGGGCGTCGGACGCCAGATCCACCAGATCGGAGGCGATCTGCCCGGCGAGGGTGTCGGAGTCGCTGCCGAGCAGTGTGCCCAGCGACTCGTTCGCGGTGACGATCAGGCCCTCGCGGTCGACGACGGCCATCGCGAGGGGCGCGGTGGCGAACGCGGCCTGGAAGGCACGGGGTGACGCCGCGTCAGGAGGTGTCTCGGAGGGGATGGACGCGTCGTGAGACGTTTCGGTGGAGACGGATGGACCGGGAGATGTGCCGGTAGGGCCGGATGTGCCTGGAGATGGCCCGGAGGATACGGACGGGCCGGGAGGCAACCCGACGGGCGTACGGGAAGATGGGTCGATGTGACGCTCTGTGACGGCCGACCGGGCGAAGTCTGCCGCGGGCGCCGGCCCTTCGGACGTTCCGCTCACCGCTCGCTCCCGCAGTGCACTCGTTCTTCGTATGGGTCTCTCGGGGTGGTCGGCCGGTGATGGACGGCCGCACATGCCGTGTCCGTGCAGGAAAGTGTGCCGATCATAGAGGCTGGCCCCGGGAAGTCGCAGCCACTGTCCAGTGTCCTGGAGCAACCACCCGTTCTGACAGATCGTTTCTGCCTGCATCTGGACGGGTTCCTTCCCCCTCCGATCGCATGTGACGTTCCGTGAGTGTTCGGGGTGTCGCCCTCCCCTGGCCTCTCACCCTTCTGGTGTAGACAAACAGGTCAAAGTGTGACGAATCATCACAAGCTGGGTGCGGTGTTCTGAAATCCGCATCCGGAGGTCGATGTGCCGCGTCCGCTCCCCCTCAAGGAGCTCACCCGTGAGGCTCTGCGGGCCTTCGCCCGTGACGGGGCGCCTCGTTGGCGCAGCACCGCGGCCCTGTTCACCTCGATGTCGGCACTGGCCGCGACCTCACTGCTGCCGGGGCCCGCGCTCGCTGAACCCCGCTCGGACCTGTGCGCACTGAAGCGGACCGAGGCACACCACTCGGAAGGCCTCGACACCTGGAACGCCGCCTACACCCGCCCGACCCGCGCTCTCGACGCGCTGATGGTCTTCCTGTCCTTCCCCGGCTCGGAGCCGCAGACCACGCCCGCCGAACTGACCGCCGACTACTTCCCGGCCACCAGTCACTTCTTCGAGCGTGCCTCGTACGGCAAGTTCACGCTTCGCCCGCACCCGCAGCGTGACTGGATCCGGATGCCGCACGCCGCCACGGCGTACGCCATACAGCGCGACTGGAACTCCGCGCACCGCGCCGCCTATCTGCGCGACGCGATCGCCGTGGCCGACGGGCAGATCGACTTCTCGCGCTACGACATCGTCTACTTCGTGGCCGACCCGGACGCGCCGGGCGTCGACTCGGACGCGACGAAGGTCGTCAACCTCGACACCCCCGTGCGGGCCGACGGCAAGGACATCCACCGGGTCGTCACCGTCTTCGAGAAGCACCCGCCGGACCGACTCGTCCTCGCCCACGAGACGGGCCACATCTTCGACCTCCCCGACCTCTACCACCGCCCCGTCGACGGCAAGGGCGACTGGGACACCTATGTCGGCGACTGGGACCTCATGGGCAGCCAGTTCGGCCTCGCGCCCGATCTGTTCGGCTGGCACAAGTGGAAGCTGGGCTGGCTGGAACCGCGCCAGGTCGCGTGCGTGCGCGGCCGGGGGAGTACGCGGCTGACACTGGAGCCGCTGGGGGCGGGTCCGGAGACGGTCGGCGCGGCGGGTGCCCTCAGCGATCCGGGAGATTCCGGTGATATCGGAGATCCGGCTGATATCAGAGATCCCGGTGATTCCCGTGATTCCGGCGATCACGGTGATTCCGGCGATCACGGCGACTCCGGGGATTCCGGCGCATCCGGCGCGCGGACCTTCGGTTCTGGACGGGGCACGAAACTGGCGGTGGCCCGGACGGGTCCCGGCAGTGTGCTCGCCTTCGAGGCGCGCGGCTCGGCGGGCAACGACGGTTCGTCGTGCACCCAGGGTGTCCTCGTCTACCGCGTCCGCAGCGAGGCCCGGTCCGGCCGCGGCCCCATCGAGGTCCTCGACGCGCACCCCCACTCCGAGTCCTGCTGGGAGGACTCGGTCTACCCTCCGCTCGCGGACGCCCCGGTGGCGCTCGGCGAGACCTTCACGGTGCCCGGCGAGGACGTACGGATCGAGGTGGAGGGCCGGACGGCCTCGGGAGCGTGGACGATCAAGATCGCGACGGGGTGAGCTTTCGTGCGGGCGGTCACTGCGGCCGCCCGCCCTCGACTGGCGTGGGGCGACTGGCGTGGGGCGACTGGCGTTGGGGTGGCGAAGCCCCGCAACGCGCGGCGAAGCCGCGCAAAAACGACGATGGCGAGACAGGTCGCGTTTTCCGCGAACAAGCCTCGCCATCGCCAGCGTGCGCCGCCAGGGACTCGAACCCCGGACCCGCTGATTAAGAGTCAGCTGCTCTAACCAACTGAGCTAGCGGCGCCTGCTGACGTCGTAGACCTTAGCATCCAAGTCCTGGGGAGGAAAAATCGATATCCGCACCGCCGTGGAGGCGGCCGCGCGGGCTGCCCGGACGGCCGCCCAGAGCAGGATTTCGGGGCCGGGGAGCCAAGGGTGCCGGGTGTCGGGGGCGACGAGCCAGCGGGACTCCAGGCGGGTGGCGGGGCTCGGCCCGCCGCAGTCGTGGGCGCTCGGCGCGGGGACGGTGACCGCGTCGCCGGTGCCGTGGCAGAGGAAAGGCGGAATCCCGTCGCTCCGGGAGCCCCACTCCTCCCATTCGAGAAGCGAGGGCAGTCGCTGCGCGGTACCTGGCGCGGCGAACAACAGCATCCGCCCCCGGTACGCGGCCACCGGGCCCGAGCCGGGGCCCTCGTCCCACAGCCGGTCGAGCATCCACCGCCCGAAGACCGCCGGGACGTTCACCACGTCGAAGGTGCTTCCACAGGGCAGGACGACCGGGGCGTTCGGCTGTTCCTCCCAGAGTGCGAGGGTGCTGCGCGGATACGTTCCTGCCGAGGCGAGCCAGGCGACCCCCTCGGACGTGACGCCCGAGATGTCGAGCTTGCCTGCTGAGTTCGGTGCGCTGCTCATGGCAACAACATCTACCGGGAGTGAGTGCGCGATCTCCGAGAGTTGCCTGAAACCGGGACAGGGGAAGGTGGGGTGGAGTATCTTCGCGCCTCGGCATATGCCAGGTGAGCTGTTTCAGCCGGCCCGGCGTTCAGCCCCGGGCCGGGGAGATCTTTCAGCCCGTCCGGCGTTTGAGGACGAGGCCGTCCAGGCCGATGCGGGGGTCTGGGGGGCGGCAGCCCCCCCCAGGAACAAGGGACGGGCAGGGGCGGAGGGGGCGAAAAAACACCACCTCACCCCACCCGGACGCCCCCGCCCCCGCCATCACGCATGATCGCCAACCCCATGGCCAAGCCCATGCGCCCGCCCGCTCCCCTCCACCCCCCGAAGCAGATCGCGGCCGAACTCGATCATCTTCTTCGCGTAGTCCTCGGTCCACTCGGCCCGCTCCGCGACCGCAGCCGCGGTGAGCCGGTCGAAGCGCCGCGGATCAGCGAGCTGAGCGGCGGCGATCGCTTGGAACTCGACGGCCCGGTCAGCCGCGGCGCGAAACGCCTGAGTCAGCTCCGTGGCCCGCGCCAGCAGCGCCCGCGGATCGTCTATCGATTCCAGGTCGAAGAAATGCTCCGGATCGCCGGCGGCCTCCGCCGGCTCGAAGAGCAGGGGCGCGGGGCGTAGCCGCGGTTCGTTCCGACGCGGCGTGGGCTCCGCCATGTCTTCTCCTCCTCGTACGGGTCTCAGGGCACGCCTTGCGGGCGGGCCACCGTCTATTGTCCCCCGGCGGCGCAAGAGGGCCCGGGGAACCGCGCTCGAACCTGGCGGTTGCCCGCCGTGCCGGAGCTGCCGTTACCCCCGCCGTGCCGGAGCTAGGGCCGCCAAGCCACCCGATGCTCCCCCAGGTGGGACAACACCGAATGGTTCGCCTCCCAACCATCAGGAAACTTGACCGTGACCCCCAGCTGAACGGGTTCCGTGGACGGATGGTCGTCGAGGAGGTCCGTCACCCCCGCCCGGCACACCACGATGCACGCGTGCCGGTGCCGGGACGCGAGCACGCACAACCGCCCCGTCTCCAGATGGAACGCCGTCGCGTCGGGCCGCCCGGAGAGCGGATGCAGGACCACCGTCACATCGAACTCCCGCCCCTGGAGCCGGTTCGCCGTGTCGACGGTGACGTCCGCGACGCCGAGCTCGGCCAGCGCGGCCCGCACCGCGGCGGCCTGGTCCCGGTGGGCCGTGCCGACGGCGATCCGCTCGGCGGTCAGCGGCACCGGCTCGGCGGACCGCTCCGACGTGGCCGCCCCACCCCGGTCCAGGAGCCGGCGTACGACCTGGGCCACGGCCCGTACCGCTTCGGGATCCGTACGGGGTGTGTGCCGGGCCGGGAGTTCCAGTAGCCCCCAACCCGCCTCCGCCGCCTCGTCGATGACCCGGTCGGGACCCGAACCGTCCGACGGGACACCGAAGTCGAGCCGCCGGTCACCGTGGTCCGTACCGCTGCGGAACGGCGTGTACGGGTAGAACGCGTCCGAGACGAGCGGCGCCGCCGACGCGGGCAGCCGCCACGACACCGGCAGGCGGTGCTGGGGCAGCTCGGGGTTGTGGGCGAGCAGCGTCGTCACCGCGGACGCCGACGGGTCGTACGACAGGCCCGCCCACTGCTCGGATCCCACGATTGCGAACGGGTCCAACTGCCCCGGGTCGCCCACGAACAGCGCCCGCTCGAAGAGACCCGCGACGGCCAGCAGCGCGTCCGAACGCATCTGGTAGGCCTCGTCGACGATCGCGTGCCGCCACGGCTCGACGCCCTTGACGTGCGCCCACTTGGCGGCGGTCGAGATGACGACGTCGAGGCCCGCCAGATCGGCGGCCTTGGTGGACTTGCGTACGTTCGCCAGGCCATCGAGCGCCTTGTCGTACGGGTCGGGGTCGCTGCTGTGCAGCCGCCCGACCGGCAGCTCGGAGTCCTTCTCGGCGAGCCGCAGCACGAGATCGTCGACCTGGGCGTTGGTCTGCGCGATGACCATCAACGGGCGTCCCGCGGAGGCCAGTTCGAGTGCGGCCCGGACGACGAGGGTGGACTTGCCGGCGCCGGGCGGGGAGTCGACCACGACTCCGCGGTGGGTGCCGTGCAGGGTGTCGTGGAGGATCGCGTCGGTGGCCCGGGTGGCGGCGGCCCCCGGCTCGAAGTCGGCTGTCGTCACGGATGTCACAGGACGTCCTCCTCCGTCACCGGGTCGGGACGGGGTACGGCGTCGGCCTCACCCGGCGGCCCGCCGTGCGTCCAGGGCGTCTCCTCGGGGTCGGGCAGCTTCGCCCCGCCACGCTGCTCGTGCTCGAAGAGCGTGAAGCAGACGAGGTCCCCCTTCTCCGGCACGGACCCGGCCTCGGGCTCCTTGCCGCGCCCCATCTTGTCGACCACCCGCAGGACGATCAGAGCGCCGTCCTCCTCAGCCGCGACGAACTCCGCCGCCTGCGGTTTCCCGCCCAGCGACCTGTACACCTTCGTCCGTTGCCCCAGATGCGGCCGGTCGTCCGTCCGCACGGTGACCAGTGGGCGCGGGCTCGGCCGCTTGCCCTCGCTGTACGCCATGACGACATCGGTGACCTCGCCCGCGAAGGCCTCACCGCCGAGCCGGCGTCCGGCCATGACGAGGGTGTCGTCCAGGGCCTCCTGGGCTTCCAGGCGGGCCTGTTCGCGCTCGCGTGTGGCGAGCTTGTTGGCCGCGGTGACCGCGTCGTCGCGGCGCGGCTGCGGGGGTTCGCCCGCGGTGATCCGGTCCCGGTGACTGGTGAACGACCAGCGGTCGCGGGTCCACCGGTCGGCCGCGTGTGCGCCCTCGGGCAGCTCCCGCAGCAGGTCCAGGCCGCGCCACACGGCGTCCCAGGTGGGCCGCGTGACACTCTCGACGAGGGCGTGGATCTCCCGCTCGGCGGCGACGAGGTCACCGAGCCGGTCGTCCGCCTCGATGCCGTCCTCGGCGGCGGCGAGTGCGGTGCGCGCCCGGTCGAAGCGCTCGATGGCGGGGGCCAGCAGCCTGTTGTCGAAGGCCGGGTCGGTGGCGGGTCCGGCGGGCGGACACACGAGCTGCCCCCGGGAGTCCCGCAGCAGCTCGGCCCGCAGCGCGGCCTCCGCGCCCGACGCGCCGTCCGCCGGGTCGATCCAGGCGAGCAGCGCTCCCAGGTGCTGGTCCTCCAGACTGCTCTGCCCGGTGGCCCAGTGCCGCGACAGCACGTCGGTGAGGGCGAGCAGCAGCGCGGATCCGGGCACCCGGGCCCGCTCCCCGTAGTGCGTCATCCACCGCCCGAGCAACGGCACCCGGGGCGGCGCCGGATGGGGCGCCTCCGGCTCCTCCTCGGCGGTGCGCCGAAAACGCATGGAGCGCCCGAGGAGTCGTACGAACTCGACGCCCGAGCGGCTCGGCACGATCAACTGCGGTGCGTCCGCGCACAGTTCGACCTCGACCTTGACGCGTTTGCCGGTCTCCGGGTCGGTCTCGTTGCGCTCGGCGGCCTCCACCACGTCCGCGTACGAGTCGATGTACGGCAGTACGACGTCCGCGAGCTCGGCGAGGAACGCGAATCGCAGGTCGCGGTCCCGTGGCTGCGGTACGGCGAGCAGGCGTGGCGCATCCCGGTCGGTCCCGACGAGTGCCCCGAGCGGCGCCCCGGCCTCACCGGCGGTGATCAGCGGCACGAACACGAGGGGCCGCTCGGTGAGATGCCGGTGCCGCACGGTGGCGGTGGGCTGGGCCCGGCCGCTGTCGACGGCTTCTAGGCGGGCGAGGGTCGCGATCAGCGACATGCGGCCCCTCCTTGGACATCCGAGGACTGGACTGATGCTTGCCGGACTGATGGTTGCCGGACTGCGGACGGCCGGGAGCCCGGCGGCCGGGCTGTCAGCGCCTCGGCCCGCAGCTCCGCCGCCCTGCGCAGTGCCGCGACCGCCGGATCAGCCGGATCCCCAGCCTTGCCGTGGGCTGCCGCCAACACGTCGTCCACCGTTGTCAGTCCGCCCAGCTCGGCGCGCAGCGAGCGCCCCAAGGACGTCACCGCGCCTTCCGCGCGGGAGTGGCCGCGGCAGTGGAAGGCCAGCTCGCAGGCTGCCAGGCACTCCGGGGCGTACGTCGCCGGGACGGACTCGACCGCGGCCGTGAGGGAGTCGGCGGGGAGGTCGGGGGAGAAGCAGGTGCCTTCGGGGAGGGCGTCGGCGATGTCCTCGACCCGGGTGAGGCGGGTGAGCTGGCGGCGGGTGACCGCGCGCTGCTTGCGGACGTCGACCGCGGACGCGGTCGGGAGGTTGGAGAAGTCCTTGGGGCAGACCAGGAGGATCCGGTGGCGGACCTCGCCCGCCTGATCCAGGCGGGCGGCGATCTCCTCCAGCGCCAGTACGTAGACAGCGGACTGGCGGGCGGCCGCACCCACCTTCGCCGGATCCGCCGAACCGTCCAGCATGGGAAAGGACTTGATCTCGACGACGGTCCAGCCGCCGTCGGGGTGCACGACCACCGCGTCGGGCTCCAGGAAGGCGGGGGAGCCGGCGACGTCGAGGGCGACCATGGGGTGGTCGAGCAGGGTCCAGGCGCCGGCTTCGGTGGCCTCGCGCAGGGCGAGGGCCGTACGGGCCGCGCGCCCTTCGGGGCCGATCGCCGAGAGGTCGGGCACGCGCCCCGACGCGGGCGGCTCGGCACCCGGGTCCAGCTTCTCGTGCACGAGGCGGAGCAGCTCCGCGCCGCCGTCGGCCTTGACCCGGGCCTCGAACGCGTTGCCCCGCATGAAGGCGAACTGCGACTGCCCGAAGGCCGACGGCGAGCCCAGCCCCTCCGCCAGCTTCGCCTTGTCGACCCCCGCGCCATCCAGGAGGGCCCGCCGGTCACACCCGGGGTTGGCGGCGAGCGCCGCGAGGGCGCGCGCGTCCAGGGCCTTGGGAGGTACTGCCGGGCCGCGCAGCTCAGCGAGCCGCTGCCGCAGCGCCGTCCCCCGCGTCCGTGGGGGCGGCACCCGGCTCGGCTCCGGGCCCGCTTCGGGACTCGCGCTGTCGGGGAAATCGTTCACCCGCGGAAGTCTGGCACCCCGCACTGACAACTGAGGAACCCGCGCCGCGCGAGGTCGCCGAGGCCCGTGCGATCAAGGCGCCCGGGGCCTGGGAGAAACGCGTGCCCACGACCTGCGCGAAACGCGCGCTCAGCGTGGTCCTCGAGCGGTCCGCGACCCGCATCACGAAGGGGGTCAGCAGCAGCCCGGCCCCCATCACCACGGCACCCGCGACCGCGTCCAGGAAGTAGTGGTTCGCGGTGCCCATCACGACGATCGTGGTGATCAGCGGATACGCCACGGCCGCGGCCTTGGCCACCGGCGTACGGCCGTACTTCCACAGGATCACTCCGCACCACAGCGCCCAGCCCACGTGCAGGCTCGGCATCGCCGCGTACTGGTTCGTCATGCCGCCCAGGCCGCGCGGGGCGCTCGCGTCGCCGGCCCACCAGCCGTAGTCGCTGTACTGGGCCATCGTGTCGATGAAGCCGTGGCTCGCGGCGAGCAGCCGTGGGGGGCAGGTGGGCAGCAGCGTGAAGCCGATCAGGCCGATGAACGTGGAGGTCATGAGCCAGGTGCGGGCCGCGCGGTAGCGCACGGCGCGGGACCGGAAGAGCCAGATCAGGATCGCGGGCGTGACCAGGTAGTGCAGGGACGCGTACCAGAAGTCGGCGGGTATGCCGAGCCAGGGCTCGCGGGTGAAGAGGCGGTTCAACGGGTGCTCGGCGTTCAGGCGGAGCGCCTTCTCGATGCGCAGGATCTCCAGGCCGTGGTCGACCGCGCCGGCCTCATCGCCCCGGGCGAGCAGCCGGCCTGCCGAGTACGACGCGTACACCATCAGGATCAGCGGGAGCTCGGTCCACCAGCGAAGCCGGCCCTGCGATGCCCCGGAGGTACGCAGCTCCGTCCACCGGCGAAGCCGGGCGCGTGGTGCCGCCTCGGCATGCGGTGCGTCGGCCTGCGGCATCCGATCGCCCTCCCCCATCTGCTTGCGGTGACCCGACAGTCTGCACGGTCCGCCGACAGCGAGGTCTGCACAGTCTGCACACGAAGATCCGTGGCCACATTCGATTTTACGGTGTATGCGAACTCCCTGAACGGGCGCCCTCGGTCGTCAAAGACGCAGAGATCTCCCGCCGGGTTGCCCGGCGGGAGGGTGCGCGATGATGGAACAACCGATCCCGCACACCCGGACGACCCTCTCCGCACACCTGAATGACCCTCTCCCCACACCTATCGGAAAGGCATCTCTCCCATGGCACCGCGCATCCTGCTGGCCCGGCACGGACAGACGGAATGGTCGCTGTCCGGCAAGCACACCGGCAGGACCGACGTCCCGCTCCTGGACGAGGGCAGGCGTGGCGCCAAGCTGCTCGGCGAGCGGCTGCACCGGACGCCCTTCGACGGCCTGGACGGGGTGGAGGTGCGCACCAGCCCGCTGGCACGCGCGCGTGAGACATGCGAACTCGCCGGGTTCGGGGACCGCGCGACCGCCTGGGACACGCTCATGGAGTGGGACTACGGCGCGTACGAGGGCATGACCCCGGCCGCGATCCAGGCGGTCCGGCCGGGCTGGCTCATCTGGCGTGACGGTGTCCCCGAGGGCGAGACCCTGGAACAGGTCTCCGCGCGCGCGGACGAGGTCGTCACCTGGGCCCGCGCCGCCGACCGTGACGTCCTGATCTTCGCCCACGGACACATCCTGCGCTCCATAGGTGCCCGCTGGCTGGGCCTCCCGATCGACTTCGCGGCTCGCGTCCGCCTCAATCCGACCTCGCTGTCGATGCTCGGGTGGGCCTATGGCGAACCTGCGATCGAGTCGTGGAACGACTGCGGACACCTGACCGCGTAAGCGCTGCCGCGGTCCTCCTCGGCGTCGGCGACGGTCCTCACGCCGTGCGCGGCAGCGACGCGTGCCGGTCCAGGAACGCCCCGACGCCGGACGCCCTCCGGTGCGGCAGCAGTACCCGCGCCGTTCCCGCCAGCATGGTCTGGATGCGGGAGGACTGGACCTCGGTGAGGAGGTCCAGGACACGCAGCCCCGCGACGGCGGCCTCGTCGGGGCGGCCACCGCGCGCGAGGTCGTCGGCGAGTTCGGCGGTGTAGAGAGCCAGATTGCGGGTGAAGTGCGGGTCCTGAAGGGCCGCGGCCCTGCGTGCGTGCCGGGCGGCGCGCGGCCAGTCGCCCAGCGTCGACCAGCACTGCGCCTCCAGACCCTCCAGTTCGGCCTCTCCGTAGAAGGTCATCCACTCGGGGTCCGTCTCCGAAGGACCCCGTTCGTAGAGGGCCTGCGCGCGGGCCAGCGCCTGCTCGCATCCCGCCCGGTCGGCGAGCCCCGCCCAGCCGCCCGCCTCACGGAGCGCGAGCAGCGACAGCAGGCGTGGGGAGCCCAGCGGGCGCGCGGCCCGCTGCGCTGCCTGCGCCGCGCGCACGGCCTCGCGCGGGCGCCCCGCGTCGCGCGCGAGGAACGCCGTGTTGCAGAAGGCGTGCGCCTCCAGAGCCGGGTCGCCGGACATCCGTGAGGTCGCGAGCGCCTCCGCGTAGTGCGAGCGCGCGTCGTCGAAGCGCCCGGAGTCGTGCGCCAGCCACCCCACCGAGATGGCCAGTTCACCCGCGCCCGCGTACAGCCGGTCGGCGGTAGCCTGCCGGGTGGTGCCGGCGTCGAGCAACTCGTACGCCGTCCGCAGCGGCGCCGCCGCCCGCCGGTAGAGACCGTCGGCCCCGTGCCGGTCGTCGAGCAGCCGGATCTTGCGTACGGCCTCTTCGAGGGCGCCGGCCTCGGACGTGCCCGCCCGGTGAACACGCCGGTCCGCCGCCGCGGCGGGGGAGCCGAACGCGACCCCGAAGGGCGCCAGTGAGGCGGCCGCCACGGTGGCGGTGCCTCCCGTCATGAATGCGCGACGCTGCACGTCGCTCTCCTCGTGGTTCTGTTCGTGGTTCTCGTACGGATCGTGAGGGTCGTACGAGTGGCACGGATCGTGTGGGTCGTACGAGTGGCACGGATCGTGCGGGTTATGCGCGCGGTGTCGAAGGTCCTGCGCTTCGTACGTCCGGTCCTGTGCCTCGTACATCTCATACGTCTCGCGCGCCCCCTCCGTCTCAGGTGAGGCGTGCGAAGAGCGTGCAGTGTGCGGAGGGAGCGCTTCGTCCGTGTCGCGCGCCCCGCGCCCGCGTACCGACGAGCGGGGCGCGAAGCCCAGCTCGGTGAGCGTGCGGCCGGGGAACATGTGCAGGAACACCCGCTCGTACGCGTAGTTGGGACACCGGATCTCGCCCGCCTCGACGCGCCCGATGTAGCGCGCGTCGCAGCTCACCCGCTCGCCGATCTCACGCGCGGCCCGCCGCACCGCCGCGGCGAACTCGCCGGGCGAGCGCTGCGCGCGCAGCCGCCGGAAGGCGAGGTTCGGCCGCGATGGCCTGGGGGGCTGGGACGAGGTCACCGTTGACGACGCCATGGTCGGGCCCTCTCTGCGAACCGTCGAACCGTGCCGGATTCAAGGCGAGTTACCCGGGTTGTGCCCGATGGGTGCCCTGTGTCCGACGGGGCAAGAACGTACCTGCTGTGACGGTGTCCCTACGCTGGGTTTGGCTACAAACCGGATATCTCATCCACGATCTGCCATGAACTGCCATCCTTTGCGGCGGTGTTACGCCGTAGCCGTTGACGTTCTGGTGCGTTGAACTCTGTGGACCGGGAGCAACCCGAACTCCCGACCCACTCGTCAGGAGGAGGGGTTCCGTGTTGGAGGCCGGGATGGAGACCAGGCAGACCACCGAGTTCCGTACGTCGCTGTCGACCGCGCAGCACCGGCCGTCGCCGGAGTCCAGCGCTCCACCTGAGCCGGGCGCCGACTGCGACCTGGTGACGGTGCCCACGCGGCAGGGCCTGGAGGCGGTCGACATCCTGCGCCGTGGCTCGGGCGACGCCGTCGGACCCGTGCTGCACGACGACGGGTGCGACACCCTCGGCTTCCTGGTGCCGCCCGGCACCGCGGACGCCTGGGACATGCCCGGCAGTACCTGTACACACACCAACGGCCGCGGCCTCAGACTTGCCCCCGAGCCCCCGGTCGAGGGCTCGGACTGGCTTCTTCCGCCGGGCGACGCGGACCTCGCGACCGACCCGGCGGTGCTGCGCGCGGCCCTCGGAGAGGCGGCGCGGCTCATCGAAGCCGCGGACAACTGCCGCTGAGGCGCCGAAAGGGGCGCCACCGAATCCGCTGAGGCGCCCCAGAGGGCAGCCACCGAATCCGCTGAGGCGCCCCAGAGGGCAGCCACTGAATCCGCTGAGGCGCCCACGGGGCTGTCACCGGACCCGCCGCTGAGCCGACCCGCCCGTACGCCCCGATAATGGCGGGATGGCAAGGGTGAGGAACAAACGGTCCGACGACGGGCGCGACGCGGGTCGTGCGGCCGGGCGTGGCTCGCGGCGCGGGCAGGTGGCCGCCGCCGAAGCCGTCGTAGAGGCGGTCGACGGCGGGCTCGCCGAGCTGATGCCCGACCGGGACCGGGCGCGCGCCTGGACCCTGCTGATCGACGGCGCCCCGCAGTCGCACGTCGACCTCGACGACCCCAGGTATCTGAACTTCGAGTACCAGCGCCGCCTCGGCCATGTCATCGACCTCGTCGCCCCGCCAGGCAAGCCCGTACACGCCGTGCACCTCGGCGGCGGAGCCCTCACCCTCGCCCGCTACACCGCCGCGACCCGCCCCCGCTCCACCCAGCAGGTCATCGAACGCGACGAGCCCCTCGTCCAACTGGTCCGACGCGAGCTGCCGTTGGATCCCGGCGCCCGCATCCGGGTGCGCTCCATGGACGCCCGTGAAGGACTCGCGAAGGTGCCGGACGGCTGGGCGGACCTGGTGATCGCGGACGTGTTCAGCGGGGCACGCACTCCCGCGCACCTCACCTCGGGCGAATTCCTCACCGACGTCCGCAGGGCCCTCAAACCCGACGGCCTGTACGCAGCCAACCTCGCCGACGGCCCGCCGCTCGCGCATCTGCGCGGCCAGATCGCCACCGCCGCGGCCGTCTTCCCGGAACTCGCGCTGATCGCCGACCCGACGGTGCTGCGCGGCAAACGCTTCGGGAACGCCGTCCTCGTCGGCTCCGCCCAGCCGCTCCCACTGGCCGAGCTGACCCGCCGGGCGGCCTCGGACCCGCATCCCGGACGGGTCGAACACGGCAAGGATCTCGCCGACTTCACCGGCGGAGCGATGCCGGTCACGGACGCGGCGGCGGTGGCGTCACCCGCGCCGCCCCCATCGGTCTTCCGCTGAGCCGTCCCCGGCCGAGGCTCAGTACACCTGCACCCGCGGGGCGCTGTCGTGCCACGTGCAGAACACCGTCACCCGGTCCACCCCTGAGCTGAATTCCACCCGGATCCACGTCTCCGTCTTCCACACCTGCATCGACCAGCCCGAGCCCGGGGTCGCCGAGACGAGCGTCGCGGACGTCCTGCCGAGCGCGAAGACCGCCCGGCCGCCATCGGTGTCGTAACTCTTGACCTGGTCCGACGAGGTGCCGGACGAGGACGGTGAGGAGCTTGCGCCGGGAGACTTCGAGAGGGTCGGGCTCGGCCGGGGGCTCCGCGTCGCCTTGTCCGAGGGGCTGTTCGAGGGCTCGGCCCGCTCCGTCGAGGTGGCGAGCGGCTTCGCCTGCGGCGCCGTCGCCTCGCCCGCCGTGATGGGCAGCGCGCGCGGCGGGTCGTACGCCGTCCCCGTCATCACCGAGTGGACACCCCACCACGACAGCGTGACCGCCGCGCCCGTGGCGAGCGACCAAGCGAGTACGTGTACGAGTCCGCTGCGCATCGCGGCCATACTGCCTCACGACCGCCTCACGCGTCCCAGGGGTCCCTCGGATCTTCGCGCCCGGCTGGGCCTCGGTCGCGTTGCCCCTTTGCCTCTTTGCCTCTTTGCCTCTTTGTCCCGTTGTCCCGTTGTCCACAACCGGCCGGTACGAGTCCGCACGAGACCGGTCCTGTTGCCCGCAACCGGTCTCGCGCGTACTCGTACCGAGTTGTCCACAGGCACCGGAGCGGCTCGCACGGATGGCGTACGGTCCTGCCCATGGCAAGTGTGCTCGTGGTCGAGGACGACCAGTTCGTACGCTCGGCCCTCATCCGGCATCTGACCGATGCCGCGCACACCGTGCGCAGTGTCGGCACCGCCCTTGAGGCGCTGCGCGAGGTCGCCCATTTCTCCTTCGACGTCGTGATCCTCGACCTCGGTCTGCCCGATCTGGACGGGGCCGAGGCGCTGAAGATGCTGCGCGGAATCACCGACGTCCCGGTGATCATCGCCACCGCACGGGACGACGAGGCGGAAATCGTCCGCCTGTTGAACGACGGCGCGGACGACTACCTGACCAAGCCGTTCTCGGTCGAGCACCTGGCGGCGCGGATGGCGGCCGTCCTGCGCCGCTCCCGGGTACCTGCGGGGGACACGCCCCCGTCGTCGGTCATCCGGGTCGGCGGGCTCGCCATCGACCCGCTGCGCCGCCAGGCCGAACTGGACGGCACACGGCTGGATCTCACTCGGCGTGAGTTCGATCTGCTCGCTTTCCTGGCCGGGCGGCCCGGTGTTGTCGTGGCACGCAGGGAACTGCTGGCCGAGGTGTGGCAGCAGGCCTATGGGGACGATCAGACCATCGACGTCCATCTGTCCTGGCTGCGGCGGAAGTTGGGCGAGACGGCGGCCCGGCCGCGCTATCTGCACACCCTGCGGGGTGTCGGCGTGAAGCTGGAGCCACCGCTATGAGCGGAATGCCGGCCGGGGGGTGGGCGCCATGAGGTGGGCGCTGGTCAAGGTGTGTGTCGCGGTGACCACGATGGTCGTGGTGGCCTTCGCGGTGCCGCTCGGCCTTGTCATCAAGGAGATGGCCAGGGACCGGGCGTTCTCGAACGCCGAGCGGGAGGCCGCGGCGATCGCGCCCGCGCTCTCCATCACCACCGACCGGGACCAGTTGGAGCGGGTCGTCGCCTCCGCGGGTTCGGACCAGGGCATGGCCGTGCACATACCGGCCGCCGCCGCCGCCGCCGACGCCGACGCCGCGGTCGAGATCGAGATCGGCAAGCAGCGCGCCACCGACGACGACATCACCACGACCCGGAAGCTGGGCCGCGCCTCCACCACCGAGGTCCCCGGCGGTTCCACCCTCCTCCAGCCCGTCGCGCTGAGCTCCGGCGAGATCGCCGTCGTCGAGGTGTACGTCCCCGAGTCGGAGGTCAGCAACGGCATAGGCACGGCCTGGGCGGTTCTTGCCGCGGTCGGCGTCACGCTCATCGTCGGTTCGGTCGCGGTCGCCGACCGGCTGGGCGTGCGGATGGTGCAGCCCGCGCAGCGACTGGCCGAGGGCGCGCACGAGTTGGGCGAGGGCAGGCTGGGGGCGCGGGTGCCCGAGGAGGGGCCGACCGAACTGCGCCTCGCTGCGGTCGCGTTCAACTCGATGGCTGATCAGGTCGTACAACTGCTGGCCAATGAAAGGGAGTTGGCGGCCGACCTCTCGCACCGGCTGCGAACCCCGCTGACCGTGCTGCGGCTCAACACCGCTTCGCTGGGCGACGGACCGGCCGCCGAGCAGACCCGGGCGGCCGTCGCGCAGTTGGAGCGCGAGGTCGACACGATCATCCGGACGGCCCGGGAGGCCAAGCCGCAGACGGCCGCGACAGGTGTCGTCGCCGGGTGCGACGCGTCCGAGGTGGTGCGCGAGCGGATGGACTTCTGGTCGGCGCTCGCGGAGGACGAGGGCCGCAAGGTGCGGGTCGCGGGCGTGGACCGTCCGGTACGCATACCGGTCGCCCGCGCCGACCTCGTGGCCTGCATCGACGCGCTGCTCGGCAACGTCTTCCGGCACACCCCGGAGGGCACCGCCTTCGCGGTCGACGTGCACAACAGCGAGGACGCCGTGATCGTGCTGGTGTCGGACGCGGGTCCGGGGATCATGGACCCGGAGGCGGCGATGGCACGCGGGCGCGGATCAGGGAGCGACGGCTCGACGGGGCTCGGCCTGGACATCGTGCGCCGGCTCGCGGAGTCGACGGGCGGGGATGTGCGGATCGGTTCGTCCGTGCTCGGGGGGACGGAGGTGCGGATCTGGATCCAGCTCGACGGTCGCGCGCCGGTCCGGCGCGGGCACCGGGGGTCTGTACGGCGTCGTCGGCGGGGGGTGGGCGTGGGCTGAGGCTCGGTTGGGCGGTCCGAGGCGACCGGCCGAGTGGGTGGGCCGACCGTGCCGAACAGGGCGAACGTGTTCGCTTGCGACTTCGGTGGTGGCCCGTGAAGGGGGTCCTGCCAGTACCAGGAAGCCCCGTCCTACGGAAGAGGCGCCCCTGAACGCCGGGCGCCGCGGCGCCCAGTATCGAGGGCAACCCATCCGAAGGAGTTCCCATGAAGACGCTGATCGTCCACGCCCACCCGGAGCCGAAGTCGCTCAACAGCTCGCTGAAGGACCTCGCGGTGTCGACACTGCAGACCGCCGGGCACGAGGTACGGGTGAGCGATCTGTACGCGATGAACTGGAAGGCGGTGGTGGACGCCGCGGACTACGGCCCCGACGCCTCACATCCGCTGAAGGTTGCCCTGGACTCGGGCCGGGCCTTCGACGCCGGGACACTCACCCCGGACGTCCTCGCCGAGCAGGAGAAGCTGCTGTGGGCCGACACGGTCATCTTCCAGTTCCCGCTGTGGTGGTACACGATGCCGGCGATCCTCAAGGGCTGGGTGGACCGGGTGTTCATCCATCACTTCGCCTACGGCGTGGGCGAGCACAGCGACACCAGCTACGGCGAGCGCTTCGGCGAAGGCACCCTCGCGGGCAGAAAGGCTCTGCTGTCGGTGACCGTCGGCGGCCCGGAGTCGCACTACGCCGCTCGCGGGATCAACGGTCCCATCGACGATCTGCTGTTCCCGATCCACCACGGCGTCCTCTACTTCCCGGGCATGGAGGTGCTGCCGCCCTTCGTGCTGTACGGCGCCGACCGGATGACGGCCGAGGACTTCCCGGACGTCGCCAAGGCCTGGGAGCAGCGGCTGCTCACCCTGGAGGCGACCGAGCCGATCGCGTTCCGGCGGCAGAACTTCGGTGACTACGAGATCCCCTCGCTGCACCTGAAGGAGGGACTGGAGCCCGCGGGCCGCACGGGTTTCGGGCTGCACGTACGCGGCTGACCGCCAGGCAGGCTGCACGTGCGCGGCTGACCGCCAGGCAGGCTGCACATGCGCGCCTGACCGCCACGCAGGCTGCACGTACGCGCCTGACCGCTTGGCACGCTGCACGTGCGCGTCCGAGCGCCACGCACACCCATGAAGACACGGTGTTCATGCTGCTCAGGGCGGCGCGCCGGTCTGGTCCGGCGTCCGGGATCGTCGTGGGCCCACCGCGCCGCCCCGACCGGCCCGGGCCCGGTAAGCCGCAGTCAAGGGGCGCGGCACTCCCCTCACAGCGCCGCGCCCCGTCCCCCGTTCCCCCATTCCCCCCGCTTTCCCGGGCAGGCCTACTCGATGGCCACCCCCGGCAGTACTCCCGTCCGCGCCGCCTCCCCGTACCACCGCGCGCTCGACTTCGGCGTGCGCGCCAACGTCGCGTAGTCCACGTACACCGCCCCGAATCGTTTCCCGTAGCCGTACGCCCACTCGAAGTTGTCCATCAGGGACCAGAGGTAGTAGCCGCGGACGTCGGCGCCGTCGGAGATGGCGCGGCGTACGGCCGACAGATGACCGTGCAGATAGGCGATCCGCTCGGGGTCGTGGACGCGGCCGTCCGGGTCCGGCTTGTCGTCGTAGGCGGCGCCGTTCTCGGTGATGTACAGCGGCAGGCCGGGGGCCTCGCGGACGTAGCGCATGATCAGGTCGTGCAGGCCCGTCGGGTCGATCGTCCAGCCCATCTCCGTACGCTCGCCCGGCGTCTGGTGGAAGGCGACGTCGTCCGCGCCCGGCCAGGGGGAGTGCGAACTCGCGCCGTGACCGTCGGCTCGCCGGCCGTCCGGCAGGGTTGTCGCGGCCGAAACCAGCGTCGGGGTGTAGTAGTTGAGGCCGAGCGCGTCCAACGGCTGTTTGATCAGGGCGAGATCGCCGTCCAGGACGTACGACCAGTCTGTGACGGACGCCGTCGCCGTGAGCAGGCTCTGCGGGTACGCGCCGTGCAGTATCGGCCCGTGGAAGACTCCGTTGGCGAGGTCGTCGATGCGGCGCGCCGCCGACAGGTCCGCCGGGTGCTGTGAAACCGGCCTGACAACCGAGGAGTTGAGGCTCACCGCGATCGTGTTGCGGTGCGGCATCACGGCTCGCAGCGCCGAAGTGCCCAGGCCGTGCGCCAGATTCAGGTGGTGCGCGGCCTTCAGCGACGCCGCCGGGTCCGTACGTCCGGGAGCGTGCACCCCGGAGCCGTACCCCAGAAAGGCGCTGCACCAGGGCTCGTTGAGGGTGATCCACTGCTCGACGCGGTCACCCAGTGCGGCGCCCACGATCTGCGCGTACTCGGCGAAGCGCAGCGCGGTGTCGCGCGCGGGCCAGCCGCCGGCGTCCTCCAGCTCCTGCGGGAGGTCCCAGTGGTAGAGGGTGAGGGCCGGCTTGATGCCGTGCGCGAGCAACTCGTCCACCAGGCGGCGGTAGAAGTCGAGGCCGCGCTGGACCGCGGGGCCGCGGCCGGTCGGCTGCACCCGGGACCAGGAGACCGAGAAGCGGTACGCGGTCAGGCCCAGGTCCGCCATCAGGGCCACGTCGTCGCGGTAGCGGTGGTAGTGGTCGACGGCCAGGTCACCGGTGTCGCCGCCCGCTGTCCTGCCCGGCGTATGGCTGAAGGTGTCCCAGATCGAGGGCGTGCGGCCGTCCTCCCGTACCGCCCCCTCGATCTGGTACGCGGAGGTCGCCGCCCCCCAGAGGAAGGCGGGAGGAAAGGTCACGGGCATCACAGGCTCAGGCATGGAAGCGCTCCCATAGGAGGTCGTGGAGACCGACAGTAAGAGGGGGGAGAGGGAGGGGTGGTGGGAGAAGGGGGGAATGGGGCCGAGACGGCGGTGGCTCGGCCCCACCAGGGTGTCAGCCCTTGACGGCGCCCTGCATGATGCCGCCCACGATCTGCTTGCCGAAGACCGCGAAGACCAGCAGGAGCGGCAGAGTGCCGAGCAGTGCGCCGGCCATGATCAGGGACTGGTCGGGGGTGAAGCCGCGGCCGAGGCCCGCGACCGCGACCTGCACGGTCGGGTTGCCCATCTGGGTCAGCACGAGGAACGGCCACAGGAAGTCGTTCCACGTCTGCACGAAGATGAGCATGCCGAGGACGGCCATCGCGGGGCGCGCCGCCGGGAACACCACGTGCCAGATCACCCGCCAGCTGCTCGCGCCGTCCACCCGGGCCGCCTCGATCAGCTCGTTCGGCAGCGCCTGGATCAGGTACTGCCGCATGAAGAAGACACCGAAGGCGCTCACAAGCGACGGAAAGATCACCGCCTGGAGCTGGTCGGTCCAGTCGAGCTCGGCGACCATCATGTACAGCGGGATCACACTGAGTTGAGGCGGAATCATCATGGTGCCGATGATGATCAGCATCATGGCGTTACGGCCCCTGAAGCGCAGCTTGGCGAAGGCGAACCCGGCGATCGTGGACAGCACGACGACGGTGACCGCCGAAATCCCGGACACGATCGTGGTGTTGAGCATCGCCTCGCCCAGATTGGCGTCCTTCCAGGCGAGTTCGAGCTTGTCGAACAGGCCCGAGCCGAACCAGAGCGGCGGCGGCGTCTGCGCCAGCCGGTTGTTGTCGCGCGAGGCGGCGATCGCCGTCCACACCAGCGGGAAGAGCGAGCCGATGGTGAACAGCACGAGCACGGCGTACGCGATCGGGCCGCCGTGCAACTGCCCTCCCGCGCGGGCCGACTTGGGACGCCGGACACGCTTGGGCGGCGGTTCTTGTACGGGGTCGGACGGGGGTGTCAGGGTCGTCGTCACGGCCGGTTCTCCTGTCTGCTGGCTTACCCGCCGGCTCAGCTACTGGCGCGCAGCCGGCGCGAGATGACGTAGTTGACGATCCCGATCACGATGAGGATCAAGAACATGGTCCAGGCGATGGCGGAGGCCCGGCCCAGGTGCTGGTTCACCCAGCCCTGCTCGTACAGATAGAGGCCGAGCGTCTGGAACTGGTGCTGGGCGCCGCCGGAGGCGCCCTTGTTGGCGTCGAAGAGGAGCGGCTCGCCGAAGACCTGGCTCGCCCCGATCGTCGAGACGACGACGGTGAACAGGATCGTCGGACGCAGCGACGGCAGGGTGACGTGCAGGAACTGCTTCCAGCGCGAGGCGCCGTCCAGGGCCGCCGACTCGTACAGGTCCTGCGGGATGGCCTGCATCGCGGCCAGATAGATCAGCGCGTTGTAGCCCGTCCAGCGCCAGATGATGATCGTCGAAACGGCTATCTGCGAGGGCCACTTGTCGTTCTGCCAGTCGATGTGGTCGAACCCGACGGCGTTCAGCGCCCAGTTGATCATGCCGTAGTCGCGGCCGAAGAGCAGCACGAACACGAGCGAGGCCGCGGCGATCGACGTGGCGTACGGCGCGAGCATCGCGACCCGGTAGAAAGTCGAGCCGCGCAGCCTGTAGTTGAGGATGTGGGCGAGACCCATCGCCATCATCAACTGCGGGACGGTGGAGATGATCCCGATGGTCAGGGTGTTCTTCGCCGCGTTCCAGAAGAAGTCGTCGTCGAAGATCCGGGTGTAGTTGCGCAGGCCCACCCAGTCCATGTCGGTGGGCGCCGTCAGCTCCACCGTGTGCAGCGAGGCCCAGCCCGTGTAGATCAGCGGGAAGAGACCGAAGGCGAGGAAGAGCAGGAAGAACGGAGAGACGAAGGCGTACGGGCTCCAGCGCATGTCCCGCTGCCATCGGCGGGAGAGCCGCGCCCGGCGTCGAACGTCCGTCTCCGTGGGCGCAGTTGACGGGATCCGGTCGGCCGGGGCCGCGCCCCCCTCCTGCTCGGGGGGCGCGGCGATGTCGTGCCGGGCGGCCATACCGGTCACTGCTCCAGGTTGTTGTCGATGGTCTTCACGGCGTTGTTCCAGGCCTCTTCGGGAGACTTGCCCTGGGTCACGAGAACCACGCCGTTGTCGGTCAGCCCCTGCTGGATGATCTGGTCCTTCGGGCCGATCGTCTGGACCGGGATGTTCTTGGCGGCCTCGGCGAAGATCGTGCCGATCGGCGCCGTACCGGTCATGTCGTTCTTCGCGTCCTTCACCGCGGCCGAGTCGTACGCCGCCGGGGTGCTCGGGAAGCTGCCCTGCACGGCGAACAGCTTGGCCTGCTGCTCGGGCGCCGTCAGCCAGGCGGCCAGTTTCGCGGCCTCCTCGGTGTTCTTGCCGGCCTTGGGCACGGTCAGGAAAGAGCCGCCCCAGTTGCCGGACTTGGGAGCCTGGGCGATCTCCCACTTGCCGGCCGCGTCGGCCTTCGACTTGCCCTTGATGTAGCCGAGCATCCACGGCGGGCAGGACATCGCGGCGAACTTGCTGTTGGCGATCGTCGTGTCCCAGGCGGGCTGGAACTGCGTCTGGTTGCCGATCAGTCCGTCCTCGGCGGCCCGCGCGGTGAGGTCGAACGCGGACTTCACCGCCGGGTTCGTCTTGTAGATGACCTCGCCGGCGGAGTCGTAGAACCGCTCGGTCTCACCGCTCAGGATCGCCTGGAGCAGACCGCCGGGGGAGTCCAGGAAGGTGGTGCCCTCGGGCGCCTTCGACTGGTACTGCTTGCCGACGTCCACGAACTTGTCCCAGCTGCCCGTCCACAGCTTGCCGACTTCCTCGCGCTCGCTGGGCAGGCCGGCCGCCTCGAACAGGTCCTTGCGGTAGCAGATCGCCATCGGACCGATGTCCGTGCCGACCCCGATCGTCTGCCCGTCCTTGGTGGTGGCCTGCTTCCACTTCCAGTCGAGGTAGTCGCTCTCCTTGCCGTACTCCGACAGGTCGAGCAGTTTGGACGCCTGGGTCTCGACGATCTCGGCGATGTTGCCGACTTCGACCATCTGGATGTCCTGGAGACCGCTGCCGGTGGTGAGGTGGTTGATGAGCGCCGGGTAGTAGTTCTCGTTGCGCTCCACCACGGTCTGCTGGATGTCGATGTCCGGGTGGAGCTTCTCGTACTCCTTGTACAGGCCGGACTCCTCGAAGCCCGCGGTGCCGAAGAGGCCGAGCGTGATCTTGGTCTTGCCGCCGCCACCGCCTGCCGCCGAGTTGGAGTCCTCGTCCTTGCCGTCGTCGGCACAGCCGGCCAGCAGCCCGGTGCCCAGCGACGCGATCGTCGCGAGGACTACCACCCTGCGGGCGGTCCCGTTACGTGCTCGCATTGCGTCCTCCTGTTGCCCTGACGTGCCGACCCCCCGGCCAACTGCATTGTTGGGCCCGTGTGTTCACGCTGCGGCTCGGGCGGGGAACGTGCGGGATGTGTATGTGTCAGGTACCATGGGAGCGCTCCCATAAGTGATGTGTTGAAGAGTCGTCGGTTCGCGCAGGGGTGTCAAGGGAGCTGACGCGGAGAACTGCCTTCGGTTATCGGGCCGTTAGCGAACGGCAGGAGATGCTACGAATTCGGCTGACGTCGGCGCCTTTCCGATCCGGTACGGGGGTGCGGTACGGACGGCACCTGCGGGCTCGGGTTCATGAACAGGGCTGTTAGATTCCAGGCCAGTCGCGGAGTGATCCGCGGTGTGACGGGAGGCGACCACGATGGCAGGCCACGGAGCGCGGGGCCGGAGCGGCGGGCGGCCGACCATCGAGGAGGTCGCCGTGCTGGCCGGAGTGGGCCGCGGGACGGTGTCCCGGGTGATCAACGGCTCCCCACGGGTCAGCGACGCGACCCGCGCGGCCGTCGAGGCCGCGGTCGCGGAGCTCGGCTACGTCCCCAACACCGCGGCCCGCGCCCTCGCGGCCAACCGCACCGACGCGATCGCCCTCGTCGTCCCCGAGCCCGAGACCCGATTCTTCGCGGAGCCGTACTTCTCCGACATGCTGCGGGGGGTCGGAGCGGCGCTGTCCGACACCGAGATGCAGCTCCTGCTGATCTTCGCGGGCAGCGACCGCAAGCGCCAACGCCTGGCCCAGTACCTGGCCGCGCACCGGGTGGACGGCGTCCTCCTGGTCTCGGTCCACGCGGACGACCCGCTCCCCGATCTCCTCTCCGAGCTGCAGATCCCGGCGGTGATCAGCGGCCGTCGCTCGGCGGAGGAGATCCTGCCGTCCGTCGACTCGGACAACTACGCCGGAGGCCGCGCGGCCGTCGAGCACCTGGTCGCCAGGGGCCGCCGCACGATAGTCCACCTCGCCGGCCGGCTGGACGTCTTCGGCGCCCAGCGCCGCGTGGACGGCTACCGCGAGGGCCTGCGCGAGGCCGGCCGGGAGCCCGACGACCGGCTGATCGTCCCCGGCGACTTCACCGAGGAGGGCGGCCGCCGAGCGATGACGGAACTCCTCTCCCGCTGCCCCTCCCTCGACGCGGTCTTCGCAGGCTCCGACGTCATGGCCGCCGGCGCCCGCCAGGTCCTGCGCGAACAGGGCCGCCGTATACCGGACGACGTGGCCCTCGTCGGGTACGACGACTCCGCCATCGCCCGCCATATGGACCCTCCTCTCACCAGCGTGCGCCAGCCCATCGAACTGATGGGCCGCGCGATGATCGACCTCCTTCTCGACGAGATCGCGGACCGCCGCCCGGCGGTATCCCGGGAGCTGGAGAAGCGGCAGGTCGTCCTGCCCACGGAGCTGGTGGCCCGGGCGTCCTCGTGACGCGGCCGCTGGGCCGGGGTCGGTACCCGTCGGCGTGGTCGCCGCCGAAGGGCAGCGGGGGCGCGGTCCGGTGAGGCAGGGTGGCGGCATGGTTCTGCATCCCCTGCTCGGAGTCGACGAGGTACCTGCTGTGGAGCCCTATCTGGGCCGGCTGGGAGAGGTGTTCAAGGGATACCGCGAGCAGGACTCGGGGTGCGTGTCCTACGGGGTGCAACTGCTCGACGGCTCGCGCTGGTTCGTCAAGGAGGCGGTCACCGACGACGCGCGGCGGTCACTGGAGCGCGGCTGGGCGTTCCACCGGACGGTGCGACACCGGGCGATCGTGCCGCAGGTCCACCGGATCGCCGTACGGCAGAGCTGGGCGGTGGTCATGCCCTGGCGGGACGGCGAGGTGCTGTACCACCCCACTCTCGACGGACCGCGGGACCGCACCAGCCCGGACAGCCCGATGGCCCGCTTCCGCGCCCTCCCGACCGACCGCGTCCTGCGCGCCTTCGACCGGGTCCTCGACGCGCACCTCGCGGTCGAGTCCGCCGGCCAGATCGCGGTCGACTTCTACGACGGCGCGCTGCTCCACGACTTCGCGGGCGACGTGACCCACCTGGTCGACCTCGACGAGTACCGGCCGGGTCCCTTCGTGCTGGAGGAGGACCGGCTGCCGGGCTCCCGGCGGTTCATGGCACCCGAGGAGTTCGTACGCGGGTCCGTGATCGACACCCGTACGACCGTGTTCACCCTGGGTCGAGCGGCCCGCCTCCTCCTCGACGCCGGTGACGAGGAACGCGCCTGGCGCGGCACACCCCAGCAGCTGGCGGTCGTCGAACTCGCCACCGAGGCCGACCCCGGCGCCCGTTTCGAGAACGTCCACACCTTCGCCGCCGCGTGGCGCGCCGCCAACACACCCCGGGGCGCGTGAAGCCGAGGGGGCGGGTGCGGGTGCGGGTGCGAACACGAACAAGGCCCGGCCTGTTTCCAGGTCGGGCCTTGATCGTTCAGGGTGAGTGACGGGACTTGAACCCGCGGCATCCTGGACCACAACCAGGTGCTCTACCAGCTGAGCTACACCCACCATGCCCGGTCTGAGTTTCTCCGACCGGCCGAGAAAAAGTGTACAGGGTCCGAAGGGGTGCTCGCGCCCGGCTTTTGTGGGGGCCCATCAGGGCCCCGACAAAAGAATGGACTGTCCGGCTCCGCAGGGACTCGGCAGGTTCCGAAGGCCTTGGACGGTTCTATTCGACGGGCAGGACGTGCTTCGAGGCGATGGCGCGGGCGGTCTCCGAGTCGGGGCCGGGCTGCGGGACGAAGATCGCCTCGCGGTAGTAGCGGAGCTCGGCGATGGACTCGCGGATGTCGGCGAGGGCGCGGTGGTTGCCGTTCTTGGCCGGGCTGTTGAAGTACGCCCGGGGGTACCAGCGGCGGGCCAGCTCCTTGACGGAGGAGACGTCCACGATGCGGTAGTGGAGGTACTCCTCCAGCGCCGCCATGTCACGGAGGAGGAACCCCCGGTCCGTGCCCACCGAGTTTCCGCACAGCGGGGCCTTGCCCGGTTCCTTGACGTGCTCACGTACGTAGGCGAGGACCCGCGCCTCGGCGTCCGCCAAGGTCGTGCCCGCGGCCAGCTCGGTGAGGAGACCGGACTTCGTGTGCATGGCGCGCACCACGTCCGGCATCGTCTCCAGCGCCCTGTCAGGCGGCTTGATGACGATGTCCACGCCTTCACCGAGTACGTTCAGCTCAGAGTCGGTGACCAGCGCGGCCACCTCGATGAGCGCGTCATCCGACAGCGAGAGACCGGTCATCTCGCAGTCGATCCACACCATGCGATCGTTCATGTGCCTCACCCTACGGCCCACTACGCCCAGGTGAACCGCTCGCGTATACGGCACGGGCGGGGACCCGAGGGCCCCCGCCCGCTGAGAACGGCGCGAATGGTGGGAATGGTGGGACTACTGGACGCTGCGCTGTCCCGGAAGGCTCGCCCGTCCCGCCGCGTACAGCTCCGGGCCCACCTTGCCCGCGTCCGTCGACATGGACGCCGACGCACCGACGACGCCCGCGGCCGCCGTACGGCGGGTCTGCGACGGAACCGAGCTCTCATGGTGGATGGACGGTGGCGGTCCCACCGGCCCCGCGCCGCTGTCCGTGTCCGAGGGCCGGTCGGCGCCCTGCGGACGACGGGCCCGGTACGCGGCCCGGTACGCGGCCGGCGACGAGCCGAGCTGGCGCCGGAAGTGACCCCGCAACGCGACCGGCGAACGGAAGCCGCAACGGCCCGCCACCTCGTCGACCGAGTAGTCCGACGTCTCCAGGAGACGCTGCGCCTGGAGCACCCGCTGAGTGATCAGCCACTGCAGGGGAGCGCTCCCGGTGAGCGACCGGAAACGGCGGTCGAAGGTCCGCCGGCTCATGTACGCACGTGCCGCCAGCGTCTCCACGTCGAACTGCTCGTGCAGATGCTCCAGCGCCCAGGCGACGACCTCCGCGAGGGGGTCGGCGCCGATCTCCTCCGGCAGGGACCGGTCGAGGTAGCGTTCCTGGCCGCCGCTGCGGCGCGGGGGAACCACCAGGCGACGGGCCAGCGCGCCAGCCGCTTCGTTGCCGTGGTCCGTCCGCACGATGTGGAGACAGAGGTCGATTCCGGCCGCCGTACCCGCTGATGTCAGTACGTCTCCGTCGTCCACGAAGAGTTCTCGTGGGTCGACGTGGACGGACGGGTAGCGCTTGGCGAGCGTCGGCGCGTACATCCAGTGGGTGGTCGCCGGACGGCCGTCCAGCAGACCCGCCGCGGCCAGTACGAAGGCGCCGGTGCACAGTCCGACTATGCGGGCGCCCTCCTCGTGCGCTCGGCGCAGTGCGTCGAGCGCCTCCTCCGGTGGCGGCGAGGTGATCGACCGCCAGGCGGGCACGACCACCGTGCCTGCCCGCGAGATCGCTTCCAGGCCATGTGGCGCGGTGAGTTCCAGGCCCCCTGTGGTCCGCAGCGGGCCTTCCTCGCCCGCGCTCACCAAAAGGCGATAGCGCGGTACGCCGGCGTCCTGGCGGTCAATCCCGAACACCGACAGCGGTATGGAACTCTCGAAGATGGGGCCGCCGCTGAACAGCAGCACCGCGACGATCTCCTTGCGGCGTCGCCCGGAAAGTTTCCGGGCCGCGGCTTCCGGCGCGGCAGTGGAGTCGTGGCTCATCCTGCTAAGCCCCCCTCGGTGGTCGCGGCTCCTCGGTTGTGTCGCTCCTGCACGTTTCCCCTCGGTCCTGCACGAGTCCCCCGCCGTAAGACGTCAAGATCGAATCTACTGTGTCCCGTGGCGCCAAGGTGACCAGTTCGATACTCAACAGAATGTCGACAAGGCAACTTGGCGTGAAGCATTCGATCACGAAGCGTTGCACTCGTGGGCCGTGCAGGGAAGTACGCCTCGTGCCAGTGGCCAATCCACGTAGGGTGCGCGAGCCCTCTGCGGTCCTTTCAGCGCAGGTCGCACGGGGGGTGGGGGGTCGTTCGACCAAGGAACGAGCCATACGTAGAAGTTGGCTGAAAAGAAGTGGGTGCGTGCGCGTAAACCGGTCAGTCGACCGGCTTGTTTCCCCCGCCGTGCCGACCGCCCCTGCGCGCCCCCACCCCGCCCCTGCCCTGCGGGGCACCCACGCCCTGCGGGCCACGGGAGGCCGGCACTCCGTTCGGGACCGCCGTTCCACGAGAGGCCGGAACCCCGTGCCGGCCGCGGGCCGGGGCGCGCTCCTGGGCGAGCAGTAGCGCCGCGCCCCGCTCGGACTGGCGCATCAGCACCCGGCAGGCCGCGGTCACGGCCGCCAGGCCCAGGGCCGTACCGGCCGCGCCGGCGAGTGAAGTGCCGTACCAGACGAGAACCACGGGGACCAACACGCAGCTGAAGGCCGCCCAGCGCACCACATCGCTCGCCGTGTCCGAGGCGGCGGATGCCGCGGCATGCGCCCGGGGGCCGGGGCGGGAGGAGGTCTCGGGTCCGGGCACAGTGTGCTCCCTCGTACGTACCTGGTGCTCCATTGCTCCCCCTGGCGGCGGTCGAAGGGTTCAACGCGTGGTCGACCGGCAGGTCACTGTGGCGGCATACCTGGGTGAACCCTGTGGAAACCGCCTGTACGGGGCAGCGACCATTGCGTTACCGGCGCCTCCTCATGCATGCTCCGATGAACGCCGCGTAGCGCACGCGGGATCTGGGCAGAGGAGGCGTGCCGCCGTACCCTTGGGGGTATGGGGTTGGGAAGATGATTCCCGGACACAGCTCTGCCGCACGTTGTCGTCGTCCCACCACGAGGATCCAAACGCCGAGATACCCATGGCCGGTCACGAATACTTCGATCCCGCGGACCGCCAGCGCCCGCTCGCCGATCCCACGGCGGCCGAGCCCCTGGCGGCGGAAGAACTCCGCCAGTCCTGCGATCCCGCCTTCAAGCACGGCGTCGTCGTCGGTTTCGACGGCTCGACGTCCAGCGAGCGTGCCCTCGCCTACGCGATCGGCATGGCTCACCGCTCCGGCTCCGGCCTGATCATCGTCCACGTCGCCAACCGGCTGCCCACCACGGTGTGGGCGGGCTGCGAGCCTCCGGTCTTCGTCGATGTGCCGGACCACCGCACCGAGTTGCTCGGCCTCGAACTCGCCTGCGCCGAGTATCTGGCCGAAGTCCCGTGGATCCTCGTCGAGCGCGGTGGCGACATCTGCCACGAACTCGAAGAGGTGGGACGGGAGTACGAGGCGGACGCGATCGTCGTCGGCTCCACGCACGGCATCGTCGGGCGCATCTTCGGCTCGGTCGCGGGCCGGCTCGCCAAGCGCGCGCAGCGTCCGGTTGTCGTCATCCCCTGAGTGTCGGACGACCCCTGTCACTGCTCGTTCCGCAACTCGGCGTTGTCCCACGTGGGATGAGCCGCAGGCGCGGTCAACTCCCTTTTGACGCCGGGTGGAAAGCCCCGCGAATTTACTCATGCGTAGATGTGTTTGTGCGCTTGTGAAGGGCATATACCGGTCACCGCACAACCGCACATGCACGAAGGGAGCCCGCCGTGGACAATGACGTCTCCGCGGGAAACACCACCTCCATCCTCGGCCAACTCGCGCTCGGACTGACCCTGTTGGCCTTCGGCCTCGGGCACACCGGCGTCATCGACGGCGTGAGTGCCGCCGACTCCGTCTCCCTCGCCACCTACGTCGGAGGCATCGCGCTCTTCGTCGCGGGGCTGTTCGCCTTCCGCGACCATGACGCCTTCACCGGTACGGCGTTCTCCGCGCTCGGCGCGCTCTGGTTCACCTGGGGTGTCTCGGCCGACGCGGCTGTCTCCGCGAACGCGGCGGGTCTCTTCCTGCTGCTGTTCGCGCTGGTCGCGCTCAGCCTGACGCTCGGGGCGTCCGGCGCCTATCAACTCACCCGCGGGGCATACGGCTTGCTCTTTGTGGCGATGCTGCTCCTCGCCATCGGGCAGTTCGGTGACTCCGACGGGCTCGCCAAGGTCGGCGGCTGGTTCGCCGCGGCCGGCGGCCTGCTGGCCTGGTACGGGGCGACGGCTGCGCTCGCCCACTGGCCCACCGCCCTTCCCCGACGCGCCGCCGGCCGGGGCGTGACGGCCACCGGCTGAAGCCGGCGCGAGCTGGGGTAATGGGCGACCCCGGCTCATCGAAGAACGGGTCCCTGCGTGCTGGTGGCACGCGCAGGGACCCGTTCTGTGTGCTCTTCGGCAGCGGGTCGTGCAGGTTGCTCGCGCCCCGCGGCGGAACCGCGCGATGTCACAGCCCCGCGCCCCCGAAGGGGCTACTCCACCGTGACCGACTTCGCCAGGTTCCGCGGCTTGTCGATGTCCCGCCCCAGGGCCAACGCCGTGTGATAGGCGAGGAGTTGGAGGGGGATGCCCATGAGGATCGGGTCCAGCTCGTCCTCGTTCTTCGGGACGACGATCGTCTGGTCGGCCTTCTCCTGCTCCTGGTGGGCGACCGCGAGGATCCTGCCGCTGCGGGCCTTGATCTCCTCCAGGGCGGCGCGGTTCTTCTCCAGGAGGTCGTCGTTCGGGACGATGGCGACCGTCGGGAGGGCGGGCTCGATGAGCGCCAGCGGGCCGTGCTTCAGCTCGGAGGCCGGGTACGCCTCGGCGTGGATGTAGGAGACCTCCTTGAGCTTCAGAGAGGCCTCACGGGCCACCGGGTAGCCCCGGACACGGCCGATGAAGAGCATCGAGCGGGCCTCGGCGTACTGCTCGGCCAGCTTCTTGATCTCGTCCTCCCGGTCGAGGATCTCGGAGATCTGGCCGGGCAGCCTGCGCAGGCCGTCGATGATCCGCTTGCCGTCGCGCACCGACAGGTCACGGGTGCGGCCCAGGTGCAGCGCGAGCAGCGCGAAGGCGACCGTGGTGTTGGTGAAGCACTTGGTGGAGACGACACAGACCTCGGGTCCCGCGTGGACGTACATACCGCCGTCGGCCTCGCGGGCGATGGCGCTGCCCACCACGTTCACCACGCCGAGGACCCGTGCGCCCTTGCGCTTCAGCTCCTGGACGGCGGCGAGGACGTCGTACGTCTCACCGGACTGGGAGACCGCGACGTACAGCGTGTCGGGGTCGACCACGGCGTTGCGGTAGCGGAACTCCGAGGCCGGCTCGGCGTCCGCGGGGATACGGGCCAGCTCCTCGATCATCTGGGCGCCGATCATGCCCGCGTGGTAGGAGGTGCCGCAGCCGAGGATCTTCACCCGGCGGATCTGGCGCGCCTCGCGGGCGTCCAGGTTCAGGCCACCGAGGTGCACGGTGGAGAAACGGTCGTCGATGCGGCCGCGCAGCACGCGGTCCACCGCCTCGGCCTGCTCGAAGATCTCCTTGTGCATGTACGTGTCGTGGCCGCCCATGTCGTAGGAGGCGGCCTCCCACTCGACGGTGGTCGGCTCGGACGTCGTACGGGTGCCCTCGGTGGTGTACGTGCGGAAGTCGTCGGCCTTGAGCGTGGCCATCTCGCCGTCGTCCAGGGTCACGATCTGGCGCGTGTGGGTGACCAGGGCGGCGATGTCCGAGGCGACGAACATCTCCTTCTCGCCGATGCCGAGGACGACCGGGGAGCCGTTGCGGGCGACCACGATGCGCTCGGGAAAGTCGGCGTGCAGCACCGCGATGCCGTACGTGCCCTCGATCACGCGCAGCGCGTCGCGGACCCGGTCCTCCAGCTTCTCCTGCTGGGAGCGGGCGATCAGGTGGGTGAGCACCTCGGTGTCGGTCTCCGAGAGGAACTCGACGCCGTCGGCTTCCAGCTTCTTCCGCAGGTCGGAGGCGTTGTCGATGATGCCGTTGTGGACGACGGCGACCTTGCCGTCGGCCGACAGGTGCGGGTGGGCGTTCACGTCGGAAGGGGCGCCGTGGGTGGCCCAGCGGGTGTGGGCGATACCGGTGGTGCCGGCGAAGCGCTTGGGGACCTTGGCCTCCAGATCGCGCACCCGGCCCTTGGCCTTGACCATCTTCAGGCCGGACGTCTTGGGCGTCGTCACGACGATCCCAGCCGAGTCGTAGCCGCGGTACTCCAGCCGCTGGAGGCCCTCGAGCAGGAGGGGAGCGACGTCACGCCTGCCGATGTATCCGACGATTCCGCACATGGATTGCGATTCCTAGCCGTAGACGATCTAGCCGTAGACGATGCGGCGCAGCTGCCTGAGCGTGAGCTCCGGCGGTGCGACCGCGCGGTATTTCAGGTCCGCCTCGATCCGTTCGAAGATCGACGCGTTCACCAGGCCCTGCGCCTGGAGCTCGCGGTGGCGGCGACGGACGTACTCCTCGGTCGTCTCGTCGAAGTAGGCGAGCACGTCCTGGACCACACGCAGCGCCTCGCCCCGGTTGAGGGGCGAGGAGCGCGTCAGGTGATCAACAAGTTCGTCGTGCACCCGTCGATCCTGAGGTAAAGCGCTGGCAATCGCAAGAATCCTGCCCGATATCGGGCAAGTGACTGTTGAAACTCTTATGGGACCTTGTTCGGAGGCTGTTCATGCTGTGTCCCGCGTAACGATGGCTGCCAAGGGCACCTTTTTCAGCCATGGACACTCCTCGCATGGGCGTACCGGAGAAGCTCGCCGCGCGCATGAGCATGGCCGAGCAGCACGAATATCTCCGCGCCAAATTCTCGCGGCGCACGATGATCAGAGGCGGCGCCGTGACCGTGGGCGCCGTCGCGGGCGGCGCCTTCGTGACGGGCGCGACCGCACAGGCCGCTGTACCGACGCAGAGCATCAGCGCCAGCACCAGCACCGAGAAGGTCGACGGGGCGCTCGTCGCGCCCTTCGGCCGTCACCTCGCCTACGGCGCCGACCCGCAGACGGAGATGACGGTCTCCTGGCAGGTCCCGGCCGCCGTCAGCAAGCCGTACATCCGCATCGGCGCCCACCCCTGGGACCTCTCCCGCAAGATCGGGGCCGAGGTGCGCAGCCTCTACACCCCGGCCGGCGTCGGCGCGAGCGCGGACCACACGCAGTACTACGTGCACGCACAGCTCACCCACCTGCGCCCCGGCCAGACGTACTACTACGGCGTCGGCCACGACGGCTTCGACCCGGCGGCCGCGCACCTCGCGGGCACCCTGGGCACCTTCACCACCGCGCCCGCCAAGTCCGAGCCGTTCACCTTCACGGCCTTCGGCGACCAGGGCGTCAGCTACCACGGTCTCGCCAACGACAGCCTGATCCTGGCCCAGAACCCTGCTTTCCACCTGCACGCGGGCGACATCGCGTACGCCGACCCGACCGGCGCGGGCAAGACTGACGACGGCAGCTTCGACTCGCGCGTGTGGGACCAGTTCCTGTACCAGACCGAGTCGGTCGCCAAGCAGGTGCCGTGGATGGTGGCGTACGGCAACCACGACATGGAGGCCTGGTACTCGCCCAACGGCTACGGCGGCGAGGAGGCCCGCTGGCAGCTTCCGGACAACGGGCCCGACCAGAAGAACCTCCCCGGCGTGTACTCCTTCACGCACGGCAACACGGCGGTCATCTCGCTGGACGCCAACGACATCTCCTGGGAGATTCCGGCCAACCTCGGCATCTCCGGCGGCACCCAGACCAAGTGGCTGGAGGCTCAGCTCAAGAAGTACCGGGCCGCCGACGCCATCGACTTCATCGTGGTCTTCTTCCACCACTGCGCCTACTGCACATCGACCTCCCACGCCTCCGAGGGCGGCGTGCGCCAGGAGTGGGTGCCGCTCTTCGAGAAGTACACCGTCGACCTGGTGATCAACGGCCACAACCACGTCTACGAGCGCACCGACGTCATCAAGGGCAACAAGGTCGCCAAGGACCTGCCGATCGGTGCCACCGCCTACCCGGAGACCGACGGCATCGTGTACGTCACCGCGGGCGCGGCCGGCCGCAGCCTGTACGCGTTCAGCGCCGAGGAGTCCTACGAGGGCCACGTGAAGGACGTCGAGTCCGTGGCTTCCTTCGTCGCCCAGAAGGGCAACGTGCACGTGGCCGAGACGGTCGCCTGGTCCCGCGTGCGCTACCTCAACTACTCCTTCCTGCGGGTGGATGTGACGCCGGCGGCGAAGGGCCGCCTGGCCACGCTGAAGGTGCGGGGCATCGCCGAGACGGGCGAAGAGGTGGACAACTTCACGGTGGCGCGCCGGGTCAGGTAAGCGCTTTTAGGGGCGCGGGGCTGTGGCATTGCGGCTCCGCCGCATGGGCGCGACCAGCCACATACGGCCCGTAGACAACCAGTGTTCGTACGCCCGGAAGGCGGGGCGTACATCCCAGGCAGGCGGTCCTCACATCCGTTTGAGGACCGCCTGCTTGGCCATGGCGAACTCCTCGGCCGTCAGGACGCCTGACCTGTGCAGCTCGCCGAGTTCGCGCAACCGCCGGAGCAGGGCGTCATGATCGGCCTCGGTGGCGGGCTCCGGGCCGGGAGTCACCTCTTTCACGGCCTGCGCCGACGCGGGGTGCGGCAACCGCGCCTGCACCGCCGCCGCGACGAGCGCCATCAGCGGATCCTTCTTGAAGCCCCACAGCTCCACGGAGTTGGGGTCGTACTTGGGCGGTGCCTTCGTCTGCGCGCCGCGCACGGTGAAGCGCAGGCAGCCGTTCTCCAGCCCGGCCGACGGATGCCATTCGACGCCGGTGATGTCCCCGAGGGCCAGTGACCGGCCCCCGGCGGCAGCCTTCGCGTCCTCCGTCTTCCAGTTCCACTCCAGGCGTACGTGTTCGCCGTCGAAGCTCGCGGTGCCGTCCCCGGCGGAGACGGACAGTGGCAGGGCGGGGCCCGGCAGCAGATAGGCGTCGACGGGGCCGGACGGCACCTCGTCCAGAAGCAGGGCGTTGCGGACCTCGTCCACGAGGTACTCGGCGACGCCGTAGCGGTCGGACTCGACGGTGAGCTGGTACGGGTCGTTCGGCTCCGTGAGTTTGCCGCCCGTCGCCTGGAGCAGGGGGTCGGCGCCGTCGCGCAGTCTGAGCCTCAACCGCCCGGTCTTCCTGCCCTGTTCGAAGGAGATGCCCGCCAACGCACCTAGTGGGACGGTCAGTTCACCCAAAGTCCTGCGGAGCAGGCTGACGTTCTTGTCGCGCCCGGGAGTCAGGCGCAGCGCCTCACCGTCGAAGATCCAGGTGCCTTCCCTCTGGATGATTTCCGCCATACCAAGGATTCTTTCATCGGCTGTAGGGGAGAGTGGTCTATACCTATTAGAAGGGAGCCCTTGTGAGACAGCACAGAACGCCCCGTCTGCTCTGTACGCTGCTGCTTGTGGCGGCAGCGTCCATCTCCGTAGTCGGCGCGGCACCCCCCACTGCCGACAAGACCGTCACGCCGCTCGGTCAGGTGATCCCGGCCCCCGCATCCGTCCAGGCACACGGCACCCCGTACCGCATCAGCACTGACACCCGCATCCGCGTGGAGGACTCGAGCGAGGTCCGCAAGGTCGGCGAGTACCTCGCGGACATCCTGCGGCCCTCCACGGGCTACCGGCTGCCGGTCACACCGTCGGCACACGGCCAAGGCGGCATCCAACTCCGGCTCGGAGCGAAGGGGCTGGGCGCCGAGGGCTACCGCCTCGACAGCGGCAGGTCCGGCATCACCATCACCGCGGCCGAGCCGGCCGGCCTCTTCTACGGCGTGCAGACCCTGCGCCAACTGCTCCCGGCCTCCGTGGAGGAGGACTCCACGCAGCCCGGCCCCTGGCTCGTCGCGGGCGGCACCATCGAGGACAGCCCGCGTTATGCCTACCGTGGCGTGATGCTCGACGTGGCCCGGCACTTCTTCACCGTCGACCAGGTCAAGCGCTTCATCGACGAGATGGCGCTCTACAAGGTCAACGAGCTGCACCTGCACCTCAGCGACGACCAGGGCTGGCGCATCGCCATCGACTCCTGGCCGCAGCTCGCCACCTACGGCGGTTCGACGCAGGTCGGCGGGGGACAGGGCGGCTACTACACCAAGGCCCAGTACAAGGAGATCGTCCGGTACGCCTCCTCGCGCCACCTGGAGGTCGTCCCCGAGATCGACATGCCGGGGCACACCAACGCCGCGCTCGCCTCGTACCCAGAACTGAACTGCGACGGGGTCGCCCCGCCGCTCTACACCGGCACAGACGTCGGGTTCAGTTCACTGTGCGTGTCGAAGGACGTCACGTACGACTTCGCGGACGACGTGATCCGCGAGCTGGCGGCGATCACGCCGGGCGAGTACATCCACATCGGCGGCGACGAGGCCCACTCCACGCCGCACGCCGACTACCTGGCCTTCATGGAGCGGGTGCAGCCCATCGTCGCCAAGTACGGCAAGACGGTGGTCGGTTGGCATCAGCTGGCCGGCGCGTCTCCGGCACCTGGTGCCCTGCTCCAGTACTGGGGCCTCGACGGCACCGACCCGGCGGAGAAGGAGCAGGTCGCGGCGGCGGCACAGGACGGCGCCGGGGTGATCCTGTCGCCGGCCGACCGGACCTACCTCGACATGAAGTACGACAAGGACACCCCGCTGGGGCAGGACTGGGCGGGCTTTGTGGAGGTGCAGCGGGCCTACGACTGGGATCCCGGCAACTACCTTGCCGGAGTGCCCGGTTCGGCGGTGAAGGGTGTCGAGGCGCCGCTGTGGAGCGAGACGCTGGTGACCTCGGCGGACATCGACTACATGGTGTTTCCGCGGCTGCCCGGCGTGGCGGAGCTCGGCTGGTCGCCCGCGTCCACGCATGACTGGGACACGTACAAGGTGCGGCTCGCGGCGCAGGCGCCGCGCTGGGACGCGCTGGGGGTCGGCTACTACAAGTCACCCCAGGTTCCCTGGACCACCGAGTAGTCGGTGGTAGAGGTGGGGCTCAGGAGGGGACCGTCTCCTGAGCCCCACCCGTCTCAGAGACCCGAGATCGGGTTCTTCAGGCTGCCGACGAGCTGGAGGGCTCCGGACGGGTCGGCGAGGTCCACCATCTGCCTGTTGTCGCGCAGTTGGAGACGGTTGAGGCAGGACAGCGCGAACTCCGGCGCGAACAGGTCGTACTGCCGGAACTTGTCGGCGAGCTCGGGGTTCGCCTCCTGGTAGGCGCGTGCCGACTCGGCGACCGTCCGCCAGAAGCGGTCCTCGTCGAGGATTCCCTCGGCGTCCAGATCCGCCGCCAGGAAGCGGAAGAAGCAGTCGAAGACGTCCGTGAAGATCGACAGGAGCTTCTTGTCCTCGGGAACATCGACGCGGATCCGCTCGACGGCCGGGGGCAGTACCGCCTGCGGGTCCAGGACGGCGATCTCCTCGGCGATGTCCTTGAAGACCGCGCGCTGCACAACGCCGTCCTTGAGGACCAGGATGACGTTCTCGCCGTGCGGCATGTACACCAGGTCGTAGGCGTAGAAGCTGTGCAGCAGGGGGGTGAGGTAGGCGTTCAGATAGCGGCGCAGCCACTCCACAGGGTTCAGCCCCGACCGCTCGATCAGCGCGCCCGCGAAGGACCGGCCCTCGTGGTCGACATGGGCGAGTGAGGCCATCGTCGCCAGGGTCTCGCCCTCCTGGAGAGCGGGCACCGGGCTCTCGCGCCACAGCGCGGCAAGCATCTTGCGGTACGGGGAGTAGCGGTCGGTGGCGGCCTCGTACTCCAGGTGGCGGTAGCCGACGGCGGCCCGTTCACGGATGACCGAGAGGCCGGTGGACCTCAACACCGGGTCGTTCTCGACAAGTTGGGCGAGCCAGTCGTTGATCGCCGGAGTCGCCTCCATGTACGCGGCCGAAAGCCCGCGCATGAAGCCCATGTTGAGGACCGAGAGTGCCGTTTTGACGTAGTGCTTCTCGGGGTGCGACCGGTTGAAGAACGTCCGGATCGACTGCTGGGCCAGGTACTCGTCGGCACCCTCGCCGAGGCAGACCAGGTGCCGCTGGGCGACCTCGGCCGCGAACGTCACCGACAGCTTGTTCCACCACTGCCAGGGGTGGACGGGGATGAGGAGGTAGTCGTCGGCGTCGAGGCCCTGCCCGGTGAGGGTCTTCGCGAACCGCTCGACGGTCTCCGCGCCCAGCTCCTCACGCAGGAACGACTCGTACTCGATTCCGACCCCCGCCGTGAACGCCGCCCGTGAGCGGTGCGCGCCCAGCCACACCAGCCGGACCGGGCTCGCGGTCTCGGGGGCGTACGACAGATAGTCGTGCACGCCGAAGCCGAGCCGGCCGTTGTTGGCGACGAAGCAGGGGTGGCCCTCGGTCATGCCGGTCTCGATCTCCTGGAAGCTACTCCTGGCGAGCTCGGCGACCGGGATCTGCGGCTTGGTGAGCTTGAAGCAGGTGCCCGAGAGGGTGGAGGAGATCTCCTCCAGATAGACGGGCAGGACCTCGTCGTTCAGGCCGAGCGTCTTCTTCAGCTCGATGAAGAAGTCCAGTGCGGCGAGCGGGAGTTCAGCGCCGTCGCGGTGGCGGGTGATCGAGTCGGCGTCGACCAGCCAGTGGTCGAGTGCGCGGAGGCGGGCGGTGAAGCGGTAGTGGGTCAGCCCGTCGTCGCCGCGGACGACGTACCGGTCCTCGCCCTCGGCCTCCGGCGTGATCAGCCGTTCGTGCGCGAACTCGGCGAGCGCCTTGCGGACGAGCAGCCGGTTGGCGCGGTCCCAGCGCTCGGGGGAGAGGTGCGCCACAGCGTCGGACAAGGTCATTTCGCCATACTCCGTACTTCTCGTATCGCGGCGTCTTCTCGTATCGCGACGTCGAACTGTTCACGCGTGCAGAAGCTCAGCAGCGCGCGCTTCTCGGGCTTGTCGATCTCGCGCTCGGGGACGAAACCGACGGCTTCGTTGAGGGCGTGCACCGCCTTGTTGCGCACGTCGGGCTCGACGACGACCCGGTGGGTCGCCGGGTCGGCGAACAGCTCCGCCATGACCGCGGTGATCACGGCCCGCGTGAAACCGTGCACGGGCGTGTCCGTCGGCGCGACCAGGAAGTGCATGCCGACGTCGCCGGGCTCGGGCTCGTACAGGCCGACGAGTTCGACGTACCGGGGGTCGTAGCTCTCCATCAGGAAGACGGGCTCGCCGTCCAGCAGACCGAGGAAGGCGTGGTGGTGCTCGGCCGCCGCGATGGCCATGTACTCCCGCTCCACGTCCTGGAGCCTGGCGTCCTGCATCATCCAGAAGGCGGACTTGGGGTGGGTGACCCAGCTGTGCAGCAGCTCGGCGTCCTGCAATGGGTCGAGGGCGCGGATGGTGAACGTGCCGATGTCGGTGGCGGTCATACGGCCCGTACGACCTGTTCGGCTGAGACGGCTCATACGGCGAACTCCTGGAACGCGATCGTCTTCTCGACCGGGTAGTACTCGGTGCCGAGCAGCTCGCGGATGATGTACGCGTTGCGGTACGCGCCCATGCCGAGGTCCGGAGAGGTGATCGAGTGGGTGTGGACGCCGGCGTTCTGGAGGAAGATCCCGCGCCCGGTCGTGTCGATGGCGTAGTTGCGGGCCACGTCGAAGTTGCCCCGCGAGTCGTAGCGCAGCCGGTCGCTGACCGGCTTGAGGAACTCGGGCTCGGTGTACTTGTAACCGGTCGCGAGGATCAGACCCTGGGAGCTCAGCTCGTACTCCTTGCCCTGCTCCTCCTGGCGCAGGCCGAGGGTGTACCTCCCGTCCCGGTAAGTCGCCGTGTCGAGCGAGGAGTTGGTGAGCAGCCGGGTGGGGACCGGGCCGCCGCCGACCTTCTTCTGGTAGAGCAGGTCGAAGATCGAGTCGATCAGCTCGCCGTCGATGCCCTTGAACAGGCCCTTCTGCTCCGTCTGGAGGCGGTAGCGGGTCGGCTCGGGCAGCGCGTGGAAGTAGTCGATGTATTCCGGGGAGGTCATCTCCAGCGTGAGCTTGGTGTATTCGAGGGGGAAGAAACGCGGGGAGCGCGTGACCCAGTTGAGCTGGTAGCCGTGGACGTCGATCTCGCTCAGCAGGTCGTAGTAGATCTCGGCGGCCGACTGACCGCTGCCGACCAGCGTGATCGACTCCTTCCGCTGCAACTCCTGCTTGTGCTGCACATAGCGGGAGTTGTGGATGAAGTCGCCGCCGAGTCCGGCGCAGGCGTCGGGGATGTACGGCGGGGTGCCGGTGCCCAGGACCAGATGCCGGGCGCGGAACTCCTCACCGGCCTGTGTGCGGACGACGTACACCTCGTCCTCGTGACTGACCTCGGTGACCGTCGTGTCGAAGCGGACACTGGAGAGTTTGGAGGCCGCCCAGCGGCAGTAGTCGTCGTACTCGACCCGGAGGGGATAGAAGTTCTCGCGGATGTAGAACGAGTACAGACGGCCCGACTCTTTGAGGTAGTTGAGGAAGGAGTACGGGGACGTCGGGTCGGCCAGTGTGACCAGGTCCGACATGAACGGCGTCTGGAGGTGCGCGCCGTCCAGGAACATCCCGGAGTGCCACTCGAAGTGGGGCTTGGAGTCGAGGAAGACGCCGTCCAGTTCGGCGATCGGCTCGGTCAGGCAGGCGAGGCCGAGGTTGAAGGGGCCCAGTCCGATGCCGATGAAGTCGTGCGTTTTCACGGCGGATTCAGGAAGCGCGGATTCAGGAAGCGCGGTCAAGGGACTCTCCAAGGTACTGCTCGGCATGGCCGGCGATCAGATCGAGTACGGCGGTGATGTCGTCCGTCGTGGTCTCGGGATTGAGCAGGGTGAACTTCAGGTAGTGCCGCCCGCCGACCTTCGTACCCGCGACGACGGCGTCACCGGAGGCGAACAGTGCCTTGCGGGCATACAGGTTGGCGCGGTCGATCTCGGCGGGATCGGTGACCGCCGACGGGATGAAGCGGAAGACCAGGGTGGAGAGGGACGGCGCGACCACGACGTCGAAGCGCGGGTCGGCGGCCAGCAGTTTCCAGCCCTCGGCGGCCAGATCGCAGACCTCGTCGAAGAGTTCGCCGATCCCGTCGGCGCCCATCACCCGGAGCGTCATCCAGAGCTTGAGCGCGTCGAAGCGGCGGGTGGTCTGGAGGGACTTGTCCACCTGGTTGGGGATACGTTCCTGCACTGCGCGGACCGGGTTGAGGTACTCCGCGTGATAGGTGGCGTGGCGCAGGGTGGCGGCGTCCCGGACGAGCAGGGCGGATGAACTCACCGGCTGGAAGAAGGACTTGTGGTAGTCGACGGTGACGGAGTCGGCGCGCTCGATGCCTTCGATGCGGTCCCGGTTCTTCAGGGAGGCGAGCAGTCCGCAGCCGTAGGCGGCGTCGACGTGCATCCAGGTACCGAACTGCGAGCACAGTTCGGCGATTTCGGGCAGCGGGTCGATGGAGCCGAAGTCGGTCGTGCCGGCGGTGGCGACGACGGCCATGGGGACGAGTCCGGCGCTCTTGCAGCGTTCCAGTTCGCGGGCGAGTGCGACCGTCTGCATGCGCTTGTCGTGGTCGACGGGGATCGAGACGACGGACTCCGCGTTCAGGCCGAGGAGTTTGGCCGACTTCTTGACGCTGAAGTGGCTGGCCTCGGAGGCGAAGATGCGCAGTTTGGCGAGACCGTCGGACTTGGTTTCCTCACGGGCGAGCAGCAGCGCCTGGAGGTTGGACTGCGAGCCACCGGAGGTGAAGACGCCGTCGGCGGCCGGGCCGAAGCCGATGCGCTCGTTGGTCCAGTCGACGAGCTTGCGCTCGATGAGGGTGCCGCCGGCCGACTGGTCCCAGGTGTCCAGGGAGGAGTTGACGGCCGAGAGGACCGCCTCGCCGACCACGGCCGGGATGACGACCGGGCAGTTGAGGTGCGCGAGATAGCGCGGGTGATGGAAGTAGATCGCGTCCCGGAGGTAGACCTCTTCGAGTTCGTCGAGGGCCGCCGTGATGTCGTGCAGCGGGCGGTCCAGGTCGATCTGCTCGATACGGGGGGCCAGGGCGTCGACCGTGACGCCGGTGAACGGACGGTCGGTGGTGGCGAGTTTGGCCGCCACCCGCTCTATACCTTCGGTCGCGGAACGGCGGTACCGCTCCGCGGTCGTGTCATTGAGCAGGTGCGAGCGCATGTGGGGTCCTCCGTGCGGGGAGTGTCCGGGCGGGACATGAGGGAGCGGAACCATGTCTTCAACTTAGGTTAGCCTAACCTAACTCGACCGAATCACCCCGTCCCGGTGACGTCTTTCTGTCCGGTGGGTGACAAACGCCTCGTCCGAGGGGATGGGCCGGAGTGGCTGAGGGGCACCCCTCAGCCACTCCGGCCCAAGAGCAATGGGTTGCTCGTGGGCCGGGCCGGGCCGGGCGTGGCTGAGGGCTGGGGGTTACTCCTGCTCGCGCAGTTGTTCCTCGGTCAGCCCGCGGCGCCAGTAGCCGACGAAGGTGATGCGTCTGCGGTCGATCCCGCGTTCGCGTACGAGATGGCGCCGCAACTCCTTCACCTGGCCGGACTCACCCGCGATCCAGACGTACGGCCGTTCGGCGGGCGGGAGTTGAGCGGCTCGCACGGCGTCGACGGCCATGGGGGAGCTCTCGTCCCGTACCAGCCAGACGATGTCCGCGTCAGCCGCGGTCACCAGGTCCTGGACGTCCTCGGCGTGCTCGACCTCCAGCCAGGCCCGGGCGCGGGTGCCGACCGGGAGCGCCTCGAGGATGGCGGAGGCGGCGGGCACGGCGGTCTCGTCGGCCCAGATGACCACCAGGTCGGTGTCCTCGGGCGGCCGGAAGCGGATCGCTCTGTTGTCCTCGACCGCCGGGCCGAGCAGTAGGACTCGGTCCCCGGGGGCCGCTTCGTACGCCCAGCGGGAGGCGGGGCCGGCGGGTGTCGCGGCCCCCGGTTCCACGCCGTGCAGCACGAAGTCGATGTCGATCTCGTCGGGGTCGCGCCGCAGCGCCCGCAGCGTGTACGAGCGCATCACCGCCCGTACGTCGTCCGGGAGTTCGCGCCAGCCCCGCCACCAGTCCTCGCCCAGCTCGATCGGGACGCGGGGCTCGGACTGGCCCGGGTGCGGCAGGAAGAGGGAAAGGCTCTGGTCCTGGCCGCCGGAGGCGAACGCGCGCAGGTCGGGGCCCGCGAAGGTCACCCGGGTCAGCGACGGGCCGAGCCGTCTCGTCGCTACGACCTGGAGGGAGAAGAAACGGAACGGGGCGACGACGGCCGTCGGCATGAGTGCTCCTGAGGTGCGGTCAGGGTGCGCTGTCCGGGAAGGTCAGGCGACCTTCTTGGCGTTCTCGATGGCCTCGGCGAGGTTGTCGAGAAGAGGGGTGCACTTGTCGTACGAGATGATCGGTTCGGGGGAGCGTGGGATGACCTGGCCGGCCTTGACGGCGGGCAGCTGCTTCCAGGTCGCCTCGGTGATGTCGGCCGGCTGGATGGTCCCGGTGCGGTCGTCCATCATGATGATGTCGGCCGGGTACTTGTCGACGTTCTCCCAGCTCAGGTTCTCGTACCAGCCGCCGCTGGCCTTGAGGACCTTGGGGTCGGGCTCGACGAGGTTCACGCCGAGCGCCTTGAAGTACTCCAGGTCGATGGAGAGGTTCGAGCCGGAGACGTAGAAGATGTCCTGGCTCGCGGAACCGGCGAGCACCTTGATGTCGGGGTGCGCCTTGGCGGCGGCGCGCAGTCGCTCGGCGGCCGTCTCGAACTTCTTCTTCGCGTCGACGACCTCGGCGGCCTGCACATCGGCGCCGAGCGACTCGGCGAGCGCGTACATGCGCTCCAGCGACACGGGCAGCTGACGGTCGTAGACGGAGATGCCGACGCTCGGGGCGAGCTTGAGGATCTTGTCCTTGGACTCCTCGGGGACGTACCAGAGGGTGCCCGCGTCGTCGAAGAGCGTGGAGATCAGCACGTCCGGGGCGAGAGCGGCGTACTTCTCGATGTTGAACTGGCCCCACTCGTTGCCGAGGATCGTCACCTTGCTGATGTCGATGTCGCCGGCCTGGACATCGGCCTTGCCGTCCGCGGTCTTGGTCGGGCCGAAGACGCCCTTGACCTCGATGCCGTAGTCGAACAGCGCGGCGGCGACGCCGGTGAACGCGACGATGTTCGCCGGTATCGCGTCCAGCTTCACCGTCGTGCCGCGGTCGTCCTTGAACGTCCAGGGACCGGATGCGGCCTTCGTCTCGTCCGCCGAGCCACTGCTGGTCGGGTCGTCGTCTCCGCAGGCGGCGAGAACGGCACCGAGGCCGAGGGCGCCGCCGGCGGCGAGGATGCCGCGACGGGTGAGGTGGGTGGCACGGGCGTTGGACATGTGCGGCTGCTTTCGACACGGGGCGGGAGCGCCCGCCTGACAGGTTCGAAGGTAGGTTAGCCTAACCTCATAAGATGTCCAGGGTTGGGGCTTCCTCCCCTTGGGCTGTGAGTTGTCCGTGAAGGTGCGCGTGCGTCCGTGCGCCACCGAGCCGGTCGGGCGTGACGCCTCAACTCTCATTCACCTTCTGCGAGTTCACCCACCTGTTTTTCTGCTGCCCGGCGCTTGCGGCTCGGCCTTGCATGATCATGCGTTCTATTGCATAATCTTGCCATGTCCAAGGTTCTCACCTCCCTCCCCACCGGCGAGCGCGTCGGCATTGCCTTCTCCGGCGGCCTCGACACGTCGGTCGCCGTCGCCTGGATGCGTGACAAGGGCGCCGTCCCCTGCACGTACACAGCCGACATCGGTCAGTACGACGAGCCCGACATCGCGTCCGTGCCCGACCGTGCCTTCGCGTACGGCGCCGAGATCGCCCGGCTCGTCGACTGCCGTGCCGCGCTGGTCGAGGAAGGCCTGGCCGCCCTCGCCTGCGGCGCCTTCCACGTCAGGTCGGGCGGGCGCCCGTACTTCAACACCACTCCGCTGGGGCGCGCGGTGACGGGCACGCTGCTGGTGCGGGCCATGCTCGAGGACGGGGTACAGATCTGGGGCGACGGCTCCACGTTCAAGGGCAACGACATCGAGCGGTTCTACCGCTACGGGCTGCTCGCCAACCCGCACCTGCGGATCTACAAGCCCTGGCTGGACGCCGACTTCGTCACGGAACTCGGCGGCCGCAAGGAGATGTCGGAGTGGCTGCTCGCGCACGAGCTGCCGTACCGGGACTCGACGGAGAAGGCGTACTCCACGGACGCCAACATCTGGGGCGCCACGCACGAGGCCAAGACCCTGGAGCACCTCGACACCGGCATCGAGACGGTCGACCCGATCATGGGCGTGCGGTTCTGGGACCCGTCGGTGGAGATCGCCACGGAGGACGTGACGATCGGCTTCGACCAGGGCCGGCCGGTCACGATCAACGGCAAGGAGTTCGCCTCCTCGGTCGACCTCGTCATGGAGGCCAACGCGATTGGCGGCCGGCACGGTCTGGGCATGTCCGACCAGATCGAGAACCGGATCATCGAGGCCAAGAGCCGCGGTATCTACGAGGCGCCCGGCATGGCGCTGCTGCACATCGCCTACGAGCGCCTGGTCAACGCGATCCACAACGAGGACACCGTGGCCGCGTACCACAACCAGGGCCGCCAGCTCGGCCGGCTGCTCTACGAGGGCCGCTGGCTGGACCCGCAGGCGCTGATGGTGCGTGAGTCGCTGCAGCGCTGGGTCGGCGCGGCGATCACCGGCGAGGTGACCGTGCGGCTGCGGCGCGGCGAGGACTACTCGGTCCTCGACACCCGGGGCCCGGCGCTCAGTTACCACCCGGACAAGCTCTCCATGGAGCGGACCGAGGACTCGGCGTTCGGCCCGGTCGACCGCATCGGCCAGCTCACCATGCGCAACTTGGACATCGCGGACTCGCGTGCGCGGCTCGAACAGTACGTGAGCCTCGGCCTCGTCGGCACCGCCCACCCGACACCGATCGGCGCCGCGCAGGCCGCCTCGACCGGCCTGATCGGCGCCATGGACGAGGGCGGCGCCGAGGCGATCGCCTCCCGCGGCGAGGCCCCGGACGAGGAGACGATGCTGGATCGGGCGGCTATGGAGGCGGGGACGGACTGAGACGGGGGTCGGTCGCCGGGGCCAGTCCCCGGGATCGGTCACCGGGTTCGGTGGTTGGTACTTGGGCTGCGGGCTCCGGCGGATTCATTCCGCTGGGGCCCGCCGGTCTTGGGGTATCCCATAACCTCGCGCTCAGTGACCCGAACAGAGTGACTTCAGAGAGCGAGCCCGTGACCGGACAGCAAGCAACGACGACCCTGTGGCGCCCGACCGGCCCCAAGGAACTGGACCTTGTCCGGGAACTGAACTGGCGTGCCTGGCCGCCCCGCCTCCCCGAGCAGCCGATCTTCTATCCGGTCCTCAACGAGGACTACGCGGTCAGGATCGCGAGGGACTGGAACGTGAAACACGACGGCGCCGGCTTCGTCACGCGCTTCGAAGTCGAGTCGGAGTTCCTCAGCCGGTATCCCATCCAGCAGGCCGGCGGACGGACGATCCTCGAACTGTGGGTTCCAGCCGAGGAACTCGACGAGTTCAACGCCCATATCGTCGGCGAGATCCAGCTTGTCCACGAGTTCACTGACGGGCGCAGGCGCACTGACGAGCAGGGATCCACATGGCGATGATGACGTGCGGCTTGATGTGAGCAGGGCTGCTGCGGGCTCTTGGTGATGCTGGCTGGCGCTCATCCTTCAGTCAGCCAAAGTGCCCTGGTGAAAATACAGGCGCCAGCCCGTCTCCGTCAGACGCCAAAGGGAGCTTCGCCATGCCCGGCGCCCCTGATTGTCGGAGAAGTACGTCAGGTGAACGATCCCGGGAGCCAGCACGAGCCCAGACATATTGCTGACTTTGACGGGCGACTCCGGGGACACCGTTCCCGCGCTCGTCACCGTGAGGATCGACTCGGCATCCCACCAGCGTCCAGACGCTCCGATCTCTGTGAACTCCGGATCCAGAAGCTCCAGAACAAGAGCCGGAGAAGCACGCACCCCAGGATCCTGCAGGCGAAACTCCCCATCGATGGCCGCTTGCACTGCCCGCTCGCCCTCGTCCATCATGCTCGGACTCTACGAACACCCGTAGCCCAGGTACAACGAGTATTTAGCTCCGCTGAATCAGTGTGGTTCGGCGGACGCCAGGAGCCAGGCGTGCAGAGACGCCACCCAGATCCACGGCGGCTACGGCTTCACGAACGAGTACCCGGTGGCCCGCATGTGGCGCGACTCCAAGATCCTGGAGATCGGGGAGGGGGCGAGCGAGGTACAACGGATGTTGATCGCGCGGGAGTTGGGGTTGGGGGGCTGATTCGGCGGGTTCGGATCGGCCGGATAGGTACGACGGCTCTCATCGGGTCGGATGAGGGCCGATCGCGAGGTTCGTCCATCACTTCACCTCTCCTCCGGGCGACGGACAGGGCAGATCGGGCGCCGCACGGTTCGGTGAGCAGGTGACCAGGGCCAGGGAGAGGTACGAAGGGCGTTCGAGGTAGAAGCCCAAGGACACATCGCCGCCCCAACTCAATTGCCTTGCTGCCGAGTTCACGAGTTGCGTCACGCGGAGGGAGTCACGCTCCGCGTCGGAGTCGAAGCGCGGCGCGTACTCGGCCAACCGCTCTCCAAGCCAATCCGCGGCCTCCTTCGCCTCATCCCACGTGCCACGGACCACAGAACCCGGTTTCATCAGCCAGAGCGCCGTTTCCAGGGGCGGCAGATCAGAGGTGGGGAATTCCGCGACCACCTCGCGGTATCGCTGAATCAGTTCCGGTCTGCTCCCCGCCGGCGGCGGGTCAGTATGCGGAGGCCGCCGCAGTGCCTCCTGGTCGAATCGCTGTTTCGGCCCCGTCCACAGATAGCCATGGTGGTGCAACAGTCGTCCCGTTGGGGTCGGATGCGGGTGGGGCCAGTCGGCCCCACCCCGGTGAAGAAGGGGAGGGATGGGACCGACCGCTCGGGAGGATCAGGCCGACAGGCCGAACCGCGTCGGGTCGATACCGGCCGCGTCCAACTCCTCCGTGGTGAACCGCAGCGGTTCCGCGTCCGGCCGCTTGCTGTCACCGAGGGCCCAGGAGTCGTCACCGATCCGGGCCAGGGTCACGCACCCCTCAGTACAGGGACCGCCACACGCTTTCACGAACGCGGCCCCGCCGATGTTGAGCGCGTACAGGTCATTTCCGTTCTGCATCGCCACACCTTCCTGCTCAACTGTCACGGTCGTGGACGACCGTCGCCGCCCTTGCCGGACGGGAGTTCACGGAGGAGGAAGCGGCATGCGTGACGGGTGACGCCCGGAACTATGACCCTGTTTCATGGCCGGTCGGTCTCAGACGCAGCGCACCGGCCGCGCCGCGGAGCACTTCCGCTATCCGCTCCGCGTCCTCCGCGCGGATCGTCCCCACATGCACCAGCGCTGTTCCGGAGTGGGTGACCAGCGGCCGCAGACGCTGCTGGACTGACTCCGGAACACCGAGTGCGACCAGACCTTCGCGAAGCACCGCGGTGGCATCGACCGCCCGGCTACGGCTTTCCCGCCACGTTCGCATGTCCATCAGTGCACCTCCGCCTGATGCTGGCGCAGCTCCACGTTGCGGTCGGACACACCGCTGTAGTCACCGTTGGAGCGCGCGTTCCGTCTGGCGACCACGAGGGACAGACAGGCGGCACACCCTGGCTCGGCGGAGAGCTCGGCCGGTGACTCGGTCAGGCGGTAGTGCTGCGGTTTCTGGGTCTCCATGGGTGGCCTCCCCGGTTTATTGGCTCGATGGAATGACCGTAGGGAGGAGGGAAGTTGCCAAGCCACGATGTTGCATGGGATTGCATGGCAATCACCCGAGAGAGTCCATTGCCGCCGTGATCAGCGCACGAGCGCTCGCACCGTAAACGGCCAGGTCTGCCAGCTCCGCGAAGCTGTCGGCGTACGCGCCCACCTCGCTGGGCTGCGTGATCGTGAGATGGCCCGAGACCAACTCGACGTTGACCTGTTCCGCATCGAAGATCCAGAACCCCTCTACGGGCATCCGAGACCGGTCAGGTCCCATGGGCACCACACCCAGGCTGACGTTGGGCAGTGAGCCGACTGTGAACAGGTGACCGAGCTGTCCGATCAGCGCCTCCGCCCCGCAGAGTCCGTTGCGCAGGACCGATTCCTCGACCAGGAACGCGAACCGCCGGTCCCCCTCGTACAGCACACGCTGACGTTCCATGCGGACTGCCACCGCTTCGGACACGTCATCCACATCGACCCTGCGGCGCTGAACAGCCCGCAACACGGCTTCGGTGTAGCTGTACGTCTGGATCAAGCCCGGCACGAGCCAAGACGAATAGGCGCGGAAACGGTGGGTGCGCTCGAACAACGGCAAGCGTGCTTCCTGCGCCTGTTTGAGCCCGGCGCGCTCCATGCGCCGCCAGCCGACCCACATGCCCTCGGCCGTCCGCAGCGAGGCGATGAGATCGGCCGTGTGATCTTCGGCCCCGCACGCCCGACACCATGCCCGGATGTCGTCGGCAGATGGAGGCGTGCGGGCGTTCATGATCCGGGACGACTTGGACGGATGCCAGCCGCAGCGTCCGGCTACATCGCGCCCGGACAGCCCCGCGTCCCGGCACAGCTCGGCGAGACGGTCAGCCAGAGCCTGCCGGGCCTGCTGAGCGCTTGAGGAAGGGGAGACAGCCATGGTCGCGACAGGTCAGCGGGGCCGGTACTCCTCATGAGGGGTCGCTCGTTGCCACACTGCCTCGAAGGCATCGACGCACGGTTTCACCCGCGTGGGATCGTCCGTGTACTCCCGGCCGTCCTCGTCCAACTGTCCCTCTCCGGTGAAGTGATGGAAGAGCGCCTGCGCGCCGTCGAACACCCAGAAGTCCGTACCGGGCAACGCAAGATCGGTCGTCTCCCGCCTCGGCAGCCATCGCACCAGTTCACCCGCAGCGATGTTGGTGAACGTGCCGTCGTATTCGTACCGCGCATAGTCGCTGATCGGCTCGGAGACGATGCGGGCACGCCGGACCACAACGCCACGGTCGACCGCGTCGCGCACAACGTCGTGCCATCCACCCCACCACGAGGAGCGGTCACCGGGATTAAGCCGCCTGCCCTGCTGCCACGCGATGAACTCGGGATCGTCCAGCATGTAACTGTCCCGCATCTCAAGGTGCACGGCTGATTGTTGGGCCTTCGCCAGGGCGTTACGCGCGGGTGGTTGCACTTGCCGTTTCTCCGTTGCCGTCGTCCGGGCGGGGGATGTACTTCAGCATGACCGCCGGAAGCCTGACGATCGTCTCGTGGTCTGGAACGTCCGTGGAGTGGCCAGGGATCGAACCGACTTCCTGGCACTGCTTCACCTCGTCCTCAGTCGCCTTGTACGACTGGATCAGAAGGTCTCCCGTCTCCTCATGAAGCCAGATCGTCGGAGACTCGTCGGTCGGCGTGTTGGGGATGATCCCAAGGAACTTCACGGTCACGGTCGCTCCCGCTGTCGAGTGGTTGCACCAGCGTGCACGAGCCTCGACGTCAGGCTCATCAGCGTCAAGGGAGGCTGGTACGGCGCACGGGAGCACGGCTCTTCGTCGTCACGGGGACCGACGCTCGGAACCGAAGTGCCGTATCAGGGCCAGCAATCCGCCGGGTGCCAGGGCGAGCACCTCGCCGGGAGCGTCGCTCTCGCGGAGAAAGAGATGGGATTCGGCGTGGGCCACTTCTACACAGTTCTCGCCGCCGGCTCCGGAGAAGGACGACTTCTGCCACTGCACAGACATGGTGTGGGCCTTCACATTTCTTTTGCGATGTCGTGGATGAGTTCGCGGGAGTGCTCGGCTTCGAGAGCCGCTCGCTCCGCGAGGTCCAGCAGTGTTCCGTACCTCTTGGTCTGAGTGCCCATGCCGAGGAAGACACCGCCAACCGCGCTGTCCACTTGGACGGTGTCCAGTTGGGGGACGACTCCTCCGGCGTAGAACACCGGCTGTGTGGCCTCTACGAACTCTTCGCTGGTGAAGGGGATCACCTTCAGGACGACGGCGGGCCGCTCGGACATCTCCAGCAGATGACCGAGTTGCTCCCGCGCCACCCCGCGTCCCCCGATGCGCATCCGCAAAGCCGCTTCGTGGATGACCACGGTGAAAGACGGCACCACCTCGCGCTCGAAGAGCTGGCGGCGCTTCAGCCTGAACTCCACACGAACATCCACCTCATTGGCGGGGAGAGGCGGGATGTGGCCGCCGTAGAGCGCCCGCATGTAGTCCTCGGTCTGGAAGAGGCCGGGCAGTGTCATGGGCTGAAGCGCTCGCAAGTACGTTGCGTGGTGCTCCAGTTCCGCAATGTCCAGGAAACTGGGGGCCAGAATCCCTCGGTATGCGTCCCACCAGCCCTGCCCCCTGGACTCCCGCGCGATGGCGCACAGCGCGTCGACCAGCGCAGCGTCGTCACACGAATAGAACACCGCCAGCCGCCGGATCCGCTCCTCGCTGACGCCGAGGCGTCCGGCCTCGATGTGGCTGATCTTGGCTTGGTCGGTCGACAGCAGACCTGCCGCCTCCCGTGCGGTCTTCCCCGCAGCCTCCCTCAACTTCCTTAGTTCCGAGCCGAGTCGGGCCTGGCGTGCGGACGGGTTGTCTCTCAGTGGCATGGGTTCCGTTCCTCTCGGCGTCCGAGTCTGCCGTTTTGCGAGGAACCGGTCCACTCACTCGAGTGAATCCGAGGAGGCAACCTTGCCCCGATGCAAGGTTGCCCCTACCTTCAAAACGGTCACCGCGCGGCCCGCCAGTGAACCCGCAGAGCAGTCACCCCAGACCAAGCCACGGTGGCTAACCGCGCGACACCCTTACGTCCTACCAACGGAGTTGAAGCCATGGCTCACGACATTTCCAGCGCCCTGCAGACCTACTACCTCACCACCCCCAACTCGCCCCTCACTCCAAAGATCTGCCGCGACACCGTCGCCATACTCCTCGCCACCCACGGCCATACCCCCGACCTCGCCGACACTGCCCGCAATCTGGTGTCCGAGATCGTCACCAACGCCGTACTCCACACCACGTCACCGACCATCGACATGGAGACCGCCGTGCTGCTCGACGGCGTGCGGATCGCGGTGTACGACGACAGCCCGGCCGCACACCTGGTGCCAATCGACACCACCTGGGACGGCGAGTGCGGACGAGGGTTACTCCTGGTCCAAGCCCTGGCCGAGACGTGGGGTGTCACGCCGGCCCACCCTTTCAGCCGGAAGCACGTCTGGTTCGAGCTCCGCGGACAGGGCGCCAGTGGCTAGCTCTAACCGCATGGCTTCGCCGAGTTGGAGGTGTCGGTCCTCAGACCGGCCGGCTCAGCCCGTGAGTCCCAACTCCCGCGCGATCAGCATCCGCTGCACCTCGCTCGTACCCTCCCCGATCTCCAGGATCTTGGAGTCGCGCCACATGCGGGCCACCGGGTACTCGTTCATGAAGCCGTAGCCGCCGTGGATCTGGGTGGCGTCGCGGGCGTTGTCGACGGCGATGGTGGAGGAGTAGAGCTTGGCGATCGCCGCCTCCTTCTTGAAGGGCTCTCCGGCGACCAGGCGCGAGGCGGCGTCACGCCAGCCGACGCGGGCCATGTGCGCCTTCATCTCCATGTCGGCGATCTTGAACTGGATGGCCTGGTAGGAGCCGATGTTCCGGCCGAAGGCGTGGCGCTCCTTCGCGTACTTCACCGACTCGTCCACGCAGCCCTGTGCGAGCCCGGTGGCCAGGGCCGCGATCGCGATGCGGCCCTCGTCCAGGATGCGGAGGAACTGGGCGTAGCCGCGGCCTTCCTCGCCGAGGAGGTTGGCGGCGGGTACCCGGACGTCCGAGAAGGAGAGCTCGCGGGTGTCCGAGGCGTTCCAGCCGACCTTCGAGTAGGGGGCGGCCACCGTGAAGCCGGGGGTTCCGGACGGGACGATGATCGCGGAGATGCGCGGCTTGCCGTCGGGCTTGCGGCCCGTGACCGCGGTGACCGTGACCAGGCCCGTGATGTCGGTGCCCGAGTTGGTGATGAAGCACTTGGTGCCGTTGATCACCCACTCGTTCGTGTCCGAGTCGAGCCGGGCCGTCGTACGTGTTGCGCCCGCGTCCGAGCCGCCGTCCGGCTCGGTCAGGCCGAAGGCGCCGAGGATCTCGCCCGAGCAGAGGCGGGGGAGCCACTCCGCCTTCTGGGCCTCGGTGCCGAACAGGTGGATCGGCATCGCGCCCAGCGAGACGCCCGCCTCCAGGGTGATCGCCACGGAGGAGTCGACGCGGGCCAGTTCCTCCAGCGCGACGCCGAGGGCCAGGTAGTCGCCGCCCATGCCGCCGTACTCCTCCGGGAACGGCAGCCCGAACAAGCCCATGCGGCCCATCTCGCGCACGATCTCGTACGGGAACTCGTGCCGCTCGTAGAAGTCACCGATCTTCGGCGCGACGACATCGTGGGCGAACTCCTCGACCGTACGGCGGAGTTCGTCGAGTTCGGGGGAGAGCCGGTGGTCCAGGGACATGGGGATCACTCCTGGTGGGAGAGGGCGCGGACGGTGCGAGAGGGGCTGGGTCGGCCCAGTTGGCCGGCCATCCACACGCTGGTGGCGGTGAGACGGCCGAGGTCCACCCCGGTGTCGACACCGAGGCCCTGGAGCATCCACACGAGGTCTTCGGTGGCGAGGTTCCCGGTGGCGGACTTGGCGAACGGGCAGCCGCCGAGGCCGCCCGCCGAGGCGTCGACGGTCGTGACGCCGTGCTGCAGCGCGGCCAGGGTGTTGGCGAGCGCCTGGCCGTACGTGTCGTGGAAGTGCACGCCGATCGAACTGGTCGGCACGCCCTCTTCGTTGAGCTCGGCGAGCAGGCTCTGCACATGACCGGGCGTCGCCACGCCGATGGTGTCGCCGAGGCTCAGCTCGTCGCAGCCCATGTCGAGCAGTGCCTTGCAGACGCGGACCACCTGGTGGATGGGGACGGCGCCCTCCCAGGGGTCGCCGAAGCACATGGACAGGTAGCCGCGGACCTGCAGCTTCTCCTGCCGTGCGCGGGTCACCACCGGCTCGAACATGGCCAGGGCCTCGTCGACCGTCCTGTTGAGGTTGGCCTTCGCGAAGGACTCCGTGACGCTGGCGAAGACGGCCACGCGGGTGGCGCCCAGGGCGAGGGCCCGGTCGAGACCGCGTGCGTTCGGTACGAGGACGGGCAGGCGGACGCCCGGCAGATCCCGTACGAGGGGGAACAGCTGCTCCGCGTCCGCGAGTTGGGGCACCCACTTCGGGTGTACGAAGCTGGTGGCCTCGATGGTGGTGAGGCCCGCGTCGGCCAGGCGGCGGATGAACTCCGCCTTGATCTCCGTCGGGACCGTCGCGTTCTCGTTCTGCAGACCGTCGCGCGCGCCGACCTCGTGGATCCGCACCCGGGCGGGAAGATCCTGGGCTGGTACGACCATGGGGAGGCCGAGTTCGGGGGTGCTCATGCCGTCGGCTCCCCTTCCACTGGTTCCGCCGGTGTGATGACCGCCAGGACCTGGTCCATGGCGACCGTCGTGCCCGGCGTGACGTCCAGCTCGCTCACCGTTCCGGCGTGCGGCGCGGAGATGACGTGCTCCATCTTCATCGCCTCGACGACCAACAGGCTCTGCCCGGCGGCCACTTCGTCACCGACGGCGACCTTCACCACGGTCACCGTCCCCGGCATGGGAGCGGTGAGCGACTCGGCGCCCGCGTGCGCGGCGCCGGTGAGGGACGCGGCGACCGGGTCGTGGTCGCGGACGTGCCAGGCGTCGCCGTCGCGGCCCAGCCAGGTGCCGTCCGGCAGGGCGGCGAAGGTGTGGGTGACGCCGTCGAGCCGGCAGGTGAACCCGGGTGAGGCTCCCCCTCGGGCCCTGGGGGTGGACCCCAGCAGGGGTGGTTTCCCGGTGTCGAGGAGGACCTCGGTGGCGCCGCCCGCCGTGCCGCGCACGCGGACGGTCACCGGGTCGTGCCCCGGCACCTGCAAGTGGTGTGCCGTCCAGGCGCGTTCGCCGCCCAGGCGCCAGCCGTCCGGTACGGAGAACGGATCGACCCAGCCGGAGGAGTCCTGGGGGCCGAGGGCGGCCTGGCGCAGCAGCGCCGCCGCCGCGTACACCTCCTGCGGCACCTCCGCCGGGACCAGTGAATCCGCCTCCCGCTCCACCAGCCCCGTGTCCAGCTCACCGGCCACCACCGCGGGGTGGGCGAGCAGCCGCCGCAGGAACCCGGCGTTCGTCTGCACCCCCAGCGTCACCGTCTCCGCCAGCGCGGCCCGGAGCTTGCGGAGCGCGGTCGCGCGGTCCGGACCGTACGCGATGACCTTGGACAGCATCGGGTCGTAGAGCGAACCGACCTCGCTGCCCTCACTCAGCCCGGAGTCGGTGCGTACGCCGTCGCCCTGCGGCTCGTGCAGCGCCAGCACCGTGCCGCCCGAGGGGAGGAATCCGCGCGCGCCCTCTTTAATGGACACAGTCTCGGCACACACCCGGGCCTCGACCGCGTGTCCCGTGAGCGTGATGTCCGCCTGCCCGTACGGCAGTTGCTCGCCCGCGGCCACCCGGAGCTGCCACTCCACCAGGTCCAGGCCCGTGACCAGCTCGGTGACCGGGTGTTCCACCTGGAGGCGGGTGTTCATCTCCATGAAGAAGTACGAGGAGGGGTCGCTGCCCGGCACGATGAACTCCACCGTGCCCGCGCCCTCGTAGCCGCACGACCTGGCGGCCTGGACTGCCGCCTCGCCCATCGCGGCACGGGTGGCGGCGTCGAGGAACACGCTCGGCGCCTCTTCGATGATCTTCTGGTGGCGGCGCTGGAGGGAACACTCGCGCTCGCCGAGGTGGACCACGTGCCCGTGGGCGTCCGCCAGGACCTGGATCTCGATGTGCCGGGGGCGGTCGATCCACCGCTCCACGAGGAGGGTGTCGTCGCCGAAGGAGGCGCGTGCCTCGCGCCGGGCGGCCGCGATCTCCTCGGCCAGTGTCGAGGCGTCCCGCACCAGCCGCATGCCCTTGCCGCCGCCGCCCGCGCTGGGCTTCAGCAGTACCGGCATCCCGATATCGCGGGCGGCGCCGGCCAGTTCCGCGTCGGTGAGTCCGCTGCCGGATGAGCCCGGGACCACCGGGACGCCGGCCGCCCGCACGGTCTCCTTGGCGCGGATCTTGTCGCCCATCAGCGCGATCGCGCCCGCGGGCGGTCCGATGAAGACCAGTCCGGCGTCCGCGCAGGCCCGCGCGAAGGAGGCGTTCTCCGCGAGGAAGCCGTACCCGGGGTGGACGGCCTGGGCGCCCGTCCGCGCGGCGGCCTCCAGCAGCCGGTCGGCCGACAGATAGCTCTCGGCGGCCGGCGCCGGACCGATCCGTACCGCCGTGTCCGCCTCGCGCACATGCCGGGCGTCGGCGTCGGCGTCGGAGAAGACGGCCACCGAGCGCACGCCGAGCGAGCGCAGCGTACGGATGACCCGGACGGCGATCTCTCCCCGGTTGGCCACAAGTACCGTGTCGAACATTCCCAGCCTCACATCCGGAAGACGCCGAACTGGGGTTCACCCAGGGGCGCGTTGGCGCAAGCGGTCAAGGCGAGCCCCAGCACCTGCCGGGTCTCCATCGGGTCGATCACACCGTCGTCCCAGAGGCGGGCCGTCGCGTAGTAGGCGCTGCCCTGGCGCTCGTACTGCTCGCGGACCGGGTCCTTGAAGGCCTCTTCGTCCTCGGCCGGCCAGGACTCCCCGCGCCCCTCCAACTGATCGCGCTTGACGGTCGCGAGGACGGAGGCGGCCTGCTCGCCGCCCATCACGGAGATCTTGGCGTTCGGCCACATCCACAGGAACCGCGGCGAGTACGCCCGGCCGCACATCGAGTAGTTCCCCGCGCCGTACGACCCGCCCACCACCACCGTCAGCTTGGGCACGCGGGTGCAGGCGACGGCCGTGACCATCTTGGCGCCGTGCTTGGCGATGCCACCGGCCTCGTACTGCCGCCCCACCATGAACCCCGAGATGTTCTGCAGGAAGACCAGCGGGATGCCGCGCTGGTCGCACAGCTCGATGAAGTGGGCGCCCTTCTGGGCCGATTCGGAGAACAGGATGCCGTTGTTGGCGACGATCCCGACCGGGTGGCCGTGGATGTGCGCGAACCCGGTGACCAGGGTCTGCCCGAACTCCGCCTTGAACTCCGCGAAACGCGAACCGTCGACCACGCGCGCGATGACCTCACGTACGTCGTACGGGGTGCGGGAGTCGACCGGTACGGCGCCGTACATCCCGTACGGGTCGACCTTGGGCTCCGAGGGAGAGGTGACCGCCCATGGCAGGGGTCCGCGCGCGGGGAGGGTGGCGACGATGTTCCGGACGATCCGCAGCGCGTGCGCGTCGTCCTCGGCGAGGTGGTCGGTGACGCCCGACACGCGCGCGTGGACATCGCCGCCGCCCAGCTCCTCGGCGGTGACGACCTCGCCCGTGGCTGCCTTCACCAGGGGAGGGCCGCCGAGGAAGATCGTGCCCTGATTGCGCACGATCACGGCCTCGTCGCTCATCGCGGGCACATAGGCGCCGCCCGCCGTGCAGGAGCCGAGGACGGCGGCGATCTGCGGGATGCCGGCGCCCGACATCCGCGCCTGGTTGTAGAAGATCCGGCCGAAGTGCTCGCGGTCGGGGAAGACCTCGTCCTGCATGGGCAGGAAAGCCCCTCCGGAGTCGACGAGGTAGAGGCAGGGGAGACGGTTTTCGAGCGCCACCTCTTGGGCGCGGAGGTGCTTCTTCACCGTCATCGGGTAGTACGTGCCGCCCTTGACGGTCGCGTCATTGGCGACGATCACGCACTCGCGGCCACTCACCCGGCCGATCCCGGCGATCACTCCGGCGGCCGGGGCCTGTCCGTCGTACAGCCCGTCCGCGGCGAGCGGGGCCAGCTCCAGGAAGGGCGAGCCCGGATCGAGGAGGGCGTCCACGCGATCGCGCGGCAGCAGCTTTCCGCGCGCGGTGTGCCGGTCGCGGGCCCGTTGGCCGCCACCGAGCCGGGCCGCGGCGAGCTTCTGGCGCAGCTCCTCGCCCAGCGCGTGATGGGCCGCCTCATTGGCGCGCCAGGCCTCGGACGCGGGGTCGGCCGCGCTCGTCAGCTCCGGTGCCTCGTGGTGCATTGCGCGGACCCCTCACCTTGTTAATGAGCGTTAACGCGTTTCCTCCAGGTTAACGACCGCTAACCTCCCTGTCTAGAATTGCTTCCATGGCCACGAGAACCGACGCCCCCACCCGTCGCGAGCAGATCCTCAAGGAGGCCGCCCGGCTGTTCGCCGAGCGCGGCTTCCACGGCGTGGGAGTGGATGAGATAGGGGCCGCGGTCGGCATCAGCGGCCCCGGTCTGTACCGGCACTTCCCCGGCAAGGACGCGATGCTCGCCGAGCTGCTGGTGGGGATCAGCGGGCAGCTGCTGACCGGCGCCAAGCGGCGGGTCGCGGACGCCGACGGGAAGTCTTCGAGCGCCGACGGGAGGTCCGCGGACGTCGATGGGAGGTCTGCGGACCCCGACGGGAACCCTTCGGAGCGGGTCCTCGACTCGCTCATCGAGGGTCACATCGACTTCGCGCTCGACGACCGCCCGCTGATCACCCTGCATGACCGCGAGCTGGACCGCCTCCGCGACAGCGACCGCAAGCTCGTACGACAGCTCCAGCGGCAGTACGTCGAGCTGTGGGTGGAGGTCGTGTGCAAGGTCTATCCGTCCCTGGCCGAGTCCACCGCCCGCTCCGCCGTGCACTCCGTCTTCGGCCTGCTCAACTCCACGCCCCACCTGGGCCGCCCGGGTTCACTGCCGGGCCGCGCCACCACCGCCGCACTCCTGCGGCGAATGGCGAGGGGTGCCTTCGAGGCGGCGGGGGCGTGACGAGCGTCTCGGGGTACCTGCTCTGGACGACGGTCGTGACTGCCCGGTAACCTATACCTGAGCAAGCGCTTAGCCATGGGGGGCGCGACCATCATCGAGGAACCCCTGCGGCGAGCAACCCCATACGCGAGAGCGGCGCCGGCTTAGGCGCAGAAAGGTGCCGGCGGTGCGCCGTACTGTGTTCAACGAGGACCACGAGGCGTTCCGGGAGACCCTCCGGGCCTTCATCGAGGCCGAGGTCGTCCCCGTCTACGACGAGTGGTTCGCCGCGGGCCAGGCACCGCGCGACTTCTACTACAAGCTGGCCGAGCTCGGCGTCTTCGGTATCCGCGTGGACGAGGAGTACGGCGGCGCGGGCATCGACTCGTACAAGTTCGAGGCCGTGATCTACGAGGAGACCTCGCGCGCGGGTGTCTCCTTCGGCGGCTCCGGTGTGCACGTGCTGCTCGGCCTGCCGTACATCAAGGCGCTCGCCACCGACGAGCAGAAGAAGCGCTTCCTGCCGAAGTTCGTCTCCGGCGAGGAGATGTGGGCCCTGGCGATGACCGAGCCGGGCACCGGCTCCGACCTCGCGGGCATGAAGACCACAGCGAAGCTCTCCGAGGACGGCACGCACTACGTCCTCAACGGCGCCAAGACCTTCATCACCGGTGGTGTGCACGCCGACAAGGTCATCGTCTGCGCCCGCACCGCCGCGCCCACGGCCGAGGACCGCCGCTTCGGCATCTCGCTGTTCGCCGTGGACACCAAGTCCGAGGGCTACTCGGTCGGCCGCAAGCTGGACAAGCTCGGCCTGAAGACCTCCGACACCGCCGAGCTGGCGTTCGTCGACGTGAAGGTGCCGGTCGAGGACCTGCTCGGCGAGGAGAACAAGGGCTTCTACTACCTCGGCGGCAACCTGCCCTCCGAGCGCTGGGGCATCGCGTTCGGCGCGTACGCGCAGGCCGCGGCGGCCGTCCGGTTCGCCAAGGAGTACGTCCAGGAGCGCACGGTCTTCGGCAAGACGGTCGCCCACTTCCAGAACACCAAGTTCGAGCTGGCCGCCTGCCAGGCCGAGGTGGACGCGGCTCAGGCCGTCGCCGACCGCGCCCTGGAGGCCCTCGACGCGGGCGAGCTGTCGCCGGCCGAGGCCGCGAGCGCCAAGCTGTTCTGCACCGAGGTCGCGCACCGCGTCATCGACCGCTGCCTCCAGCTGCACGGTGGCTACGGTTTCATGAACGAGTACCCGATCGCCCGCCTGTACGCGGACAACCGCGTGAACAGGATCTACGGCGGCACCAGCGAGATCATGAAGTCGATCATCGCCAAGGACATGGGCCTGTAGTCAGGGACGTGGGCCTGTAGTCACGGACATGGTTCTCCTCGATCTGCTCAAGGTGGAGCAGATCGGGGAGAGACCGAAGTGCCTGACTCCTGGAGCCATTTCTACTGGCCAGTAATCCAGTGCGCACCGGCGACGCGGGCGTGGCCCGCACGGGCCACGCCCCGGCGCCCGACTGACTTGGCCTTTAGTGTCGTTGGTATGACCGCGAACTCCCTGCGCTCCGTCACCGTCGAGCGAACCAGCACCGGCCACTTCACCGCGACGAACGCGCGCGGCGGCACGATCAGTTTCGGCACCGGTTCCGATGCGGGCGCGGACGCCGAGTTCACCCCGGTCGAGCTGTTGCTCGCCGCGATCGGAGGCTGCACGGCGGTGGACGTCGATGTCGCCACCAGCCGTCACGCGGAGCCCGCCAGGTTCTCCGTCGCGGTGACCGGCGACAAGATCAGCGACGGGCTCGGCAACCGGATGACCGACCTCACCGTCACGTTTTCCGTGGCATTCCCGGACGGCGAGGGTGCGGATCGTGCCCGGGCGATTCTTCCCCGCGCGGTCAAGACCTCCCACGACCGGCTCTGCACGGTCAGCCGCACGGTCGAGATCGGCACGCCCGTCACCGTGACGGTCGAGGACGCCTGACCGTACCTGTGGCGACCAAGGAAGCCCGTACGGGCTGACGCTGCTCTCCCGGCAGAACAGCCGGCCCACTCCAGGGCGGGCGCGGCCGAGATCGTGCGTCCGCCTGCCCTGGAGCGGCAGCTGTCAGGACCCGGCGTCGGTGTCGTCGTCGGGTATGTCGTCGCGGTCTCCCTCGGCCTGGGAGGGGGTGTGGTCGCTCATCAGTGTGACTCCTGGAGTGCGGTCTGGCCGTGGGTCTGCTGGAAGGTTTCCGTGACCTGGCGCATGCGCAGTTGTTCCAGCGTGTCCAGCTGCCGTTGGGCGCGATCGAGAAGGCCGTCGAGGTGGGCGGGATCGAGGCGTTCGTCGCGGTCGGCCAGCCGGCGCAGTGTCCGCCAGCCGGCGGCCTTCCCCTCCACGCCCAGGCGCAGCAGCTCCAGTTCCAGCATGGGAGTGAGCGGCGAACGCTGGACGAGGCGGCCGTTGGCCTTGAGCCGGCCCGCCCGCTCGGCCAGTCGTCCCGCGACGATCTTGTAGCGGCGTACGGGAACGTCGAGTCCCCGCATGATCCGCAGCAGGTCCGCCCGGTCCTGGGCGATCTCCTCGGCGATCGGCCGCACGGCGTCGGCGAGCGCCGGATCCCGCTCGGCCTCGGCCTCGGCCAGTGACCGTACCCGGTCCACGCCGAGGGTGGCTCCGGCGAGGTGGTCGTTCAGATAGATGCCGAGCAGGTCCGTGTCGGTTCGGTTCGGGCGGTCGTCCATGGGCTCTCCCTTGCGATCGGTGGCGTGCCGGCGACGTCCGAAGTCGGCCGAGTACCCGGGCGACGTCCGAAGGCGGCCGAATACCCCGGGTACCCCGAGGAGCCCGGTCACACGGCGGGGCGGGTACCCGCGTTGTTTCGAGTTTTCCGGTTCCTCGACAACTGGCAACTGGCCACCGGCCCCGCGCCACAGGCGAACGCCGTCAGCGGCTGAGGAGGGACACGAATGCGGGCGGGGCCTGGGTCAGGCCGGTATTCACCCCCAAGTCGGGCAACTGGCCGTCACGGGGATCCAGGAGGGCGTGGTCCGTGTCCCGCGGTGAGCGTCTCCCGGGTATGACTTGGGACATGGCTGAGGTTTTTTCTGAGCAGGAAAGCGGCGGCGGCGAGAGCACCTCCACGGTGCTCGTGGCCGCCGCGGCCAATCTGGGCATCGCGCTCGCCAAGGCTGTCGCCGGGGTGATCAGCGGGTCCAGCGCGATGCTGTCCGAGGCAGCCCACTCGGTGGCGGACACGGTCACCGAGGTGATGCTGCTGGCCGCGCTGAAGCGCAGCGAGAAACCGGCGGACGAGGAACACCCGCTCGGCTACGGCCCCGAGCGCTACATCTGGGCACTCCTCGCGGCCGTCGCGACCTTCGTCGGCGGCGCGGTGTTCTCGCTCTACGACGGCATCCACACCCTCGTCGCCGGCGAGGAACTGGGCGACCCGCTCATCTCGTACATCGTGCTCGCCGTCGCCTTCCTCCTGGAGGGCTACTCCCTGCGCACCGGTGTCCGCCAGGCGCGCGGGGAGGCGGAGCGCTTCGGGGCGTCCTTCAAGCTCTACCTCCGGCACACCCCCGACACCGCCGTGAAGGCGGTCGTCCTGGAGGACACGGCCGCGCTGGCGGGCCTGCTGCTCGCCGCCGGCGGTCTGCTCGGCGGACAGCTCACCGGGTCCGGGGTCTGGGACGGCATCGCGTCCCTGTGCATCGGCGCACTCCTGCTGTACGTCGCCTGGGTCCTCGGCCGCTCCAACGCGGAACTGCTCATCGGGCGCCCGCTGCCCAAGCCGATGCGGGAGCGGATCCGGGCCGAACTGCTCGCGCTGGAGCACGTGGACGCCGTACTGGAGTTGACGACTCTGGTGCAGGGGCCGCACGAGGCGCTGGTCGCCGCGAAGGTCGACTTCCGGGACGCGTCGACCGCCGCGCAGATCGAGTGGGCCTGCGAGCAGGCGGAGCAGCGGCTGCGGGAGGTGTTCCCGGCGGTGAGCCGGGTGTACCTGGATCCGACGCCGGGGTTCGCGCAGCGGCGGGAGGAGGGGCTCAACCCGTGGCCGTGACCACGGACGCGGGTCCCGGCGACGGGCGGCGGCACGGGACGGTGAACGTTCCCGTGGGGTCCGCCGCCCGGGTCGACCGGGTGGGTCAGACCAGGCCTGCCGCGTTCAGCAGGTACGCCGTCATCGGGTCGTAGTACCGCGGGCTGGTGACGTGGTCGTCCAGCGGGATCACCACCTGGAGGGTGCCCTCGGACTCGGCGAGGAACAGGGCGGGGTCGTTGCAGTCGGCGTACCCCACGGAGTCGATGCCCTGCTGGCCCGCGAAGCCGGCCCAGCCGTGGTCGGCGACGACCAGGTCGGGCAGCGGCCGGCCCTCGCGCTCCAGGCCGCCCAGGATCGCGCGCATCGGCTCACCGGAATGGGTGTGCCAGAGGGTGGCGCCGTGCTCCAGCATCGCGACGTCCGCGAACTGCATCACGTACCCCTCGTCCGTCTGCAGCCCGTCCGGGATGACCACGATCTCGCAGCCGGCGGCGCGCAGGGCGGCGGCGGTCGCGCGGTGCACGTCGAGCAGGCCGCCCGGGTGCCCGGTCGCGAACAGCACGCTCTGGGTGCCGTCGGCCGCCTTGCGCAGTCGCGCCGCCGCCCGGTCCAGGGCGGCGACCGTCAGCTCCGGGTCGATGGTGTCCTGTCCGTAGCGGTACTCCGGGTCGTCGTTCACGCCGCAGCGCTCCGCCATCACCGCGAGCACGTCCTGCTCGTCGGTCCAGCGGTCCCCGAGTTCGAGCCCGAGCCACCAGTTGCGCTCGCCGTTCGCCAGCTTGCGGTAGTGGGAGAGGTTGTTCTCGCGGGGAGTGGCTACGTCGCCCGCGATACGCGTCTTGACGAGGTGGTCGACGAGCTCTTGGCGGCTGGGGATCCCGGGTATCGGCATAGGCCCATTGTGCCGTCGCTCCCGGTGCACGACGTGGATGTCCCGAAGCCTGGGATGCGGGTCACTTGGGAAAGACGGGCTTGTCAGTGCTGTGGTGCAGGATCAGCACGTCGACTCTTCGAGGAATGTGGGGGGATCACTGTGTCGATCACGAACCAGCGGATGCGGGAGCACGCGTTTCTGAGCGGACTGTACGGCGACGACCACTACCCGGATCACGTCCTCGACAAGGGCAAGGCGATCCTCCTGGGGCTGTGCGAGCGGATCGAGGCGGAGCGGCCCTCGGACCTGGCCGCGCTGTACGTGCTCACGGAGGCGGCGACGGAGGAGTTCAACACTCTGGAGGCCGAGTTCGACGCGGCGGGCAGCGAGATCGAGACCGTCGCGCGCGAGGAGATAGCGGAGGACTTCTCGTTCGTGGCGTCCGCTTATGGGTTCGCGGACGCCGATGCGGAGGAACTGATCGCTGCTCGGGAGTGGTGAGACACGGTCGACGGGGGCACCGGAACGGAACGCGAGTGGAAGGCTCAGGCCTCGAAGCCGTACTCCAGGATGTAGGCGGACGCGACCGTCAGCATGTCGTTCACTTCGACGACCCACCCCTTCGCGTAGGGGCACTGTTCGAGCGCTGGGGTTGCCGCCCGCGCCTGCGTGTCATCGGGAAGGTGACATGGGTGGAGGTGCCGCTGCCACGATGAGTGCTGCCAACACGGCGGTACTGTCGGAACCGCCACACATCACACCGAACGGCACTCATGAGGAGCTCCCCGTGGCCGATGCGCCCGTCCCCCCACCGGACCACTCCGCCTCGCCCGACGATGCCGTCACGGTCACCCTCACCTACACCGGCAGTCAGGCCGAAGTGCTGCGCACGCTGGCCCTCCTGGAGGGGCGCACCCCGGAGGAAGTGGCACTGGACCACATCGCACGTGGCGTCCCGCTGTCCTTCTCCTCCTCAGTGGGAGAGGACTCAGAGGCGATGGCCGCGCTGGCGCGGGCGATGTTCGACGGGCCCACCGACTTGGCCGCCCGGTCCGGCGATGAACTTTTCCGGGAGGGCGACCGTTGAAGCGTCACCTGTTCGCGGTTGCGGACACGTCGGTCCTCCTCGCCGTCTACAACCGCAAGGACGATCACCACGAGACCTCTGTACGAGCTCTCTCACTGGTCGACCGACTGGTGGTGTCCCCGATGGTCCTGGCCGAGCTGGACTATCACCTCACGACGAAGATCAGCGGCAAGGCGGCAGCAGACGCTCTGGCCAGCATGCGTGCTTGGGCGGGCACGGATCGACTCAAGCTCGCCACCGTAGGGTGGCCGCTCTTGAGCCAGGCCGAGCTTCTCATGCGTACGTACGCGGATCACGACGCCATCGGTATGACCGACGCGGTCAACGCCATCCTGACGTGGACGCTGCCGCAGCCCGTCATCCTGTCGCTCGATCACCACTACCGAGACGTCATCGCACCCCGGACGGCGACCGAGAGGCCGCTGCACGTGATTCCGGACTCCGAGTAGTACACATCCGCCAAGCGGTATGTGTGCTTCAAAACTCACTCGTCCCGCAACGCGAACCACAACTCCATCCGTACGTCCGGATCGTCGAGGTCGGTGCCGAGCAACTGCGCGCACCGCGCGACGCGTTGGCGGACGGTGTTGCGGTGGACGGACAGGGCCACCGCTGTGCGGTCCCAACTGCCGTGCAGGGAGAGCCAGGTGCGGAGGGTTTCGGTGAGGGCGGGGTTCGCGGCGATGGGGGCGAGGAGGGTGCGGGCGTGGGCCTCGGCGTCGGACGCGGGGACCAGGTCGGCGAGGGCCGGGCGCTCGCCGTGGCGGACCAGCGGCGTACGGGTGGCGCGGGCGCGGGCCAGCGCACGGGCGGCCTGTGTGTCGGCCGCCGCCCACGCGTGCGGGCCGGCGGGCGCGCTGACCCCACAGGTCCAGCCCGCCTGCGGGGCGGGTTCACAGTCGCCGGGCACGAGAACCCGTACGACGTCACCGTCCGCGTCGACCAGCGCGGAGCCCAGTGCTGCGCCCAGCGCGGACGCGGCCAAGGTGTCCGGCGTGGGGCCGTCCCCGACGGGCCGCGCGTGGACGACGAGCCATCGCTCTCCGCCGCCCAGCAGTGGCGCCACCGCCTCCGGCGAGGCCCCCAGCAGCAGCCGCACGAGCGCCGCCGACCGCGCCGACCCGCTCCCGCTCCGGTGCTCGCCGGTGAGGAGGGAGAGCAGCACGGCCGCCACGGAGGCGATGGTGTGATCCCCGGGCTCACGACGCGCCGCCCCGACCCCGAGGACGAAGCCCCGCCCGGCCCCGAGGGCGTAGGCGGCGAGGTGGATGCCGCCTGCGGTGTCGGTTGCGGAGGAGGGGGTGGGGCCGCTGTGGGCCTCTCCGGGTCGTACGACCCGGGCCAGCTCGGCGAGAGCCTGCACCGCGTCTTCCCCTGCGCCATTCCTCACGTCTGCCGCGCCCCTCCCCACTTCCCCCGCACCCCTCCCCGCCCGCGCCAGCTCCGCCCCCTCCGGCCCGTACAGCACAGCCCAGCCGCTCACCCGTTGGGCGAGCTGCCGCAGTACCGCCGGAACCGGATCCGGGCGGGCTGCTGCCGCGGCGAGGCTCTGCTGGGCCTCTGTCACGCGGCGGAGTTCCGTGTGGCGGGCCTGGGCCATGAGCTGCCAGACCGCGCGGGCCACGCCGGAGAAGGTGGTGCGGGGCGGGACCTCCAGGAGCGGGAGGCCGTACGTGTCGCAGGCCGCGACCAGCGCGCGCGGGACCGTGTCGTGGACCGGGGCCACGCCGAAGCCGAGGGCCGCGCCGCCCGCGGCGACGATGCGGGCGACGTAGTCGTCGAAGTAGGTGCCGGAGCCCGCCGCCTCCGGGATGTGGACGCCGGCGGTGAGGAGCAGCTCCCCGCCCAGCAGATACGGGTACGGGTCCGCCATCTCCGATGTGTGCGCCCAGTGGATCACCGCGTCCGGGTCGACGGAGCCGGCGATCTGCTGCAGGCCGAGATCCTCCCGGGCCAGAAGTGCGGAGAGCGGCACCGGCGGGGTCGGCGGGACGGGAGGGATAGGTAGGACAGATTTGGCAGGTGAGGCAGGTGAGGCAGGTGAGGCAGGTGGGGTGGATGCGTCCGGCATGAGTGGATGTTTCCTCCATCCAAATCAGCGGCAATGGATGAAACGTACACTTCAGTGTCGCTTTCCGGCCACCTAGTGTCGTGACCGCCGGCAGCCGCGGGTACGGGCGGATGTCCCCGCGAACAGCCACCGGCCAGCCCCCCCACATCACCTGCACGACACGCCACCGAGTGCGCGGAGGAGACCCCCATGGCCGTCGACTACACAGTGATCGTCGTCTACCTGGCAGGCATGCTGGCGATGGGCTGGTGGGGCATGCGCCGCGCCAAGTCGAAGAGCGACTTCCTCGTCGCCGGGCGGCGCCTCGGTCCTGCCATGTACTCGGGAACCATGGCGGCGATCGTCCTCGGCGGCGCGTCCACCATCGGCGGGGTCGGCCTCGGCTACCAGTACGGGCTCTCCGGCGCCTGGATGGTGATCACCATCGGGCTCGGACTCCTCGCGCTGTCCGTCTTCTTCTCCGCCCGCATCGCCCGCCTGAAGGTCTACACCGTCTCCGAGATGCTCGACCTCCGCTACGGCGGCCGCGCCGGGGTCATCTCCGGCGTCGTGATGTGGGCGTACACCCTCATGCTCGCCGTCACCTCGACCATCGCGTACGCCACGATCTTCGACGTCCTCTTCGACATGAACCGGACGCTCGCGATCGTCCTCGGCGGCTCGATCGTCGTCGCGTACTCGACGCTCGGCGGCATGTGGTCGATCACGCTCACCGACATGGTGCAGTTCGTCGTCAAGACCATCGGTGTGCTGCTCCTGCTGCTGCCCATCGCCGTCGTGAAGGCCGGCGGGTTCAGCGAGATGAAGGCCGCGCTGCCCACCGAGTACTTCGACCCGCTGGGCATCGGCGGCGAGACGATCTTCACGTACGTGCTCATCTACACGTTCGGCATGCTGATCGGGCAGGACATCTGGCAGCGCGTGTTCACCGCGCGCAGCGACACCACGGCGAAGTGGGGCGGCACGGTCGCCGGTACGTACTGCCTGGTGTACGCCGTCGCGGGCGCCGTCATCGGCACGGCGGCCAAGGTCATGTACCCGACGCTGCCCAGCGCCGACACCGCCTTCGCGACCATCGTGAAGGACGAACTCCCGGTCGGGGTTCGGGGGTTGGTGCTCGCCGCCGCCCTCGCCGCAGTGATGTCGACGTCCTCCGGCGCACTCATCGCCTGCGCCACCGTCGCCAACAACGACATCTGGTCGCGGCTGCGGGGAGCCGCCCCCGGCAAGGACGGCGACGAGCACGACGAGGTCAGGGGCAACCGCGCCTTCATCCTGATCATGGGCATCGCGGTGATCTGTACGGCGATCGCGCTCAACAACGTCGTCGAGGCGCTGACCGTCGCGTACAACCTGCTGGTCGGCGGGCTCCTCGTCCCGATCCTCGGCGGACTGCTGTGGAAGCGCGGCACCGCACAGGGCGCGCTCGCCGCCGTCGTGGTCGGCGGCGGCGCGGTCATCGGCCTGATGGCGACCTACGGCATCCTCGCGAACGAGCCCATCTACTACGGGCTGCTCTCCTCGCTCGCCGTGTACGTGATCGTCTCGCTGGCCACACCCGCGACCGATCCCGCCGTACTGGCCGCCTGGCGCGAGCGCCTCGCGGGCCGGGCCGCCGAACCCTTGTCCGAACCCGTCCCGGCCCACCGGTAGAGTCGTCACAGTAGTACTTAGTTGTACATACGCGATGTTGCGTAAGAAAGAAGGCATTCCAGTATGAGTGGCAACGAGACGCCCCGCGGGCCCGTCGACTCGTCCCGCATCCCGCGGTACGCGGGCCCCGCGACCTTCGCCCGGCTGCCGCGCCTCGACGAGGTCGGCACCGCCGATGTCGCCGTGGTCGGGGTGCCCTTCGACTCGGGCGTCTCGTACCGGCCGGGCGCCCGCTTCGGCGGCAACGCGATCCGCGAGGCGTCCCGGCTGCTGCGCCCCTACAACCCCGCCCAGGACGCCTCGCCCTTCGCCCTCACGCAGGTCGCGGACGCCGGTGACATCGCGGCGAACCCGTTCAACATCAACGAGGCCGTGGAGACGATCGAGGCGGCGGCCGACGAACTGCTCGGCACCGGCGCCCGGTTGATGACGCTGGGCGGCGACCACACCATCGCGCTGCCACTCCTGCGTTCCGTCGCCAAGAAGCACGGCCCCGTCGCGCTGCTCCACTTCGACGCGCATCTCGACACCTGGGACACGTACTTCGGCGCCGAGTACACGCACGGCACCCCGTTCCGCCGCGCGGTGGAGGAGGGCATCCTGGACACCGAGGCGCTCTCGCACGTCGGTACCCGCGGCCCGCTGTACGGCAAGCAGGACCTCACCGACGACGAGAAGATGGGCTTCGGCATCGTCACCTCCGCCGACATCTACCGTCGCGGCGCCGACGAGGTCGCCGACCAGCTCCGCCGGCGGATCGGCGACCGGCCCCTCTACATCTCCATCGACATCGACTGCCTCGACCCGGCGCACGCGCCCGGTACCGGGACGCCGGAGGCGGGCGGCATGACCTCCCGCGAACTCCTGGAGATCCTGCGCGGGTTGTCGTCCTGCAACCTGGTCTCGGCGGACGTGGTGGAGGTCGCGCCCGCGTACGATCACGCCGAGATCACCGCGGTGGCGGCGTCCCACACGGCGTACGAACTCACCACGATCATGTCCCGCCAGATCGCCGCAGCCCGTCAGGAGGCCTGACCCAAGTGACCCACGACCACGACCTGGTGCTCCGCCCCACGGCCGCCCAGACCTCAGCCGCTCTGAACCCGCCCGCCGGGCGCAACGGCGGGGACCTGGTCGTGGAGACTCTCACCGGCCTCGGCGCGACGACCGTCTTCGGCCTGCCCGGGCAGCACGCCCTTGGCATGTTCGACGCGCTGCGCCGCTCGTCCCTCCAGTACGTGGGCCTGCGCGTCGAGAACAACGCGGGGTTCGCGGCGGACGCGTACGGCCGTATCACCGGCGAGGCGGCCCCCCTGCTGCTGTCGACCGGCCCGGGCGCGCTGACCTCGCTGGCCGCGCTCCAGGAGGCGGCCGCGGCTTCCTCCCCGGTCCTCGCCATCAGCAGCCAGGTCCCCACCGCGGGGCTCGGCGGCGGACGCCACGGCTATCTGCACGAACTCCCGGACCAGCAGGCGTCGTTCAGGGGAGTGGTGAAGTCCGTCCACACGGTCCGCAGCCAGTCCCAGATCCCGTCGGCGATCGCCGCGGCGTGGGAGTCGGCCCTGACGGTTCCGCACGGCCCGGTGTGGGTGGAGATCCCGCAGGACGTCCTGCTCGCCGAGACGGCCCTGCCGGTGGTGACGGCGATGGACGCGACCCCCGAGGACGTCGTCCCACGCCCCGAACTCACCGCGGTGGCGGCCCACTTGCTGTCGCATGCGGCCCGCCCGGCGATCATCGCGGGCGGCGGTGTCGTACGAGCCGACGCGTCCGGCAAGCTCCGGCGGCTCGCCGAGCGACTGAACGCCCCCGTCGTCACCACCTTCGGCGGCAAGGGCGCCTTCCCCTGGGAACACCCGCTCTCCCTCCAGTCCTGGCTGGAGGACCGCCACACGACCGACTTCCTCGAAGACGCGGACGTCCTGCTGGTGGTGGGCTCGGGTCTGGGTGAACTGTCCTCCAACTACCACACGTTCAAGCCCCGGGGCCGGGTCATCCAGATCGAGGCGGACCTCGGCAAACTGGAGTCCAACCACCCGGCGCTGGGCATCCACGCGGACGCGCGCCTGGCACTGTCGGCGCTTCTGGAGACGGTGTCCGACCGCGCGGACGACACGGCGGCGGAGCGGGTGCGTACGGTGCTCGCCCGTGTCGGGGAGCGCATCGCCGCCCAGGAACTCACCCTGGAACAGGACGTGTTGGCGGCCGTCCGCCGGGCACTCCCGGCCGGCTCCCCGTCCTTCTGGGACATGACGATCCTCGCCTACTGGGCCTGGTCCGCCTTCGACCCGCGCGGCGCGAACGCCATGCACTCCGCCCAGGGCGCGGGCGGCCTCGGCTACGGCTTCCCCGCCGCACTGGGCGCGGCGACCGCCGACCCGACCCGCCCGGTCCTCGCGGTCTCGGGCGACGGCGGCGCGTTGTATTCGATCGCCGAACTGGCCACGGCCAGGCAGTACGACCTGAACGTCACCTGGCTGATCGTCGACGACGGCGGCTACGGCATCCTCCGCGAGTACATGACGGACGCCTTCGGCCGGTCCACGGCGACCGAGCTGACGCGCCCGGACTACGTGGCCCTCGCCGAGTCCTTCGGGGTGCCGGGCGTCCGCACGACGCCCGAGACCCTGGAGACGGACCTGGCGAAGGCCCTGGCGGCGCCCGGCCCTTCGGTGGTGCTGCTCCCTGCGGTACTGCGGATGTTCGCGCCCACGCATCTTGACTGACCGGCAGGATGCCCACGCGCCTTGACTAACCGGCAGGACGCCCACGCGCCTTGACTAACCGTCAGGAGCCGGGGCTCACCCGGGCAGCGCCAGCTCCGCCCAGGTCGCCTTTCCGGTGCCGTGCTGCCGGGGGCAGAAGCCCCAGCGTTCGGCCAGCGCCTGGATGAGGGTGAGCCCTCGGCCACCCTCCTCTCCGGGAGCCGCCTGACGGGGAACCGGTCGGCGGTCGTCCGCGTCGGCGACCTCCACGCGCAGCAGTCCGTCGTACGTCGCCAGGCGCAGGCCGAGTTCGTGACCGGGCGGGGTGCACGCGTGCTTGAGGGAGTTGCTGATCAGCTCCGAGAGCAACAGCTCGGCGGTTTCGGCCACTTCGCCGTCGATCTGCCAGTCGGTGAGCTGGGTGCGGAGCAGTCGCCGGGCGTGCGGAGCGCTGCGCGGGGTGCGGGGGAGCTGCCAGGTGGCGTCGTTGACATCGGAGTTCGCGGCGGCTTCGGGCATGGAGATCCCCTCCTGGCCGAGCAGGTAGTGGAAGTTGAACTCCCCGTTGGGTACGGGGAGTTCAACCAGTCAGCTCAGTCCGTGGCTACCAGATCGCCTCGACCCATTCGGGGTGGTCGATGAACGGGTTGCGGTTGTGCTGGTAGGTGTCGTAGATGACCTGGTTGCGCTTCTCCTCGAAGGCGCTGGGCGGGTCCGCCTCGTTCCACGCCTTGAGGACGGAGAGCTTGCCCATGTAGGGGTTGCTGCCGTTGTTCACCAGCTGGTTGGGCTCGAGGTTGGCCCAGCCGTCGTCGCCTTCGTAGCGGACGGCCATGTAGAGGATCATGCGGGCGACATCGCCCTTGTCGGCGGCGCGGGGCTCGAACGAGTCGGTGTCCGTGTAACTGCCCGTCGCGCCGCTGACGGCGCTGCCGCCGTTGTCGAAGTCCTTGTTGCCGCGGATGCTGTTGACCTGGACGTCGGCGGGACGCAGGTGGTGCAGGTCGGTGCCGGGACCGGTCGCCTCGCCGAAGTTGCCGTGGGACTTGGCCCACACGTGTTCGCGGTTCCAGTCGCCCACGTCGCCGCCGTTGAGGGACTTGGCGCGCGAGGTGCCGCTGTACAGCAGGATCACGTTGTTGCTGTTGTTCGGGTCCTGGTCGGTGACCATGAGCGCGTTCCAGACCGCGTCGTACGAGATCTTGGTCTGGGGGGCGATGATCGTGTGCAGCGAGGACTTCAGGCTCGTGCCGGTCTTGCCGATCGCGTTCTTGTAGTACGTGGTGTCGTACGCGGTGGTTGTGGCGGCGGCGGGGGTCGCGGCCACGGTGGGGAGGGTGAGGCCGACGAGCACGGCGGACGTGGCCACCGCAAGCGCCTTCCATCTGCCTATCTGCGCAACGGACATGGGGGGTGCCCTTTCCCGTAATCGGCACGCTCGCGATCGCGGCGCCCGGCTGAACGAGGCTGCGATCTACGCGTGTTGACTTTTTCGGTAATCGGGAGCGTGGCATGTCCTGGGGGTCGGTCGTGTAACCAGTGGGAGGCGTTTGTGTGACGTTCCGGAATAGAGAGCAACCCCTGACCGTAGAAAGGGTCAGGGGTTGCTTTCGTCGAGGGTTTACCCCAACTGGCCGAGGGTTTCCCCTAGTTGACGTCCGACGGGTCGAGCCGGTAGAGCGACGCGGTTTCCTGAGTACCGGTCTCGGTCCCGGCATCGGAGGACGCGGTGGTGCCGCTGTACTCGCTCGCCTTGACCGCCGTACCGTTCTTCTCCACCCAGGCCGTCACCTCAGCGCTGACGCTGTCGGTTCCGCCCTGGCCGCCGCCCATGCCGCCGCCGAGCTGGATGTAGTGCAACTCGCCCTTCTCCACCAGTTCCTTGAGCTTGTCGACCGTCATCGCCTTGTCGGTGCCGGTCCAGCCCCACATGGAGATGACGGGCTGCCCGGTGGTCACGATCAGCTGCGAGGCGGCCTGCGAACCGGACACGGCGATCAGCCACTCGGCGCCGTCACGGTTCTTCTCCAGGTAGGTGATCAGCGCGGTGTCGGTGCCACCACGCATACCGCCACCGCCCATGCCACCGCCCATGCCACCGCCCATGCCGCCGGCTGCTGCGCCGCCGGCCCCTGCCGCGCCGGTGCCGCCCGCGCCGCCGGGAGGCGTGCCCGTACCGTCCTGCTGCTGGGCACCACCCTGTCGGCCTCCGGCGAAGCCGCCGCCCGCCGCCCCGCTGGGCATGCCACTCGGCGGCGTACCCGTGCGACCGGTCTGGCCTGCCTGGCCGCCCTGGCCGCCTTGTGCCCCACCGGGACGCTGGCCACCGGCCGCGGCCGCACCGCCGCCCGCCTGGCCGCCGCCTCCGCCGCCTCCGCCGAAGCCGCGACCGCCCGTCGAGGGCCCGGCCGTCGGGTTGGTGCCACCCATGGCCTGCGCGGCAGTGGGCACCGCGGCCGCGTACGCGGCCGGACCCGCGAGCGACGCGACGACCGCCGCGGCCAGGGACGCCGCGAGGAACCGTGCCCGGTGACCGGAGCGGAAGACGAGCAGACCCGCGATCGCCAGCGCCATGACCAGCGCGATCGCCGGCCACAGCCAGGTGTTCCAGTCGGAGGCCCGGCGCAGCAGCACGACGGCCCAGATGCCGGTGACCGCCAGGGCTGCCGGCAGCACCCATGCCCACCGCTTGTCGGCGCGGAAAGCGCGCAGCAGCATGACGCCGCCGCCCCCGCACAGTGCCGCGATGCCCGGCGCGAGTGCGGTCGTGTAGTACGGGTGCATCGTGCCCTCGGCCATGCTGAAGGTGAGGAAGTGGAGCGCGGTCCAGCCGCCCCACAGCACCAGCGCGGCGCGCGTCAGGTCCGTGCGCGGCGCGCGCCCGCACAGCACCAGGCCGCCGACCAGCGCGATGCCCGCGAAGGGCAGCAGCCATGAGATCTGGCCGCCCAGGATGTCGTTGAACATCCGGCCGATGCCGGCGGTCCCGGAGAAGCCGCCGCCCGCTCCGCCGCCCATGTTGTCGTCGCCGCCGAAGACGCGGCCGAAGCCGTTGTAGCCCATGATCAGGTTCCAGGCGGTGCCGTCCGTCGAGCCGCCGATGTACGGCCGGTCGGCGGCGGGCACCAGCGACACGGCGATCGCCCACCAGAGGCTGGCGGCCGCCAGGGCCACGCCCGCGATCAGCAGGTTCACGATCCGCTTCACGAGGCCGAGCCGGGACGCGTACAGGTACACGGCGAACACGGCGGGCAGCGCGATGTAGCCCTGCAGCATCTTCGTGTTGAACGCGAGCCCGAAGCACACCGCCGAGCCGATGAGCGGCAGCAACCTGTCGTCCCGTGTGGCGCGCAGGGCAAGTGCCGCGCCCGCCACCATCAGGAAGACGAGGAGTGAGTCGGGGTTGTTGTCCCGGTTGATGGCCACCGTGATGGGGGTCAGCGCCAGGACCAGCGCGGCCACGGTCGCCGCCGCGTGTCCGAAGACCCGCTTCACGGAGGAGTGCAGGACCCAGATGGTGCCGACGGCGGACGCGATCAGCGGCGCCATCATCTGCCAGGTGCCGTATCCGAAGACGCGGCAGGACAGGCCCATCACCATCAGGACGAACGGCGGCTTGTCGACGGTCATGAAGTTGCCCGCGTCCAGCGAGCCGAAGAACCAGGCCTTCCAGCTCTGCGTACCGCTCAGCACGGCCGCGCTGTAGAAGCCGTTGAGGTTGGACGAGGAGAGATTCCAGGAGTACAGGATCGCGGCGACCAGCATGATCGCGATCAGTGCGGGGAGCGACCAGCGAGGCGCCTTCTCCGGTGGCCCGGGTGGGCCGGGCGGAGTGGGGGTGGGCGAGTCGGGGGAGGTCACGGGGGCGTGGGGGAGTGGATCGGTGGCAGATGTCACCAGTGCACCTTGCATACGTGCGATGGGCACGAGCTGTGCTTTGCCTGGGGGCAGGCTATGGATGAATGAGATACAGGTAAGAGAACAAACGCCTCCCCGGCGGAGGTGTACGAGTGGCCGGGGGCGGGGGGTCAGGGCCGTGCGCAACTCGTCCGGCGTACCCGTCCGAACTCACCAGGCGCTACTCACCAGGCGCTACTCGCAAGGCGCTGGAACACCAGCCAGAGCTGTGAAGCCACGCGGGCGGGGGCCTGCCATCCGGCGACACCCGGTTACCCGAACCGGCTGCTGTCGGTGAAGGGGCGTCGACCGCTCCTTCACCGACAGCAGCCGGCTTCCACGCCGCGACGAATTCCGGCGCAGTGGTGTGGGTGTCGAGTCAGCAGCTCAGGTTGGCGCCCGGGTCCACGCCCAGGATCTGCGCGAACTGCTGGTATTTGTCTATGCGGCTCTGTACCTGCGACGGGTTGCCGCCGTTGCACTCGATGCTGCCGTTGATGCTGCGGATGGTCTCGCCGAATCCGGCGCTGTTGACCATGGCGTTGTGCGGAGTCATGGTCCCCGGGCCGGTCTGCGTGTTCCAGTACCAGAGTCCGGTCTTCCAGGACACCGCGGAGTCGTTCTGCACCAGGTCGGGGTTGTTGAGCAGATCGATGCCCAGGGCGTCGCCCGCCGCCTTGTAGTTGAAGTTCCAGCTCAACTGGATCGGGCCACGGCCGTAGTACTTGTCGTTGCCCGCGGGACAGCCGTACGACTGTGCCGCGTCGCAGTAGTGCGGGTAGTTGGCCGTGTTCTGCTCGACCACGTAGACGAGGCCGCCGGTCTCATGGCCGACATTGGCCAGGAAGGCTGCGGCCTCCTGCTTCTGGACCGTTTCGCTGCCGGTGGTCGTGAAGCCGGGGTAGGCGCTCAGCGCGGCCGTGAGACCGCTGTACGTGTAGAACGAGTTCCTGCTCGGGAACATCTGGTTGAACTGGCTTTCACTGACGAGGAAATTGGCCGCGGCCGTCGTCGGTTTTGCCTCCGCCGGCACGGCAAGGGTCATGAAGGACAGCAGGGCCGCCGAACAGGTCGCGGTCAGCAGTCCGAGCGTACGTCGACGCATGGGATCACTCCATGGATCAGGCGCGAAAAGAGCGCGCGCTTCCCCTCGAAGGGGAGCGGTGGGGGGTAAGGCCGGCCACATGGGAGGCGTGGCCGTCCGGGCGGGCTAACCGGCAGCGGCGCCCTCCGGGTCAGTCAACTGCCGCTTCAGCCGCCGACGTTGACGTCGATGCAGGCGTAGAAGGCATTGGTGGTGTCGGCGATGTTCCACACGGCGAGCACCTTCTGCGGGCCTGTGAGGCCGCCGAAGCTCACCTGGTGGGTGACGGTCGAGCCGGGCTGCGCGCCCTTGTCGTCGAACTCGGCGATCTTCTGCCCGCCCGCGAAGTACTGCCAGGTGCTGGTGGCGTGACTGGCCGTCAGGTTCCACTGGAACTGAGTGCTGCTGCTCACCGGAGTGACCTGCCAGCCCTTGCTGTCGTCGTCGAGCTCGGCGAAGGCGGAGTTGCCACCGCTGCAGCTCGTCAGCCCCTTCGGGCCCTCGACGCTCTGCGGCTCGTACGTGATGGCGCCGCAGGCGACCGTCCCGGCGGCGCACTGCGCCTGCCTGCTGGGCGGGTTGGAGATGTATCCGTGTGCGCTCGCGGAGGCTGCGGGCAGGCTCACGGCGATCACCGGGGCAAGGGCTGCGCCGATGAGTACGGCTGTCTTCCTCATGGTTGGGTTCTCTCCTTCACTGCGTGTCTTCCCGCGGATGTACCGGGTTGTGGGGAACCCGGTACGCGGGTCGGCTTCTCGTGGGTGGGGGGCCAGGAGTGCGAAGGCCGGCAGCACATGTCGACTGTGCAGACGCAATGGTGTGCGCCCGCCAGGCGGGATTTGCTACGTGGACTAGACCATACCTGTGAAGGTGTTCACGTCAAGGGTGTAGTGCGATGTCGCAGCAGGGGGCAGCGGCTCATCAGTGGTTGGCGGGCTTCATCGAATCGCCGTACATCGCCGTACGCAGTGGTGAACTGTGGAGATCGGCATGGCGATCGCGAAGTCTTTTTGAAGGCCGGCTTGGACCGCGCTGTAGTGGGTAGGCGCTCGGGTTCAACCCGGCAAGAGTCGGCGCGATGTTGGCGAACTCACAGCCTTCGAGGGTACCTTCGTACAACCATTCCCCCCATCCTGTGCGTCAAGAGATGCGAGCGTGCCGGGGGCGCGCTCGTATCGCTTCTAGGGGATGGGAAGCCTCAATGACTCACCGAATATCGCGGCGTACCCGTGTGCTCGGCGCGGGGATCGGCGCCGGGATGCTCATGCCGCTCGTGGCCGCGGCCACGCCCGCCGCCGCTGCGGCACCTACGGTCGCCTGTAGCTCGGCGAAAGCGGGTCTGGCCACGAAGCTGCAGAGGGACATCACCGCCGCGCTCGCGAACCGTTCGGGGACCATCGCGGTCGGGCTGTACGACCGTACGACGAAGACGACCTGCACCCTGCGGAACAGCACCGCCTACGACTCGGCCAGCGTCGTCAAGGTCACCGTCCTCGCCACGCTCCTCTGGGACGCCAAGAAGCACAACCGCTATCTCACACAGCGTGAGGCCGACCTCGCCAAGGCGATGATCACCAAGTCGGACAACACGGCGACCAGCACCCTGTGGAGGCAGCTCGGTCTGACGAAGATCAAGGGCTTCCTCGCCGCCGCCGGAATGACCCAGACCAAGCCGGGCGCGGACGGCTACTGGGGCCTGACCCAGATCACCGTGCGCGACGAGCAGAAGCTCCTCGCGCTCACCACGGCGAAGAACTCGGTGCTGAGCGACAACGCCCGCGCGTACATCCTCAAGCTGATGGGCCAGGTCATCTCCTCCCAGCGCTGGGGTACGCCGGCGGGTGCGCCCTCCGGTGTCGCCGTGCACGTCAAGAACGGCTGGCTGTCGCGGGCCACGCACGGCTGGCGGGTGCACAGTGTCGGCACCTTCAAGGGCGGCGGCCACGACTACACGATCACGGTCCTGACGCACGGCAACAGCACCATGCAGTACGGCATCAACACCATCCAGGCGGTGGCCAAGGTCATCCACAGGGATCTGGCGGCGAGCTGACCCTCGGGCAACAGGCTCTCGGTTCCCCGGAATTCACGGCCAGTACGCCTGCGCTGAACCAGCCGCCGCCTACCGTGGCGTCATGCGCCTGCGAACCGTACTCGCCACCGTCACCGCCGGCCTGGCGGCGGTCACCCCCCTAGCCGCCGCCGGGTCCGCAACCGCCGCTGCGAGCACCGGCGCCCACGCCTGCTCGCCCTCCGTCTCCATCGCCGGCTTCTCCGACGCGCTCGACAAGACGACATACGAAGGCACCTTCGTCGGCAACTTCTCCGCGCTCGCCACGGACCGGAACGGCCGGATCGTCGCCCTCTCCGACCGGTCCTCGCTCTTCACCCTCGACGCGAAGACCCTGAAGACCCTGCAGCCGACAGGTGTTGTGGCGCTCGCAGACGAGAACGGCGCCGCGCTCGACTCCGAGGGCCTGGTCGTCGACCGCGACGGCACGCGGCTCATCTCCTCCGAGACCGAGCCCTCCGTACGCCGCTACTCCCGCGACGGCGAGATCCTCGACCGCCTCCCCGTCCCGGACGCCCTCAAGGTCGCCCCCGCGGGCCGCGCCACCACGAACCAGACCTTCGAGGGGCTGACCCTGCTGCCCGGCGGGCGCACTCTGCTCGCCGCGATGGAGGGCTCGCTGTCCGGCGACACCACCGGCATCGTCCGCTTCCAGACCTGGGACCGGAAGGCCCCCGGCAAGGCCTTCCGGCTCGCCGACCAGTACGGCTACCGCACCGACACCGGTCTCGGCGTCTCCGAGACCACCGCCACCCCCGACGGCCGCCTCCTCGTCCTGGAGCGTGGTTTCACCGCCGGCGTCGGCAACACCGTCCGCCTGTACCTGGCGGACCCGCGGCACGCCACGGACACGAGCGGCGAGGCGACGCTCACCGGGCAGGACGGCGTACGGCTGGTCAGGAAGACCCTCCTCGCCGACCTGGTGAACTGTCCTTCACTGGGCGCCACGGCCAGGCAGCCGCAGCCCAACCCGCTCCTCGACAACATCGAGGGGCTGACGATCACCGGCTCCGCCCAGGGCCGCCTGAACCTCCTCCTGGTCAGCGACGACAACCAGAACGCGGCCCAGATCACCCGCTTCTACTCCCTCCGGGTCCGCCTGCTGTAGAGGCCCCGCAGGGCTTCCGTAGCGGCTGCCACAAGGCTTGGGTAGTGGCTGTCTCAGGGCTCCAATTGTTGCGGAGGGATGAAATCCGCTTCTCTGAGCGTTGGTGCCTTCCGGCGGACTCGGATCTACGGAAGGCACTCGCGTGGCAGCGCAAGGGGGATGGGCACGGCGACTCGCCGGGTACGCGTGGCGGCACCCGAGGGAAGTCGTACTGGCGCTCGGTTCCTCGCTGGCAGGTATGGCTGTCATGGCGCTCGTCCCGCTGATCACCAAGGTGATCATCGACGACGTGGTCGGGAACCACACCAGAGACATGGCCCCCTGGGCGGGTGCGCTCATCGGCGCCGCCTCCCTCGTGTACGTCCTCACCTACATCCGCCGCTACTACGGCGGCCGCCTCGCCCTCGACGTCCAGCACGACCTCCGCACCGAGATGTACGCGACGATCACCCGGCTCGACGGGCGCCGCCAGGACGAACTGTCCACCGGACAGGTCGTCGGGCGCGCCACCAGCGACCTCCAGCTGATCCAGGGTCTTCTTTTCATGCTGCCGATGACCATCGGCAACGTGCTCCTCTTCCTGATCTCGCTCGCGATCATGGCCTGGCTCTCCCTCCCCCTCACCCTCGTCGCGCTCGCCGTCGCGCCCGCCCTGTGGGTCGTCGCCAAGCGGAGCCGCTCCCGGCTGCACCCGGCCACCTGGTACGCGCAGGCCCAGGCGGCCGCCGTCGCGGGTGTGGTCGACGGCGCGGTGAGCGGCGTACGGGTGGTGAAGGGCTTCGGGCAGGAGGAGCAGGAGACCGGCAAGCTCCGGGAGGTCGGGCGCAGGCTCTTCGCGGGGCGGCTTCGGACGATCCGGCTGAACTCGAAGTACACCCCCGCCCTCCAGGCCGTCCCCGCCCTCGGCCAGGTCGCGATGCTCGCGCTTGGCGGCTGGCTCGCGGTGCGCGGGCAGGTCACGCTGGGTACGTTCGTCGCGTTCTCCTCGTACCTCTCGCAGCTCGTCGGGCCCGTGCGCATGCTCGCCGTGGTACTGACCGTGGGACAGCAGGCCCGGGCCGGCGCCGAGCGCGTGCTCGAACTCATCGACACCGAGCCGTCGATCAAGGACGGGACGAAGACGCTGCCGGCCGACGCGCCCGCGACCGTCGAGTTCGACGACGTGTCGTTCGGATACGAGGAGGGGCGGCCGGTCCTTAACGGGCTGAGCTTCGAGATCCGGCCCGGCGAGACCCTCGCCGTCGTCGGCTCCTCCGGCTCCGGCAAGTCGACCGTCTCGCTGCTGCTGCCGCGCTTCTACGACGTGACGCACGGCGCCGTTCTCGTCGGCGGCCATGATGTCCGCGAGCTGACGGCCCAGTCGCTGCGGGCCGCGATCGGGCTCGTGCCCGAGGACTCCTTCCTCTTCTCCGACACCGTCCGCGCCAACATCGCGTACGGCCGCCCGGATGCGAGTGACGAGGAGATCGAGAGCGCCGCCCGCGCCGCCCAGGCCGACCGCTTCATCGTCGAACTGCCGAACGGCTACGACACCACGGTCGGCGAGCACGGCCTCACCCTCTCCGGCGGCCAGCGTCAGCGCGTCGCACTCGCCCGCGCCATCCTCACCGACCCGCGCCTGCTCGTCCTGGACGACGCCACCTCCGCCGTGGACGCCCGGGTGGAGCACGAGATCCATGAGGCGCTCAGCCAGGTGATGCAGGGCCGCACGACCCTCCTCATCGCGCACCGCCGCTCCACGCTCAACCTCGCCGACCGCATCGCCGTACTCGAAGACGGGCGGCTGTCCGACATCGGCACGCACGACGAACTTCAGCGGCGCTCCCCGCTGTACCGGCGGCTGCTGACGGACCCGGACGAGCTGGGCGGTGTCTCCCCGGGACACGCCCTGCCCGCCGCGCCGCCGGAGGACACCTCCGTACGCGACGAACTGGACGCCGAGTTCGACGCCGAGCGCGGGGTCACTCCCCGGCTCTGGACCGGCGACCGCGAGCCCAAGGACAACGCGCTCGCCGGGATGCCGGTCACCCCCGAACTCCTCACCCAGGTCGAGGCGTTGCCCCCGGCCACCGACACTCCCGGCATCGACGAGGCACGGGCAGTCACGCCCGAGGACTCGTACGGACTGCGGCGGTTGCTGCGCGGCTTCGGGGCGCCGCTGCTGATCAGCCTCGGGCTTGTCGCCGTCGACGCCGGCATGAGTCTGCTGCTGCCAGTGCTGATCCGGCACGGCATCGACCAGGGCGTCTCCGAGGTCGCGCTCGGCGCGGTGTGGGCGGCGTCCGGTCTTGCGCTGGTCACGGTGCTCGTCCAGTGGGCGGCGCAGATCGGCGAGACGCGGATGACCGGCCGGACGGGGGAGCGGGTTCTCTACTCACTCCGTCTGAAGATCTTCGCGCAGCTGCAACGCCTCGGACTCGACTACTACGAGCGGGAGTTGACCGGGCGGATCATGACCCGGATGACGACGGACGTGGACGCGCTGTCCACGTTTTTGCAGACGGGTCTCGTCACCGCCTTCGTCTCCGTCGTCACCTTCTTCGGCATCCTGGCCGCACTCCTGGTGATCGACGTACAGCTGGCGCTGGTCGTCTTCGTGACGCTGCCGCCGCTGATCGTCGGCACCTTCTTCTTCCGCCGGGCGAGTGTGAAGGCGTACGAACTCGCCCGCGAGCGCGTGTCGTTGGTCAACGCCGAACTTCAGGAGTCGGTCTCCGGGCTGCGGATCCTGCAGGCGTTCCGGCGCGAGGACTCGGGCGTGCGGCGGTTCACGGAGGGCAGTGACAACTACCGCCGGGCGCGCAGGCGCGGGCAGTGGCTCATCTCCGTGTACTTCCCCTTCGTACAGCTGCTGTCGTCGGTCGCCGGGGCGGCGGTGCTCGTGGTGGGCGCTCAGCGCGTCGGGGCCGGGACGCTCACGACCGGCGCGCTGGTGGCGTACCTCCTCTACATCGACCTGTTCTTCGCGCCCGTGCAGCAGCTCTCGCAGGTCTTCGACGGCTACCAGCAGGCGACCGTGTCGCTGGGCAGGATCCAGGAGCTGCTCCAGGAGCCGACCTCGACGAAGGCCGCGGACAAGCCGCTCAAGGTGCCCTCCCTGCGGGGCGAAATCGCCTTCGAGGACGTCGACTTCGCGTACGGGGACGACGAAGAGGCCCTCAGCGAGGTGTCGTTGACCATTGCCGCCGGGCAGACCGTCGCCTTCGTCGGGGAGACCGGCGCGGGCAAGTCGACGCTCGTCAAGCTGGTCGCGCGCTTCTACGACCCGACCGGCGGGCGGGTGACCGTCGACGGCACGGATCTGAGGTCACTGGACCTGACCGCCTACCGGCACCGGCTGGGCGTCGTCCCCCAGGAGGCCTACCTCTTCCAGGGGACGGTCCGGGACGCCATCGCGTACGGGCGTCCCGACGCGACCGACGCCCAGGTGGAGGCCGCCGCCCGCGCGGTCGGCGCGCACGACATGATCGCCACCCTCGACGGCGGCTACCTCCACGAAGTCGCCGAGCGCGGGCGCAACCTGTCCGCCGGCCAGCGTCAGCTGATCGCACTGGCCCGCGCCGAACTCGTCGACCCCGACATCCTGCTCCTCGACGAGGCCACCGCCGCCCTGGACCTGGCGTCGGAGGCACTGGTCAACCAGGCCACCGACCGGATCGCCGGCCGCCGTACGACCCTCGTCGTCGCCCACCGCCTGACCACGGCCGCACGTGCGGACCGGGTCGTGCTCATGGACCACGGCCGGGTCGCCGAGGACGGCACCCACGAGGAGCTGCTCGCGCTGGGCGGCCAGTACGCCGAGCTGTGGCGGACCTTCGTCGGGGCGCCCGAGCCGGGAGAGCCCGTCGGCCACCCGGCCTGACCCTGACGCACTCGCGCAACCAATCGACATGCGCCGTGCGTCCGTACTCCAGTACGCACATGGGCCTGCGGTACGGGGGAGGGACGACAGTGGTGGACAGTGCTGCGGTACGCCGACGGACGGCGCTCGGCGTGGCCGTGCTGACCGCGGCCGGGCTGCTCGCGCTGGTGAGCCCCGGCAGCGCGCAGGCCACGGCCTCGTCCTGCGCGGGGCGCAAGGTCCGCACGCTGCCCTTCTCGACCGGGTCCGTGCAGGTCTACAAGCGCGGCGGCTACATCTGCGCCATGACCCTCCCCAAGACGCCGGGGCCCCGCAAGAAGATGTCCGTCAGCGTGCAGGCACGCGGCAGCCGGCCGGTGGTCGACGACGGGCTCTTCTCGCACCACGCGGGTCCGGTGACCGTCCACGCGGGGCGGCGCTGCGTGTGGATCAAGGGCTCCGTCGGCAGGGGCTCGGTGAGCTCGGGCTGGATCCTCTGCTGAATGACCCGAGTTCTCCGGAGATGTATGACCCAGATCCTCCGCTGAATGATCTGGATTCTCGGCCGATTCACCGCATACCCACAGGGTTTGCGCAATTGCCCCTGGTGTCACGCGAGTTGCTCCGCTAGGTTCCGGCGGACATCTGCGTTACTCCAGGGGAGGGTGCATGCGCAAGGCGCTCAGATGGCTGCTGGCGCTCACGGTGCTCATAGGCACGTTGAGCACGGCCGGAGCGGCCACCGCCGCTCAGCCGGAGGCCACCACCGGCACCACAGGTACGGCGAGTACGACAAGCACAGACATACTGGACCGGCTTCTCGCGATACCCGGGATGAGCCTCGTCCAGGAGAAGCCGTACACCGGCTACCGCTTCTTCGTCCTCAACTACACCCAGCCGATCGACCACCGGAACCCGTCCAAGGGCACGTTCCAGCAGCGCATCACCGTGCTGCACAAGGACACCGCGCGCCCGACGGTCTTCTACACCGGCGGCTACTTCGTCTCCACGACCCCGAGCCGCCGCGAGCCCACCCAGATCGTGGACGGCAACCAGGTCTCGATGGAGTACCGCTTCTTCACCCCGTCCCGGCCCGACCCGGCCGACTGGTCCAAGCTCGACATCTGGCAGGCGGCCAGCGACCAGCACCGTATCTTCCAGGCCCTCAAGCCGATCTACGACAAGAAGTGGATCTCCACGGGCGGCTCGAAGGGCGGCATGACCGCCACGTACTACGAGCGCTTCTACCCGCGTGACATGGACGGCGTCGTCGCGTACGTCGCGCCCAACGACGTGGTGAACAACGAGGACTCGGCGTACGACACCTTCTTCGCGAACGTCGGCACCGAGGAGTGCCGCGACAGGCTGAACGCCGTGCAGCGCGAGGCGCTCGTACGCCGGGAGCCGCTGGAGAAGACGTACGCGGCCTACGCCGCCGAGAACGGGTACACCTTCACCACGATCGGCAGCCTCGACAGGGCGTACGAGGCGGTCGTCCTCGACTACGTCTGGGGCTTCTGGCAGTACAGCCTGCTCGCTGACTGCGACACGATCCCGGCGGACGCGGCCAACGCCACGGACGAGGAGATCTGGACCTCCATCGACACGATCTCCGGCTTCTCCTTCTACACGGACCAGGGCCTGGAGCCGTACACGCCGTACTACTACCAGGCGGGCACCCAGCTCGGCGCGCCCACCATCGACTTCCCGCACATCGAGTCGAGCCTGATCCGCTACGGCTACCAGCCGCCGCGGAACTTCGTGCCGCGGGACATCTCCATGAAGTTCCAGCCGTCCGCCATGCGTGACGTGGACACCTGGGTCAAGAACAACGCCAACCACATGCTGTACGTCTACGGCGAGAACGACCCGTGGGGCGCCGAGCGCTTCCGCCTCGGCAAGGGCGCGCGTGACAGTTACGTCTTCACGGCACCCGGCCTGAACCACGGCGCCAACGTCGCGGGCCTCGTCGCCGACGAGAAGGCCCTCGCCACGGCCAGCATCCTGAAGTGGGCGGGCGTCGCCTCGGCCACGGTCCAGGCGGACCCGTCGGCGGCCAAGCCGCTCGCGAAGTTCGACGCGAAGCTGGATCAGCGTGACGTGGAGCGCGAGCCCGCGTTGCGCCCGTAACTCCCGGACCGCGCCGATAGGCAACGTCCTTGCTGCGCCCGCCCGTTCACTGCACCGGGCGGGCGCAGCCCACCGGCCTGGTGCCGCCGAGCTGGACGTACAGGTCCGTGGAGGCCGGGCACTGGGAGCGGTCCTCGACCGCCGACATCACCTTGTGCTCCGGGGGTTTCCTGCCCTTCCCGTCGCACGCGGTCTCGCGGACCTGACCGCTGCCGGAGCTGTAGACGCAGTCGCCGACGACGGTGCGGGGGCCTCCGCCGCCGCCCGGGTCGCCGGGGTGCGGGGGCTGGAGCCCCCGCATACAGGCGTAGCCCTGCGGGATCGCGCCGTCGCCGTCCTCGTCGGAGGACGGCCGCATCTCGCTGATGTGCAGCACGAAGTCCGTGTTCGCGGGGCAGGAGGGGCCGTCCGCCACCTTGCCGTCGTAGCGGGCGACGACCCGCGCGGCTGCCCGTTCGCTGGTGCAGAGCACCTCGGTGAAACTGGTCGTCCCGAAGGAACTGCACTCGTCGACGCCGAGGAACACCGCGCCGTAGCCCGCGGGCCTTGTCGACGCCGTACCCCCGGAGGGTCCGGACGCGGACGGCTCGGACGGCCCGGACGAGGTCGACAACGCGTCACAGCCGGTGAGCCCCGACACCGCCAGCACGCACACCAGGGCACACGTCAGCACCCCCGCCCGCAATGTGCCCAGCACGGCACGTGCAGTCCGCATGGTTCGCATGGCAATCCCCCCGGTACCGAAGCCCAGCGTGACCCGCGACAGCGGGCCACGCCAGGCGTACCGGGCGCTTTGCGCCACTTGGGGGCGGTCCGCCGGGTGTGCGGCGTACGCGCCGTACGTCGGATGACCCGCTCGTACGACATCCCCTGTCCGGACGTCCGACTAGTACCGCAGCCCGTACCCGATCGGATACAGCACCCGCGCCGGATCGTCCGCCCGCTGTACCGGCACCGGAAGCTCGCCCCGCGGCTCGGCGCGGCCCGCGATCACCCGTGCCGCCGCGCGCAGTTCGACGTCGGTCCAGGAGTACGCCGCCAAGTAGGCCGGAACATCCGGGAGTTGGGCCACGTCGTACGGGTTGCGGATGGCGACCGCGATCACCGGGACGCCGGTGGCGAGGAGTTGGGTGACCAGGGTTTTCTGGGAGCTGGTCGCCGTCACGTTGTACGTCCCGACGACCACGGCGTCCGCCTCGCCGGCCGCCGCGACCGCGCGGCTGATCGTCGCGGCCGAGGGCGCGGTACCGGTGGACAGTGCCGTCGCGGAGAAGCCCAGTTCGGTGAGGGCGGTGGCGAGGACCTTGGTGGGCGGTCCGTCGGTGCCGGACGGGGAGGCCGGGTCGGCGCCGACGACCAGCACCTTGGGGGAGCGCCGCCGGGAGAGCGGCAGCAGGTCCTCCTTGTTGACGAGCAGGGTGGTCGTGCGCTCGGCGATCCGGTCCGCGGCCCTGAGGTGCGCCGCCGTGCCGACGGCGCTGTCGACGCCGGCATCGGTCACGTACGGGTCCTTGAGCAGCCCCAGCTTCGACTTGAGACGCAGGACGCGCAGGATCGACTCGTCGAGGCGCGCCTCGGTCAGCTCGCCGCCCCGCACGGCACCGAGGACGGCGTTCCAGGCGATGTCGAGCGAGGGCGGGTTGAGGAGCTGGTCGACACCGGCCTTGAGGGCCAGTACGGGGACGCGGTCGTCGCCGTACTTCGTGCGGACGCCCTGCATGCCGAGCGAGTCGGTCACCACGAGCCCGTCGTAGCCGAGTTCGCCGCGCAGGATGCCGGTGAGGATCGTCGGCGAGAGGGTGGCCGGGTCACCGGAGTCGTCCAGTGCCGGGACCATGATGTGCGCGGTCATGATCGAGTCGATGCCGGCGCGGATGGCCGCCCGGAAGGGCGTGGCGTCCAGGGTCTCCCACAGCTCCCGGCTGTGCGTGATGACGGGGAAGCCGTAGTGGCTGTCGACGGCGGTGTCCCCGTGCCCCGGGAAGTGCTTGGCCGTGGCCGCGACCCCGGCGCCCTGATACCCCTTCACCTGGGCGGCGACCAGCTCCGCCACGGCGTCCGGGCCGGCGCCGAAGGAACGTACGCCGATCACCGGGTTGGCCGGGTTGACGTTCACGTCGGCGACCGGGGCGTAGTCCTGGCGGATGCCGAGCGCGTGCAGTTCGGCGCCGGCGATCCGGCCGGCCGTGCGGGCGCCCGCCGTCGCTCCTCCCGCCCCCAGGGCCATCGCGCCCGGGAGCAGCGTCGCGGGCTTGCCCACCCGTGCCACTATCCCGTGCTCCTGGTCGGTGGAGATGAGGACGGGCAACCCGCGAGGCTGTTCCAGGGAGGCCCGCTGGATGCCGTTCGACAGGCTCGCGATCTGGTGCGGATCCCGGGTGTTGTGCGCCCAGGCGAAGTAGATGATCCCGCCGACGCGGTACTTGGCGATCAGCTCGGCCGCCGTCCTGACGCCGATCTCCTTGAGATTGGCGTCGATGTCGACCTGGTCGGGCGCGGTCGCCGAGTGCCCGTACACCCGCATCACGAAGAGCTGGCCGACCTTCTCCTCCAGCGTCATACGGGAGATGAGGGCGCGGAGTTCGGTGTCGTCGTGTGGGCCGGTGCCGGCGTCGGCGTACGCGCCGGTGCCGCCGGCGAGGGCGGCGGTGACGCCCGCGGTGGCGGCGAGAACGGTACGTCTGGACGGTCGTGCGGTGCTTCTCGTGCTTCCCGTGCTGGACTCGCGCACGTGGCGCCCCTTCCCTCGTGAAGGAAACTTCCGAGGAGTCACGAATATCCGGGAAGTTTCTTCCAGTCAAGGGTGCGCACGTTGCCGCGCGGCGGGATTGTGGTGGGCCCGCGGTGGGCCCGCGGTGGGCCCGCGGTGAGGCCGTGGTGGGGCCGTCACCGGCGCTGTTGGAGGGGGGCGCGCCGGTGACGGCGTGCTGTCGGCCGCAAGCGGCGGAGAGGGTAAGTCAGCTTTCGCAGCCAGCAGCGAGGCCGACACCGCTCTGCGGAGACTCATCCGACAGCATGGGGATTGGACGGAGGGGGCGAGGACAGGGTTCCCCAATCTCCCGGGGATGCCTGAAAGTCGGTACGGGGGAGGCGGCTTGGGCGTACGTGCCGCGAGGGGCGGCGCCTGTCCCAAGGGAGCGGCGCGCCTGTCCCAAGGGGTCGGCGCCCGTCCCAGGGGAGCGGCGCCCGTACAGCGCTGTCGCTGTCGCTGTCGCCGTAGCTGTGGGCATGTGTGCTGCCAGCGGCGGCACCTGTCCCAAAGGAGCGGCACCCCGCAAGCGCCGGGCTGGAGACCCGACGTGAAGCCGAAGTGGGAGCGGATCTGCCGGGTCGCCGCCGGTCTCGGTGGTGCCAGTCGGGGACGGAAGGCGTCACGACCGGCGGGCTTTTTCCGCTCCCACTTGTTCCTGCTTGTTCCTGCTCGTTCCTGCTTGGCAGGGTTACTTCAGCTGGAACGGCGCCGACATTGCCGTCAGCATGCTGTGTTCGGCGTCGTCGTCGGACAGTTCCCACATGAAGGTGCCCAACAGCCCGCTCTGCTTGGCGTAACGGGCCCTGATGGCGATCGACGTCGGATCCTCGTAGCTCACGAACCTTCGCTCGGCGGCGTTGTACAGCCACGGGGACTGTGCCTGCGGATTCCAGTACCGCTGCCAGGCCGGGTCGTCGAGCAACGGCTCGATCGAGCGCCAGCCGCTGACCCAGAACGTGGACTCGTACGGCTGGTACAGACCGTGGTTGTCGCCCTCCTCGTTCACCACGAAGCCGCGGCCGTAGAACGGGGTGCCCAGCACGAGACGGTTGGCGGGGACGCCGTGCAGCCGGTAGTAGGCCACCGCGCCGGTCACGTTGTTCCAGGTCTTGTCCGGCTGCGCCGTCGGGTCGGCGGACACCGGCCCCATCGGGGCGTTGAAGGTGGACACGGGCGAGAATCCGGTGCCCATGTCGTAGGTCATGAGGTTGATGAAGTCCAGGATCTTGGCCAGCTTGCCGAGTTCGAAGCTCTTCGCCGGGTCGTAGGCCCCGTCGGTCTGCAGCCGTCCCGTGGGAAGCGCGGCCGTCACCTCGTACCGCTTGCCGTCCTCCTGGCCGCGCTTGTCGATCTCAGTGCGGAACTCCTGCGCCAGCAGGGTCATGTTCCTGCGGTCCTCGGGCCGGTCGGTGATCTCCGTCGGGCCGCCGTAGACCGGGAACTCCCAGTCGAGGTCTACTCCGTCGAAGCTGCCCCGGTAGGTGGAGAAGAACATATCCAGGCACGAACTCACGAACGTCTGCCGGGAAGCGGCGGTGAGCGCGGCGTCGGAGAACCCGGCTGTGCCCCAGCCGCCGATGGAGATCAGCGTGCGGAGCTGGGGGTGTTCACGCTTCAGCTCTGCCAGATCCGCGAAATCCTGCGCGGCATTCGGCAGAATCGTGCACTTTCCCTGGTCGATCGTCGAGAATGCGTAGAATAGATGGGTTATTTGGTCGGCGGGAATCTGCGAAACGGGATACGCCTCGCTGTTCCATCCCGCGTAGTACGCGCCGATTACCGGACGTTGCTCTGTGGGTGCTGTGGCGAGGGCTGTGGCGGGTGCTGCGGCGACGGCTGTATCGGCCCCCACCAGGCACGCCGCCGACGCCAGACATGCCAGCAATAGGGCCCGCATACGGCGGAATCGCAACATTCACTACCTCCGTGAAGAGCTGATAGTTGATAGCGATCACGGTAGCGGGCCGAGCGGACAGGCAGCTCCTTGAGGGCCGATAAGCGGGAAGCCTATGAGGTGCCTGTCGCATTGAGTCCGCCTCCCGATTTCAGGCATTAGCGTGCCTGTCGGTGGGAAATACATCATTTCCAGCCGCAGGCCCACTGCTTCGGTAAGTGTGGGGCGGGGCCTGCCCGGAGGGCAGGCCAGGGCAGGGGACGACAGGGCAGGCCAGGGCAGGCTCAGTGCGGGATGCCGTCGATGAGTTCGCGGGCGCCCTGGCGCAGCAGGGCGACAGCGACGGAGGTGCCCAGGGTCGCGGGATCGAGGCGGCCCGCCCACTCGTGGGCGTTGAGTACGGTCTTGCCGTCAGGGGTGAACACGCAGGCCCGCAGGGAGAGTTCGCCGCTGCGCTCGGACTTCGCGTAGCCGGCGATCGGTGAGTTGCAGTGTCCCTGCAGGACGTGCAGGAACATCCGCTCGGCGGTGGCCTCACGGTGCGTCGCCGGATCGCCGATGCCGCTGACGGTGTCGATCACGGCCGTGTCGCCCTCGCGGCACTGCAAGGCCAGAATGCCCGCGCCGATAGGCGGCATCAGCGTCTCCGGCGACAGGATCTCGGTGATCACGTCCATTCGCCCGATGCGCTCCAGGCCGGACGCCGCGAGCAGCAGCGCGTCGGCCTCGCCGGCCGCCAGCTTCTCCAGACGCCGGTTGGCGTTCCCCCGGAACGGCACGCAGTCCAGGTGCGGATGGGAGGCGGCGAGCTGTGCGACGCGGCGTACGGAGGAGGTGCCGACCCGGGTGCCCGGCGGCAGTTCGTCGAGGGTGAGCCCGCCGGGGTGGATCAGCGCGTCACGGATGTCGTCCCGCGCGAGGAACGCGGCGAACATCGTCCCGGCCGGCAGCGGCCGGTCAGCCGGGATGTCCTTGACGCAGTGCACCGCGAGATCCGCCTCGCCCGCCAGCAGCGCGGCGTCGACCTCCTTGGTGAAGGCCCCCTTGCCCTCGACCTGTGCCAGATCCCCCATCCATTTGTCCCCGGTCGTCTTCACAGGGACCACCTCGGTACGGATCCCCGGGTGCAGTACGCCCAACTCGGCGCGAACGCGCTCCACTTGGGCCAGCGCCATGGGCGAGTCACGGGAGACGATACGGAGGATTTCCGGAGCGGACATGACGTTCACGATAGCGGCCTGCGGGGGGACGGACGCCCGCGTAGGGTCGTACGCCATGATCCTCTGGCTTAACGGCACCTTCGGCGCGGGCAAGACCACCACCGCGAAGGAACTCGCCTCCCGCATACCGGAGTCCAGGCTCTTCGACCCCGAACAGGTGGGGTACATGCTCTGGCACGTCCTGGGTAAGCCCCGGGAGTTCCAGGACTTCCCGCCCTGGCGCGGGCTGGTGGTCGAGACGGCACGTCAGGTCCTGGACCACGTGGGCGGAACGCTCGTCGTCCCGCAGACGGTCCTCAACGAGCGGTACTGGCACGAGATCAGCGCCGGCCTCGCCAAGGCAGGCATCCCCGTACGCCACTACCTCCTCCACACCGACCACGACACCCTCGTCCACCGCATCGAGACCGACACCGACCCCGAGAGCGCCGGCGCCCGCCAGTGGCGCCTCGACCACCTCGCCGACTACCAACGCGCCCTGCCCTGGCTCCGCGAGGAGGCGGAGACCGTCGATACGACGGGGATCCCGCCGTCGCGGGTCGCGGAGCTCGTCATGGCGAGCGTGGGGAACGCCTGACCCCGGTCGAGGGCCGCGCCTGGCGGTTGGTCAATTGACGGTTGCTCAACTCGGTTGCCGCGGCTAGTAGTTGTTCCTGTACGGCGGTCAGTACGGGGTCGGACTCCGAGCCCGTGCGTACGGCCATGAAGACGTTGCGGGTCGGTGGAGTGCCGTCGGGGGTCAGTAGGGTGAGTCGGCGGTGGGCGTACAGGGGCTGGACCATGCGGGGGATCAGGGCTACTCCCTGGCCCGCCTCGATCAGGGCCGCTAGTGCGCCCCAGTCGTTGACGGCGTGGCGGATGTCGGGGGTGAAACCGGCCGCCGCGCAGACCGTGCGGGTGACCGCGCCGCAGCAGCTGTCGGCGTCGCCGACGATCCAGGGATCGGTGGCGAGTTCGCGGAGCGCGACCCGGTCGCGGTCGGCGAGGCGGTGGTCGGCCGGTACGGCGAGGTCCAGGACGTCGGTCAGCAGATCGGTGCGGGCGTAGCGGCGGTCGGTGTGCGGGGGCGTTGCCGGGAAATCCACGGCGACGGCGACGTCGACCTGCCCCGCGTCCAGGGCGGTGAACAGGTCGGGCGGCTGGGACTCGACGACGTCGATACGGACGTGGGGCAGCCGCTCGGCCAGAGCGGCGAGCGCGCCGGGCAGCAGGCCGAGGATGCCGCTGGAAAGGGCGCCGACGGTAACGGACGCGCGCCCGCCGCCCTCGCCGTAGGAGGCCAAGTCGGCGCGAGCACGCTCCAGTTGAGCGGCGATGAGATCGGCGTGCGTCAGCAGTACCCGGGCCTGACCGGTCAGCCGTACGCCCCTGCCGTCGCGCTCGGTCAGCGGCACGCCTGCCTCACGGGCGAGGGCGGCGATCTGCTGGGAGACCGCCGACGGCGTGAGGTGCAGGGCTTCCGCAGCCCGGGCGAGGCTGCCGCGTCGCTGGAGCTCGCGCAGGACGGTCAGCCGGCGGAGGTCGACAGTGAAGGTCTCGCTTACCTGTTCCACCCGGAAAGATTAACTGGACCGGCGTACCGGTGATCGGAAACCATCACTCCATGACCTCCCGCAGCTTCCTCGTCCTCCACGGCTGGCAGAATCACCGGCCGCCCGGCCACTGGCAGCACTGGCTGGCCGACCGACTGACCGATCTGGGGCACCTCGTCGTCTACCCCCAGCTGCCGCAGCCCGACGACCCGGACCTGGACGTGTGGCTGGCGGAGTTGTCCCGGTACCTCGAAGGCTTGCCGCGCGGGGCCGAGCGCGTCGTGATCGCCCACAGTCTGTCCGTTCTGCTGTGGCTGCACGCGGTCGCCCGCGGTACCACGGGCCTCGACGTCGACCGGGTGCTGCTCGTGGGCCCCCCGTCCGCGTCCACACTCCTTGGGCTTCCGGAGGTCGCGGCCTTCGCCCCGCCCGCCTTCCCACTCGCCCTGCCGGGGCCGACCCACCTGGTCGCGGGCGACAACGACTCGTACTGCACGGAGGGCGCCCTCGTCGCCTACGGCGACCCCCTCGGCATCCCCACCGAGATCATCCCGGGCGCGGGTCACCTTGACCTGGATGCCGGGTACGGGTCCTGGCCGGCGGTGCTGGACTGGTGCCTCGACGATTTGGTGAAGTTCACGGCGCGCCCGGCGTAGGCGCCGCGGGACTCCGGTGCCGGGAATCCCGTTGGACGGCTCCAGGCGGGCAGGGAAGACTCTCCCCGGACATCGTGAGCGTGCGCGGAGCTGTGGGCGAAGGGGTAACGGAAGTTGAGTTTCAAGCTGGAGGGGCCGGTTCTCGAAGGCGCCCTCGTACGACTGGAGCCGCTGGACCGGCGTCACGCGGCCGACCTCGCCGTCGCGGCGGAGGAGGACCGCGGCTCGTACGCGTTCACGTGGGTACCGAGGGCCGACGAGGTCAGCGCGTACATCGACGCGCAGCTCGGTCGCGCCGCGACGGGGAAGCTCGCGCCGTACGCGCAGGTCGACCGGGCCTCCGGGCGGGCCGTCGGCGCGACCTCGTTCTGGGAACCCCGGAGTTGGCGCACGGACGATCAACTCGACGCCATCGAGGTCGGGTTCACCTGGCTGTCCGCGTCCGCCCAGGGAACGGGCGTGAACACCGAGGCCAAGCTCCTGCTGTTCCGGCACGCCTTCGAGGAGTGGGGCGTGGCGCGCGTCGACCTCAAGACGGACGCGCGCAACAGCCGTTCACGCGCGGCGATCGAACGCACCGGCGCCCGCTTCGAGGGCGTCCTGCGCAACTGGTCCCGCTCCTGGGCGCCGGGCGAGGACGGTTGCCTCCGCGACTCCGCGATCTACTCGGTTACGGCGGCGGAGTGGCCCCAGTGCCGGGCACGCCTGGAGGAGCGGGTGCGGGCGGCCTCCACGATCACTTCGCGGCGTACGTGAGGAACGCGGTCCAGGTGGCGGGGGAGACGGTGAGGTGGGGGAGGGCCGGCGCCTTGGAGTCGCGGATGTGGATGGTGGAGGTGGTGGCTATCTCGACGCAATCACCGCCGCCCGAGTCGCTGTAGCTGCTCTTGCGCCAAGTGAAGGCGGCCTCCAGGCATTCTCCGCCCGTGTTGTCGCTGTAACTGCTCTTGAACCAGGCCAAGTTGCTCATAGTTCACCCGCCAACTGCTCGATCAGATTCACGGACTCCTCGGGGTCGAGGGCCTGTGTGCGGATCATCGCATAGCGTCGCGCGAGCACTCCCACCTCGTCCGGTCTGGAGACAAGGTGGCTGTTTCCCTGGCCTTCCAAGTAGACCAAGGTGGTTTCCTCGGGGGTCTCGATGACCGTCATCGGACCTGCCAGACACGCGTGCCCTGCGCGGCTCATAGGCATCACCTGGAGTGCGAGGTTGGGGCGTGCCGCGCACTCGACGAGGTATTCGTACTGACGGCGCATCACGCTTGATCCGCCGATCATCCTCCTGAGCCCAGCCTCTTCCAGCACCATGCTGATCATTGCCACCGGCTTGCGGTCGAACAGCGCCTTGCGCTCCATGCGAGCCGCAACATGCTCCTCGGTCTCCTCGGGGTCTATCGGCGGAACCGCGTGGTCGTACAGCGCGTGGGCGTAGCTCTCGGTCTGCAGAAGCCCGTGGACCAGTTGCACGGAGTACGAGGAGACGCTCAGCGCGTCCTGCTCCAGCTGGACCATGCCCTGGAAATGCGCCGGATACCGCTCCAGCCGTAGATACCGCGAGGCGGCCGAAACAAGACCCCCCGCCTCCAACGCCTTCTCCGCCGCCTCGATGAACTCGTCGGTCGCGGGCTTGGCGCATGTTTCGACGGCGCTCACCGCGGCCCCCGAGTACGCCATCCGCTCACCCAACTCGTTCTGCGAGAGCCCCGCCTTCGTACGCAGTACGCGCAGCACCTCCGCGAAGTACTGCGCGGCAGGCGAGGACGAGTTCTTCCTGGGCTGCCCCATCGCAGCCACCCCCTCTACACGGTTCTACGCCGATCAACGCGCGCACCACACCAGTTGCCGGACGCGACGGTCGACGCTCGGTCACTGGTGACGGTAGCGACCAGGGCCGACAGTGGTTGCATGAACACAGAAAGTGACGGCGTAAACCCCCGACTTCGCACCTGGGGGCGGAGGTTCATGCCGGTGGCCGGCAACATCGCCGAGGTCCGGCAAGGTGCCCGGATCGTGCTGGCCGGCTGGGCGGTCCCGGACGACGCCTGCGAGACCGTCGTTCTGATCGTCTCGGAACTGGCGACGAACGCGGTCCGGCACGCCCGTCTCCCCGACCGCACCTTCGACGTGGCACTCACCTACGACGACGGCGGGAAGGCGGTCGAGGTCGAGGTCTCCGACGGATCACCCCACCACCCGGTCGTGAGGCCCTTCGACCCCGACGAGACATCGGGCCGCGGCCTGCTCCTCGTCGAGGCCCTGTCCGACGCCTGGGAGGTCCGCGACCGCGAGTTCGGCAAGACCGTCTGGGTCCGAGTCCTTGGCTGAGGCCGGGGCACGGCCTAGGCGTATGGCCCGGCCCACGATCTGCCTGCTCCCGGCTACGCCGAATCAGCCGCGCAGCCGCGCGACACCCCCGCCTACGCCGAATCAGCCGCGCAGCCGCGCGACACCCCCGCCTACGCCGAATCAGCCGCGCGGCCGCGCGACACCCCCGCCTACGCCGACTCGTTCAGCAGGCGGGCGAGGTGCTGTCGGCCCGCGCCCAGCAGGTCCGCGAGCGGGGCGGCCTCCTCGTACCACCGCTTCTCGTACTCCCAGCACAGCCAGCCGTCCCAGCCCTCGCGGGAGAGCAGTTCCACGCACTCGGTGAGCGGGAGTACGCCCGCTCCGAGCGGCAGCGGGGTGGTGTTGTCGGCGGACGCGATGTCCTTGACCTGGACGTAGCCGAGGTGGGGGGCCAGCGCCGCGTAGGTCGCCTGCGGCTGCTCGCCGCCCAGCCAGGTGTGCATGACGTCCCACAGCGAGCCCACCTGCCGATGGCCGACCGGGCCGAGGACGCGGATTGCGGCTGCGCCGGTGCGGTGCGAGTCATGGGTCTCCAGCAGGATCCGTACGCCCACCTCGGCGGCGTACTCCGCCGCGGTGCCCAGGCGCCGGGCAGCCGTCGCGTCCCCCTCCTCGGGGCGCTGGTCGGGCCCCGCCCCCGGGAAGACGCGCACGAAAGGAGCACCCAAGTCCCTTGCCAGGTCGAGGAGTTCATGGATCTCCGCGAGTACGGCGGTGTCGTCGCCCGGCGCGGCGACGCGCGCGTACCCCGCCAGGCCGAGGATCTCGATGCCGGACGCCTTGAACTCGGCGGACACATCCGCCCGTTCGGCCGGGCCGATGCCCGGATGCACGGGCTCCTCCGGATGCGCGCGCAGTTCCACGCCGTGGTAGCCGTGCGTGGCGGCCAGACGTACGACTTCGGGGATGGGGAGTCCTGGGACACCGAGGGTGGAGAAGGCCAGCTTCATGAGTCGGATTTTACTCGTCACTCAGCGTTGCCGCGCAGGTCCAGGCGCCAGTCCTGGCCGACCAGATCCGCGCCGAAGGAACGGTGCGGTTTCTCGGAGACGAGGACGAAACCGTGGCGCTGGTAGACGCGGCGGGCGGCGGTGAGGACGTCGTTGGTCCACAGGACCAGGTCGTGGTAGCCGACGCCGCGTGCGAAGTCCCTGACGGCCGTGACGAGTTGATCGCCGATGCCGAGGCCGCGCGCGTCCGGTTCGACCAGGAGGAGGCGGAGGCGGGCCGCCGCGGGGGCGTCGTCCCGTACGCACATCACGCAGCCCACCCGCCGGCCGTCGAGCTCGGCGATCCACACCCGCTCCAGGTGCGGATCGTGATCCTCGGCGAAGTCGGCGACGATCCTCGCCACCAGGCCCTCGTAGTCGGTGTTCCAGCCGTACTCCGCCGCGTACAGCGCGGCGTTGCGCTGCACGATCCAGCCGAGGTCGCCGGGTCCCGGCTCGTGCAGCACGACATCCTCGCGGCGGGGAGCCCCACTCCGTCCGTCGCCCAGGAGCGTCCGTACCGTCCGCATCGCCTCCGCGAGCCGCGGCCGGTCGGGCGGGGCCACCGCGGCGAGCAGCGAACCGACCGTCTCGCGCGCCCGCTCGTCCAGCAGACCGGCCGCCTCCCTGCCTCGCGCGGTGAGCGTGACACGACGGCGCCGCGAGTCCTTCTCGGACGGTGCTCGCTCGACCAGTCCGTCCTGCTCGAACTTGTTCAGGATGCGGCTCAAGTACCCCGCGTCCAGGGAGAGTTCGCGGCGGAGGTCGGCGGCGTCCGTACGAGGGGAGTGCGCGAGTTCGTACAGGACGCGGGACTCCGTGAGGGTGTAGGGGGCGTACAGGTGGCGGCCGTAGTCGAGCGCGCCGATGACGTTCGTGTAGAAGCGGTTGAAGGAGCGGATGTCCTGGACGGTCATGATCGGTCCCGGGTGGTCGGCTCTGGGTGCGGCCCCGCGGACGGGCCCCCGCGGACGGCCCCCGCGGACGGCCCCCGCAGACGCCTCCACAGACGGCCTTCGAAGGAAGCTCTGGAGGCTGCTCCGGGGCGGTTCTCGAAGCGGCTCTGGATGGCTCTGGATGGTTGACTCAGTCAGAGATGTCCTTCGAGCGTAAGGGGTGGCCTGACCGCCGTCCACAGTTTCGTCCCGTCCCGCCCGATACATCGCGCCAAGAACCTTGCCCGGTCAGCGCAGGTGCTGGGCGAAGAAGGCCATCGTCGTGTCCATGGAGGCCGGCCACCGGGGGCCGAAAGTGTGGCCTTCGCCCTCGTACACCTTGAGTTGTACGTCCTTGCCCGCTGCCTTGAAGGCGGCGGTGGTCCGGCGCGACCAGGTGATGGGGCAGGTGTCGTCGGCCGTGCCGTGGTGGATCAGCAGCGGCTCGCTCAGGCGGTCGGCGTACGTGATGGGGGAGACCTCCCGCCAGAACTTGGGGTTCTCCTCGGGTGTGCCGTGGGCCGCCTCGATCTCGGTGACGATCGGGTCGTCGTCAGGGCGCTGGAACTGGTCGATGTTCTCGGCGGGGCGGGAGCTCACCGGTGCGAACACCACGGCGGCGTCGACCAGGCCGGGTGCCACGACCAGGGTGTTGTACGTGACGCCGCCGCCCATCGACCGGCCAAGGAGGCCGATCCGGTCGCCGTCGATCTCCGGGCGGGTGGACGAGCGCAGGGCCAGTACGGCGCCGATGACGTCCTCGGTGTATCCGAGGCGGAGGTTGACGTCGTTCTTCGGGTCGTTGTCCGAGGTGGCGTGGTTGCGGTAGTCGGTGTGCAGGACGACGTAGCCGTTGCGGGCGAGGAGGTCCTGTTCCCGGGCCAGGCCGCGGCCGGTGGTGTAGACGTCCGGGTCGATGTATCCGTGCGCCAGCACGAGGGAGGGGAAGGGGCCCTTGCCCTCGGGGATGTTCATGATTCCCGAGATCGTCAGCCCGTTGGCCTCGTACGTCACCGCGTAGCGGGTGTAGGCGTCGGTGCGGGCGAGTACGTTGCCGAGCCGGAGGTCCGAGCCCGTGTGCTTGCGTTCGATCAGGCCTGGGATCGACACCGGGTCCGCGGAGACCTTCGGGGTCGGGGTGGGAGTCCTGGTGGGGGCGGCGGGCGCGGCGCTGGTCGACGCCGACGCCGACGCGTCCGTATTCCCGGCGTCGGCACCATCACCCCCGGTACACCCGGCCACCGCCACGAGCGTCAGCCCGGCGGCGACACCGGCCGTCCTCCGAAGCAATCGCATGCTGCCCAGTATCCCCGGCCGAGTCCTGGCGAGGGAGTCGTCGGACCGTTGTTCACGGCTCCGTGACGCTGCACGGGCTCAGTGACGCTGCACGGGCTCCGTGACGCGTCACGATGGCTCACCGACGGGCGAAGGACGGGTTGAGAAGGCGCGACTTCCCACGGAGAGAACAACCGCGACGACAATCAGAACCGCCGAGACGGCGAAGGTGATCCGCATTCCCGTGGCGACGGCCTCGGAACCCGCCGTCGTGATGTCGCCCGCAGCCGAGGCGAACGCGAACACGGCACCCATGACGGACGCGCCGGTAATGAGCCCCAGGTTGCGCGACAGACCGAGAATCCCGGAGATGACGCCCCGCTGGTCCGGGTGGACGTCCATCATGACGGCAGTGTTGTTCGTTGCCAGAAACAGCTGGTAGCCGGGGGTCAGGACGGCCAGGGCGGCAACATAGCCGACGAGTCCCCATATTGCCGGAAGCGTGGAGAGGGCCACGCAACCGGCCGCCATCGCGACGAGTCCGGCGACCACCATGAATGGCGCGCCCAGGCGGTCGACAACGCGGCCGGCGGGGACACCGCTCAGTGCGGAGATGACCGGGCCGCTCGACATGACGATTCCGACCAGGGCTTCGTTGAGCCCCAGCCCGCCGGAGAGGTAGAACGGCCCGACCACCAGCGTCGTCATCATCACCGTCGCCACGAGCACGTTCATCGCCAGGCCGGTGCTCAGCACCACATTGCGGAACGCGGCCAAGCGGATCAACGGCGATGCCGCTCTCGCCTCCGCGCGTACGAAGAGGCACACACCGACTGCGGCGGCCGACAGCAGGGCCACGTTGAGCCGGTCGAATCGACCTCCCCCGACCGTCACGGCGAGTGCGTAGGAAGCGAGCGTCAGGCCGAGCAGCAGTGTGCCCAAGCCGTCGAAGCCGCTCCAGCTGCTTCTGCCGCTCCTGCGCCTCCAGCCGCTTCTGCCGCTCCTGCCGACCTTCGCCTTCTGTCTGTCGAGCTTCGGCTTCTGCCTGTCGACGGGCAGGTGGCGGTGAGCGAGCAGGAAATTGACGATGCCCAGTGGCGCCATGACGAGAAAGATCGCCTGCCAGCCGGGTCCGGCGATCAGGATGCCGCCGAGCGATGGGCCGAGAGCGGTGCCCGCCGCGGACATCGTTCCGAGCAGCCCCATGGCGCGACCGGTCCTTGCTGCGGGAACCGTCTCGCGGACCAGTGCCATCGTGAGCGCCATCAGGACGGCTGCTCCGACACCCTGCAATATGCGGGCGGCGATGAGCATCCAGAGCGTCGGCGCGACACCACAGAGAATCGAGGCCACCGTGAAGACGGCGATTCCAGCCAGCAGCACCCGCCGATGGCCGAGGACGTCACCCAGCCGTCCGGCACTGACGATCAGGACGGTGATGGCGAGGAGGTAGGACAGGACCACCCATTGGACTTCTTGGAACGAGACCGCGAACGCATTGGTCAACGTAGGCAGGGCGACGTTCGCGATGCTGGTGCCGAGTGACGACAACAACATCGACAGCGCGAGGCTGCCTACGGCCCACCGAACCGAAGATGTCCGCTCGCCGGATTCATCGTTTCCCTCATCGAGATCACTCATGGGGTCAGCGTCACGAGGCATCCCCGGGCAAGCAACGAACGTTGCTGATACTGGGACGCGGTGATGAAATCACCGGGTGAGCACATCCTCGACCGACATCGCGACGACGCTGGACCGGGTGGGCGCGCGGCTGAAACGGCTGCGGACGCTGCGAGGCATCACGCTCACCGCGCTGGCGGAGATGACCGGAGTCTCCAAGAGCACCCTCTCCCGGCTCGAAACCGGCCAACGCCGTCCCAGCCTCGATCTGTTGCTCCACCTCGCGCACGCCTACGGTGTGCCTCTGGACGATCTGGTGGGTGCCCCACAACTCGGCGACCCCCGTATACGGCTGAAGCCACGCAGGGTCAACGGAAGGACGGTCGTGCCGCTCACCCGGCACCCGACGGGCATGCAGGCCTGGAAGATCATCATCCCCGCCGAGGTCGCCACACCGACTCCCCGAGCGCACGGGGGGCACGAATGGCTCTACGTGATCTCGGGGCGCATGCGCCTGGTCCTCGGCGAGCTCGACATCGTCATGGGCCCGGGCGAGGTCGCCGAGTTCACCACGCAGGTCAACCACTGGTTCGGCAGCACCGGCAGCGAACCGGCCGAGGTTCTCAGTCTGTTCAGCCGCGAAGGCGAACGTATGCATGTCCGTGCCACGACAGGCGAGAACGGGTGAGTGACGGGGTGCCTCCCGCGTGGGCTGGGTGACCTCGCCCCGCCCCGCCCCACCTCGTCATCGACGGAGGAAATCCGGGCCCGGACCCTCAGGCCCGCGGAACCCCCGTCGACCCCCGCACCGTCAACTCCCCCCGCACCGTGGCGATCCCCCCGGGCGGCGGTTCCTCGCGCCCCATGGCGATCCGGCCCGCGCGGGCCCCCGCCTCGGTCAGCGGCAGTCGCACCGTCGTCAGCGCGGGCACCGCATCGATGCTGAACGGGAGGTCGTCGAAGCCCGCTACGGACACGTCGTCCGGAATCCGCAGTCCCGAGTCCCGCAGGGCGGCACACGCACCCAGTGCCACGGTGTCGTTCGCGGCGAGGACGGCGGTCAACGACGGGTCGCGGCGCAGGAGTTCGAGGGTCGCCTCGTAGCCGGAGCGACGGTCGTAGCGGCCGTGCACGGTGTTCAGCGGGTCGTCCTTGATTCCGTGCGCGGCGAGTGCGGCCCGGTGGCCCTCGATGCGGTGCCGGGTCGTCGTCCGCTCCTCGGGGCCGGCGATGTAGCCGAGCCTTCGGTGGCCGAGGCCGATCAGATGCTCGGTGAGCTCCTGACCGCCGCCACGGTTGTCGAAGGTGAGGGCGATCGCCTCGGCGGCCTCGGGCGAGGGCGGGCGTCCGCAGAGGACGACCTTGGTCCCGGCCTCCGCCAGCCTGCGCAGCTTCGCGGCGACGGCGGTGGCGTGCGTGGGGTCCTCGACGGCGCCGCCGGTGAGGACGACAGCGGCGGCGCGTTGGCGCTGAAGGAGCGTGAGGTAGGTCAGTTCGCGCTCCGGGGAGCCGCCCGTGTTGCACACGACCCCCAGCCGCTCCCCGCCCGCACGGCCCCCGGGGCCGCCGATCTCCGACTGGATCGCGGCCGCCATGATGCCGAAGAAGGGGTCGGCGATGTCGTTGACGAGGATCCCGACGAGGTCGGACGTCGCCGCGGCTAGGGAACTCGCGGGCCCGTTGAGCACGTAGTCCAGCTCGTTCACCGCGTGCAGTACTCGCTCGCGCGTGGCCTCCGCGACGGGATAGTTCCCGTTCAGCACCCGGGACACGGTCGCGGGCGAGACCTGCGCACGCGCCGCCACGTCCGCCAGGGTCACGGTCATCTCGTCGTCCTCCGGTCACGCAACTCGTTGTCGTCCTCGTGAAACTCGTTGTCGTCCTCGTGAAAAACGTGCGCCCCCATGGTTCCCGGAGGCCGGTCCTGGGCTCCCGCGAGCAGGGGGTTCGGACGGCCCCCATATCCGGGTACATCCGACCCTGACCACACACCCCGCGTCCAGCCGTCCGACCGATCGAACATCTCGTCCCCCTGTGGTCTTGTCCCACGGACTCGACAGAGGCTAGCTTCTCTCCATATAGAAAGCGCTTGCTGGCACGCTCACCAGTTCCTCGATGGGGCGCGCGGGGCGCGGAACGCACGTGCGAAAGGGAATGACGTGACACGCAAGACGGTGCGTATCGCCATGAACGGTGTGACAGGGCGCATGGGCTACCGCCAGCACCTTGTCCGTACGATCCTCGCCCTGCGCGAACAGGGCGGCCTCGACCTGGGCGACGGCACCGTGCTGTGGCCCGAACCCGTCCTCGTCGGCCGCCGCGAGCACGCCCTGAAAGCACTCGCCGAGCGGCACGGCCTGGAGGAGTGGTCCACGGATCTGGACGCCGTCCTGGCCGACCCCACCATCGACCTCTACTTCGACGCGCAGGTCACCTCCGCCCGCGAGGAGGCGCTCAGGAAGGCGATCGCGGCGGGCAAGCACATCTACACCGAAAAGCCGACCTCGACCGGCCTCGACGGCGCCCTGGAACTGGCCCGCCTCGCCCATGACAAGGGCATCAAACACGGCGTCGTCCAGGACAAGCTCTTCCTCCCCGGCCTGCTCAAGCTCAAGCGGCTCATCGACGGCGGCTTCTTCGGCCGGATCCTGTCCGTCCGCGGCGAGTTCGGCTACTGGGTCTTCGAGGGCGACTGGCAGTCCGCCCAGCGGCCCTCCTGGAACTACCGCGCCGCGGACGGCGGCGGCATCGTCGTCGACATGTTCCCGCACTGGGAGTACGTGCTGCATGAGCTCTTCGGGCGGGTCACCTCCGTCCAGGCACTCACCGCCACCCACATCCCGCAGCGCTGGGACGAGCAGGACAAGCCCTACGACGCCACGGCCGACGATTCCGCGTACGGCATCTTCGAGTTGGAGGGTGGCGCGGTCGCCCAGATCAACTCGTCGTGGGCCGTACGCGTCGATCGCGACGAGCTCGTGGAGTTCCAGGTCGACGGGACGGAGGGATCGGCGGTTGCCGGGCTGCGCAACTGCCGTGTGCAGCACCGGAGTTCTACTCCCAAGCCGGTCTGGAACCCTGATGTCCCGGCCACCTACTCCTTCCGCGACCAGTGGCAGGAGGTCCCCGACAACGCCGAGTTCGACAACGGCTTCAAGGCCCAGTGGGAGCTGTTCCTCCGGCACGTGTACGCCGACGCGCCCTACCACTGGGACCTCCTCGCCGGCGCCCGGGGCGTCCAGCTCGCCGAACTGGGCCTGAAGTCCTCGGCCGAGGGCCGCCGTCTCGACGTACCGGAGATCGCACTGTGAGCACCATCCAACTACCCGGCGTAGGAGGGGAGTTGCGTGCCTATACACCGCGCTCCGAATCCCTCGTCCCTGCCACCGGCGTGCCCTTCACCTCCCGTACGGTCTTCTCGGCGGCGCACGTCGTCGCCGATCCGTACGCGGACGTGTCCCCCGACTCGCCCGCCGCCGTCGACTGGGACGCGACCCTCGCCTTCCGCCGCCACCTGTGGTCCCACGGGCTCGGAGTCGCCGAGGCGATGGACACCGCGCAACGCGGGATGGGGCTCGACTGGGCGGGCGCGGCGGAACTCATCCGCCGGTCGGCCGCCGAGGCCAGGGCCGTCGGCGGGCGGATCGCCTGCGGGGTGGGGACCGACCAGATCGCCGCCGGCTCCCCGGGAGAGGTCCGGGCGGCGTACGAGGAGCAGTTCGCCCTCGTGGAGGGGACGGGAGCGCAGGCGATCCTCATGGCGTCGAGGTCGCTCGCCGCGGCCGCCGAGGGCCCCGAGGACTACCTGGAGGTGTACGGGCACCTGCTCCGGCAGGCCACCGACCCGGTGATCCTGCACTGGCTCGGCCCGATGTTCGACCCGGCGCTGGAGGGCTACTGGGGTTCCTCCGACCTCGACGCCGCCACCGACACCTTCCTGGACGTCATCGCGGCCCACCCCGACAAGGTCGACGGCATCAAGGTCTCCCTCCTGGACGCCCGGCGAGAGATCGAGCTGCGCCGCCGTCTCCCGAAGGGCGTGCGCTGCTACACCGGCGACGACTTCAACTACCCCGAGCTGATCGCGGGCGACGAACAGGGCTTCAGTCACGCGCTGTTGGGCATCTTCGACCCGCTGGGGCCGCTGGCCGCGGACGCCGTACGGGTGCTGGACACAGGTGATGTGAAGGGCTTCCGCGAACTCCTCGACCCGACCGTGGAGCTGTCCCGCCACCTTTTCCAGCCCCCGACCCGCTTCTACAAGACGGGAGTTGTCTTCCTGGCGTGGCTGGCCGGCCACCAGTCCCATTTCACGATGGTGGGCGGACTTCAGTCGGCGCGCTCACTTCCGCATTTTGCGCGCGCCTACGAACTCGCCGACACACTCGGCCTGTTCCCGGACCCGGCCCTCGCGGAAACCCGGATGAAGAACTTGCTCACACAGTACGGAGTGCCCCAATGAGTAATTCCCCGAGCGGGCCGAGTTCTCCGAGCGGGACGAGTTCCTTGAGCGGGACGAGTTCCTTGAGCGGGACGAGTTCCTTGAGCGGGCCGAGTTCCTTGAGCGGGCCGCGGACGAGTTCCCCGAGTAATTCCCTCGAGCGTTTCAGTATCAACCAGATGACGGTCAAGCAGCTGTCCCTGCCGGAACTCGTCGAAGCCTGCCTGGAGTTGGGCGTGCCGGGCGTCGGTCTCTGGCGTGACCCCGTCCGGTCGTACGGAGTCGAGGCCACTGCCAAGCTGGTCCGCGACGCGGGCCTGTCGGTGACGACGCTCTGCCGGGGCGGATTCCTCACGGCGATCGACCGGGATGAGCGTGCGCGGGCCCTCGCCGACAACAGGGCGGCGGTCGAGGAGGCGGCGACGCTGGGTACGGACACCCTGGTGCTCGTCTCCGGCGGTCTGCCCGTCGGCAACAAGGATCTGTACGGGGCGCGTGAGCGCATCGCCGACGCGCTGGGAGAGCTGGGTCCGTACGCCGCCGGGCAGGGCGTGCGGCTGGCCATCGAGCCCCTCCACCCCATGTACGCCTCCGACCGCTGCGTGGTCTCCACCCTCGCCCAGGCCCTGGACCTCGCAGAACGCTTCCCCGCGGACCAGGTGGGCGTGACCGTCGACACGTACCACATCTGGTGGGACGACAACGCCCCGGCGCAGATCGCTCGCGCGGGCGCGGGCGGGCGTATCCACACCTTCCAGCTCGCCGACTGGACGACTCCGTTGCCGGCGGGAGTCCTGAACGGCCGGGGCCAGATCGGCGACGGTTCGATCGACATGCGCCAGTGGCGCTCGTACGTCGAGGCGGCGGGCTACGCGGGCCCCATCGAGGTGGAGCTGTTCAACGAGACGCTGTGGGCGCGGGACGGGCGCGAGGTCCTCGCCGAGACGGCGGCGCGGTTCGTGCAGCACGTGATCCGTTGAGCCGCAGGGGCAGGTGACAGCCAGTGAGTGTGTCGGTCGCGTGAAGGCCGGCGGGTGATCCGGCGGGTGATCCGGCAGAGGGGCACGGTCGGTTTCAGAAGTTTTTTCCGGCCCAATTCCACAGGCCCTTCAAATACGCGCAGTTCAAGGTTGTTTCACCTGACACGTTTCCTGTGGTTTCACTGTTGACCTGGCCTTTCTTGCGAATGGCGGGAACCGCAATTACGTAGGCCGTGTCTCTATGGTCAAGTTCGCCGCAAGGGGTGTGCGGCGAATATCCCAAGAAGTGGTAATTGACCAAGGAGTTCGCTGTGAACGTTCGAATCGCCGCTGTTTCCCTCGCCACCGCCGCACTCGTCGCCGGGGGCGCCACGGCCGCCAACGCCGCCGTACCGACGGCGAAGGCTCCCGCCATCACCGTCTCGGCCAGCACCACCAAGGCGAAGACGGGCCAGTCGATAGCCATCACCGGCCGTGTCACCGGCCTGAAGGACGGCAGCAAGGTGACGCTGCAGGAGAAGGTCAACGGCAAGTGGGTCACCCTGGAGAGCACCACCGTCAAGAAGGGCACCTACAAGATCACCGACAAGGTCAAGACCAAGGGGACGGAGACCCTGCGCGTCGTCGACGGCAAGACGGTCTCGAAGTCGGTGACCGTCACCGTTCGGTGACCGTGACTGTTCGGTGGCCGTGAACGGGACTGTTCGGTGGCCGTGACTGTTCGGTGGCCGTGGCCATGACTGTTCGGTGGCCGGCCTCGTCCGCCGAACGCTCTTGCAGCGGGGTCCGCCGAACGCTCTTGCAGCGGGGGAGGCGCAACGGCCGGTGACACCGTGCCCGCGCCCTTGCCCCTGCCTCTGCCCCTCCCCCTCCCCCTCCCCCTGCCCCACCTCCGCCGTCGCGGGGTGGGGCAGGGCTCTGTTCGTCCCGGGCCCCGCTCGTGGGGACTGTGAGTGCCAGGCACGGACCAGGCCTGGCGCCAGGTCCTGTGCCCGGGTCATGCCCGCAGATCTTCCGTCACGGGCAGACACTCGGCGAGCAGGTCGACGACGTCGCGCCAGGCTCGCCGCGCGTGCTGTTGGTGGTAGCCGACGCCGGGGACCGTGGGGTGGTCGACCGGCGGGTGGTGGAAGGCGTGCAAGGCGCCGCCGTAGACCGTGAGGCGCCAATCGACGCCTGCGGCCTGCATCTCGGCGGTGAACGCGTCCCGTTGTGCGGGCGCCATGATCGGGTCTTCCGACCCGACGCCGACCCACACCGGGCAGCGAATGCGCGCCGCCTCGCCCGGTCGGCCCGTGGTCACCGCGTTGACAGTCCCGATCGCGCGCAGGTTGACGCCGTCGCGCCCGAGTTCCAGCCCGACGGCGCCTCCGGTGCCGTAGCCGATGGCGGCGATCCGGTCGAGGTCGGCCCGCGATTCGGTGCGCAACACGTCGAGCGCCGCATGGCCGATGCCCCGCATCCGGTCGGGATCAGCGAGCAGCGGCAGGCAACGGGCCAGCATCTCCTCGGGGTCGGCCAAATAGCGCCCGCCGTGAAGGTCGAAGGCCAGCGCTACGTATCCCAGCTCGGCGAGAGCATCGGCCCGGCGGCGATCGACGTCGCTGAGCCCCACGCCCTCTGGTCCGAGCAGCACCGCGGGCCTGCGGTCGACACCGGCCGGGAGCGCGAGGTGCCCGATCATCGTCAAACCGTCGGCCGGATACTCGACCGTAAGCGTCGTGATGGTCGTCATGAGACTGGACTGTAGTGATCGTCGAGCCCGGTCCGGCCGGTGTTCTGCCGCTGGCAGAACAGTGCGCGAGTCCCTTGAGGGTGCCGATCAGTCCGCGATGGCGGCGGCAGAGGGGCGGCCGCTCTTCGCCGCCTGGACCTCGCGCAGCAGTGCGGCGGCAGCCGCACTTGTCGGACTGCCCATGACGGTCACCGTCTCCCACGCCGGCAGGTCCCCCGCGAGCCCGACGAAGCGCACGCGATCGGTCTTGACCGCGAAGGACTGCGGCACGAGTGCCACGCCGAGCCCGCACGTGACCAGGTCCAGCAGGGAGTGGGTGTCGGTCACCTCCAGTGAGACATGGCGCTCGACGTCCGCCGCGGCCAGCAGGCTGTCCACCAGGTCCCGGGTGCCCCAGTCCGGGTGGAAGTCCACGAACTCCTCGTCGCGCAACTCGGCCAGAGCGACCTGCGCCCGGCCGGCGTACGGATGCTCGAGCGCGCAGGCGAGCACGATCGGCTCGCCGGCCAGCGGCTCCACCAGGACGTCGTCCGGGCACCGGGCCGGGCGGGAGACGAACGCCAGGTCCAGCCGGCCCGCGCGCACGTGGTCGATCAGCTCACCGGAGGCTCCCTGACGCAGCCCGATCTCCACGCCGGGGTACGAGGCTCGGAAGCGGGCGAGCACGCTCGGAAGGTGCACCGCGTGCAGGCACTGCAGGGAGCCGATCGCCAGGCTGCCGCGCAGCAGACCCTGTACGGCAGCTACGGCGTCCTTGGCGGCGTCGGTGGCCGACAGCGCCCGCCGGGCCTCGACCAGCAGTGCCCGGCCGGCGGCGGTCAGCTCGACCTGCCGGGTACTGCGCAGGAACAGCGAGGCACCCAGTTCCCGCTCGAGCGAGCGGATCGAGGCGGACAGCCCGGACTGCGCGACATGCATGCGTTTGGCCGCCCGCGTGAAATGGCACTCCTCCGCGACGGCGACGAAGTACTCGAGTTGCCGGAGTTCCATGATTCATCACCAGCGCTGCTCAAAGGGATCAGATTCTTATGTTGGACAGCTTAAACGGTGCGGTGGAAGCTAGACATACCGAAAGATTTCCAGGAGGAACCTCCCATGCAGACACGCACCATCGGAGACGTCCAGGTCAGCACGATCGGTCTGGGCGGTATGCCCATGTCCATCGAGGGGCGGCCCGACGAACAGCGTTCGGTCGCAACGATCCACGCCGCCCTGGAGGCGGGCGTGACGCTGATCGACACCGCCGACGCCTATCACCGGGACGCCGACGAGGTCGGCCACAACGAATCCCTGATCGCGCGCGCGGTGGCCGGCTTCGGCGGCGACACATCGGACGTGCTGATCGCGACGAAGGGCGGTCACCTGCGTCCGGGCGACGGCTCGTGGACCTTGAACGGCTCGCCGGAGTACCTGAAGGCGGCCTGCGACGCCTCGCTCAAGCGGCTTGGCGTCGAGGCCATCGGCCTCTACCAGTTCCACCGGCCGGACCCGACGGTCCCCTACGCGGAGTCGGTCGGGGCGATCCGCGATCTGCTGGACGCCGGCAAGATCCGTTTCGCGGGCGTCTCCAACGCCGATCCCGACCAGATCCGGCTGGCCAACGAGATCCTCGGCGGCCGGCTGGTGAGCGTACAGAATCAGTTCTCGCCCGCGTTCCGGTCCAGCGAGCCGGAGTTGGAGCTGTGTGCGGAACTGGGCATTGCCTTCCTGCCGTGGAGCCCGCTGGGCGGGATCTCGCGCGCCGGTGACCTCGGCTCACGGTTCACGGTGTTCACCGACGTGGCGCAGGCGCACGGAGTGAGCCCGCAGCAGGTCTCCCTTGCGTGGACGCTGGCCAAGGCGCCGGTGGTGATCCCGATTCCGGGTTCCTCCCGCCCCGAGACCATCCGCGATTCAGTCGGCGCGGTGGACCTGAAGCTGTCCGCCGAGGAACTGGCCCGCCTCGACAGCACGGGATGAACCGAGGAGCGCGAGCGGTTCCCTCCCGGACCCTGCGCGCCCGGAACTCCCTCTGACCGACGCCGCCGGCCGCCGCATGCCACCGTGGGGCCGACGCCGCCACCGGTGTCCGCCAAAAGAATCTCGGAACTCCGTGCAACCCTTTCGCCACTCTGCGGGTCGTACATGGCATCAGGACTTCTGGAGGGGGATCTGGGGGGATCGCGGGGGTTCTGATGTGGAGGGGAACCCGAGGGGGACCCGGTCGACGGACCGGGTCCCCCTCGAAACATTTTCTGGTCCGGAAAACCGTGTCCGGAGAACCGGGTCCAGAAGGCCGGGTCCGGAAGACTTGTCTGACCATGCCTGACTAAGACTCGTCCGACCAGGCCTGATTCGAGGGCCTTGGTCAGAAGGTCAGAAGAACACCCCGCACCGCAGCAGCACATTCGCGTACGGCCGGGCCTCCCCGGTCCGCACGACCAACCGCGCCCCCGCCGACAACGCCTTCAGCTCCTCGTGCGAGACCGTCCACAGCCCCGGGAAGCGCGCTTCCAGCAGCGCCGTGGCCTCCGGGTTGGCCTTCCTGACCTCATGCGCGGCGGTGGCACCCTCCACCACCAGCTCGTCCAGCAGCCCGTCGAGTACCTCGGCGAAGGACGGTACGCCGGCCCGGAAGGCCAGGTCCACGACCCGCGGCCCCGCCGGTATCGGCATCCCCGCGTCGCACACCAGCACCCCGTCCCCATGGCCCAACTCGGCCAGTGCGCCCGCGAGATGACGGTTCAGAATCCCGGCCTTCTTCACAGAGAAGCGACCTCCTCCGCCGTCGGGAAGGACTCCTGCGCACCGGCCCGTGTGACCGCCACGGCCCCGACCCGGGCGGCGTACGCGGCGGCCTCTGCCAGCGACTCCCCACGCCCCAGCCGCCAGGCCAGTGCCGCGGTGAACGCGTCGCCCGCCCCGGTCGTGTCCACGGCCTCGACCCGCACGGACGGCACCCGCACCCGGGCCCCGGCCCGCTGGGCGACCAGCGCGCCCTGCTCGCCCAGCGTGATGACCACGGAACTCGGGCCGAGAGCAAGCAGGCTCCGCGCCCAGTCCTCGGGCTCCGGACCCGTGTCCGCGCCGATCAGCACCCGCGCCTCGTGCTCGTTCACGATCAGCGGGTCGCAGGCCGCCAGTACCTCGCGGGGCAGCGGCCTGGGCGGTGAGGGATTCAGTACGAAGCGGCTGTCGTCGGCGAGATTCCGTACGACCTCCACGACCGTCTCCAACGGGATCTCCAGCTGCGCCGAGACCACCCGGGAGGCCTGGAAGAGGCTCCCGGCCGCGCGGACGTCTCCGGGCGTCAGCCGCCCGTTCGCGCCGGGCGAGACCACGATGCTGTTGTCCCCGGACGGGTCCACCGTGATCAGCGCGACCCCGGTGGGGGCTCCGCCGACCAGGACGCCCACGGTGTCGACACCGGCCGCCCGCTGCGAGTCCAGCAGCAGCCGACCGTGCGCGTCGTTGCCGACGCGGGCCAACAAGGCCGTACTGGCGCCGAGTCGGGCGGCGGCGACCGCCTGGTTCGCACCCTTGCCACCGGGGTGGACGGTCAGGTCGGAGCCGAGCACCGTCTCCCCGGCAGCAGGCCGCCGCTCGACACCGATCACCAGGTCGGCGTTGGCCGAACCCACGACCAGCAGGTCGTAGTCGTACATGAAGTGTCTCCCCACAATGGTGACTTGACCGCTGTCAGCCGGTGAACCCGGCCACGTTCTCCTTCGTGACCACCTTCACCGGCACCTTCACCGTCGTCTCCACCTTCTTGCCCTGGGCGGCGCGCAGCGCGTTGTCCACGGCGATCCTGCCGAGCTGACTCGGCTGCTGCGCCACGGACGCGTACAGGCTGCCCTGCTTGACCGCCGTCAGACCGTCGGGGGTGCCGTCGAAGCCGACGACCGAGACCGACTTGCCGGCCTTGGAGCCCAGTGCCTTGATCGCGCCGAGCGCCATCTCGTCGTTGGCGGCGATGACGCCCTGGACGTCGGGGTGGGCCTGGAGCAGGTTCGACATCACGTCGAGGCCCTTGGTGCGGTCGAAGTCGGCCGGCTGCTGGGCGAGTACCTGGATGCCGGGATAGGCCTTGAGACCGTCGGCGAAGCCCTGGGCGCGCTCGCGGGCCGCGGAGGTGCCCGCCTGGCCCTGCAGGATCACGATCTTGCCGGTGCCGCCGAGCTTCTCCGCGATGGTCTTGGCGGCGAGTTCACCACCGGCGATGTTGTCGGAGGCGACCAGCGTGTCCACGGCCGCCTCGTTGACGCCTCGGTCGACGGCGATCACGGGGATCTTCGCCTTGTCCGCGGCCTTCACCGAGTTGCTCGCCGCGTCCGAGTCCACGGGGTTGACGATGATCGCGCCGTAGTTCGAACTGGTGAAGTTCTGCAGCTGGTTGGCCTGCTGGGAGGCGTCGTTCTGGGCGTCGGTGACCGTCAGGTCCAGGCCCAGCTTCTTCGCCTCGGCCTGGGCGCCCGCCCGGATCTGCACGAAGAACGGGTTGTTGAGCGTGGAGAGGGACAGGCCGACCTTGGGCTTCGCGCCCGAGGAGTCGTTGTGCAGGAAGGAGGTCGCGCCGACTATCGCCACCGTGACCACGGCCGCGAGCACGTACGTCGTCGCCTGCTTGCCCTTGCCGCCGCCCGCGCCGGCGGCCACCGGCGTGGCACCCGCCTTGCGGCGCACGGTGTCGAGCAGCACCGCGAGCGCGATCACGACACCGATGACGACCTGCTGCCAGAAGGCGGACACGGAAAGGAGGTTGAGCCCGTTGCGCAGCACCGCCAGGATCAGCGCGCCGATCAGCGTCCCGGACGCCTTGCCGGTGCCGCCCGCGAGGGAGGCGCCGCCGATGACGACCGCGGCGATCGCGTCCAGTTCGTAACCGTCGGCGGCCTGCGGCTGCGCGGAGGAGAGCCGGGAGGCGAGGACGATGCCCGCGGCGGCGGCGAAGACACCGGAGAGGGCGTAGATGGCGAGCTTCTGCCTGGACACGCGCAGACCCGACAGACGAGCGGCCTCCTCGTTGCCGCCGATCGCGTACATGGACCGGCCGATGTACGTCCGGCCGAGCACGAAGGCCGCGACGAGCCCCATCACGATCATGACGAGGACCGGCACCGGCAGCCAGCCGCCCAGGGTGTCGCCGAGGTGCGACACCGAGTCGGGGAAGGCGATCGGGGAGCCCTGCGAGATCACCAGGGACAGACCGCGGGCCACCGACAGCATGGCCAGCGTCGCGATGAACGGCGGCAGCTTGCCGTAGGCGATCAGGAAGCCGTTGACCAGGCCGGCCGCGATGCCGGTGGCGATGGCCAGCACAACGGCCAGGACGACCGGCACACCATGTGAAGTGGCGCTCCAGGCAAGGACCGTGGCGGACAGGGCCGCCACCGAGCCGACCGACAGGTCGATGCCCGCCGAGACGATCACGAAGGTGACGCCGAAGGCGAGGATGGCGGTCACGGCCGCCTGCACGCCGACGTTCAGGAGGTTGTCGGTGGTCAGGAAGTCGCCGGACAGCGCCGACATGGCGATGACCAGGACGATGAGCGCGGTGAGCGCGCCGTTGTCGAGCAGGAGCCGGCGGATTCCCGAGACGCCACTCGCGCCCGTCGTGCTCTTCAGCGTGTCAGTGGCCACGGTGGCCCTCCACAGCGGTAGTTGCTTGGGTTGGTGTGCTGACGGCGAGTGCCATCACGGAGTCCTGGGTGGCCTCGTCGGCGGACAGCTCGCCCGCGATCCGGCCCTGTGCCATCACCAGCACCCGGTCGCTCATGCCGAGGACCTCGGGCAGATCGCTGGAGATCATGAGCACCGCGGCTCCGGCGGCCGTCAACTCGTTGATCAACTGGTAGATCTCGACCTTGGCGCCGACGTCGATGCCGCGCGTCGGCTCGTCGAGGATCAGCACCTTGGTGTCGGCGAGCAGCCACTTGCCGATGACGACCTTCTGCTGGTTGCCGCCGGACAACGTCCGTACATGCTGGCCGAGTCCGGCCATCCGCACGCCCAACTGCCCGGCGATCCGGGCGGCGGCCTCGCGCTGCCCCTGAGGTCCACGAGCCCGCCCCTGGTGGCGGCCCGCATGGTCACGAGCCCGAGGTTCTCCTCCACCGACTGGTCGAGCACCAGGCCCTGGCCCTTGCGGTCCTCGGGCACCAGCCCGATGCCCGCGGTCATCGCCGCGCCGACGTCGTGCCTGGGAACCGGGGCACCGGAGACCCTGACAGCCCCCTTGTCGTACGGATCGGCACCGAAGACGGCCCGGACGACCTCCGTACGTCCGGCCCCCACGAGCCCGGCGATACCGACTACCTCACCGGCCCGCACCTCGAAGCTCACGTCGTGGAAGACGCCGTCCCTGGTGAGCCCCTCGACGTTCAGCAACGCGGCCCCGGCCTTCGCCCGTTCACGCGGATACTGCTGCTCGATGGAACGGCCCACCATGAGCCGTACGAGCTCGTCCTGGGGCGTGGAAGCGGGCACCTGGCCGACACTCCTGCCGTCCCGGATGACCGTGACCCGGTCTCCGATCGCGGCGATCTCCTCCAGGTGGTGCGTGATGAAGACGATGCCGACACCGTCCTCGCGCAGCCTGCGCACGATCGCGAAGAGCTTCTCGACCTCCTCGGAGGTGAGCACCGCGGTCGGCTCGTCCATGATCAGGACCCGCGCGTCGAGGCTCAGCGCCTTCGCGATCTCGACCATCTGCAGGCGTGCGATACCGAGTTCACGCACCCGCGCGCGGGGGGAAACGTTTACTCCGACCCGCTCAAGGAGCAGGGCGGCCCTGGCCTCCATCGTCTTCCGGTCGATCATCCCGAAGCGGCGCGGCTGCCTCCCCAGGAAGATGTTCTCGGCGACCGTCAGATCGGGGACGAGATTGAACTCCTGGTAGATGGTCGCGATCCCGAGACGCTCGGAGTCCTGCGCCCCCTGGATACGGACCTCCTTGCCGTCTACGAGGATCCGCCCGGCGTCGGGGTGGTAGGCGCCGGAGAGCATCTTGATGAGGGTGCTCTTGCCGGCGCCGTTCTCGCCGAGCAGCACGTGCACCTCACCGCGACGCAGATCGAAGTCCACGCTGTCGAGCGCGACGACGCCGGGGAAGGTCTTGCGCATGCCCTCGATACGCAGCAGTTCGCCTGACTCGGCATGCGGCAACTTGTTGGAATCGGTGCGAGGTGACTCGTCCGAGTCGCTACCGGGCAACTCGTCTGGGCGGCGGCTCACGGGTTGCTCCTCTCTGTGACGGGGGCCTCGCCGCACGAGCGGCGTACGACGAGACGGGCGGGGAGGGTGACCGACTGCGGTGGCCGCCCCTCGATGCGGTCGATGAGGGCGCGTACGGCGGTCCGGCCCAGCTCGCCCGTCGGCTGGGCGATCGCGGTGAGCGGCGGATCGGTGTGCACGAACCACGGGATGTCGTCGAACGCGGCGAGCGCGATGTCGTCCGGAATCCGCATCCCGCGCGCGCGGACCGCGTCCAGCGCGCCGAGCGCCATCAGGTTGTCGGCGGCGAAGACGACTTCGGGCGGCGCGGGGAGTCCGAGGAACCGCTCGGTGGCCCGGCGCCCGCTCTCGGCCTGGAAATCGCCCTGTCCGATGTAGGCGTCGGGGAGGGGCAGTCCGTAGTCGGCCAGCGCCTCCCTGAAGGCCTCGACCCGTTCGTTGCCGGTCGTGGTCGCCGCCGGGCCCGTGATGATGGCGAGCCTGCGGTGCCCGAGCCCGTGCAGATGGGCGACGAGATCGCGTACCGCCGCCCGCCCGTCCGCCCGTACGACGGGCACGTCGAGACCCGGGATCCAGCGGTCCACGAACACCATCGGGGTCCCCGCGCGCGCGGCGTCCAGCATCCCGGGGGAACCGCCGTCGGTGGGGGAGACGAGCAGGCCGTCGATGCGCCGGTCCAGCAGGGTCCGTACGTGGTGATCCTGAAGGTCGGGCCGCTCGTCGGCGTTTCCGATGATCACGCTGTAGCCGAGGGTACGGGCCTCCTGCTCGACGGAGCGGGCCAGCTCGGTGAAGTACGGGTTCATCACGTCGCTGATGACCAGGCCGAGGGTGTGGGTCCGTTCCGTGCGCAGCGAGCGGGCGACGGCGTTGGGACGATAGCCCAGGGCCTCAACGGCGGTCAGCACACGGACGCGTGCGTCCGCGCTGACCGACGGATGGTCGTTCAGGACCCGCGAGACCGTGGCGACGGATACGCCGGCCTCGGCGGCAACGTCCTTGATGCTCGCCATCGTCGCTCCACCTCCCTGTGGAATCGATTACACGGAGGATTGGAATCGATTCCACGCGCGATGACAAGACCCCGAGACCACATTGTGATGAAACGCCCCGACGTGTAGGCGGCGTCGGAGTTGTGCACAGGCGTCCCGGGCTGTCGGAGCGGGGCGGTAGCGTCGGATCATGTCTCAGCTGGCTGTTCTGGAGGGCGTGCTCGAACGGATCACGTACGCCAACGAGGAGAACGGGTACACGGTCGCGCGGGTCGACACCGGCCGCGGCGGCGGCGACCTGCTCACCGTCGTGGGCTCGCTGCTCGGCGCGCAGGTGGGGGAGTCGCTCCGTATGGAGGGCCGCTGGGGATCCCACGCGCAGTACGGCAAGCAGTTCACGGTGGAGAACTACACGACGGTGCTCCCGGCCACCGTCCAGGGCATCCGCCGTTATCTCGGCTCGGGCCTGGTCAAGGGCATCGGCCCGGTCTTCGCCGACCGCATCACCCAGCACTTCGGCCTGGACACGCTGCAGGTCATCGAGGAGGAGCCGAAGCGGCTCATCGAGGTCCCCGGGCTCGGCCCCAAGCGCACCAAGAAGATCGCCGATGCCTGGGAGGAGCAGAAGGCGATCAAGGAGGTCATGCTCTTCCTCCAGACCGTCGAGGTGTCCACGTCCATCGCGGTCCGCATCTACAAGAAGTACGGGGACGCGTCGATCTCCGTGGTCAAGAACCAGCCCTACCGGCTCGCCTCCGACGTCTGGGGCATCGGCTTCCTCACCGCCGACAAGATCGCCCAGTCCGTCGGCATCCCGCACGACAGCCCGGAGCGCGTCAAGGCCGGCCTCCAGTACGCCCTTTCGCAGTCCACCGACCAGGGCCACTGCTACCTCCCCGAGGAGCGGCTGATCGCGGACGCGGTGAAGCTGCTCCAGGTGGACACGGGCCTGGTCATCGAGTGCCTCGCGGAGCTGGCGGCACCCGCCGAGGAGGGCGAGGACCCCGGCGTCGTCCGGGAGAAGGTGCCGGGCCCGGACGGTGGCGAGCCGGTGACGGCCATCTACCTGGTCCCCTTCCACCGCGCCGAACTCTCCCTGTCCGCCCAGCTGTTGCGCCTCCTGCGCACCGACCAGGACCGGATGCCCGGCTTCCGGGACGTGGCCTGGGACAAGGCACTGACCTGGCTGAAGGGGCGTACGGGCACGGAGTTGGCGCCCGAGCAGGAGGAGGCGGTCCGGCTCGCGCTCACCAAGAAGGTCGCCGTGCTCACCGGCGGCCCCGGCTGCGGCAAGTCGTTCACGGTCCGCTCGATCGTGGAACTGGCGCGCGCCAAGCGGGCGAAGGTCGTCCTGGCCGCCCCCACGGGCCGCGCCGCCAAGCGTCTCGCCGAGCTGACCGGGGCCGACGCCTCCACCGTGCACCGGCTCCTCGAGCTGAAGCCGGGCGGCGACGCGGCGTACGACAAGGACCGGCCGCTGGATGCCGACCTGGTGGTTGTGGACGAGGCCTCGATGCTCGACCTCCTTCTTGCCAACAAGCTGGTCAAGGCGGTGCCTCCGGGCGCCCACCTCCTCTTCGTGGGAGACGTCGACCAGCTCCCCAGCGTCGGCGCAGGAGAGGTGCTGCGCGATCTGCTCGCCGACGGCGGCCCGGTCCCCGCGGTCCGCCTCACCCGTGTCTTCCGCCAGGCCCAGCAGTCCGGGGTGGTGACGAACGCGCACCGGATCAACTCGGGGCAGCACCCGCACACGGAGAACATGAAGGACTTCTTCCTCTTCGTCGAGGACGACACCGAGGAGACCGGCCGGCTCACGGTGGACGTGGCGGCACGGCGGATTCCGGCCAGGTTCGGGCTCGATCCGCGCCGCGACGTGCAGGTCCTCGCGCCGATGCACCGGGGCCCGGCGGGAGCGGGAGCCCTGAACGGCCTGCTCCAGCAGGCCATCACACCCGCCCGCCCGGACCTTCCCGAAAAGCGCTTCGGCGGACGGGTCTTCCGTGTGGGCGACAAGGTCACCCAGATTCGCAACAATTACGAGAAGGGCACGAACGGCGTCTTCAACGGCACGGTCGGCGTCGTCACCTCCCTCGACGAGGAGGAGCAGCGTCTGACAGTGCTGACGGACGAGGACGAGGAGGTGCCGTACGACTTCGACGAACTGGACGAGCTGGCCCATGCGTACGCGGTGACCATCCACCGCTCCCAGGGCAGCGAGTACCCGGCGGTGGTGATCCCGGTGACCACGGGCGCGTGGATGATGCTGCAGCGCAACCTCCTCTACACGGCCGTCACCCGCGCGAAGAAGCTGGTCGTCCTGGTCGGCTCCCGCAAGGCGATAGGCCAGGCGGTCCGCACGGTGTCCGCCGGACGGCGGTGCACGGCGCTGGACTTCCGCCTGGCGCAGGCCCGTTTCTGACGGCCCCTCGGTCTCCCGGAAGCCTCCGCGGAGATCCCCGTACGCGCCCTCCGTAAAAATGATCGATCAAACGAGTCGCAAAGGTCACACAGCACTTCCGGAACCAGGGCGAAGGGGGGCAGGATGAGTAGGTTGGCGGCACTCAGTGCCGCCAATAGGCCCAATGGTCGACCCCGAGTGCACTCTCCAGGGCCAAATGGGGGATGGTAGAGACAGTCAGGGCACCTCGAAGAAGAGGGACAACGTCGGTGAGGGATGACGTGAGCGACAACTCTGTAGTAGTGCGTTACGGCGATGGCGAGTACACCTACCCGGTGATCGACAGCACCGTCGGCGACAAGGGCTTCGACATCGGGAAGCTGCGCGCCCAGACCGGTCTGGTGACGCTGGACAGCGGATACGGGAACACCGCCGCATATAAATCCGCGATCACCTACCTCGACGGTGAGGAGGGCATCCTCCGGTACCGCGGCTATCCGATCGAGCAGCTGGCCGAGCAGTCCACCTTCCTTGAGGTGGCCTCGCTGCTGATCAACGGCGAGCTGCCGAACGTGGACGAGCTCTCCACCTTCAAGAACGAGATCACGCAGCACACCCTGCTGCACGAGGACGTCAAGCGCTTCTACCAGGGCTTCCCGCGCGACGCCCACCCGATGGCGATGCTGTCGTCGGTGGTCAGCGCCCTGTCGACGTTCTACCAGGACAGTCACAACCCGTTCGACGAGAAGCAGCGGCACCTCTCGACCATCCGCCTTCTCGCCAAGCTTCCGACGATCGCGGCGTACGCCTACAAGAAGTCGATCGGCCACCCCTTCGTCTACCCGCGCAACGACCTCGGGTACGTCGAGAACTTCCTCCGTATGACGTTCTCGGTCCCGGCGCAGGAGTACGAGCTCAACCCGGTCGTCGTCTCCGCGCTGGACAAGCTGCTCATCCTGCACGCGGACCACGAGCAGAACTGTTCGACCTCCACGGTCCGCCTGGTCGGGTCCTCGCAGGCGAACATGTTCGCCTCGATCTCGGCCGGCATCTCCGCCCTCTGGGGCCCGCTGCACGGCGGTGCCAACCAGTCCGTCCTGGAGATGCTGGAAGGCATCCAGGCCAACGGCGGCGATGTCGACTCCTTCATCCGCAAGGTGAAGAACAAGGAGGACGGCGTCCGCCTGATGGGCTTCGGCCACCGGGTGTACAAGTCCTTCGACCCCCGCGCGAAGATCATCAAGGCCGCCGCGCACGATGTCCTCTCGGCCCTCGGCAAGTCCGACGAGCTGCTGGACATCGCCCTCAAGCTGGAGGAGCACGCGCTCTCCGACGACTACTTCGTCTCGCGCAACCTCTACCCGAACGTGGACTTCTACACCGGCCTGATCTACCGCGCCATGGGCTTCCCGACCGAGATGTTCACGGTCCTCTTCGCCCTCGGCCGCCTCCCGGGCTGGATCGCCCAGTGGCACGAGATGATCAAGGAGCCCGGCTCCCGCATCGGCCGTCCCCGCCAGATCTACACGGGCGAGGTCCTGCGCGACTTCGTCCCGGTCGAGAGCCGCTGACCCAGGCTTCTTCGCCCGGAGGCGAACCGAGCCTCAGAAATACGGAAAGCGCCCTGCTACCGGTCCCCCCACGGGCCGGCAGTCAGGGCGCTTTCCTTGTCCCGGTGCGGATTCCCCCCACGGGATCCGGCCGGGCGTCTATGGACAGCGCCTGAATCGCTGTGATCGTGCTACGAAGTGATCTTGCTACGAACGGGTTGCGAACTGGTTGCGAGCAAAACGAGCAAAACTTCGGTCACGTCGGTGCGGTTGGCCGGGACGCGTACCTCCGGGAGGGCCGCTCAAAGCTCCCCGGTGTACGTGCCCCGGCAACGCAGTTCCAGGGACGTCCCCCAAGACATCCCCAGATGTCAGTCACGCCCCCCAAGACGCTTCTGACATCGCCAACTTAGACTCACGAACCCCTTCGATGGTTACGTTCACAGCACTGTGACCTGCGTCTCTTGCATATGTCCTGAAGATAGGCAAGAGACCCATTTGTGAATCGGGCCCTAGCGTAAGGAAGATGCGCGAGCCTTGTGAAGAGCTTAGGTGAGGCGCTCTCCGGACTCTAGGGGGGCTCCCGATCGAACATCATGAGAATGCCTTGAGCCGGAGACTGTTCGTCACCACGAACACCGACGAGAAGGCCATCGCCGCTCCCGCGATCATGGGGTTGAGCAGCCCGGCCGCCGCCAGCGGCAGCGCCGCCACGTTGTATCCGAACGCCCAGACGAGATTGCCCTTGATGATGGCGAGGGTCCGGCGCGACAGCCGGATCGCGTCCGCGGCCACCCGCAGATCCCCGCGCACGAGCGTCAGATCGCTCGCCTCGATCGCCGCGTCCGTGCCCGTGCCCATCGCGAGACCCAGATCGGCGGTGGCAAGGGCAGCCGCGTCGTTCACCCCGTCCCCCACCATCGCGACGCTCCGCCCCTCGCCCTGGAGCCGTTTGACGACGTCGACCTTGCCCTCGGGCAGCACTTCGGCGATCACATCCCCGGCGTCGATCCCGACGGCCCGCGCCACGGACCGGGCGACCGCCAGGCTGTCACCGGTCAGCAGCACCGGCGTGAGCCCGAGGGCGCGCAGTGCGCGTACGGCCTCGGCGCTGGTCTCCTTGACCTCGTCGGCGACGGTCAGCACACCGATCGCCGTACCGTCCCGGGTGACCACGACGGCGCTGCGCCCTTCCGCCTCGGCCGCGGACTTGGCGCGGGCCAACTCGGCGGGGAGCGCGTCCTCGAAGCGGCCCACCGTGACCTCGTGACCCTCCACGCGCCCGCGCACACCCCGGCCCGGAACGTTCGTGAAGTGCTCCGGCGGCGAAAACGCGCCAACGCGCTCCTGAGTGCCTGCGGCGACCGCGCGGGCAATCGGATGCTCGGAGGCGTGCTCCAGGGCGCCTGCGAGCCGCAGAACGTCGTTCTCGGCGGTGCCGCCGACGACGTAGACCTCTTGAAGTTTCATCCGTCCCGTCGTCACGGTCCCGGTCTTGTCCAGGACGACGGTGTCGACGCGGCGGGTGGACTCCAGGACCTCGGGCCCCTTGATGAGGATGCCGAGCTGCGCGCCGCGCCCCGTGCCGACCATCAGGGCGGTCGGCGTGGCGAGCCCCAGCGCGCACGGGCAGGCGATGATCAGCACCGCGACGGAGGCGGTGAAGGCGGCGACCGTGTCACCCGTGACCGCCAGCCACACCCCGAAGGTGCCGAGCGCGATCAGCAGCACCGCGGGCACGAAGATCCCGGATATCCGGTCGGCGAGCCGCTGCACCTCGGCCTTGCCGTTCTGCGCGTCCTCGACGAGCCGCGCCATGCGCGCGAGCTGGGTGTCCGCGCCGACCCGGCTCGCCTCGACGACCAGCCGGCCCCCGGCGTTCACGGTCGCGCCGGTCACCGCGTCACCGGTCGACACGTCGACCGGCACCGACTCGCCGGTCAGCATGGAGGCGTCGACGGCCGAAGCGCCCTCGACGACGGTGCCGTCCGTGGCGATCTTCTCGCCGGGCCGTACGACGAAACGGTCCCCGACGGCCAACAGGTCCACCGGAACGCGTACTTCACGGCCGTCCCGCAGCACGGACACGTCCTTCGCGCCCAGTTCCATCAACGCCCGCAGCGCGGCACCCGCCTGCCGCTTGGAGCGGGCCTCCAGATAGCGGCCGAGCAGGATGAACGCGATGACACCGGCGGCGACTTCGAGGTAGATCGCCGACGTCCCCTCCGTACGGGAGACGGTGAACGAGTAACTCTCCTCCATGCCCGGCATGCCGTGCATGCCCTCCGTGCCCGCGTCGCCGAAGAACAGCGCCCACAGGGACCAGCCGAACGCGGCCAGCGTGCCGATCGAGATGAGGGTGTCCATGGTGGCCGCGCCGTGCCGCGCGTTGGTGAACGCGGCCTTGTGGAACGGGAGTCCGCCCCACACGACGACGGGCGCGGCGAGCGTCAGCGCCAGCCACTGCCAGTTGTCGAACTGCAGCGCCGGGATCATCGACAGAAGGACGACGGGGAGGGCGAGGAGGACGGAGACGACGAGCCGCTCGCGCAGGGAGGCCAGTTCGGGGTCGCGCTCGCCGACGGCGTCCGCCGCGGGCTCCGGCGGTGCGGGCTCCTCGGCCGTGTACCCGGTCTTCACCACGGTGGCGATCAGATCGGCGACCCGCACCTCGGCGGGGTAGGAGACCTTCGCCTTCTCCGTCGCGTAGTTGACGGTGGCGGTGACGCCGTCCATGCGGTTGAGCTTCTTCTCGACGCGAGCCGCGCAGGAGGCGCAGGTCATGCCCCCGATGGCGAGTTCGACCTCCGATGTGGCGGCGGTCTCCGTCATGGGCGTCTCGGGTGTCTCGGGTGCTGCGGTGGTCATGGTCCGGCTCCAAGGAAAGATCCGGGCCGTACGGAGCCAGTATCAGCTGGTCGGTACGGCCCGGTGGGGAGAGCTAGGTGATACGCGGAGGTCCGCTCAGGCCTTGCCGACGAGCTCGAAGCCCGCCTCGTCGACCGCGGCGCGCACCGCGTCCTCGTCCAGTGGGGCGGCGGAGACCACGGTGACCTCGCCGGTGGAGGCCACCGCCTTCACCGAGCTGACACCGGCGATCCCGGAGAGCTCTCCGGAGACGGAGCCCTCACAGTGCCCGCAGCTCATTCCGCTCACCTGGTAGACGGTCGTGACAAAACCCTGGGTGTCGGTCTGCGCGGTCATGGCGTTACTCCTCATTGAGGCAGGTCGGACGTGCGTACGTAGACGAGGGAGGAGTCCTGTGTCTCCAGGGTTTCCTCCTGATACGCAGGCTATACCCCTAGGGGGTACTTCTCCAAGTGGGGTCCCGGCGGGCCAGCGAGCGCACCCAGCCGATGCCGGCGAGCGAGACGATGACCATGGCGCCGATCGAGAACAGCGTGAACAGATGCTTCTGCTCGGCGGTGGGCTGCGGGATGTAGCCCTGCGCGAACAGCGCCTTCTCCAGGCCGGTGTCGGTCAGCCGCGCCACCAGCCACAGCGCGATGCCGTGCGTCGAGTCCCACAGCGCGTGCAGGAGCGCGACGCCGAGGTAGGTGCCGAGCACGGGCCGGTTGAACTGGAAGCGCCCGTTCGGGCGGCGGTAGGCGAGCAGCACCGCGCCCGCGATCGCGGTCCACAGGCCGTGCCCGAAGGGGGCGAGCACCCCGCGCAGGATCTCGGTCTCCAGGAGTGCGCGCAGGTCGACGCCCTTGAGTGAGACGGCGGCGTTGAACGCGTACCCCGCGCTCTCCAGGGCCGCGAAGCCGAACCCGACGGTCGCGCCGAGCACGAGCCCGGCCCGCAGCCCGTGGATCCGGGGGTACCGACGCAGCATGAACATCAGCGCCGCGAGCTTCACCGCCTCCTCGATCAGCCCGACGCCGACGTACATCCACAAGGAGGGGTGCAGCAGGTAGTACTCCATGACCGACGCGCCCAGCACGCCCAGCGTCCCGCCGGTCAGGAAGCAGCCGAGGATGAGGCTCACGCCCAGGTCGCGGCCGTGCCGCTCGTACGCCCACAGCACGAAGGTGACGGGGACCAGAAAGCTGCCGAGCAGGATCAAAGTCGGCAGCAGGGTGGTGTTCTTGGTCGCGTACGTGACGATCCCGGTCAGCATCCAGAGCGCGAGCCCGCCCCACAGGCAGCGCTTCCAGAGTCCGGCGCGGATCGGGACGTACGACGACAGGGGCTGCTGGGGTCCGGGAATGCGGGCTTGAGGTGCACCGGGCGACGGAGACTGGGTCACGGCTTATCCCTCGGGCGTGGCCAGGCGCAGTCCCCGTCAGCCTGGACGGAGACTGCGCCTGTCCGTTCGGACGGAGGCTCCCTGCTCAGTCAGACGCTGCCCGAGCGGGGCGATTTGTCCGAATCCTATGATCAGTGCCCGCTGTGCCGCAGTCCGGGACGCTCGCCCTGATCACGCCCATAGCCATGCTCGCCCCGCTGCTTTCCCACGGAAACGGCTACCGGTCCCGCTCCTCCTCGTACGTAGGTGGGCGGGACCGGAACGCGATGAAGACGTGCGTGCGGCTAGCCGATGGCTCCGACGGGGAGGGTTTTTCCGGTGGAGGTGGTGGCGCCGATGCCGGTGGCGGTGCCGTCGAGGCGGTAGAGGAGACCGGCGGGGGTGAGGGCCCAGATGTCGGGGAGGTCGGTGCTGGTCATGCCGGGGCTGCCGTACAGGTAGGGATAGATGGTGGTGGTGAAGCCACTGGTGGCGTAGGGCTGGTCTCCGTTGAGGCTGGCGGCGTGGCTGGCCAGGGTGGTCCAGTCGGTGCCGGTGGCGCTGGCAGCGGAGTGGCGCAGGATCAGGCTGCCGGCGGCGGTGCGGTAGAGCAGGTCGATGGTGCCGTCGGAGTTGAAGTCGGCGAGGGTGACGAAGTCGCGGCCCGACCAGCCGGTGGCGGAGAGTTGGGTGGCGGTGGCGAAGCTGCCCCCGCTGTATCCGCTGAAGATCCACAGGGCGTCGCCGGACACGGCGAGGAGTTCCGGCTGTTCGTCGCCGTTCGCGTCGCCCATGGACTTGATGTCGGTGAGGGTGGCGGGGTCCGGGGCGTTCGCGGGGAGCTGGATCTCCTGGCGCTGGGAGACGTCGGTGCCGCCGTATCCGTCGCCGGGGTAGAGGTAGAGGCCGCCGTCCGGGGTGCGGACGATGAAGTCGGTGATGCCGTCGCCGGGGGCGTAGTCGCCGTTGTGGGTGATGAGGGCGTACGTGCTGGTGCCGTTCCACCAGTGGCCGGTGGAGGTGGCGTCGGTGAGGAGGGTGCCCTGGTCGTGGGTGGTGGGGGTGGAGATGACGTGGGTGCCGGTGTTGGTGATGTTCTCGATGAAGAGCTGGCCGGTGGTGCGGATGGTGGCGAAGTCGGGGATCTGGTCGCCTGTGTAGTCGGCGGCGCCGTCGGCGACGGCCTTGGGGGTGACGTAGAAGACGTACTTGTAGGCGTTGGAGGCGTTGCCGGCGGCGTCGTACGCCTTGACATAGAGGACGTTGGGTCCGGCCAGGGTCGGCTTGCCGGTGACGGTCTTCGAGGTGACGGCGGTGGAGCAGGAGGCGGTGGGGCCACCGGTGGTGCCGGAGGTGGAGGCGCAGACCCAGTTGGCGTACGTGGTGGTGTTGAAGGAGTACGCGAACTTCACCACGTCGGTGTCGGCGGTCGAGAAGGTGAAGGCGCCGGAGGTGCCGAAGGTGACCGATGACCAGATGGTGCCGTTCGCGCTGTTGCCCTTGGCGTCGACGTCCTCGGGGAAGACGGTGGAGACGACTTGGGGGGTGGTGGGGATGGAGGTGTTGTAGGTGAAGCGGCAGACGTCGTCGCCGGAGGTGGGGGCAAACCCGGAGTCGGTTCCGTCGTCGTCCTCGGCCCGTACACGCCAGGAGTAGTCGTAGCCGTTGGTGAACTTGGTGCCGGCGATCGGCCACGAGGCGGCACCGGTAGTGGTGGCGGCGGGCCTTGTGGCGGTGACCTTGGTGGTGGTGCTGAAACCGGTCCGCCAGTACTCGAAGTAGAGGGACGCGAGGTCGCCGTCGGGGTCGGTGGCCTTGGCGGACAGGGTGATGGTGGTCTGCTTGCCGATGTTGATGTAGGGACTGGTCGAGGTGTCGCAGGTGCCGGCGGTGATGGCCAGGTTGGTGGGGGTGTTCGGGGCGCGGACGTACACGATGGACAGGGCGGGAGCGTCGGCGCCCTCGGCCTTGAACTTCTTCCAGGTGTAGGCGTCGGTCTCGGCGGTGGAGCCGGAGGCGGAATTGGCGCGCAGCCCGATGGTGAAGGTGGTCCAGGCGCCGTCGGCGGCGGACTGGGCGAGGGACTTGACGCTGAAGTTGACGTAGGCGTCCGGGCAACTGCTGGAGGAGTAGCCGTGTGCGAAGGACTGCTCGGAGATGAGGGTCTTCCAGGAAGGCTGGTTGTTCCAGGTGGTGGCCGAGGAGACGGAGCCGGTGTGCCACAACTCGACCTGGCGGGTCGAGCATGACCAGGAATGGGTTTCCCGGACCTTGACGGTGGCGGACTTGACGGTGGCGCCCTTGATCGTCTTCTTGAGCTTGAGCTTGAAGAAGGAGCGGGCGGTGCCCCAGGTGTCGGACTCGTAGCCGACGCGGGCCTCGGTGGTGCCGGTGTTGTAGTTCGCGCCGTCGAAGAAGCTGGAGGAGGGGTACCTCTTGTAGGCGGTGGTCCAGGCATCGGTGACGCCGGAGACGGAGGGGTCGATGAAGACCGGGTAGGCGGTGTCGGGGGCGGCGAGGAGCCGGGTGTCCGCCTGGACGGTGAGGTAGGCGCCGTCGGTCAGGAGGGCCTCGGCGGTGGTGGCGTGAGTGCCGGGGACGGGGCCGGCCAGCCCCGGCAGGGCCAGGGTGCCGGCTGCGGACAGACCGGCCGGGGCCGCGTGGGTCAAGCTTGCGGGCTCGGCGCCGGCGGTCTCGGTGGCCGTGTCGTTGCCCGGCCCCGTGTCAGGGGAGGCGGTGGCGGACGTTGATCCGTTGTCCGGGGTGGGTCCTTCCGGGATGACGGCCTCGTCGTTCTCGCCCTCGGTGATGGTCTCCTCGTCCGCCTCCTCCGATGCCGAGGCGCTGGGTTCGGCCTCGGTGCCCTCGTCGGTGGGCTCGGGGTCGTCGCCGATTGTGGTGTCGGGGGTTCCGGCGGAGTCCCACATCAGAGGGGTGGGGGAGACGGCGACCTCGGTGCCGTCGGAGGTGTGTGCGGTGACGGTGTCGGTGGCTGGGTCGATCTGGAAGGTGAGGTCGGGCGAGGTGAGCCGGTAGGTGAGCTGGGTCAGGGTCTCGTCGGCCGCTGCCTCGGGGGTGTGGACGATCAGCACGTGGGAGAAGCCGGTGTCGCGGGCGGTCAGCAGGAGGTCCACGTCGGGAAGGACGCCCTGGTAGAGGGCCTGGGCGCCGGTGATGACGGGTTCGGGCAGGACGCCGGGCCAGGACACGGTCAGTTCGTGCCCGCCGGTGGTGAGGGTGACCAGGTCCGACCAGGTGGTCGGGATGGTGAGGGGGCCCTCGGTGAGGGCCGCCGAGTCCGCCTCGGTGGAATCGGTGCCTGCCTTGTCGACGGTGGTGTACGAGGCGGGCCGTGGAGCGGCGTAAAGGGCCTGGCGCAGGCCTGACTTGACCGCGCCGCCGCTGTCACCGCCGCGGCCGTCGCCAGAGCTGCCAGGGGAGAAGACGACAGGGCTGGGAGAGGCGGTGGCGGCCCATCCATGTTCGGTGGCGACCAGCGTGGTGTCGATTTTCTGCCACTGCCCGTCGGCGTTCTTGGCGCGTATGGGCTGGGCGTGGGTCGTGAGGGTGAAGGTTCCATCGGGGTTGGCGTAGGTGGTGGTCGACTCGTCGCGCAGCGCGGTCACTTCGACCTTCGCACCGGAGACACGGGCCTTGTCCTGGGCGGTGTCCTCGTCCACCAGCTTCACCTTGGCGGCGGGCTTGTCGGGTCCGGCCTCGGGAGTGCCGAAGCCGAGGTCCGATGCCAACAGGCTCAGGCCCAGAGCGGTCGCCGTGACCACGGCGACGAGCGCCGCGAGTTGCTTGGTTCGCCGGCGGCCCGGTCTCTTGATCGGCTGCTCGTCCACGGTGTTTCCCGTCCCCTCACGCATGTCTCTCCGGCTCCGCCCGAATTCCCCTCCGGCCGTTTTCGGACACACCACGGGCAGGGGGATCGAGGGGGAAGTATCGCCCTTCCTGAGGACAGATTTTGAAGATATATCGAATGCTGTGGGAAGCCTGTGTGCCTGCAATTGGGCGGAAGGAATGTGCGGAGGAGGGGTTTAATGCCCGCCGTGCCGCGAAGAGGGTGTACGTAAGGTGACGAACCGGGTTGACGTGCAGGTCGAGTTACCCGATTTTTGCTTTGTATATACCAAATAAATAGTTTTTCTTGGGTTGTTGTATGTGGTAACTAAATTTCCTATCTCGGCTTATGGTTACGCTCTTCTCCGCTTTGTGCGCCAATTGCACCGTGATCGATTCGATACAAAAAATTCCTGATATTGACCAAAGATCCTCACAGCGTGTAGAAATCGCGCTCATACAAGTCGTGTTGTGACGCCGCCTGCCCGATTCCCGTGCTGTCGAAGGGATTCGGGATTGCGTGGGTCGAGAGGGCGGGGTCGGCGGTGCGGGGTGCTTCCTGGCGAGGGCGCGGAGCGTTGAGAGTGACGCGGGCGCGGCGTACGCGAGCTCGATCGGCGGTTGTGGCCGGTCTGTTCCTGGCGCTGATGCTGGGGGCCTCACCGGTGGCCTATGCCCTGCCGGGCGGGGATGACGCTCGCACCGGGGTGGACCTGGTGGACCTGCCAGAGGCCGATGCGCTGGCCGAGGACAGCGCCACGGCGACTGAGCTGGAGTCTTTGGAGTCGGTGACCCCCACCGCGGTCGAGGACTTCCAGGCCCTGTACACCGATCCCATCGAGGGGGGTTCGGCCGCGGCCAGTCTGACCGGTCTGGAGGCCGGTGAGCTGGTGGAGGTCACCGCCACGGACGGCACCGTCCCGGTTGAGATCGGCGCGCCGGAGGACGCGACCACCGCGGAGGCGACCGCCCTTGAGGGCGACTGGTCGGTGGCGATGGCCTCGGACGCGGAGGCGGACGCGGCCGGTGTGGAGGGCGTGGTCCTGGAGGTCGCGCCTCCGGCGACGGCGACGGGCGACGCGGTCATCGCGCTGGACGCGGCGGACTTCTCGCAGAACTACGGCGCGGAGTGGATGGACCGCCTGGACTTCTGGATGTACCCGTCCTGCTTCCTCACCACCCCCGCAGTGGAGGGCTGTTCGGAGCCGACCGCGGTGCCCACCGAGGTGGTGTACGAGGAGGTCGCCACCACCATCCCCGTCACGACCGTCGACGAGGAAACCGGGGAGAGCACCACCACCGAGAAGGCGAGCACCGACCTCGCGCCGACGGTACACGTCACGGTGGACGTGGCGGCGTTGGTGGTCGATCCGACCGCCACCACGGCGACGACGGCAACTGCGACCGGTGCCGGGTCGGTGTCCAACGCCGGCTACACCCCCGCGAACGATGACACCGGCATCCGCACCATCGCGAGCGGCTCAGCGGGTTCTGGTGCGCTGGTGGGCACCTCTTCGGGGTCCGGCGCGGGCGGTGACTTCGCCGCGACCCCGTTGCCCGCGTCCGGTTCGTGGTCGGCGGGGTCCTCCGCGGGTGCGTTCACCTACTCGTATCCGCTGGCCGGTCCGACGGTGCCGAACGGGCCGACGCCGAACGTGGCCTTCTCGTACAACTCGCAGTCGGTGGACGGCAAGACCTCCTCGACGAACAACCAGGCGTCCGGGATCGGAGAGGGCTGGTCCTGGGATCCGGGCAGCATCACCCGGACGTACACCTCGTGCATGCTGGATGCGACAACGGGAGCGAACAACAAGGGCAAGACGGCCGCCGACCTGTGCTACGGCACCCAGAACGCGACGCTCACCCTGAACGGAACGACCACCGAACTGGTCTATGCGCCCGGAGGGTGGCGGACCGCGAACGGCGACAACACCAAGATCGAGCTGCTCAAGGACACCTCGCTGGCCAACGGGGACGACGACGGCGAGTACTGGCGCATCACCGACACGGCGGGCACCCAGTACTACTACGGGCGCAACCACGTAACCGACGACTGGGTGTCCGGGGACGAGACCACCGACTCGGTGTTCACCGTGCCGGTCGCCTCCAACCACAGCGGTGAGCCCGGCTACAACGCCACCTTCAAGGACTCCTTCCAGGACCAGGCCTGGAAGTGGAACCTCGACTACGTAGTCGACGTCAACGGCAACGCCATGACCCTGTGGTGGGCTGCCGAGACCAACTACTACGCCCAGGCCTTCGACTTCGACAACCCGGTCGCCTACGAGCGTGGCGGCTACCTCAAGCGCATCGACTACGGACAGCGCTCCGACACGATCTACTCTGCCGAACCGCTGGCCCGGATGACCTTCACCGCGGACGAGCGGTGCCTGGAGTCCGAGTCCAAGTGCACCTCGGACCACTTCACCTCCGGCAACTGGTCGGAGAACTACATCTGGTACGACACCCCCGCCGACCTGTACTGCGGCTCCGCGGGAGATTGCATGACCCCCACGCCGACCTTCTGGTCCCGCAAGATGATCACCCAGGCGACCTCCTGCACCCAGCGGGTCCAAGGTGCCTCCCTGACCCCGTACGACTCGAAGACCGGGACCGGCGACCCGCACGCCTGCGCCCTGTCGGGGCAGACCAGCACCCCCTTGGCCGTCGTGGACCGGTGGACGCTGAAACAGTCCTTCCCCTGGGACCAGACCGGGCACTACACCGCCCTGTGGCTGGAGTCGATCACCAGAACGGGATACGGGGTCGACGGGTCCACCGAGACCCTGAACCCGGTGTCCTTCGGCAAACAGCTCCTGCCCAACCGGATACCCACCGGTCCCTCCGACGACGGCCCGACCTTCGGCCGGCTGCGCATCGACACTGTGGTTTCGGAGTACGGCGGTGAAACCAAGGTCACCTACTCCACCCCGACGGGTGCGTGCGCCTCGGGCACCGGTTTCCCGGAAGCCGACGAGAACGACCTGCTCTGCTATCCGGTGTACTGGCACGCCGACCCCGAGCTGGCCGACGAGAAGATCTCCTGGTTCCACAAGTACGTGGTCACCAAGGTCGAAGAGATGCCCAACCTGACCGGTGTCGAGAACAAGACCACCAGCTATGCCTACGAGACCCTCGACGATGCGGTCGACGGGGCGCTGTGGGCCTACAACCGGGCCGAGGGCACGCGGAAGAAGACCCGCACCTGGGACCAGTGGCGTGGCTACCCCCTGGTCACCGTCACGGTCGGCTCGAACATCATTGGTTCGAAGGCAACGAAGACCGCCACTCGCTACTTCCGCGGTATGAGCGAGGATCTGTACATCTCGGGCAGCGGGGACAGCGCGGCGTGGAAGACCCGTTCGTACTCTCTGACCGATGCCTCCGCGGTGTCGATCAAGACGGACAAGGAGGCGTACGCGGGCATGGTCGCGGAGGCGATCGTGTACGCGGACGGGTCGTCCGGCGCGGACTGGGTGTCGCGGACGGTCAACATCCCCGACGACCCGACGATCCTCGCCACCCGCGTCCGCGGGGTCGCCGACACCGACACCGGCCGTGTGATCACCGACGATCCCGACCTCAACGCCTGGCGGGTCACCCTCGACACCACGAAGACCATCACCCGGTCTTCGGGCAAGGGCAACGACTCCTCCGTCCTGCGCACGGTCTCCACCCAGACCGACTACGACTCCTACGGCCTACCCATCAAGGTCGTCTCCAACGGCGACCTCGGGGTGACCGGCGACGAGTCCTGCACCTCCACGTCCTACGTCGACGGCACCACACGGAACCTGATCGGCCTGGTGTCCTCCACGGTCACGGTGACCGGGACCAGCTGCAAGTCCGGCCTGTCCACAGCTACCGCGACGACCCTGTTGTCGGCCTCGAAGATGGCCTACGACGGAGCTGCCGAGGCCTCTACCACCCAGACGTTGACCAAGGGACAGGTCACCAAGGCGTGGGAACCGGTCGAGGCCGGCACCTACTGGTACACCAACCCGGCCTCCACCACGGTCTATGACGCCTACGGGCGGGTGACGTCCTCCAAGGACTACCAGGGCAACACCGACAGCATCACCTTCACCCCGGCCACGGGGCAGGTGTACTCGGTCACCTCGACCAACGCCAAGACCCAGTCCTCGACCTCCACCCTGGAGCCGGGCCGCGGGGTGGGACTGACCGAGAAGGACGCCAACAACAACACCTCTTACGTCGCCTACGACCCGCTGGGCCGGGTGTGCGCCGGCTGGGAGGCCGGGACCACCCCGAACACCACCTACGGGCCCGTGTGCGAGGAGGACCTGCCGGTCGGCGACGACGGCGAGACCCCGAGGACCTGGGACGAGCAGTCCACCGGCAAGCCGAACGCGACCTTCGCCTACAACACCGACCCCAACAAGCCCGTCTCGGTGGTCACCTCAGGCCTGAAGGACGACGGCACCTACACGGACACGACCGTCATCTACGACGGCCTCGGCCGGGTACGGCAGGAGCAGACCGGCGCGGTGGGCGGCAAGGGCCGCCTGATCACCGACACCCTCTACAACGGCAACGGCCAGATCAGCTCCACCAACAACGCCTACTACACCGACGGCGCCCCCGACACCTCGGTCTTCGCCGCCGCTTCCACCTCGACCATCCCCAACGCCACTCAGTACACGTACGACGGTCTGGGACGTACCACCACCATCACCCCCGTCTACAACTCCCACGTCCAGAACGGCGCCCCCGACCCCGCCGACGGCACGGCGACCGAGAACCGCACGACCACTTACCTCTACGGCCTGGACTACACCACCGTCGTCCAGCCGACCGGCTCGGCCTCTTCCCGCACCTGGGTGGACGCGCTGGGACGCACCACCCGGATGGACACCTTCTCCTCAAAGTCCGCCGCCGCGTCCAACTCCTTCACGGCCTCCGACTTCACCTCCACCACCTACGGCTACGACGCGCGCGGCGACCAGACCAGCGTCACCGACAGTGCCGGAAACGCCTGGGCAACGACCTATAACGCGATCGGCCAGCCGGTCACCTCCACCGACCCCGACACCGGCACCACCACCCTCACCTACGACACCCTGGGTCGGGTCGCGACCTCGAAGAACCAGGCCGGGTTCACCACCAAGACGAGCTACGACGTCCTGGACCGGCCCGTCCTGGTCGAGGACAACACCACCGGCACCGACCTGCTGTCGTACACCTACGACGCTACGACGGTCGCCAACGGAGTCGGCCAACTGGCCAAGGCCACCCGCTACACCGACGGCAAGGCGTACACCACCTCGGTCGGCGGTTACACCCTGGACGGCAACCCGACGGCCAAGACCCTGACCCTGCCCGCAGTGGCTGCGGGGCTGCCCTCGACGGCGGAGGGCTTCAGCACCACCTACACCACCATCTACGCGTACACCGACTCCGGGCAACTGGCCTCGTACACCACCCCCGCGATGGGCGGCCTGCCCGAGGAGAAGGTGATCGTCCGCTACAACGCCGACGGGCTGCCCGTCTCCACCTCGGGCACCGACTGGTACACCTCCCAGACCTCCTACAGCGTGTACGGGGAGGTACTGCGCACCACAACCGGCGAGCAGGGCTCGCGGGTGTGGACGACCAACCTGTTCGACGAGGCGACCGGACAGGCCGAACAGACCCTGGTGGACCGCGAGTCGACCTCGGACGCGACCTCGGGCCTGACCGGGCACCGGGTCAACGCCCGTAGCTACGTCTACGACGTGTCGGGCAACATCACCTCCACCTCCGACACCTACGCGGCCGTCGTGGACCGCCAGTGCTTCACCTACGACGGGATCGGCCAGCTCACCGAGGCCTGGACCACCCAGCAAACCGGGTGCACGGTGCCGGTCGCCGCCGACGGCACGGTGAACGTGACCGCGGACAACGCCGGCTACTGGCAGTCCTACACCTACGACGAGCTGGGCAACCGCGAAACCCTGAACACCCACAACACCGATGTGTCGTTCCTGCTGGACCGAACGGTGAACACCGCGGCCGACTCCACCACCTCCTACGCCTACGGAACCGAGGACGCCACCTCGGGCTCGGGGGTGGCCCAGCCGCACACCCTGACCTCGATGGAGTCCCGCTACACCACCGCGGCGGGCGCGCAGGTCACCGCGGCTTCCACGCTGGACTCCGACGACCTGGGGCAGACCACCTCCCGGACGATCGGCGGGAACGAGCAGGAGATCTCCTGGACCTGGGACGGCAAGGCACAGACGGTCTCGGGCTTCGGAGCCGCCGGCAAGGGCGCCTACACCTCGGGGCTGAGCGCGGGCATGTGCATGGACCTCGCCTCGGGGGTCACCACCCCCGGGACCGCGATCCAGATGTGGCCGTGCAACAGCACCAAGCCCCAGCAGTTCCGTGTCGAGGACGCGATCACCACCGACACCGCCACCACGGGTGCGCTCCAGGTGTCCGGGGTGTGCGTGCAGCCCGCGGGGAAGGCCGTCGCGGCCGGTACCGCGGTCGTCGCCGCGGCCTGCGACGACACCGCCGCCCAGCAGTGGACGGTCACCGCCACCGGTGCCCTGAAGTACGCGGCCACCTCGATGTGCCTCGTCTCCCCGGCCAACTCCACCACCAGCGGCGTCGACCTGGTGCTGGGCGCCTGTGACAGCAGCACCGCCCAGGCCTGGACCCCGGCCGACGAGACGTCCTACCTGTACGACGCCTTCGGCAACCGGATCATCTCCACCACCGCCAACGACCGGACCCTGTACCTGGACGACACCACCCTCTCGCTGCGCTCCACGGGTGCCGTGAACTACGTCGAGCGGTCCTACGCCCAGCCGGGCGCGCCCACGGTGATCCGCCGGGGTGCGGGTGAGTCGAACCTGTACGCCCTGGTCACCGACCACCACGGCACCCCGATGGCCGAGATCCGGCTCACCACCGGCAACCAGACCCGCTTCTCCCGCCTGGATCCGTACGGCAACGAGCGTGTCGAGAACGCCAACTGGGTCAGTCACACGGGCTACGTCGGCGGCACCGACGACAACACCACCGGCCTGACCCACCTGGGAGCGCGCGAGTACGACCCGGCCACCGGCCGCTTCCTCTCCGCCGACCCCGTACTCGACCTCACCGACCCGCTCCAGGCCAACGGCTACACCTACTCCAACAACAACCCGGTCACCCACGCCGACCCCACCGGCCTGACCTCCACAGCGGTGGACTACGACGCCGCCGAGGCTTCTCTGGACGCTCAGATCGCCGCCCAGGAGAAAATCCTGGCCGGGTCCGTCACGGACATCGTGCGGACTTACGGATGGGCCCTGTTCAAGGAGTTCATCGGCTGGAACGACGTCGTCAGCTGCTTCACCCAGGGCGACCTGTGGGCCTGCGGTTCCCTCTTGCTGGACGCCATCCCCTGGGCGAAGGTCTTCAAGCTCGCCTACAAGGTCGCCAAGGTCGTCGACCGCATCATCAGCGGCATCAAGGCCCTCAACAAGGCCAAGGACGTCGCCCGCAAGACCATCGCCAGCCTGAAGGCCGCGAAAGCCGCCGTCCAGCGGGCCAAGGTAATCGCGAAACAAAAAGCCGCCGAAGCCCTGAAGAAGGCCAAGGAGAAAGCCCTGGCGGCCAAGGCCGCGGCCAAGAGGAAGACGAACACCGGCTCCAAGGGCACGGCGGGCAAGGCCGAACAGACCAAGGCATCCGCCGGCGCCAAGTCCAACGACGCGAAGACGGCCAAGGACAACCACGCCGACGGCGGCGACAGCACGGACGCCGACGACAGCGGCGGCGGTGAAGTCGGCGAAACCTGCAACAGCTTCGTCCCCGGCACGCTCGTCCTGATGGCCGACGGAACCACCAAGCCCATCGAGGACATCGAGAACGGCGACCAGGTCCTGGCCACCGATCCCGAGACCGGCGAGACCACCACCGAGACCGTCACCGCCGAGATCACCGGCCAGGGTCTCAAGCACCTCGTCAAGGTCACCATCGACACCGACGGCGACCAGGGAACCGCGACCGCCTCCGTCACCGCCACCGACGGCCACCCCTTCTGGGTCCCCGAACTCGGCGAGTGGATCGAAGCGACGGACCTCCAGGCCGGCGAGTGGCTCCGGACCGGCGCCGGCACGCTCGTCCAGATCACCGCGATCCAGCGCTGGACGGTCGCAGACGCCACGGTCCACAACCTCACCGTCAGCGACCTGCATACGTATTATGTGGTGGCGGGGCAGACTCCGGTCCTCGTCCACAACTGTGGATCGGCTGGTGACGATGACCTGGTCACGGTATATCGCGGCACCGATATGGGGCTGGAGAATATGATTGCGGAGGAATCCGGGCACCTTATGAGTGACGCTGCGCGGAGCACTTATGCGGGGACTGGTTCGATGGAAGGCGCGATGAAGGCGTCGCAGCAGGCTCACGTGGATGCGCTCGGCGCCTGGGGCTCTCTTGACAACTACGTTCAGGCGCACGGTTCATTCGGTACGGAGATGGCAGAGATCGGCCCCCGCTCGATGATGTCGTTCACCACAGACATCAATGTGGCGCGGAGTTTTGGTGGCACCGTCTATTCCGCGAGGATTCCGCGAAGTCAAATGATCATGCAGACATTGTCAGGTGCGGGCGAAGCAGAGGTACTTATTCCGCACATGGTCGCCGTGACGAGGCTGTAAATGTACGTAGAGATTGTTCTCGGCCCCCTTCCCGTGCGCTATTACCCTCGGTCGCGCCCTCTGGAGAAGGGGGATCTCCTCCCCGGCCAGGACGAGTGCCGGGAGCAGTCTCTCGTTCGATCCGACCGATTGCGGCGTCTCGTCATGCCGCTGCCGGGCGGTAGGCGCTACCGTCTGTTCCTGCACTGGAGCGACGGCACCGACCTAGAGGATCTCGACAAGAGGATCACCGATGGCGATCCCTGGGGGAGATGCTTCGACGGCGCAGTCGCCGGAGGCGACATGGATCTCCGCTGCCGGAACTGCGGCACAGATTTCGTTGCGATCGTGGCCGATGCCGGAATTCCACTGCTGGGAGATATCTCAACCCGACTCCGTGATCACGAGTTCGTCGCTTCGTGTCCGGTCTGCAGTATGAGATGGCGGCCTCACGTGTTGCACGTAGTCAAGGCCGCTTAGCGCAGGCAGGTACTTCGGCGCCGTACCCGAGGGCAGCGAGGCAAAGGTTTCGTGGTGTCGGCCGCCGTCGGAGAGGCACACTTGGCCAGGCTGTCGTAAGGGCGGCGTGGCGTGAGAACAGGTTTGGCTGGCGGTGTGTCAGTCATGGGTAGTACGACAGGGAAAGTGAACAAAGCACATCGTGAAGAACTCCGGCATACGCCACCCCCGCTCAATCGCCCGCGCCCGTACGGGAGCCCTGGCTGCCTGCGCACTGGTGTCCCTCGCGGCGCTCACCGGCTGCGGCGGCTCCGACAGCGGTGACTCCGCGGCCACCGATGTCTCTCCGTCGGCGTCCGCTGCGGGGGCCGCCGCTGCCGCCTCCGCCGCCAAGCCGCTGAGCAGCGCCGAGTTGGAGACGGCGGCGCTGGTGAAGGCGGATCTGACCGGTTACGAGGTGACCACCCCCGACAAGGCTGAGAACACTGCCGCGGATGCGGTGAAGGTGAGCGGGGAGGAATGCGTGCCGTTGGGGCGTGCGCTGGCCGGGGCCGCGGTGGGGGAGCCGGCGGCGACCGTTCACCGGCGGCTGACCAGTACTCCCTCCGCAGAGGCGCCATTGGACATCAACACCGGCGTGGTGACCCTCGCCTCCTACGCGAGCGCCGACGAGGCCACCGCCGCGTTGAAGTCCGTCGCCGACGCGGTCACCGCCTGCGCGGGCGGCTTCCAGTGGACTGCCGACGGCGAGCAGCTGGACGCGAGCAAGGTCACCAAGGACACCGCGCCGAAGGCAGGTGAAGAAGCGGTCGCGTTCACCGCCGTCACCCCGGTCGACGGCAACGACACCCCCTGGAAGGTCGTCGTCTTCCGCGACGGCGCCACCCTCGCCCACTTCACGGTGGCCAACGTGGCCGCCATGACCTCCGGCGGGGACTTCACCTTCCCGACAGACCTCGTGACCGCCCAGGCCGACAAGCTGCTCTGAGCTGCTCACACCCCGTACGGGTCGGCGCACCCGGAGACCGGCCTGGCAATGGCGTGCACCATGACACTCCCGGGCGCATCGGATGTGCGCCTCCTCTAAAGGAGGGGGTTTCTCGCCTGGCCAGGGCCGTGATGACGTAGACAGTCTCGTGGCTACGCTGCCGGTTCTGCCAGGACGAGGAACTCTCCCAGGTCGCTGAAGCACTGACCGAAGACGAGCCCTCCACCAGGCAGGCAGGGAAACCCGCATCGCAGGACAGATGCTGACGTGGCGTCACGACTACGTCCGCGGTTACTGTGCTGCTCCCGGCGGAGCTGCCTCGGCCGCCTCGCTCACGTCGTTGGTAGTGGGCCCGCCTCGGATGATCAGCCCGGCACCGGCAGGCTGGGCTGGGAGTCGGTGCGCGGTGGCCGGGTGATGGATGGGGGGCCGTCGGGTGGGGCGTGCGGGGTCGCTCAGTCGGTGGCTTTCGGGTGTCCGGTGCCCGCGTAGGTGATCCAGGCGGTGCGGTTGGCGTCGTCCAGCAGGTACCAGATGCGTCCGCCGCCGGTGACCTCGTACTGCCAGCGTTCGAGGGTGTGGCCTTTGAAAGTGCTGGTCCCGAGCTTGCCTTTGAGGCGGTGTTGGCGGTCGGGGTTGTCCAGGGCGCGTGGGGTGGCACGGATTTTCTCGAAGGCGCGGCGCAGGTTGCCCGCCGCGTGGTGGGAGAGGTGTACCCAGCCGTCGGCGGCTTCGGTGTTGGCGAAGCGGATGTCGTACTCGTCGCCGATCGGAGGTGGCGCGGCCCGGTCTCCGCGTTTGGGGCTCACTCGCTCACCTGGGGCATGGGGACGGGGCCGAGGTCGCCTTCCGGTTCGCGGGTGAGGATGGCCAACAGGGCGGGGTCCGCGTAGATCTCCGCGCTGTGGCGCCACTGGGTCAGCAGGAGCGCGATCGGGGCGAGGTTGTCCAGGGCCACCGCGCCGCGTGCCGTGTCCACCAGCTCTGTGAGGAGCGTGTTCACATCCTCGGCGGGCAGGAAGGTGCTCCACGGCAGGGCCTCGGGCAGGGCTTGGCGCAGCGCCTCGATGTTCTCGGTGCGGACCAACCCGGCGAGCAGACGTGAGGTGAAGTCCACAACTGTGGCGTCCCGCTCCATCTGTTCGACCCGCATCAGGGCGAGGTCCCCGGCGTCGCGCCGCCGCAGCCGCAGCGCGCGGACGGTGTCGAGCCTCCGCGTGGTCGCGGCCGGGTGATGGAGAAGTTCACTGAAAGACACGTCCTCGTAGCCCTCGGTCATGACATCCACAGTAGCTTGGACATCGGTCAAGCGATAGAGGAAAGCGTGGCTACCCTCGCCTCCTACGCGAGCGCCGACGAGGCCACCGTCGCGTTGAAGTCCGTCGCCGACGATGATCCGTTCGGCGGGGATTACGTTGACGTGCGGTGGCTCAGGTGCGGGCCGGGGCGGTCGTATGTGTCGGGCGGGAAGTAGTGGGAGAAGTGGGAGCGAGGAGAGGGATCATGCGAAGACGTGCTGTGCGGCGTTGTGGGGTTGCGGCGGCCGGAGTGTTGGCGGTGGCGTTGCTGACAGGGTGCTCGGGGTCCGGGAGTGACCCCGACAGTGGTGACGCGGGGTCGGTTGCCTCCGCGGAGGCGTCGGCTTCAGTGGCGGCGGCCCCGGGTGCGAGCGCGGGGGCGGCCCTCTCCGCGGAAGGGCTGGAAGCCGTCGCGCTTGCGGAGGGGCAGGCAGTGGCCGGGGGGACGGTGACCGCGCAGGTGTCGGACCTGGACTTCCCCAATGCCGGGACGGTGGTCGCGAACAACGCGGTGTGCACGCCGCTGGCGACGGTGCAGGCCGGGTCGGTGCTGGGGGCGCCGGCGTCGGTGGTGCGGCGGATGTGGATCGGGCCGCAGGAGACGTCCGAGGCGGATCTGGGGGCGGACCCCTCGGACGAGGAGCTGGCGGCCGTGGCGCTGGATGCGACGACTTCCTTCGTTTCGCTGGCCTCGTACGAGCAGGAGGCGGCGGCAAAGGCGGTGATGGCCGGCATCGGCCAGGCGGTCAAGGAGTGCGCGTCGGGGTTCGAGTACACCGTGGCGGGCGAGGACCCGGTGGATACCGTCAAGGCTGAGAAGACGGAAGCGCCGGCCGGTACCGACGGTGCGGACGAGGTGATCGCGGCGACCCTGACCGTCGCGTTCGACGGGGCGAGTGGGCCGGTGGAGGTGGTCGTGGTTCGGGACGGCGGCACGATCGGCTACTTCCCCGCCACGAATCTGGCCTCCCAGGCCACCGGGGAGGCCTTTAACCTGCCCGCCGCCCTGGTCCAGGCTCAACTCGCCCGGCTTGGCAAGGTGGATTGAGCGCGGCACGAAGAACGAAGGGCGAAGCCGATGCGGGCAGTGGTGTTCGAGCGGTACGGGGAGCCGGCCGAGGTGCGTGAGGTGGCGGATCCGGCGCCCGCGGAGCACGGGGTCGTGGTGCGGGTCGAGGCCACCGGGCTGTGCCGGAGCGACTGGCACGGCTGGATGGGCCATGACCCGGACATCACGCTGCCGCACGTACCGGGTCACGAACTCGCCGGAGTCGTCGAAGCCGTGGGCGCCCGCGTCACCGGCTGGCACCCCGGTGACCGGGTCACCGTGCCGTTCGTGTGCGCCTGCGGAAGCTGTCCCTCCTGCGCCGCGGGAGACCAGCAGGTGTGCGAGCGCCAGACCCAGCCGGGGTTCACCCACTGGGGCTCCTTCGCGCAGTACGTGGCCCTGGAGCACGCCGACGTGAACCTGGTCGCGGTGCCGGAGGAGTTGTCGTACGCGACGGCGGCCTCGCTGGGTTGCCGGTTCGCCACCGCCTACCGGGCGGTGGTCGCGCAGGGCCGGGTGGCCGCGGGGGAGTGGGTCGCCGTACACGGCTGCGGGGGCGTCGGTCTGTCCGCGGTGATGATCGCGGCGGCCGCCGGGGCGCGGGTCGTCGCCGTCGACGTATCGCCCCGCGCGCTGGACCTGGCGCGGAAGTTCGGGGCGGCGGAGGCCCTCGACGCGTCGGGGGTGGCGGACACGGCGGAGGCGGTACGTGAACTCACCGGCGGCGGCGCCCACTTGTCACTGGACGCCCTCGGGTCCCCGGTCACCTGCTCGGCCTCGGTAAACGGTCTGCGCCGCCGAGGCCGCCACGTCCAGGTTGGGCTGCTGCCCATGGCCCCCGAGATCCCCATGTCCCGTGTGATCGGCCTCGAACTCGAACTCCTCGGCAGCCACGGGATGGCGGCGCACGCCTACCCCCGGATGCTGGAGCTGGTCCGGGCCGGCGTACTCCGCCCCGACCTCCTGGTCACCTCCACCATCCCGCTGGACGCGGCACCGGCCGCGCTGGCGGCGATGGGGACGGCGCCGGGGGCGGGCGTCACGGTCATCGAACCGTGGAGCTGAGCGCCCGGCACACAGAAGACCGCGCCCCGCACACGCCTGTGCCCCGCACACGCCTGTGCCCCGCACACGCCTGTGCCCCGCACACGCCTGTGCCCCGCACACTGGCGGGGCACAGGGGAGGAAAGGGTCAGAGGTCTCTACGGCCGCGGTTTCCCGGCCGGGAGGCGACCCAGGCCCGGACGGTGTCCGCGTACCAGTAGGGCTTGCCGCTCTCCACGTGGTCGGGCGGGGGGAGCATCCCGTGCTTGCGGTACGACCTCACGGTGTCCGGCTGCACCTTGATGTGCGCCGCGATCTCCTTGTACGACCAAAGCCTGCGGTCGGTCATGAGTGGCACCTCCCTGAGCGTGCCGCGGCGGCGGCCGGGGGCGGCCGTCGGGGGAGCCGGGCACTGCGCTGGCGATCAACAAAGCCTGTGCCCGGTGAACGACACAGAGTGAGCGGCGGGAAGTGCCTGTGGACCGGGTGTGACCCAAGACCCGCGTACACGTGACATGTGTGACGGGAAGGGGTCATTTGTGACACGAGCGACGCAATTGGCAGATGGCTACCGGAAAGCCGGGTGGGCCCGCCGAGCCCCGAGCGCTCGGCGGACCCACCCCGCGACGCCGCCCAACAGGGACCTACGCCCCGCAGGACCTCAGGAACGCCCGCGTCCGCTGCGCGATCGGCAGCGGCTTGTCCGGCGGACACGGGTACATGTCCTGCTCGACGATCGCGAAGAGGTCGACGTCCAGCTTCTGCGCGGCGGCCAGGACGGGCTCGAGCGCCGGTACCCCGGAGGGCGGTTCGCACATCACGCCACGGGCCACGGCCGGACCGAACGGCACCTCGTCCGCCCGCACCTCGGCCAGGATCAGCGGATCCACCTGCTTGAGATGCAGATACCCGATGCGCTCCCCGTACGTCTCGATGAGCTTGACGCTGTCGCCGCCGCAGTACGCGTAGTGCCCGGTGTCCAGGCACAGCGACACCAGCGAGGAATCCGTCGCGTCGAGGAAACGGGTGACGTTCTCCTCGCTGTCGATGTGCGTGTCGGCATGCGGGTGGACGACGATCCGCAGCCCGTACCGCTCACGCACCTCGTGTGCCAGCCGCTCGGTCTGAGCGGTCAGATCGCGCCATTGTGCGGGCGTCAGGGTGCTGTCCTCCAGCACGTCGCCCGTCTTGTCGTCCCGCCAGAACGCGGGGATGACCACCAGGTGCTCGGCGCCCATCGCCTGGGTGAGCGCCGCGATGTCCGAGACGTGCGCCCAGGTGGACTCCCACACGTCGGGGCCACGATGCAGTCCGGTGAAGACCGTGCCCGCGGAGACGGTGAGCCCGCGCTCGGCGGTCTCGGCCTTCAGAACGGCCGGATCGGTGGGGAGATAGCCGTACGGGCCCAGCTCGATCCACTCGTAGCCGGACCCGGAGACCTCGTCGAGGAAACGCTGCCAGGGGACCTGCTGAGGGTCGTCCGGGAACCAGACGCCCCAGGAGTCGGGAGCCGAACCGATCCGGATACGGGACAGTGAGGACGGAGGCGATGCCTCCGGTGACAACGACGTCATGGGCGTCAGCTTCGGACGGCGCAAAGGACGTGTCAATACCTCGTCCGAATGTCTGGACAAAACATTGACAGGGCTCCCCGGACCCGACTAGACCTTTGGGTGCAGCCGAAGGGAAGGGAACTCGATGGCGTACGACCTGATCACCATGGGGCGGATCGGCGTGGACCTCTACCCGTTGCAGACGGGGGTCCCGCTGGCGCGGGTGACCACGTTCGGGAAGTTCCTCGGCGGGTCGGCGACGAACGTCGCGGTGGCCGCGGCCCGGCTCGGGCGGCGTACCGCGGTGATCACACGCACGGGCGACGACCCCTTCGGTGCCTACCTCCACGAGGCGCTGCGCGACTTCGGCGTCGACGACCGCTGGGTCACGCCGGTTGCCGGCCTGCCCACCCCGGTCACGTTCTGCGAGGTCTTCCCGCCGGACGACTTCCCGCTGTACTTCTACCGGCAGCCCAAGGCCCCCGACCTGGAGATCGACGCCCATGAGCTGGACCTCGACGCCGTTCACGAGGCCCGCATCTTCTGGATGACGGGCACCGGCCTGAGCGAGGAGCCCAGCCGCACGGCGACGCTCGCGGCGCTGGCCCACCGGGCCAAGGCCGGTACGACGGTCTTCGACCTCGACTGGCGCCCCATGTTCTGGAAAGACACAGCCTGGACGGACCCCGACTCCGCCCGCACCTTCTACGCCGAGGCCCTGCGCCACACCACCGTCGCCGTCGGCAACATCGACGAGGTCGAGATCGCCACCGGTGAGCGCGAACCGCATGCCGCCGCCCGCGCCCTGCTGGACGCCGGCGTCGAGCTCGCCGTCGTCAAGCAGGGCCCCAAGGGTGTCCTCGCGGTCCACCGCGACGGCACCTCCGCCGAGGTCCCGCCCCTCCCGGTGACCGTCCTGAACGGTCTCGGCGCAGGCGACGCCTTCGGCGGCTCCCTCTGCCACGGCCTGCTCGCCGGCTGGGACCTGGAGCGGATCATGCGGTACGCCAACGCCGCGGGCGCCATCGTCGCGTCCCGCCTGGAGTGCTCCTCCGCGATGCCGACCCCGCACGAGGTCGAGGCCGCGCTCACGGCGGGAGCGGTGCTGTGAGGGCCGGCCAGGTCGGGGGCGCGAGACACGAAGGCGGCGACCCGGCCGCGCACGAAGCCGGCACCCCCGCGCCGTACAGCCGAGTCGACGTCGCCGAACTCGTCCGCACCCGCGCCCGCCACCCCGAAGCCATCGCGGAGGCCGCCGCCCGGCGGATCCGCCGCCCCCTCGTCAAGGACAGCGGCCGTCTGATGATCGTCGCCGCGGACCACCCGGCCCGCGGAGCCCTCGCCGTCGGTGACCGCAAGTTCGCGATGGCGAGCCGTGCCGGTCTCCTGGAGCGGCTCTGCATCGCGCTGTCCCGCCCGGGAGTCGACGGCGTCCTCGCCACCGCCGACATACTCGACGACCTGCTCCTGCTCGGCGCCCTGGACCACAAGGTCGTGCTCGGGTCGATGAACCGGGGCGGACTGGCCGGCGCCTCCTTCGAGTTGGACGACCGGTTCACCGGGCACCGCCCGCAGGACATCGAGCGGCTCGGCTTCGACGCGGGCAAGCTGCTGCTGCGCATCGACTACGACGACCCGGGCTCGCTGCGCACCCTGGAATCCACCGCCCGTGTCATCGACGAGATGGCGCAGCGGCAACTCCCGGTGTTCGTCGAGCCGTTCCTCTGCCGTCGCCGCGCGGACGGCACCCTCCGAAACGATCTCAGCGCCGAGGCGGTCACCAAGTCCATCGCCATCGCGAGCGGCCTCGGCGGCAGTTCGGCGTACACCTGGCTGAAGGTCCCCGTCACCGAGAACCCCGACGACATGGCCCGCGTCATGGAGACGTCCACGCTGCCCGCCGTGCTCCTAGGCGGCGAGGTCGGCGAGGACCAGGAGGGCGCGTACGAGAAGTGGCGCGGCGCGCTTCAACTGCCCACTGTCCAGGGCCTGGTGGTCGGCCGTTCGCTGCTCTACCCGGCGGACGGCGATGTGACCGCGGCCGTGGACACCGCCGTCGGACTGTTGTGAGGACCCGATGACCAGCAACGGCTTGTACGTCCCCAAGGGCGCCTCCGCGGGCGCACAGTACGTCCTCGACATCGATCCCAAGCGGGCCGGCTGGACCCACAGCAGCCTGCGCGTCGTGGAGCTCGGCCCCGGTGGCACGCACACCTTCACCACCGGTGACAGCGAGTGGATCGTGCTGCCGCTCAGCGGCGGCTGCACGGTGGACATCGAGGACCTGCACTTCGAAATCCTGGGCAGGGACAGTGTGTTCAGCGGGGTCAGCGACTTCGCGTACCTGCCCCGCGACGCCCGGGCACAGATCGCCTCCGGCGCGGGAGGCCGCTTCGCCCTGGCAGGAGCGAAGTGCGAGCGCCTACTCCCCGCCCGCTACGGCCCCGCGCCGGAGGTACCCGTCGAAGAGCGCGGCAGCGGCAACTGCGCCCGCCAGGTGCGCAATTTCGCCGCTGCCGACGCCTTCGAGTGCGACAGGCTCATCGCCGTCGAGGTCATCACGCCCGGCGGCAACTGGTCCTCGTATCCGCCCCACAAGCACGACGAACACCGGCCGGGCCTGGAGTCGGAGCTCGAAGAGATCTACTACTTCGAGATCGAAGGACCGAACGGATTCGGCTATCAGCGCGTATTCCCTTCGCACGAGGGCGGATCCGACGTCCTCGCCGAGGTCCGTACCGGCGATGCCGTCCTCGTCCCCGACGGATGGCACGGCCCGTCCATCGCCCAGCCCGGCCACGCGATGTACTACCTGAACGTGATGGCGGGACCGGGGGAGGGGCGGGAGTGGCGGATCTGCTTCCACCCAGAGCACACCGAGGGGTACCAATGACGGATCCGAAGGCAAAGGTGCCGACGGCGACGAAGGCGTCGAGGACGCCGGACGCGACGACCAGGCTGACGGTCGCCCAGGCGCTGGTGCGGTTCCTGGCCGCGCAGTACACGGAACGGGACGGCGAGCGGCGCCGGTTGATCGGCGCCACCTGGGGGATCTTCGGCCACGGCAACGTCGCCGGGCTCGGCCAGGCGCTCGTCGAGTACGCGGACGAGATGCCGTACCACCAGGGCCGTAACGAACAGTCCATGGTGCACGCGGCGGTCGGCTTCGCGCGCCAGTCCAACCGGCTCGCCACACACGCCGTCACCACCTCCATCGGCCCCGGTGCCACGAACCTGGTGACCGGCGCCGCCCTCGCGACGATCAACCACCTCCCGGTGCTGCTCCTCCCCGGCGACACCTTCGCGACCCGCCCCGCCGATCCGGTCCTCCAGCAGCTCGAAGTCCCCTACGCGGGCGATGTGTCGGTCAACGACTGTCTGCGCCCGGTGTCGAGGTACTTCGACCGGATCACCCGCCCCGAGGCCCTGATCCCCGCCGCCCTCCAGGCGATGCGGGTGCTCACCGACCCCGTCGAGACGGGCGCGGTGACGCTCGCGCTGCCGCAGGACGTGCAGGCGGAGGCGTACGACTGGCCCGAGGAGTTCTTCGCGGAGCGGACCTGGACCGTGCGCCGCCCGGCGGCCGACGCCTCCGAACTGGCCACCGCCGTACGGGCGATCCGCGAGGCCCGCCGCCCCCTCATCGTCGCGGGCGGCGGCGTCCACCACAGCCGCGCCGAGGAGGCGCTCGCCGAACTCGCCGCCGCCACCCGCATTCCCGTCGCCTCCACGCAGGCCGGCAAGGGGTCGCTGCGCTTCGACCACCCGCAGGACGTCGGCGGCATCGGCCACACCGGCACGGCGACCGCCTGCGAACTCGCCCGCACCGCCGACCTGGTGATCGGCGTCGGCACCCGCTACACCGACTTCACCACCGCTTCCGGCACCCTCTTCGCCGGTACGGGTGTCCGCTTCCTGAACCTCAACATCGCGCCGTACGACGGTCACAAGCTCTCCGGGATCCCGCTGATCGCCGACGCGCGCGCCGGACTCGAAGCCCTCACCGAGGCGTTGCTGCTGCACAAGCACCGCACCGAGCCGGCGTACGCCACCGAGTACAGCGACGACAAGGAGCGCTGGGAGTACCGGGTCGACGCGGCCTACGAGGCCGAGGACATCGACATCCGGCCCACCCAGCCACAAGTCCTCGGTGTCCTCGACGAGTTGGTCACCGAGGACGACATCCTGATCAACGCGGCCGGTTCGCTCCCCGGCGACCTGCACAAGCTGTGGCGGGCGCGGTCGCGGGACCAGTACCACGTCGAGTACGGCTACTCCTGCATGGGCTACGAGATCCCGGCCGCGATCGGCGTACGGATGGCGGCGCCCGACCGCCCCGTCTGGGCGCTGGTCGGCGACGGCACGTACCTCATGATGCCGACCGAGATCGTCACGGCCGTGCAGGAGGGCATCGCGATCAAGGTCCTCATCCTGCAGAACCACGGGTACGCCTCCATCGGCGGCCTCTCGGAGTCGGTGGGCGGCGAGCGGTACGGCACCGCGTACCGCTACCGGGCCGAGGACCGCACCTACACGGGGGCACCGCTGCCGGTGGATCTCGCCGCCAACGCGGCCAGCCTGGGGATGCGCGTCCTGCGCGCGAAAACCGTCCGTGACCTGCGCGCCGCCCTCGCCGAGGCACGGAGCGCCGACACTCCCACTTGTGTCTACGTGGAGACCGAAACGGCAGACACAGTGTCGGGCGCGCCTCCGGCCCAAGCCTGGTGGGATGTACCTGTGGCCGAGACCGCGACGCGATCGTCGGCGGTCAAGGCGCGCGAGGAGTACGAAAGGCACGTCGCCGCCCGACGCCGCCATCTGTGAAGGAGTTCTTGGCCATGACGAAGACTGTCAACCACTGGATCGGTGGCAAGGCTGTCGAGGGTGCGTCGGGTACGTACGGGCCGGTCACCGACCCGGCGACCGGCGCCGTGACCACCCAGGTCGCCTTCGCGACCGTCGACGAGGTGGACGCCGCCGTCGCCGCCGCGAAGGACGCCTACGCGACCTGGGGCCAGTCCTCGCTGGCCAGGCGGACGACGATCCTGTTCAGGTTCCGCGCGCTGCTGGATGCCAACCGTGACGCGATCGCCGAGCTGATCACCGCCGAGCACGGCAAGGTCCACTCGGACGCGCTCGGCGAGGTGGCGCGCGGCCTGGAGATCGTCGACCTGGCCTGCGGGATCACCGTGCAGCTCAAGGGCGAGCTGTCGACCGAGGTGGCGTCGAGGGTCGACGTGGCCTCGATCCGGCAGCCGCTGGGCGTGGTCGCGGGCATCACGCCGTTCAACTTCCCGGCCATGGTGCCGATGTGGATGTTCCCGCTCGCCATCGCCTGCGGCAACACCTTCGTGCTGAAGCCGTCGGAGAAGGACCCGTCGCCCGCGATGAAGATCGCCGAGCTGCTCGCGGAGGCCGGTCTGCCCGACGGCGTCTTCAACGTCGTACACGGTGACAAGGTGGCCGTCGACCGCCTCCTGGAGCACCCGGACGTCAAGGCCGTCTCCTTCGTCGGCTCGACCCCGATCGCCCGCTACATCCACACCACCGCCGCGGCCAACCACAAGCGCGTGCAGGCCCTGGGCGGCGCCAAGAACCACATGCTGGTCCTCCCGGACGCCGACCTGGACGCGGCGGCGGACGCGGCCGTGTCCGCGGCCTACGGCTCGGCGGGCGAGCGCTGCATGGCCATCTCGGCCGTGGTCGCGGTCGGTGCGATCGGCGACGAGCTGGTCCAGAAGATCCGCGAGCGCGCCGAGAAGATCAAGATCGGCCCCGGCAACGACCCGGCCTCCGAGATGGGCCCGCTGATCACGGCCGCCCACCGCGACAAGGTCGCCTCGTACGTGACGGGCGCGGCGGCCCAGGGCTCCGAGGTCGTCCTCGACGGCACGGGTCACACGGTGGAGGGCTTCGAGGACGGCCACTGGATCGGCCTCTCGCTGCTCGACCGGGTGCCGGTCACCTCGGACGCGTACAAGGACGAGATCTTCGGCCCGGTGCTGTGCGTGCTGCGCGTGGAGACGTACGAGGAGGGCGTCGCCCTCATCAACGCCTCGCCGTTCGGCAACGGCACCGCGATCTTCACCCGGGACGGCGGCGCGGCCCGGCGCTTCCAACTGGAGGTCGAGGCGGGCATGGTCGGCGTGAATGTGCCGATCCCGGTCCCCGTCGGCTACCACTCCTTCGGTGGCTGGAAGGACTCCCTCTTCGGCGACCACCACATCTACGGCAACGACGGCACGCACTTCTACACCCGCGGCAAGGTCGTCACCACCCGCTGGCCGGACCCCTCCGAGGCCCCGACCGGCGTGGACCTGGGCTTCCCGCGCAACCACTGAAACGCCACGGTGCCCCGCCCCAGCTCTTCGAGCTCGGGGCGGGGCACCGTCGTGTCCGTCTCAGCCGGTGCCCTGCTGTGCGTAGGCGTCCTTGACCGCTTCGGTGAGGTCGCCGGTCTGCGCGGCCGGCGGGGCCTGGATCTCGGCGGTGGCGCCGAACTTCACGAAGTCCATGGTGACCGTCATGGTGCCGATCTGCTGCTTCAGGCGCACGGGCAGGTCCTCGGCGCCGACCCAGATGTCCGTGGTCGTCGATCCGCTGCCGCCGGTCACCGCGTCCAAGGCGTTGTCCTCGCCGTCGGCCGCCCTGAACTTGTCCATCTGGGCGGCGTCGATCTCGGCCCGGTAGTGGGTCGTGCTCTGCCCGTTGACCGTCTCCGTGCCGAGATCCTCGACGTCGTTCGCGTACTTGAGGCTTCTCATGGAGGCCGCGGGGCTGCCGCCGCCGCTCCCGCTGAGCGCCTCGGCGCCCTGCTCGCCGAACATCGCCGACGCGTCGACCTTCATCCACTCCTTGCCCTCGAGCGGGCCGGAGGGCTGCGGGTCGGTGTCGTAGTAGTAGGCGCCGTCCACGAGCAGACAGTGGATCGTCGGGTCGTCGGTGAGCGTCTCCATCTGGGCGGCCGCGGTGTCCATCTCGACGTCGTAGGCGAAGCCGTCGCCCCAGGAGTACGTGCCTTCCATGGCGATCGGGCTGCCGTTGCCCACAACGGTGGACATCCTGACCTCGGCGGAGCCGAGCGCCTCGGTCCGGTCTGTCGCCCGCCCAAGCGCCGCGAGGATCGCATCGGCGTGGCTGACCGCCTCGGCCGCCTGCGTGCTCGCCCCGCCGCATCCGGCGGTACCGGCCAGCGCCACCGCGGTCACCCCGGCCCAGACCGCCATGCGTATGTGCTTCATGTTCCCCACCCCTGTTTGTGCTTCCCCTGCGAAACAGGACTCTACTGTTCCGCAGGCTTCCGGAGCGGCGGAATATTCCAGGCGAGTTTCCGCCTCGCGGCTGCGGTTCCCGTCGACAAGTGATGAAACGGATGCCAGAGGTGATTGCCCTGAACGTCCTTTGAAAGCAAGGTCATATTCTCCTGACTCTTGATGATTGCCTCCCTCGGATGTCAAAACCTGGGAAACGGGTGTGAACCACGTCGCCCCGATATTGCGGATTCCGTAGCTAAACGGCCATTGACGCAACGGTTTCCGTCAAGGTTCCATCAACGCCGGGAGCGGACGAAGAGATGAACGACGCGAGCCGCCGGAGGCGATAACGCTCCCGCCCGAGCCATCTGACGTACGACAAGTCGATCGGAACCGCCGCATGACCGACACGCTCCGCCCTGTCGAGACCGCCGTCCCGGACCTCGCCCCCACGGCGTCCGACGGCCCCCGCAAGCTCAAGCGTTCCATCGGCGTCGTCGGCGGCACCCTGCTGACGCTGTCCTGCGTGACGCCGGCCTCCACGCTCTTCGTCGTCGTACCCGACCTCTTCTCGTCCCTCGGCACGGCGACCGCGCTCACCATCGCGATCGGCTCGCTGCTCTGTATAGCCGTGGCGTTCTGCTACTCGGAGCTGGGCACCCTCATCCCCAGCGCGGGCGGTGAGTACGCCATGGTCTCGACGATGGCCGGACGGCTCGCGGGCTGGCTGGTCTTCGTCCTCTCCCTCCTGGTGGTCATGATCGTGCCGCCGGTGATCGCCATGGGCACGGCGGACTACCTGGCGCCGGTCGTGCATCTGAACCCCTCGATGGCGGGCGCCGGCGTCATGCTGCTCGCCACCCTCGCGGGCCTGCTCGACCTGCGCGCCAACGCCTGGATCACCGGCGTCTTCCTGGTCCTCGAAGTCATCGCGGCGGCCGTCGTGGCGGTCCTCGGCTTCTCGCACAGCGAGCGCGGCCTCGGCAGCCTCACCTCGATGCAGGTGACCGGATCCGGCGGCCACACCGACACCGTGACCGCAATGCTGGTGGTCTCCGGGCTCGCGATCGCGCTCTTCATCACCCAGGGCTTCTCGACCGCGGTCTACCTCTCCGAGGAGCTGGAGAACCCGCGCCGCAACGTCGCGCGCACCGTCCTGACCACCCTCGCCCTCTCGACGGTGATCATCCTGGTGCCGGTGGTCGCGATCACCATGGGCGCACCCGACCTCGCGGCCCTGACCGGCGGCGACATCAGCACCATGGTCACCGCCTGGTCGAACTCCGCCGTCGGCACCTTCGTCAGCCTCTGCGTGGCCCTCGCGATCATCAACGCCGGCATCGTCATGGTCATCCAGAACTCCCGCGTCCTGTTCGCCTCGGCCCGTGACAAGGCCTGGCCCGAGCCGGTCAACGGAGTGCTGTCCAGGCTCGGCCGCTTCGGCTCCCCGTGGGTCGCCACACTCCTGGTGGGCGTGCCCGGCGCGGCCCTCTGCTTCGTCGACCTGGACACCCTGTACGGCGTCACCGGCGTCTCGGTGACCGGCATGTACCTGCTCGTCGCGGTCGCCGCCCTGTTCGCCCGGCGCGGCCCGCACGCCCACACGCCCGCCTGGCGCATGCCCCTGTGGCCCGCCGTGCCGGTCCTGCTGATCGCCGTCCTCGCGTACGTCCTCAGCATGCAGGAGGCCGAGTACCTCCTGTGGACCGGCGGCATCGTGGCCGTCGCCACCCTGTACTGGGCCTGCTACCTGCGCCCGCGCCGCGGGACCCGGTGGCTGGTGTCGATCCCGGAGGACGCCCGGACATAATCGGACATCCGGACAGGCTGCTCGTACCACGGTCGCGGTATGCCGGGGTGGGCCCGTACTCCCGTGGGAGGGGCGGGGGTTCAGACCGGCGGCGGCATCGGTTGACAGCAGCGGGCCTTACCGTTGACGCATGGATCTTCGACTGCCCCGACCCCGGGTGCCCGCACTGCGGCGGCCGCGACGGTGGATCGCCGCCGCGGCCGCCGTCGTGGTGCTCGCCGGCGCCGGGACGTGGACGGCCGCCGCCTCCGACGGCGCCCCGTCCGTACAGCGTGCCGACCGCCTCATGGACATGGGCGGCGGGGTGAGCATCGACACCTCGTACTTCACCGCGGGACCGAGCGCGGACCGCCGCCCCGCCGTACTCCTCGGGCACGGCTTCGGCGGCAGCAAGGACGACGTCAAGGCGCAGGCCGAGCAGCTCGCGCGGGACGGATACGCGGTGTTGACCTGGTCGGCGCGCGGCTTCGGCAAGTCCACCGGCAAGATCGGGCTGAACGACCCGGACGGCGAGGTCGCCGACGTCTCCAAGCTCATCGACTGGCTGGCGAAGCGCCCGGAGGTCCAGCTCGACAAGGCCGGCGACCCGCGCGTGGGCATGACCGGCGCCTCGTACGGCGGGGCGATCGCCCTGGAGGCCGCCGCCTACGACCCGCGGGTGGACGCGATCGCCCCGGAGATCACCTACTGGAACCTGTCGGACGCCCTCTTCCCGAACGGCGTCTTCAAGAAGCTCTGGGCCGGCATCTTCGTCAACGCCGGCGGCGGCTGCGAGAACCTCGAAGCCCAGCTGTGCGAGATGTACAACCGCGTCGCTGAGTCCGGAAAGCCGGACGCGGCGGCCACCAAGCTCCTTGAGGAACGCAGCCCTTCCGCGGTCGGCGACCGCATCAAGGTGCCCACCCTCATCGTGCAGGGCCAGTCCGACTCCCTCTTCCCGCTCGGCCAGGGCGACGCCATGGCCCAGCAGATCCGCGCCAACGGCGCACCGGTGGACGTCGACTGGATCTCCGGCGGGCACGACGGCGGCGACCTGGAGGCGGACCGCGTCCAGGCCCGGGTCGGCTCCTGGTTCGACCGGTATCTGAAGGACGAGACGGGCGTCGACACCGGCCCCGCGTTCCGCGTGACCCGCACCGGAGGAGTCGACTCCACCGACGGCGCCGCCTTGCTCCGGGGCGCGAGCGGCGACACGTACCCCGGCCTGGAGAGCGGCGAGCACGCCGTGGAGCTGGCCGGACGCGAGCAGAGCTTCGAGAACCCGGCGGGCGCGAACCCGCCCGCCATCTCGGCCCTCCCCGGCCTCGGCGGCGCGGCCGGCCTGTCCCAGCTCTCCTCTTTCGGCGTCGGGGTGTCGCTCGACTTCCCGGGCCAGTACGCGCAGTTCGTGTCCGCCCCCGTCGGCAGCGACCTGCGGATCACCGGATCGCCCACGGTGACCGTGCACGTCACGTCTAGCAGCGACGAGGCCGTCCTCTTCGCGAAGGTGTACGACATCGGCCCCGGCGGCGGGCAACAGGTGCTCCCGTCCCAGTTGGTGACTCCCGTCCGGGTCGAGGGGGCCAAGGCGGGCAAGGACGTCACGATCACCCTGCCGGCCATCGACCACGAGGTGCAGGAGGGTCACCGGCTCCGTCTGGTCCTGGCCTCGACGGACCTCGGCTACGCCTCACCGGCGGCCCCGGCGACGTACACGGTCTCCCTGAAGAGCGACCTGCACATCCCCACCGCCCCCGCCGTGACGACGGCCGCCGCGTCGCTCCCCTCCTGGGTCTGGTGGCTGCCGCTCGCCGGAGCACTGCTCGCGGCGGCCCTGCTGCTGACCGGCCGGCGCCGGACGACCGCCGCTCCGCCCGACCCCGAGCTGGCCGAAGTCCCGCTCCAGATCACCGACTTGAGCAAGCGGTACGCGAAGTCGGCGGACCGCTACGCGGTACGGGAGCTGTCGTTCCGCGTGGAGAAGGGCCAGGTCCTGGGCCTCCTCGGGCCGAACGGCGCGGGCAAGACGACCACCCTGCGCATGCTGATGGGCCTGATCAAGCCGGACGGCGGCGAGATCCGCGTCTTCGGCCACGAGATCCAGCCGGGCGCGCCGGTCCTCTCCCGGGTCGGCGCCTTCGTCGAGGGCGCGGGTTTCCTGCCGCACCTCTCGGGCCGCGACAATCTGGACCTGTACTGGCAGGCCACCGGCCGCCCGCCCGAGGACGCCCACCTGGAGGAGGCCCTGGAGATCGCGGGCCTCGGCGACGCGCTGGCCCGCGCCGTCCGCACCTACTCCCAGGGCATGCGCCAGCGCCTGGCCATCGCCCAGGCCATGCTCGGCCTCCCGGACCTGCTGATCCTCGACGAACCCACCAACGGCCTCGACCCGCCGCAGATCCGCGAGATGCGCGAGGTGATGATCCGCTACGCCGCCGCCGGCCGCACGGTCATCGTCTCCAGCCACCTGCTGGCCGAGGTCGAGCAGACCTGTACCCACCTGGTGGTCATGGACCGTGGCCGGCTGATGCAGGCGGGTCCGGTGTCCGAGATCGTCGGCTCCGGCGAAACCCTCCTCGTCGGCACGGGTTCCCGGGTGGACGAGCCGATCGCCGAGAAGGTCGGCGCGCTGCCGGGCGTGGCCTCGGCCGTCGTCACCGACGACGGGATCCTGGTCCGGCTCGAACCCGGCGGCAGCGCACAGCGCCTGGTCGTGGAACTCGTACGGCTCGAAGTACCCGTGGAATCGGTGGGCCCCCACCGCCGACTCGAAGACGCCTTCCTCACCCTGATCGGGGGCAACGCATGAGCACCCTCGTCGAGCGGGCCGAGACGGCCGACGGATACCGGGCGCGCCGGACCCTGCCGCTGCGCGTCGAGCTCCTCCGGCAGCTGAAGCGGCGCCGCACCCTGGTGATGGGGGCGATCCTCGCGGTGCTGCCCTTCGTGCTGGTCGCGGCGTTCGCGATCGGCGGTACGCCGGGCGGGCGCGGCAACCAGATCTCGCTGATGGACACGGCCACCGCGTCGGGCGCGAACTTCGCCGCGGTGAACCTCTTCGTCTCCGCGGGCTTCCTGCTGGTGATCCCCGTCGCACTGTTCTGCGGCGACACCATCGCCTCCGAGGCGAGCTGGTCCTCGCTGCGCTATCTGCTGGCGGCGCCCGTGCCCCGGGCCCGCCTGCTGTGGTCCAAGCTGACCGTCGCGCTGGGCCTCAGCCTCGCCGCGATGGTGCTGCTGCCGGTCGTCGCGGTGATCGTGGGCACCGCCGCCTACGGCTGGGGCCCCCTGGAGATCCCCACCGGCGGCGCGCTCTCCGCGGGCACCGCGGCGCAGCGCCTGCTGGTCGTGGTGGCGTACATCTTCGTCTCCCAACTGGTCACCGCGGGGCTCGCGTTCTGGCTGTCGACCAAGACGGACGCGCCCCTCGGCGCGGTCGGCGGAGCGGTCGGCCTGACGATCGTGGGGAATGTACTGGACGCCGTCACCGCCCTTGGCCACTGGCGCGACTTCCTGCCGGCGCACTGGCAGTTCGCCTGGGCGGACGCCGTCCAGCCCCAAATGGAGTGGTCGGGCATGATCCAGGGCGCCGCGATTTCGGTAACGTACGCGCTCGTCCTGTTTGCCCTGGCCTTCCGGGGTTTCCGGCGCAAGGACATCGTGTCGTAGGTCTCCGGAGGATCTCCTACCGGTCTCGACGGCCGCCCACCGTGGCCTCTTCGAGATCCATCCGCAACGCTCCGTAGCGCACATCTCGGCCCCCTCGGACGTCACAGTCACAGACGTCGGCCCAATCACAGGCCGCTCACCGAGGGGGCACAGATGGGGAAGGACCACATACGGGCGAAGGCTGCCACCACCCGCAGCCGTCGACTGCACGGCACACTGCTCGCCCTGACCACCGCCGGCGCCCTGCTGCTCACCGCATGCAGCGCGGGCGGCGAGAACGATCACGGCTACTCGTCGGACCGCGACGACGGCACCGGACCACTGCCCGCTCCCGCCTACTCCTCGGGCGCCACCCAAGGCGGACAGAGCGGTGAGCAACAGGGCGACGAGGGCCGCGAGTTCGCCCCGTCGCCCGACTACCTCTCCACCTTCGCGCTGGACGTCGACACCGCCTCGTACGGCTACGCCCGCCGCACCCTCGCGGACGGCCGGATGCCCGACCCGTCGACGATCCGCCCCGAGGAGTTCGTCAACAGCTTCCGCCAGAACTACGAACGCCCCGACGGCAACGGCTTCTCCGTCACCGTCGACGGCGCCCGCACCGGCACCGACGACGGAGCCTGGTCGCTCGTCCGGGTCGGCCTCGCCACCCGAGCGGAGGACGGGGACAGCGAACGCCCGCCCGCCGCCCTCACGTTCGTCATCGACGTCTCCGGGTCCATGGACGAACCGGGCCGCCTCGACCTGGCCAAGGGCTCCCTGGACGTGATGACGGACCGCCTCCGCGACGACGACTCGGTGGCCCTGGTCACCTTCAGCGACGAGGCCGAGACCGTCCTGCCCATGACCCGGCTCGGCGACCACCGAGACCGTGTCCACGCCGCCGTCGACCGCCTGGAACCCCAGTCCTCGACCAACCTCGGCGCCGGCATCGAAACCGGCTACGCCACAGCCACCGAAGGCCTGCGCGAGGGCGCCACCAACCGCGTCGTCCTCGTCTCCGACGCCCTCGCCAACACCGGCGACACCGACGCCGACACGATCCTGGAGCGCATCGCGGACAACCGCCGCGAGCACGGCATCACCCTCTTCGGCGTCGGCGTCGGCAGCGACTACGGCGACGCCCTGATGGAGCAGCTCGCCGACAAGGGAGACGGCCACACGACGTACGTCTCGGACACCGAGGACGCCCGAGAGGTCTTCTGCGAGGAACTTCCGCAGAACATCGACCTCACCGCCCGCGACGCCAAGGCACAGGTCGCCTTCGACCCGGCGACGGTCGAGCAGTTCCGGCTCATCGGCTACGACAACCGCCAGGTCGCCGACGAGGACTTCCGCGACGACCGCGTGGACGGCGGCGAGGTCGGCCCCGGCCACACGGTGACCGCCCTCTACGCGGTCCGCACCAAGCCGGGCGCCTCCGGCCACCTCGCCACGGCGAGCGTCCGCTGGCTCGACCCCGAAACCCGTTCCCCGCACGAGGAGTCGGGCCAATTGGAGGCCGGTGACCTCGACGACGACCTCTGGACCTCCTCCGACCGCTTCCAGGTCGCCGCGGTCGCCGCCTACTTCGCCGACGCCCTGCGCCAGGGAGACAACCGCTGGACGCGCCTCCCGGGCAGCCTTCCCCTGAGCGAACTCAGGTCCCGCGCCGACGAGTTGGCGTCCAGCACGGAGGACAAGGCGGTACGCGAACTCGCCGACGCCATCGAAACAGCGACCGGCATGAGGCGCTGAGTCAGACGGCGCCGGGCCGCCGCCCGGCGCCGTACAGCAGCGTGTCGACGACGAGTGTCGCCAGGGCCTCGGGATCGGGGTCCGGCCGCTCGTCGCCGTGCAGGGCCTCGCCGATCAGGGCGTAGTAGACGCGGCGGACCCACTCCAGGTCCGCCGCCGGGTCGAGCAGGCCCTCGTCCCTGGCCCGCCCCAGGAGTTCGACGCAGCGCGCCCCGACCTGGTCCCAGCTCGCCGCGGCGGCGCCGCCCTCGTCGGCCGGCCGCCCCAGGGCATAGCTCCAAGCCCCCTTGATCCGCAGCACGTTGGCGGTGACGCGGTGCAGCGCGACCAGCGGCGGCGCGGTGTCCGGCCGCGCGTCCTCGATGGCCTGCGTGAGCTGCCGTACGGCTGACTCGGCGAGCGCCTCGATCAGTGCCTGCCGACTGGCGAAGCGCCGGTGGACCGTCGTCCTGGCCACCCCGGCGGCCTCGGCGATCTGCTCCATGGACGCGCCCGGATCGGCGGCGAGCACCCGCTCGGCCGCCTCCAGAATCGCGCGCACACTGCGCTCGGCATCGGCCCGCAGCGCTCGTCCCATGGGCACCTCCACTCCGTCGGCTCCTGACCCCACTGGACATAGATGATACGTCGCGGTTGCTGTTCCCTTGATAAGTGAATCAGGGCTGTTGCAATTAATAAATTAAGCGCTACATTGGTGTCTTAGTTAGACGTTCGACTTGTCGTCACCCCGACCCGACCTTTGAAGGGGAAACAGCCATGACCACCACATCCACCGCCCTCATCACCGGCGCCTCCGCCGGACTGGGCGCCGAGTTCGCCACCCAACTCGCCGCCCGCGGTCACGACGTGATCCTTCTCGCCCGCTCCCGGGACCGCCTCGAAGAACTGGCCGACCGGCTGCGTACGGCGTACGGCGTCCAGGCGCACGTCCTGCCCCAGGACCTCGCCGAGCCCGACGCCGCCGACCGCGTGGCCGAGGCCCTCGCCGCCCGCGGTCTCACCGTCGACCTGCTGGTCAACAACGCCGGCTTCGGCACCTGCGGCCGCTTCGAGGAGATAGACCCGCGACGCGAGCACGACGAGATCATGGTCAACGTCGTCGCTCTCGTCGATCTCACCCACGCGGTGCTCCCCGGCATGCTGGAGCGCGGCTCCGGAGCCGTCCTCAACGTCGGCTCCACGGCGGGCTACCAGCCGGGCCCGTACTTCGCGGTCTACAGCGCCACCAAGGTCTTCGTCCTCAACTTCTCGCTGGCGCTGCGCCAGGAGTACCGAGGCCGCGGCATCCGGGTCACGGCCCTGTGTCCGGGCCCGGTCGAGACGAACTTCTTCGAGGTGATCGGCACCCGCAAGGCCGCGCTGTCAGGCTCCTTCACCACCTCGGAACCGGTCGTCCGCACGGCTCTGCGCGCCCTCGACCGCGATCGCGCGTATGTCACCCCGGGGCTGGGCAACGCACTCGGCGCCCACCTGAACCCGCGCCGCCCGCGCACCCTGGTGGCGGCGATCGCCGAGCGCATCACACGCAAGGTACTGGAGCCGCAGCGGCAGCCCTCCGAACCCGCGGCCACCTGAGCCGACCTCCACGGAGTCCATTCAATTTCCGTTGCGCCCAGGTAAGTTGACCCCGTTCAGCACCCTGCGACCGGGAGCCGTCATGGGCGTACGCAAGGACCTGAAGCGGGCCGGGAAGCACACCGGCCTCGCGTCCCGCACGGAGGTGGAGCTGACCAGGGACTCGACCGGCACCGTCCGAGAGGCCCGCACCCCACGCCTGGTCCCGGCCCCCACCACCGGCAGCACCGCCGACCTGCCCTTCACCAACGCGGCCGAGTTCCCGGGAGCTGTCGTCCTGCGCCGCCAGGAACACGGCACCTGGCACCCGGTCACCGCGGCGGCCTTCGCCCGCGAAGTCACCGCCACCGCCAAGGGGTTGATCGCGGCCGGCCTGGAACCGGGCGGGCGGGTCGCGGTGATGTCCCGTACCCGCTACGAGTGGACGGTCCTCGACTTCGCGATCTGGGCGGCGGGCGGCCAGAGCGTCCCCGTCTACGCGACCTCGTCCGCCGCCCAAGTGGAGTGGATCGTCAGGGACTCGGGCGCACGCTTCGCGATCGTCGAGACGCCGGTGAACGCGGACACCGTGGGCACCGCCGTGGCCGGGCATCCCGAACCCCCGCGCGTCTGGCAGCTGGACGCGCACGCCATGGCCGAACTCGCCACCCTGGGCCGGGACATCACCGACGAGGAAGTGGTCAAGCGCCGCGCCGCCCTCACCCCCGACACCATCGCCACCGTCTGCTACACCTCCGGAACCACCGGCCGCCCCAAGGGCTGCGTCCTCACCCACGCCAATCTGCACGCCGAGGCCGCCAACACGGTCGAGCTGCTGCACCCCGTCTTCGAGGAGGTCACCGGCCAGACCGCCTCGACCCTTCTCTTCCTCCCGCTCGCCCACATCATGGGCCGCACCCTCCAGATCGCCTGCCTGATGGCCCGAATCGAGGTGGGCCACAGCCCGAGCATCAAACCCGACGAACTCCGCCCCGCCCTGCGGGAGTTCAGGCCCACGTTCCTGGTCGGCGTGCCCTATCTCTTCGAGAAGATCCACCACACCGGACGCGCGACCGCCGAGAAGATCGGCCGGAGCGCCTCCTTCGACCGCGCCGACCGCATCGGCGTCCGCTTCGGCGAGGCATACCTGAACAAGTTCCTGGGGACCGGAAAGGGACCAGGACCGGGCCTGTACGCCGCCTGGGCGCTCTACGACCTGCTGGTCTACCGCCGCATCCGCAAGGAACTCGGCGGCCGGGCACGCTACGCCATCAGCGGCGGCTCCCCGCTCGACCGCGACCTCAACCTCTTCTTCCACGCCGCCGGAATCATCGTCTACGAGGGCTACGGCCTCACCGAGACCACAGCGGCGGCGACGATCGTCCCGCCGCTGCGCCCCCGCCCGGGCACCGTCGGCCTCCCGGTCCCCGGCACCGCCATCCGCATCGCCGACGACGGAGAGGTCCTCATCAAAGGCGGTGTCGTCTTCGGCGCCTACTGGAACAACCAGGCGGCCACGGACGCGGTACTGCGGGACGACTGGTTCGCCACCGGTGACCTCGGCGCCCTCGACGACGACGGCTACCTCACCATCACCGGCCGCAAGAAGGACCTCCTTGTCACCTCCGGCGGCAAGAACGTCTCACCCGCGGTCCTGGAGGACCGTCTGCGCAGCCGCTCGCCCGTAGCCCAGTGCGTCGTCGTCGGCGACAACCGCCCCTACGTCGCCGCCCTGATCACCCTGGACCCCGAGTCCGTCGCCCACTGGCTCGCGGTACGTGACATGCCCGCGGACACCCCGCTGTCCGAACTCGCGGCCGACCCCCGGATGCACGCCGAGGTCCAGAAAGCCGTCGACCACGCGAACGAGGCGGTCTCGCGCGCCGAGTCCATCCGCCGGTTCACCCTGGTGGCAGGCGAGTTCACCGAGGCCAACGGACTGCTCACCCCGTCGTTGAAGGTCAGGCGCCACGCGGTGACGGCGGCGTACGGGGATGAGATCGCGGCGCTCTACGAGGGCGCGGCGCAGGGGGCCGAGCGGGAACACCGGACATGAAAAGAGAGCGGGCCGCCGAGGTGCTCGGCGGCCCGCTCTACCCGGTGGCTGAGATCAGCTGCCGCTGGCGCCGTTGCCGGACAGGACCGGGATGTTGTCCAGGATGTGCGAGAGCGGCTCGTCGCCCTTGGCCTGGGTGGAGTTCTCGGTGCACTGCTGGTTCTGCGGGGCGGAGAGGATCGGCACGTCCTGCAGGACGGTGACCGGCACCAGGCCGACGAGCGAGGCCAGGTTGGCCTTGGCCGGCAGGCCGACACAGGGCTTGTTCAGGGAGCCCTGCACCAGCGCGAGCTGGGGGCTCATGTCGCCGTGCGTGGACTGGTTGCCGTACGACTGCAGGGCGTGGTTGCCGTTCGTCGTGGTGACGCCTTCGTCGTTCCCGATGGCGAGGGCCTGGGGCGCGGCGGTGGCCGAGATACCGGCGACAGAGGCGGCGATGGCGGCGGTTGCCCAAAGCTTCTTCATGTTGGTTCCCTTCGGAGAGTGGACTCCGTTTGCGGAGCCGCGTGATGATCAACAGTGCGGTGGACGGCGTGGTTGCGCGGTCTGCCCCGTTTGGCCCAGAGGGTTTCCGCGGGACCGGAGCTGACGCGTCGCCGTTGATGTGAGAGGAGCGGCGGGCTGCTCCCAGGAGCGGCCCGCCGCACGCGATGCTGAGAGATCAGCTGCCGCTGGCGCCGTTGCCGGACAGGACCGGGATGTTGTCCAGGATGTGCGAGAGGGGCTCGTCGCCCTTGGCCTGGGTGGAGTTCTCGGTGCACTGCTGGTTCTGCGGGGCGGAGAGGATCGGCACGTCCTGCAGGACGGTGACCGGCACCAGGCCGACGAGCGAGGCCAGGTTGGCCTTGACCGGCAGACCGATGCAGGGCTTGTTCAGGGTGCCCTGGACGAGCGCCATCTGCGGGCTCATCTTCCCGTAGGTCTCCTGGTTGCCGTAGACCTGCGCGGCGTGGTTGCCGTTGGTGGTGGTGACGCCGTCGTCGTTGCCGATCGCCAGCGCCTGGGGCGCGGCGGCAGCCGAGATACCGGCGACGGAAGCGGCGACCGCCGCGGCAGCCATAACCTTCTTGATCACTTGCATGGTCCCTTCTGGAGTAACCCCGTCCACCGGAGCGCTCTGGACAACTGCCCCCGGGCCGCATAGTTGCTGCGATTCACCCCAATGGCCCATTTGTGAAACCTGCTGGTACGTAGCACGCGCGCGAGAATTTCCGCGAATTCCTGGGGTGCGAACGGGCCGATCGGGTGACCTTGAGAAACCAATCGCCCTGCCTTCAGTTGAGGCGGAGCAGGTACGTGTGTATCTCGGTCACGAAAGGAACCAGGAGAAATGTTCAAGAAGGCAATGGCCACGGCGGCGGTCGCCGCTACCGTCGTCGGCGTCTCGGCGGCTTCCGCGTCTCAGGCGCTTGCCATCGGGAACGACGAGGGCGTCACCACCATGAACGGCAACGGCGCCGTGCAGTCGTACGGCAACGCGAAGACGAAGGGCAAGCAGAGCCCTCACCTCTCGCTGGTGCAGGGCTCTCTGAACAAGCTCTGTGTCGGCCTGCCGGTCAAGGCCAACCTGGCCTCGATCGTCGGCCTGGTGCCCATCACCGTCCTGCAGGACGTGCCGATCCTCTCCGCCGACCAGAACCAGCAGTGCGCCGAGGGCTCCACCCAGGCCAAGGGCGACGAGCCCCTCTCGCACATCCTGGACAACATCCCCGTTCTCTCGGGCAACGGCGCCAGCGGCAGCTGATCCATCGCTCCGAAGTGGCTCGGGCCGCCCGTCGTGTTCACACGCCGGTCGGCCCGGGCTTTTACGGGTTTCCCCTTGCGCAGGGCGATTCGAGTGAATTCTCAATTCACTCACATTGTGTAGTTTCTTCGTCAGGCTTTCCCTCGTTCACAGCCCGTAGGTCATGGTGCGAGCCGTTCATACTGTGCTCGCTCGGTTTCGGCCGACATAGGGGCATGACCGCAGAGAAGGGAAAGCACGTGAAGCTCAAGAAGAGCGCTGCTGTCGTCGCGGGCGCGATCATGGCTCTTGGACTCGCCTCCCCCGCGTTCGCGGACGCCGGAGCCGAGGGTGCGGCCATCGGTTCGCCGGGTGTCCTCTCGGGCAACGTGGTCCAGGTTCCCATCCACGTTCCCGTCAACGTGTGCGGCAACTCGATCAACGTCATCGCCCTGCTGAACCCCGCGTTCGGCAACACCTGCGTCAACGACTGACGCAGAAGACACAGCAGCCACTTCGGCTGGGTCACAGCCGGCCTTGGAACGCCTTTCGGTTCCGGGGCCGGCTTTCCTCACTTCATCGAGCAGGAAGGCAAGAGATTGCGACAGACCCTGAGCAAGGGAATGGTCGTGGCCGCGGCCGCGACGAGCATCCTGTCCCTGTACGGCACGCCCGCCTTCGCCGACTCGAACGCGAACGGAAGCGCCCAGGACTCGCCCGGCGTGGGGTCGGGCAACAACCTCCAGCTTCCGGTGAACGTACCGGTGAACGCCTGCGGCAACACCGTCGACGTGATCGGCGCGCTCAACCCGGTGTTCGGCAACTCCTGTGCCAATGGCCGGGATTCGGGTTCCCACGGTGCGCACGGCGCACCGCACAGCTCCTCCGGCTCCGACGGCTCGTCGGGTTACGGCTCCGGTTCCGGACACTCGGGTGGCGGGCATCCGGGCGGCCACGGCAGCGGCCATGGTGGCCACAGCGGTGACTCCGGTGGTGACTCCGGTGGCGGCTCCGGCTCCTCGGCGTACGGCGAGACGCACGGTTCGCCCGGCATCCTGTCGGGCAACAACGCCCAGGTCCCGGTGGACGTCCCGGTGAACGCGTGTGGCAACACGGCGGACGTGGTCGGCGTGGGCAACCCCACGTTCGGCAACGACTGCGGCAACGGCCCCGCGGGCTACGGCGACACCCCGCCGACCACGCCCCCGCCCACCACGCCTCCGCCGACCACGCCCCCGAAAACGCCTCCCACCAAGCCGCCGACGACGCCTCCCACAACGCCGCCGCCGACACCCCCCACCAGCACCACCCCGCCCAGCACGCCTCCCCCTACCGTTCCGGGCGCCCCGCGCAACACTCCCCCCGGAACCCCGCCCGCCCTGCCGCACACCGGCAGTGAGGGACTGCTCGCGACCTCGGCCGCCAGTGCCGCCCTCCTCGCGGGCGGAACAGTCCTGTACCGACGAGGCCGAGCCGCGTCCCGCCGGTAGCACTCCGGAGTGCCGGGCGCGCCACATGCGCCCGGCACCCGGGACCGGGTCACCGCCGAGCCGGGTCCGGTGCCTCGCGCCGCCGCTGCGGTACCGGCACAGGCATCGTGCGCAGCCGCCGCCGTACCCCTCGTACGAGCGTCTGGGCCGTGAACGCGGCGCCGTGCACGAAGCGCATCGCCGGGCCGAAGCCGGACGCCGTCACCAGGCCCGCCATGAAGAGGCCGGGCACCGAGGACTCGAAGTCCCGGCCGACCTCGGGGGAACCGTCGGCGACCGCGGTCAGGTCCCCGCGCAGTTCGTCGGAGAGCAGACCGAGCCGTTCGCGGGTCGCCCGGAACCCCGTTGCCGCGATGACGTGTTCGGTCTCCAGGGAGGTCAGCTCCCCGCCGTCGCCCACTGTCTCCAGGCGTACGCCGCCTCCGGCCGGGTAGGCCGCCGCGACCTGGTGGCCAAGCAGCAGTTCGACCCTCGGTTCGACGCGGTCGCGTACCCACCAGGCGCCCGCCGGCCCCAGGGCCGTGGCCGCGATCCGGGCGCGGGTGGCCTCCGGGAGGCGGCGGAACAGGCCGGGGCGCTCGGCGTAGAACCAGTTGCGCCAGCCGGGGCCCAGGCCGCTGTGCGGGGTGCGGGCCGACTCCCACCACGGGCGCTCCCAGGCGGGCGGCACGTCGTTCCAGTTCAGCTGGTCGGCGCGGGCCAGGACCCGGACGCGGGTGCCCTGTTCGGCGAGGATGGCCGCCGTCTCCAGTGCGGCCTGGCCGCCGCCGATCACGGTGACGTCCTGGCCGCGGAAGCGGTCGAGGTCACCGTGGTGACTGCTGTGCGAGACGTACGAGGGGCCGAGTTCGCGCAGGGCGGCCGGAACCTCGATGAAGGGCAGGACGCCGATGGCGAGGACGACCGTGCGGGCGTGCAGGATCTCGCCGTCGTCCACGACCGCCTCGAAGCCGCCGGGGACGGAGCTCACCCGGACCACCGTGCGCTCCTCGACCTCGGGCACCGCGTTGCGGGCGAACCACAGGCCGTACGCGGCGAACATCTCGACCGGGATGGGCTCGCCGTGCCGGGCCTGGACGCCCTGACCGGCGCAGTACGTGTCGAGGCGCCAGCGGCCCGCGGGGTCGGAGAGATTCGACGCCCACGGCTCCGACTTCAGGAACATGCCGCGGGGCATGTGGTCCCGCCAGGACGCCATGGGCCGGCCGAGGACGCGCAGGCTCAGCCCGGCCGCCGCGGCGTGGGAGGCGACGGACAGGCCGTACGGGCCGGCTCCCACCACCAGGAGGTCGTACATCAGCAGCTACTCGCTTTCTCGTCGTCGGTCAGAGCGGTCGGGGTGCCCGGCTGTCGTGCGACCCGCGCCTGAGCGGCGACAGGCGCCGAACGCCGTACGCGGGACAGCAGGCGCCGGACCACATGGCGGCCCCACAGAGCCCACATCGTGAGCCCGGGCGCGAGGTCGTCCCGCGCGTGCCAGGCCAGCTCGCACCCCTCTGCCCGGGGGCGCATCGCGCTGAGCGGGGCGTAGTTCTCCACCACGAACGCCCGGCCCGGCAGCGGCGCCGGATCCGGCAGCGGACGGTGCGTCAGGTCCAGGTGCAGCGCGCGTACGACATCCAGGCCGGCCCCGTCGGCGAAGAGCCGGAACTGGGCGCCGGGGCGGGGGTTGAAGTCGAGCAGGTGGTAGCGGCCGCTCGCGCCGTCCCTGCGGAAGTCGAGGTCGAAGACGCCTCGGTAGCCCAGCGCCCCGATGAGCTGTTCGACGAGCGACTGGAGCTGCGGATTGGGGGTCCAGCGGCCGACCGCGGTCAGTCCGGCGCCGCGCGGCCAGGCGCGCTGCTTGCGGCCGGGCCCGCCTCCGGACAGCGTTCCGGACCGGTCGGCGTACCCGTGGAAGAACCAGTCGCGGTCGGGCCCCGGCGGCAGGAACGCCTGCAACAGCAGTCGGCTGCCCGCTTCCTCGGCGCGCAGATACAGCGCCTGCGCCTCCTGCGGCGAGCGCACCACCACTGTGCTGCGCAGGCCCGACCCGGCGGGCACCAGCCAGGGGCGGCTCCACTTCGCCACCACCGGCAGCCCCAACTGCCAGGCCGCCGCGACCGCCTGCGCAGGGCTGTCCGGGATCAGCGTCACCGGGTGCGGGACGCCCGCGTTCTCGCACACGGCGGCCAGTTCCGCCTTGTCGGCCACGCGCTCGGCGAGCGCGTCGGGCTGCTGCGGCAGCAGAAAGGAGGGTGCGAGGTGCTCACGGCAGTGGCCGACCGCGACGGCGCTCGCGTCATCCATCGGGATGAGTACGGCGGGACGGGATACGCGCGCGGCCACTCGGCGCAATGCGGTGACGATTTCTCCGGTGGATGCGCCGGGCGGTGGCGGGGGATGCATCTCGCAGACAAAACGCGATCTGCGGACGGGACTTCCCGTCGAATCGGCGACAACATGCACTTCCACGCCCGCTCTGCCGAGTGAGCGTGCGGCGCCCAGCGTTCCGTGGTGAAAGGGGTTCCTGTCGATCCGTAGAAGAACGGCGGGGACGCGGGTGTCGAGAAACGGCACGGAATTTCCTTCGGGTCGGTCACCCGTGCGGGTGATCGGCACACTCAAAGGCCGGAGCCTCGGTTGGCGGAATGGGTATTCATATGACTGAGTGTCAGTAGGCGGAAGCAGTCAGAAGGCAAATCGGAGTTCCGGAAGACGGAATGTGCCGTCGGAACAGCAGTGTGGAGAGAGGAGCAGGCATGGCCCCTCAGCAGCAACGGCCCCGGAGCAGGCGGCTGGTGTGCGTCGCGGCCGGCATCGTCGCGTCGGTCGCCCTGGCGTCGGGTCCGGGATACGCCGTCGGCGCCGGGGTGGTGGGAGTCGACGATCCGCCGGCGCCGACACCGGCGTCGGTGACCCCGGCGACGACACCTGTGACGCCCGCACCCCTCACGCCACCCGCGACACCTACGGCACCTCCGACAGCCGTGACTCCCACGGACACGTCCGAACCGAAGCCCGCCGAAAAAGCGCCCGCGTTCGGCGCCTACCTCGACTACGGCGCCCGCGGTGTCGCGCGGATCGCCGAGCTCAGCAAGTGGCTGGGCGGCACCGAACTCCGCGTCGGGCACACGTATCTGCCCAGCGACCGCTGGAGCAACATCGAGGGCGCCCCCGGCTTCCTCGACGTCTGGGCGGACTGGCGGCGCGAGCAGGACGACCGGATGCTCGTCCTCAACGTGCCGATGATGGAGCGGAACGAGGAGAACGTCTCCGACGCCGAGGTCCGGGTGCTGCTGCGCCAGGCCGCCGCCGGGGCGTTCGACAAGCACTTCCGCGCGCTCGCCGAGCGCCTTGTCGAGCTGAAGGTGCCGGACACCGTCATCGTGCTCGGCTGGGAAATGAACGGCATCACGTACACCCATCGCTGCGGTCCCGACCCGGAGGCCTGGAAGAAGTACTGGAACAGAATCGTCACCACCATGCGGTCGGTGCCGGGACAGAAATTCCGGTTCGACTTCACCCCGAACCGCGGCCGGGACGCCATCCCCTGGACGCAGTGCTATCCGGGGGACGACACGGTCGACATCATCGGCATGGATTCGTACGACCAGCCGTCCGGGCTGTCATTCGACGAGCAGGTGAAAGAGCCGTACGGGCTTCAGGAGCATGTGGACTTCGCCAAATCCCATGGCAAGCCCATTTCCTATCCTGAATGGGGACTCTTCCGCAACGGCGACAATGCGGCGTACATGAAGCGCATGCTCGCGTGGATGGACGAGCACAAGCCGCTGTACAACACGGTCACCGACTACTGCCCGCACGGTGTGTGGCAGTGCGCGGACAACCCGAAGGCGTCCGAGATCTACCGCTCGGCGCTGTCCGGCCGGACGGATCCCACACCCGATCCCACACCCGATCCCACGCCCGACCCGACTCCGCCGCCCAAGCCGGTGGCCCCGCCCAACTGCTCGCCGGTGGCCCTGGGCGACTGGGTCGAGTACTGGATCGGCGGAAAGCTCTGCCTCCGCTTCGACTGGTGGTCGCGCGACAGATGAGGTGGGCATGAGAGCGGTGGCGGCGGGTCGTTCACGGACTGCCGCCACCGCGCTCCCTCCAGCGTCGCAACAGCTCCTTGCCCCGGCTGCGCGCGGCGACGTCGCAGACGACCGCCGACATCAGCGGCGCCGTTCGCCGCCGGGCGAGCAGCAGTCGCTGGTTGACGACGGGGTCCGGGCGCCAGTGGTGCTTGTAGGGCTCGTCGCCGCGCAGCAGGCTCAGCACCGCGCGTCCGCCCGCCTCGGTGTGCTGGGCGCAGGCGTTGAGCAGTATCACCGCGACATCCGCCTTCCGCTCGCGCAGCTGCGGATGGGCGCCGTACAGATAGCCGCCCGCCAGGCGCCGCGACAGCAGTGTGAGGTCCACGGCCATCACGGTGTCGTCGAGCCGGAACTCGGTGACCACCGCGTCCCCCGAGCGCACCATCGGACCGACGGACCGGACCAGATGCTCGGAGAACCTCTCCTGAAGGTGTTCGGACGTCACCTTCCTTCCCTGCCACTGCAGTTGATGCAGTTCGAGCAACCGCCGCAGCGCCGCGTCCACCTCGTCATGGCCTACGACACGCTGCTCGACCCCGAGGGCGCTGAGCTTGCGCAGCTTGGCCCGTACCCGCTGGGCCTTCGACGAGGGGAGCCGGCCGACCAGTTCGTCCATCGAGGTGCCCGGCAGCTCCAGGCAGAGCGAGTCGCGCACCCGGCTGCGCGGACCGCGCCAGCGCTCGAAGATCCGCTCCGCCGCGCCGCCGGGCCGCACTTCGCGGAAGTCGATGAGCGCGGTGCGGGCGGCCGCCGACAGCCCCTCGGTGAGCGTGGCCGCCGCCCGGTCGGCGTGGTCGTCGTCGATGAGGACGTCCCCGTAGTCGGAGATCGCCCCGCCGAGCGGCACCAGCGCGGGCAGCGGACGGCGTACGCGCATCAGCGGGGCCACCGCCCGCAGTTCGTCGCCGTCACGTACGAGCACCAGCCGCAATCGCCCAGGGGTGCCGTACGAGAGCCACCAGGAGTGCAGCCAGGCGTGACTCTGGAACGGGGTGGCCGTGGCACAACTCCGGAACAGACGGCCCCAGGCCGGGCCGAGCTCGGCGAACTCACGCTCGTCGGTGACGAGTTCGGCCACCAAAGTCCCGGCGGCGGTGGTCTGCAGCGTGCCGCTCACATCTGCCCGCGCACGTCGGCGGCCGTGGCGGGGCTCGGCACGGAGGCCGGGCGGGCGGCCTCCATGGTGCGCCGGGGACGGACGAGCAGCACCAGACCGCCGAGCAGGCCGCCCGCGCTCGCGCCCACCAGACCGGTCACAACCGGCGATGCCGAGGACGCCTCGGTGGGCTTCGTGGCGCGGGCGAACTGCTGGAGCTCGACGTTCGTGTCGGCCTTGGCGTCGTTCGCGTGCCGGGTCAGCGCGCGCGAGACGGCGTTGGCCATGTCGGCGGCGAGGTCGGGGCGCGAGGAGGTGGCCGAGACGGAGACCATCGGGGCGTCCGGGGAGGTCGCGGTCTGCACGCTCTCCTGGAGCGTCTTCACCGGCACACCGGCCCACACCTGCGCGTCGCCGAGCACGGCGAGCTGGGTGGCGACCCGGCCGTAGGCCTGCGCGAAGCCGAGGGCGGCCGCCGGGTCCGACTTCTCGGTCGGTACGGCGACGACGTAACTCGTGGCCGTGTACGTCGGCGCCTTCACGACCCCGTACGCGCCGCCGAGCAGCCCGCCGAGCACGGCGCCGGCGACGAGCAGCGACCAGGGCGGCATGGTCTTCGCGCGGGCGATGGCCGCTGCGTTCGGGCGGAGGCCTCTGGTGAGGTTTTCGGTCATCAGGAACTCACTCCCAGTCAGGTGCGGGACACAGCGGCCGCGTACACGTCCATGAGCTGTGCGGCGCTGCGGGTGATGCAGTAGTGATGGGCGGCGTCCGGTACCGAGCGGGGCACGGGACCCTCCTCGCGGACCTTCCGCAGAGCGCGCGCGAAGGAGTCCGAGCCGCCCTGGACCCGACGGGTGCCTCGGGTGGAGCCGGGCGGCAGGTCCTCGACGGCCGGGCAGGAGACGTACAGCACGGGCAGTCCGGCCGCCATCGCCTCCACGACGGCCAGGCCGAACGCCTCCTCGGCGCAGGGCGAGGCGAGGACGTCCATGGCCGCTATCAGCGACGGCAGGTCCGCTCCGGGCAGGCCGCCGATGGGGCGCTCGCCGGTGAACAGCACCCGGTCCGCGATCCCGGCCTGCTGCGCCGCCCGCCGCAGCACGCTTTCCTCCGCGCCGCCGCCGACGAGCAACAGCCAGTAGTCGGCGGGCAGTTCGGCCAGTGCGCGGATGAGTACGTCGAACCGCTTGCCGGCCGTGAGTCTGCCGACGCCGCCGACGACGTACGCGCCTTCCGGCAGTCCGAGCCGGCGCCGGGTGCGCTCGCGCAGCTCCGGGTCGAAGCGGAAGCGGGCCAGGTCGATGCCGTTCGGGACGACCTCGATGCGCGGTGCGGGCACGCCCCAGCGGCGCAGCCGGTCGGCGACGGTCGGCGAGACGGCGACGGTCGACCGGCCGAGCCGCTCACTGGCCAGGTACAGCGCCCGCACCCCCGCGCTCAGCCTGCGCCCCTCCATCTGGGAGTCGCCGAGGGAGTGCTCGGTGGCCACGACGGCCCTGACTCCCGCCAGCCGGGCGGCGAGCCGGCCGTACACGCAGGCCCGGTAGAGGTGGGTGTGCACGAGGTCGTACCGGCCCGCGCGGATCAGGTTCACCAGGCGGGGGAGCGCGGCGAGGTCGCGGTTGCCGGCCATGCCGAGGTGGGTGACGCGTACACCGTCGTCGGTGAGCCCGTCGGCGACCGCGCCCGGGTTGGTGAGGGTGACGACATCACAGTCGACCGGCAAATGGCGTAGCAACAGCCTGAGTTGCTGCTCGGCGCCGCCCACGCCGAGGCCGGTGATGATGTGCAGGGCCTTCATCAGATCCCCTCTGCCGGACGCCGGCGCAGGCGGTGCAGCTTGAGTTTCAGCAGCAGGCGTACGGCGTTGTCGTTCTCGCCGATGTGGACGCGGGGGAGGGCGTGCGGGCCGGTCAGCGGGCCCGGGTCGATCGCGCAGGCGTACGTGTATCCGGCGTTCCGTACGGCGTCCATGACCCGCTGGTCGATCGTCCCGTACGGATAGCAGAAGCCCTCGACGTGAGCACCGATCAACTCCGAGAGCACTGCTCTGCTCTCGGCGACCTCGGCGTACACGAGAGCGTCGTCGGCCTGGGTGAGGTCCACGTGGGTGAGTCCGTGCGAGCCGATCTCGATGCCCACGGAGGCTGCGGCGAGCCGGATGCCCTGCTTGGTCAGCAGCGGTTTGCGGGGGCCGAGCGGGTCCCAGGCGTTGTCACCGCTCAGCCGGCCGGGCAGGACGAAGAGGGTGGCGCCGCAGTCGTGCCGCTGCAGGACCGGCAGGGCGTTCTCGACGAAGTCGGCGTACCCGTCGTCGAAGGTGAGACCGACGAGGTCGCGCCCCTTGCCCCGGGCGCGGGCCGCGAGCAGGTCGCTCATGCTCACACCGCGCAGGCCGCGCCGCCGCAGCCAGGTCAGCTGCTGGTCGAGGCGGTCCGGGGAGACCGTGATGCGGTACGGGTCGTCGGAGGGGTCGCCCACCGAGTGGTACATGGCCACCCACGGCGCCGTCGTGTCGAGGCGTCTGGTGGCGGGGGAGGCGTCAGCGGAAACGGGCATGCGGGAGCCTTTTCGTGAGCGAACGGAGAGCGGGTGCGAAGCCCTGGACCCCCAGGGCCCAGGCGAGCAGGGCGAAGACGACGGTCACGGCTGTGCCGCCGGCGAGGAGAGCGAGCACGGGGGAGTCCACGCTGCTTGCGCAGAGACCGCCCACCAGGGCGGCGACCACGGCCGCGCGCACCGGTTTGCCGATCTCAACGAGCACCTCGCGGGTGTGGATCGGCACACTGCGCGGGCCCATGCCGTACAGCAGGAACGCGGCGCTGATGGTGATGCCGAGGGCGTTGGCGGCGGCGATCCCGAGCACCCCCCAGGAGTCGACGGTCAGCGCGCCGATCCAGGCGGTCGCGACGATCCCCACGGTCATCGCGAACAGCGGGTACCAGGTGGGCCGGCCGCCCGAGAAGTACGAGCGGGCGAGCGCGCCGACCAGGGTGTGGCCGAGCAGCCCGAGGGCGTACACGCGCATGACGGACGCGGTGGCCGCGGTGTCATGTGCGGTGAACGCGCCTCGCTGGAACAGCAGTTGGATCATCTGGGGCGCGCACGCGACGACCACCGCCGCGCCCAGGAGCACCGTGCAGGAGACCAGTGCGAGGTCGCGCTCCACGCGCTTGCGGGCGCGCTCGGTGTCGCCCTCGGCGATCGCCTGCGCGACCACCGGGAAGGTGACGGTGCACAGCATCAGGGAGAGCACCATCGGCATCTGGGCCACTTTCTGGGCGTAGTTCAGATGCGAGATGGCGCCGGCGGGCAGCGAGGAGGCCAGGAAGCGTTCGATGAGGATCTGGGACTGGCGGCACAGCGCGAAGAGCAGCACCGTCGTGACGAGACTCAGGTCCATCGGGCGCGCCTCCTCGACGGCCCCCAGGTCCGCCGCCGCCACCTGCTTGCGCCGGAGCTGCCGCCACAGCGACGGCGCCTGAGCCGCCACCATCAGCCCGCTGCCGAGCGCGACCCCGAGGGCCGCCGAGCGCACACCCCAGTGGCCGCCAAGGACGAACATCGCCGTGATGATCCCGGTGTTGTACGCCACGTAGATGACCGCGGGCGCGACGAACCGCCGGTGCGCCCGCAGCACCGCGCTGCAGTACCCGGCGAAACCGAAGCCCAGGACGCAGGTGGCCGTCAACCGGGTGCAGTCCACGGCCAGTTGGGGATCGGGCAGACCGGGCGCGAGCGCCTCGACCAGGTAGGGCGCCCCGACGATCAGCAGCGCGCAGGCGGCCACGAAGGCCAGCGACAGCCGGGGCAGGGTACTGGCGACCAGCGCACGGACCGGATCGCCCGCGGCTCCCTGCGCCCGCCGGGCGACCGCCATGCTGAACGCCGGGATGAGGATGAAGGCCAGCCCGTCCTCGATCAGCAGCGTCGACGCGAACTCCGGCACCGTCCACGCCACCAGGAACGCGTCCGTCTCCGCCCCGGCCCCGAAGAGATGCGCCAGCGCCTGATCCCGGCCGAGACCCAGCAGGGCTCCGGCGATGGACAGGGCGACGGTGACGAGGGCGGCCTTGGCGAGGAAGCGGTTGGAGGACGGCGGTTCGTCGGCCTTCGGGGCGGCCGGGGGCGCGGTACGGGCGGCGGGGAGGGGGACCGAAGCCGCGTGGCCCCGGGACCCGCTGCCGCCGCTCGCCACCGCGCTGCGGCCCGTACCGCTGACGGTAGGCCCGGACGCGCCGTCGACCTCGCCACCCGCCCCACCCTCGGCCCCGGCCCGAGGCGGCGTCACTGTCATCGCGCCGAGGCCTCCTCCAGCGATCCAGGCGCCGTCACCGACCGTGACGGCGACGCCGGTGCCGAGGAAGCCGGGTCCATCAGCGCCCACCAGCCCACGAGCCCGAAGCAGACGGCGGTCAGTACGGTCGAAGGTCCGCCGATGTCCGCGTACATGAAGTCGATCAACTGCCAGCCGAGCAGCCCGCACGCGACCAGCGCGCAGTCGAGGCCCGTCGCTGCCCCGTTCCCCGAGGCGGCCCGGGCCCGTACGAGCCCCCGCAGCGCGCACGCCAGCAGTGCCAGCCAACTGCCCACGAGGGCGAGCAGTCCGATCAGTCCCTGTTCGCTGAGGACGAGGAGGTACATGTTGTGCGGGGAGAGCAGCGGCTGCTTGCGGAAGGCGGCGCCGGCGCCGGCGGTGTCGCTGCCGGAGGAGAGCGCGAGGGAGGCGTGGCCGTCGCGGTGGTCGGGGAAGCCCTTCAACCCGACGCCGGTCAGCGGGTGTTCACGCCACATGCCGGCGGCCGCCGCCCACATCGTGTACCGGTCGGTCACCGACTGGTCCGGCGCGTCGGCGACCTGAGTGATGCTGCTGATCCGCTCCTGGAGCATCGCGGAGCCGACGCCGAACCCGCCCACGAGGATCACCACCGCGGCGGTGACCACCGCGCCCACCTGCACCGCCCGCCGCAGCCCCGCCAACACCAACTGCGCCCCGCACGCCGCCGCCGTGGCGATCCACGCGCCCCGGCTGAACGACAGTGCCAGCGGCAGCAGCAGCAGCAGCGAACACACCACGGCGGCCGTCCGCTGCCGGGCGGCGCCCGACCCCAGCGCCAGCCCCACGGCACAGACCAGCCCGAACGCCACCACGGTCGCCATCCCCATGATGTCCGACGCCCCGAACGTCCCCACCGCCCGGATGTCCTCGCCCTGGTAGGAGGCGCCGGTCCCGGTGACGTACTGGTTCACCCCGACCGCCCCCTGCCAGAGCGCGAGACCGACGAACGACCAGGCCAGCAGGCGGAAGTCACGCCGGTCACGCACCAGCAGCAGCACCGCCGCCGGGACCAGCACGAACACCTGGAGGTAGCGGGCGAGACCGCTGATCCCCGCCCCCGGGCTCGCCGCCCCGGCCGCCGCGACCGCGATACCGACCACGGGCAGCCCGATGACCACCGCCGCCGTACGGGACAGGGGGCGCCGCCGGCGTCGTACCAGACGCACCACGCAGCACAGCACGACGAGCCCGGAGACCGCGTCGGCCACCGTCGCGCCGCCTTCGCCGCCGGGCGCGACCGGCAACCCGAGCAGGGCGATCACGGCGACGACCGGCAGCACGGGCAGCGCCCGCCCGAGGGCGGACGTCACCGTGTTCAGGGGCCGGAGAAGCAGGACCTGGCTCACCGGCTCAGCTCCCCGTCGGACGTACGAGCGAGGCGGCCGTACGCAGCAGGATGCAGATGTCCTGCCACAGCGACCAGTTGTCGATGTACGCGTTGTCGAACCGGCAGCGGTCCTCGATGGAGGTGTCACCGCGCAGCCCGTGGATCTGGGCCAGTCCCGTGATGCCGGTCTGCATCCGGTGGCGGGCCGCGTAACCGGGGTAGGTCTGGCTGAACTTCCCCACGAAGTAAGGGCGTTCGGGGCGCGGCCCGACCAGGCTCATGTCGCCCCAGAACACGTTCCACAGCTGGAGCAGCTCGTCCAGTGAGCTGCGTCGCAGGAAGTGGCAGAACCCGCTCATCTCACGCTCGTTCGCCACACTCCAGCGGGTCGCGGCCTCGTGGGCGTCGACCGGGCGATGGGTGCGGAACTTCAGCAGTGTGAAGGGGCGCCCGTCCTTGCCGATGCGCTCCTGCCGGAAGACCACGCCGGGCCCGTCGCTCAGCCGCAGCACGACCGCACACACCAGCAGCAACGGGCTGACCAGCAGCAACAGCGTCCCGGAGACCGCGACATCGAGCAGCCGCTTGCCGAGGCTGCCATGGCGCCCGGGGGCGGACAGCCGTCGGCAGGAGAACCCCGCGAGCTGCCCGCGCTGTCCGCTGTCGTACGAGGGCGAGTCCGCGTCGATCTCCCACACCACGCAGCCCGCCTCGGCCAACGCCCGCAGCAGCGGCCCGCGTTCGCCGCCGGACTTCACCACGAGCACGACCTGCACACTGTTCTGGATGAGGGCCCGCTGCACCTCCTCGCCGGTGGTGAGGACCGGCAGCCCGTCACCTCCGGACGCCTGGTCGGCGACGACGCCCACCGGCCGTACTCCGCAGGCCGGATGACGCAGGAAGGCCGCGGCCACCCGCTGAGCGGTCGCGGCGGGACCGATCACCAGGGCGGCGCCGGGACGCAGCACGAGCGCCCTGCGCCGCCGCCAGTGCAGCGCGCCGCGGCCCGCGCAGCTCATCGCCGACTGCAGGGCGCAGCCCACGGCGAGAGTCCGCGCGGACAGCGCGCCGGCAGGGAAGAGCGCCGCGAGCAGGGCCGCCGGCACGCACCAGGCCACCGCGATCCGCGCGCAGACGGCGGGCAGTTCGTCCAGCAGGGCGGGCACGGGCTCGGCGCGGTACAGCGACGCGTGCGCGTTCAGCCGGACCACTCCGAGCACCAGCGCGAGGATGAGGAGCGGCTGGCGCTGGGTCTGGGTGAGCGCAAGACCGGCCAGCAGCGCCGCACCGCCGTCCACGGCGAGCAGCGGCAGCCGGGAGGGCCGACGCACGGAAGGCCGTTTTCCGGCCGGGAATCTGAAGCCGTCGGCGACCTCGCGGGGAGGGATGACCGAGACGGGCGAGAATCCGTACTCCCGGGGCTGTCCGCCCGGGGAGGGAACGGTGCTTTCCGCAGTCACGAGTGGATGGACTCCCTGCACTCGGTGGGTTCCCCGCTCGCGGCGTGTACGCCGAGCCTCGGAGTGAGCAAGTCGCGGTAGACGTCCGCGACCGCGTCGGCCGTACGGCGGACGTCGTGCGTGGTCAGTACGTGGCGGCGGCCCTGATGGCCGAGGGACTCGCGCTGTAGCGGGTCGGACAGCAGTTCGGAGATCGTGTGGGCGAGCGGACCCGGCGCCTGCGACGGCACCAGACAGCGCTCGCGGAGGTCCGGCGGCAGGCTCTCCCGGGCGCCGTCCACTTCGGTGAGGACCACCGGGCGCCCACAGGCCATGGCCTCCAGCGGAGCCAGCGCCATGCCCTCCCAACGGGACGGCAGCACCACCAGATCGGCGGCCTGATACCAGGGGACGGCATCCTCGGCGGCCCCGGCGAACAGCACCCCGCCGGGCGCCTGAACCCTCAGCCGCTCGGCGTCCGGCCCGTCCCCGACCAGCACGAGCCGGGCCGCGGGCACCCGCCGGACCACCTCGGGCCACGCCCGAAGCAGGACGTCCTGTCCCTTCTGCCGGCACAGCCGCCCCACACAGACCACCAGCGGTGTCACCGGTCCGACCCCCGCTGCGGCGAGCAACGGAATCCCGGCTCGTACGGTGTCCACGGCCGCGGGGTGGAAGCGCGCCGGATCGATCCCGTTCGGGATCACACACCAGGGGGCGTGCACCCCGGCGCGTACGCCGGTATCGCGCTCCGCTTCACTGACACACACCACCCGCGAGGCCCAACGCGCCCCCCACCGCTCCCACTTCAGCGCGAGCCCCGCGGTGACCCCGCCGACCGCCTCGAACGACCAGGCATGCGGCTGGAAGACGGTCGGCACCCGCCCGCGCACGGCGATCCGGGCGGCCAGCCCGGCCTTGGCGCTGTGCGCGTGCACCAGATCGGGCCGCACATCCGCGACGACACGCCCGAGCCGCCGTACCTCCTGAGGCAGCGATGGCCCCGGCGCACGTGTCGCCGGCCAGTCGCGTACGTCGCCGCCGAGCGCCCGGAGCGTCCGGGCGAGGCCGCTGCCCTCCGGGCATGCGACGCTGACGCGCGTTCCGGCGGCGAGCTGCGCCTTCACCAGGTCCGTCACCACCCGGGCGACACCGCCGTCGACCGGCTGGGTGATGTGCAGGACCCGCGACGGAGGGTCGGTTGACAGTTGCATGCGCGGTTCCTCGCTCACGGACGGCGCGCGGGCGCGCGCGTCACTGCTTCGCGTCGACGGCGGTGAACAGTGCCCCGACCCACGCCGTGTCCCGCTGCGAAACGAGCCGGAAGGTCAACTGGTCACCCCCGTGGCGGATCCCCTTACCAAGTTCGAGGACGTCCGAGTCGTAGCCGAGCGTGTTCGGATATGCGGGAACCCGCTCCATCGCGTCAGGACCCGGCTCGCTGATCGTCGAATTGAGCACGTCGTCACGGGGGTTGGCCCTGTCGCCCAGGGCGGTCGGGGCACCGCGTCCGGTCGACACGGTCAGCGAGTCGCCCCGGCTCCCGCGATCACCGTTGTAAGCGACAAGCCCCGCGCGCCCGCCGGCCCCCTCGGGGAACCGCATCCCGCGCAGCCGGATCACCTGGTCCTCGCGCGGGCCGAGCGAGTCGAAGCCGTCCCACATCGCCAGATGCCGCAGCGGCTCCGACTTCTTCTCGTACGCCACCATCAGCGTCCAGCCGCCCCAGGCCCCCGCGGCGGAACGGCCCATCGCCACATTGACCTGCGCCACCGTGTACAGCCCCGCGCCGCTCGCCCGCACCAGCTTCGTGACGTCCGCCGAGGCCTGGAAAGCGTCGGCGCCGCGGGCCACCCGGTGCCCGACCACACTGTCCGCGAGCACGGCCTTGTACTCCCCGTCGGGCTCCGCGATCAGTACCCGCCCGTTGTCCTTCGCCGGCTTCTGCTCACCGACCCGGAGGTTGCCGCCCCAGTACAGCCGCGCGTAGGTGACGCGCGCGCCCTGCGGCAGACGGACCTCGCCGAGGCTGGAGTTGTAGGTGTTCGGGTCCTTGTCGATGTCGACGTAGAACATGTCGAAATCGCTGTTCACGGCCGTTTTGCCGGAACGCGCGGCGGAACAGGACGGCGCCGGCCGGGTGAGCGTCGCACGGCAGCTGATGGAGGAGTTGGCCGCTCGGACGATTCCGCCGTGCTGCAGCGCGCGGTAGCGCTGGGTGAAGGTGACGCTCTCCGCCTCGGCGGCGGACGGCGCGGCCGCCGCGGGGCAGCCCGGTGCCAGGAGGGTGGCGAGGACAGAGCAGCCGACCATCGCACGGCGCAGCAGAGGACCCGGGGAATTACGCATGACCGGCGGTGCCCTTTCGGGGGAAAAGGTTCTGGACCAGCGGACGTCCGGAGCGCTCGGGGGACTCCGGATCGACGGAAATCTGCAGATCACTTATGTGCGCGTTGACTCCCCGTCTGTTTACGACGTCTGGTGAGGCCTGCTGCCACGCAGCCTCGGGAGGAACGCAACACTAGCCGCTATCCGTATTTATCGGTGAAAGCTGGCAAGTGTGTCGGAATGGTGAAGTCGGGCGGTTTGGGAGATCACCCTTTCGGAGGCACAACCCGCGCGTGTGCCGCGCGTTGATTCCAGAGCCGGGCATCCCCGCCCGGATGTTGTGTCGACTCCAAGGAGCACTTCTCCATGTCGCGTATCGCGAAGGGCCTGGCCCTGACCTCCGTTGCCGCCGCCGCTGTGGCGGGCACCGCCGGCATCGCCGCCGCCGACAGCGACGCACACGGCGCGGCCGCCCACTCCCCGGGCGTCCTGTCGGGCAACGTCCTGCAGGTCCCGATCCACGTCCCGGTCAACGTCTGCGGGAACACGATCAACGTCATCGGTCTGCTGAACCCCGCGTTCGGCAACACCTGCGTCAACGACTGACGTCAGCGCGGACCTTCTGCCGGCCGTCCTCCCAACGGGAGGGCGGCCGGTTCGCGTTGCCTCGAATGGGGGGAAGCGGGTCTTCTCTCCCGGCAGGCGCCTCACCAGGGCGGACGCCTGCGCCAAGCCCGCAGGGCCGCCACACAGGGCATTCGATCGGTTGCAGACGGCCATCACCGCTTCCACGGTGAGCACAAGGTCCTAGCGAACCATCGAAGGGAACCATCCATGCGTGCTCTGCCCGCACGGCGCATCGCGTCCTCCGCACTCTGCGCCACGCTTCTGCTCGGGATCGCCGCACCCGCCGCCGTAGCGGCGGACAGCGACTCGGCGCGTGGCCGCACCTCTGCGGTGGCGGCGCCCGTCCCCGGCGCGGACGCGCTCCTGGCGCAGGTCCAGTCCCTGGCCGACATCGGGGGCGTTCTGACCCCGGTCACCGATCTGCTCAACGCCGTGCTCAAGGCGGACAACGGACAGCTCTCCGCCGACCAGGCGGCCACGCTCGGCCAGGCCGTGAAGGACGCGATCGCCAAGCTCACCGCGGCGGCTCCGGTGGCGCCGCCGGCGGCGGTTCCGGCCGTTCCCGCGGCGCCGGCGGTCCCGGCCGTGCCCGCGGCCCCGGCGCTGCCGGCCGTGCCCGCGCTGCCCTCGCTCCCCAAGAGCGCCGAGGACCAGGACGACAAGGCTCCCGGCGCGAACGGTCCGCGTGCCGCGGCTCCCGCCGACCTGAAGGCCGACGCGCTTGCCGCGCTGCAGAAGGCGGTCGACACGCTGCTCGCGGCGGTCACCTCCGGCGATCCCGCCGGAGTGGTCCCCGCGGCGACGGCCGTGGTCACGGGACTCGTCAACCTCATCGTCGCCGTGGTGCTCGGTGGCGGCCTGCCCGTGCCCAACCTGCCCGGCCTGCCCAGCCTGTCCTCGCTGCCGGCGGCCCCCGCTCTCCCCGCGGTTCCTGCGGCTCCGGCCCTCCCGACGGGCGGTCTTCTGCCCTCCTGAGTACGGGGAGCGGTGCCTGAGGCGAAGCAGTCGCCACCCCACCGTGGGGGGGGGGGGGGGGGGGGGGGGGGGGGGGGGGGGGGGGGGGGGGGGGTGTGGTGGTTTTTTTTGGTTTGGGGGGGGGGGCGGGGGTGGGGGTGGGGGGGGGGGGGGGGGGTCGGGCCCGCCCCCCCCCGCCGGGGGGGGCCGGCGGGCCCCCCCCCCCCCCCCCCCCCCCCCCCCCCCCCCCCCCCCCCCCCCCCCCCCCCCCCACGGCTGTTTTGTATTCGCTCTTATATGAGAATGCGACGCGCCGTTCATTCGGGTGGGGTGCAGGAAACTTCTGCACACGGGGTTTCCGTCGCGTCCGGTCCTCGTTAGCCAGGGCGTATACGCATTCCCTCTGGTGACATGAGTTGCCGAAGAAAGGAACACGATGAAGTCCCTGAAGGCCGCCGCTGTCGTTGCCGGGTCCATCGCCATCGCTGGTGCCGCCGCGCCCGCCTTTGCCTACGAGGCCTCCGACGTCACCCCCACCAGCCTCAACGGCGCCCTGGAGACCATCACCAGCCAGCGCTCGCTCAGCCTGGAGGACGTACAGCCCCTGCAGCACCAGTCGGACGCGCTCAACACCGAGAACGAGAGCTCGCCGCTCAGCGCCGTGAACAGGGCGGCGGACGCGCTCAACTCGGTCGGCGGGCCCACGGCGCTCCTCGGCGGACTTCCCCTCCAGGGCTGATCAGAGCTAATCAGGTCATTTCATCGCGTGTCTTTTCCGCGAGGCCTGCTGACACCTCCATACGCTGGACCAAATCTCCAAGGAAAGGGCTGAAGATGAACACTGCCAAGAAAGCCGCTCTGATTATCGCCACTGCGGGAATGGCCGCTGGTGCCGCTTCGGGCAGCGCCTTCGCCGACGCCGGTGCGCAGGGTGCGGCGGTCAAGTCCCCGGGCGTCCTGTCGGGCAACGTCGTTCAGGTCCCCGTGCACGTTCCCGTGAATGTCTGCGGGAACACGGTCGACGTCATCGGTCTGCTGAACCCGGCGTTCGGCAACACCTGCGTCAACAAGTGACGTCGTACGCGGGCTGAGTCGTACGCAGGCTCCAAGGGCCGATTCCGCACCTCGCGGAATCGGCCCTTTCGCGTTGTCGGCCGGTCGTTGTCGGGTGTGCGCTGCCTGCTGTGGGTGGTTGCCGGGGGTGTGTGCTGGGGTGTCTGCTGTGGGTCGTCCATTGCCGGTTGCCGGTTGCCGGTTGCGGGTTGGCTGTTGGCTCTTGCGGGTTGTTCGAAAGCGTCCCTCGTTCGTGTGGTCGGGCGGGCGGTTGTCGCCCGGTCGGGTGAGAAAGGGGCGGCTCCGTTCGGGTGCGTGGATAAGGTTCCGCGGTGACCTCAACCTCAAGCGAAACGCGCCCTTTCCGGGCCGCCGATCTCGGCACGCTCGCCGTGATGGCCTTCAGCGGTGACGCTCCCGACGGCGACATGCCGTATCTCCTCGCCTATTCCCTGGGTGACAGCGAGGGCGGCCCCGAGGCCACCGCGGCCGCCATCGAACGGCTGCTGAGCGACAACGGTCTGCCCGTCGGCGACACCCTCCTCGACGGTTCCCGGCACCCGAGCCTGCCGCTCACCCTCCTCGTCGAGGCCGGCCAGGCCGTCGTCACCATGCCGTCCCTCAACGCCCAGTGCGTCGTTCCCCCCGAGTGGTCCGCGGCGGTCGGTGAACGCGGCTACGCCTACTTCCTGTTCGCCACCCGCGCCTGGCCCGACGCCGAGCCCGGCAAGCCCGTGGCCCCGGAGACCCTGGCCGCCTTCGCGGGTGACGAGGAGACTTTGAACAGCGCGGCGCACGTCCTGCTGCCCGCGCGCCGCCTGCGCGGCTGATGACACGGGGCGATGACACGGGCCGATGACACGGACCGCGGGTGGCGGCCGCTCGCTCGCCCTGCTGCTGGTTGTCACGGGGGCAGCCGGTCTGCTGGCCTCCTGGATCATCACGATCGACAAGTTCAAGCTGCTGGAGAACCCGGACTTCGTGCCCGGCTGCAGCCTGAACCCGGTCGTCTCCTGCGGCAACATCATGAAGAGCGACCAGGCCTCGGCCTTCGGATTCCCCAACCCGATGCTGGGGCTGCTGGCGTACGGCATCGTCGTCTGCGTCGGTGTCAGCCTGCTCGCCGGAGCGGTCTTTCCGCGCTGGTACTGGCTGCTCTTCGACGCGGGCATGTTGTTCGGCGTCGGGTTCTGCACCTGGCTGCAGTTCCAGTCGCTCTACCGCATCAACTCGCTGTGCCTGTGGTGCTGTCTGGCATGGGTCGCCACGATCCTCATGTTCTGGTACGTGACGTCATTCAACGTGAGGAATGAATTCCTGCCCGCGCCGGGCTGGTTGAGGGCATTCCTCGCGGAATTCACCTGGGTGCTGCCGGTGGTGCACATCGGCATCGTCGGAATGTTGATCCTGACCCGATGGTGGGACTTCTGGACGAGCTGACTATTGGGCTCGTTGGGGGAATCTTGCGCTGATGAGCTTCTCAGGATCGTTACGCGGTACGGACGCTGACCCCCCGAATCCTGAAAGGGACCGTACCTGAAATGAAGTCGACCACTCGAGGAACTCTTGCCGCTGTCCTGACCGGCGTCGCGGCAGCGGTGGGTGCCGCCGCCGCGACCCCCGCCGCCGCGGCCGGGACGGTACCTGTCCCTGTACCACTGGACGGTGTGGAGAGTGCCCTCAACATGCAGCTGCCCAAGATCTCCGGGCAGCTGCCAGTACCCATGCCGGGCAGCCCGGACGGCCCCCGGTACGTCGAGGGTCGGCTGCTTCCCGAGCGTGCCCTGCCGCAGCTGCCGGTGGGTGCCGGGTTGCCCGGGGCGGACGTACACACGCCCCTTCCGCATGTCCTCGGGGACGGCTTCGACCACCTCGGAGTCGGAGCGCCCGCCGCCGACCTCCGGACCCTGACCCCGGGGCTGTCCCTGGACACTCCGCTCACCCCGCCGAACTCCGACAACTTCGGCCTGCCGGAGCCGAAGCTCCCCCAGGTCGCCGTACTGACACCGCTGCTGCAGACGGTGCCGGGCGCGAACGTGGTCATGGGGCCCGGGGCGTAACGGACATAGGGGCGAGGTCCGGGTGCCGGCCCGGATCTGCCGCCCGCACCACTCCGCGACCGACACCGACCGCACGCGCACCCGTTGATCCGGCTGATCCGGCTGATCCGGCGAGGAGAGAACCATGTTCGTCAACAGAGTGCCGAGCAGAGTGTCGAGCGCGGTGTCGGTGAGGGCGGTGGAGCCGGTCGTCCAGGGGAGCGCGGGGCAGCCGGGCCGCCCGGTGGGCTCGCGGCGCGGGAGCCGGCGGGACGTCGTGCGCGGCCTGCTCGCGTCGGCCGTCGCCGTGGCGCTGACCCCGGTCGTCGCGGCCTCGCGGCCCCCGCATCCTCCTCTGCCCCCTCGCTCCGAGGACCTCTCCTTCGACGAGACGTACCGAGGGCGCCACCTTCTCGGCGCGAAGACCGGTGCGGGCAGCCGTGCCGCGGTCGCCGGCGGTGACTGGCGGATCACCGTGGACGGCCGGCCGCTGCACCTGATGCGCCGCGCGGACGGCGGCTACCTGAGCATGGTGGACCACTACCGGTCGTATCCGACTGCGCTGGCCGCCGCCCGCGCGGCCGTCGACGAGCTGGGCCCCTCCGAGCAGTTGCGCGGCATGGACGCGGAGGGGAGCGACACCAAGGGGAGCGGCGCGGTGGGGGGTGGTCACGCGCATGGTGTACACCCGTAGGGACGTCAGCACGCTGACACGAGCGGAGCGGCGTCGCTTCGTCGGCGCGCTGCTGGAGGTCAAGCGCAGAGGTGAGTACGACGAGTTCGTGCGCATGCACATCGAGTACTACGTCTCGGACGGCGAGGGCGGACTGCGCACGGCCCATATGGCGCCTTCCTTCTTCCCCTGGCACCGACGGTTCCTGCTGGACCTGGAACAGGCGCTGCGCCGTGTGGACTCCGGGGTGAGCGTGCCGTATTGGGACTGGACGCGCGACCGTACGACGTCGTCCGCGCCGTGGACCGCGGATCTGCTCGGAGGCAACGGGCGGCGCTCCGACAGGCAGGTCATGACCGGCCCCTTCGCCTACGCGCACGGCAAGTGGCGGATCAGGGAGGCGGTGACCGACGGCGAGTTCCTCACCCGCGAGTTCGGCCGCCCGCAGGCGCCGATGGAGCTGCCCACGAAGCGTGAACTGGACTCCGCTCTGGCAGATCCCGTCTACGACACCGCGCCCTGGAACTCCACGTCCTCCAAGGGGTTCCGTAACCGGCTCGAAGGGTGGGGTTCGGGGTCCGGGACGACGGCCTGGCGCAACCACAACCGCGTGCACCGCTGGGTTGGCGGGCACATGCTGGGCGGCGCCTCCGTCAACGACCCCGTCTTCTGGCTGCACCACGCCTTCGTGGACCTTCAGTGGTCCCGCTGGCAGAAGCGGCACCGTGGCGCGCGCTATCTGCCGGCGCGGCCGCCGGGGCCGGGCGACGAGCAGTACGAGCGGATCGTCGCCCGGCACGAGAAACTGCCGCCCTGGGGCGTGACACCGGACGAGCTGGAAGACCACAGCCGGATCTACCGGTACGCCTGAGTATCTGTCGGCAAGCGTGAGAAGGCCCCCGGCGGTGACTACCGCCGGGGGCCTTCTCGTACGCGCTTCGGGTCAGCTGCCGTAGCCGCTGGGGCCGTGGTGGCCGCCCTTGCCGTGGTCGCCGTTGTTCACGCAGGTGTTGCCGAAGGCCGGGTTCAGCAGACCGATGACGTCGATCGTGTTCCCGCACACGTTGACCGGCACGTTGATCGGGAGCTGGACGACGTTGCCCGACAGGACACCGGGCGAGCCGACGGCCTCGCCCTGAGCGCCGGCGTCCGCCATGGCCAGACCGGCCCCGCTGAGCACCACGGCACCCGTGCCGAGAGCGACACCGGCTACCTTCGCGATGCGAGACATCACGTTCTCCTTTGATTCGGGGAGTGCGATCGCTCGATCGCGACCGCACTCCCCTTCAACGCATTCACTCACCACTGGTCACGGTTGGTCGGTCGTGGCGTACATCGAACGATCGCTCCCGGGCGTGCGGTGGGCGCGGGCGGAAAATCGCTTCGGCCCGCGGGGCGCCCTCGCATAGCCTGCCGGCATGCCAACCGACCAGCTGATCGGCCTGCTCGCCGAAGAGACCCGGGCCCGCGCCTTCGCCGCTGTGGTCCTCGGCGCGGACACCCCCGCGAAGGTGATGGAGAAGGCGGGGCTCTCCCCGAAGGACGCGACCATGGCGCTGCGACGGCTCCAGGACCAGGGCGCGATCGCGGCGGCCGACGACGGGGGACTGAGCGTCGCCTACGACCGCTTCAGGGAACTCGCGCGCTCCGCGCAGGTGCCGTCCACCGAGGACCACGGCTCCGGGGACGAGGGCACCGAAGCGATCCTGCGGACCTTCGTACGCGACGGGCGTCTGGTGCGGCTGCCGGCCCAATGGCAGCGCAAACTGGTCGTTCTCCGCCACATCGCCGAACGGACCTTCGAGCCGGGCGTCGAGTACCCGGAGCGGACCGTCAACGAGAAACTGCGCGTCTGGTGCGAGGACGCGCCGGTCGACCATGTGACGCTCCGGCGGCATCTGGTGGACCTGCATCATCTGCGGCGGCAACGCGGCTTCTACTGGCGGCCTGCGGAGGTGTGAGGCCCGGCATGCGTTACGGGTGAAGCCGCTCAGCCCAGGAGGCGTACGGGTGTGCCCGCGAGGAAGGCCTGGATGTCCTCGACCGCCCCGCCGTAGTACGCCTCGTAGTTGGCGCGTGACACATAGCCGAGGTGCGGGGTGGCGAGCAGGCGTGGGGCCGAGCGCATCGGATGGTCGGTGGGGAGCGGCTCGACGTCGAACACGTCGACGCCCGCTCCGGCGATCCGGCCCTCGTGCAGCGCGGCGAGCAGTGCGTCCTGGTCGACGATCGCCGCGCGTGAGGTGTTGACGAGGTAGGCGGTCGGCTTGAGGAGCGCCAGCTCAGCGGCGCCGATCAGGCCGCGGGTGCGGTCACCGAGCGCGAGGTGGACGGAGACGAAGTCGCTGCCCGCGAGCAGCTCCTCCTTGGAGGCGGCCCGCTCCACCCCGACCTCCTCGGCACGCTCCTTGGTGAGATTCTGGCTCCACGCGCCGACCCGCATGCCGAACGCGAGGCCCACCTGCGCCACCCTGCCGCCGATCTTCCCGAGCCCGAGCAGACCGAGCCGCCGGCCGTACAGATCGGCGCCGACGGTGCTCTGCCACGGACCGCCCGTACGCAGCGCCTCGTTCTCCGTGACGAGCCCCCGCGCGAGGCCGAGCAGCAGCGCCCAGGTCAGCTCGACCGGGGGAGCCGAGGAACTCGGGGTGCCGCACACGGTCACGCCGTGCGCCTCGGCGGCCGCGTAGTCGATCACCGTGTTGCGCATCCCGGAGGCGATCAGCAGCTTCAGGCGGGGGAGCCGGGCCAGCAGAGACGCCGGGAAGGGCACCCGCTCGCGCAAGGTGACGACGATGTCGAAGTCCGCCAGCGCGGCGGCCAGCGCGTCCTCGTCGGCGAAGTGCCGGGCGAAACCGACGACCTCGACCTCGTCCGCGACCGGTGACCAGTCCGCGACCTCGGTTGCGGCACCCTGATAGTCGTCCAGCACGGCACAGCGAAGTCGCATGTCAGGTCCCTTCCAGGCTGAATCGGACCCTACCCGAGCGAGGGAAGGGCGCTGGGGCGGGGCCCCTGGAGGCGGCTCCTCCGGAAGGCGCGACGGCCGCTCGCCCGCCATGGCAGTCTGTGCACCCATGAGAGCGTCCCTGGCGGTACGGAGCCTGCGCGCGGCGGTGTTCGCCGTGCTGTGCGTCCTGCTGGCCGCCGGGGGGCACGGGCTGGCCACGGGGGAGGCGCCGCCCTTGTGGGCGGACGGTGCCGGGGTCCTCGTTCTCTTCGCGGCGGGCTGTCTGCTGAGCGGCCGGGAGCGGTCGCTCGTCGGGATCGGCGCCGGGATGCTGGCCGCGCAGGCCGGCTTGCATCTCGGATTCGAGGCCGCCCGGCCGCCCATGGCGATGCACATGCACGGCGCGCACATGCCGCACCAGCACGCCATGACGTCCCACGCCACCGCCGCCCACCTGGCGGCCGCTCTCCTCGCGACCTGGTGGCTGCGGCGCGGCGAGGCCGCACTGTGGTCGCTGCTACGCCGGGCGGTGACGCTCGTGCCCGGGCTCGCCGCCTGGTGGCGGGTGCGGACCGGGCCTTCCCGCGCCCCGGCGCACTGGAAGTCCGTAGGCCGGAACACGGCCGAGCCGCGACCACTTCGGCAGGTGCTGTTGCGGCACGCCGTCTCCCGACGGGGACCGCCCGCAGGGCTCGCACACGCGCCCTGACCTCATCCCCACCAGTACGGAGCTTCCCTGATGTCCCCGATACGCACCACCCTGCGCCGGGCCGGACTCGTCGCCGGCCTCACCTCGGCAGCGGTCCTGGCCGCCGCCGGCGCGGCCTTCGCCCATGTGACGGTCCACCCCGAGAGCTACGCCAAGGGAGCCACGGACGGTGTTCTGACCTTCCGCGTCCCCAACGAGGAGGACACCGCCAGCACCACGAAGGTGCAGGTCTTCCTGCCCACCGACCATCCGGTCCTGGGCGTCCTGGTCACTCCGCAGGCGGGCTGGACCGCGCAGGTGACGACGACCAAGTTGAAGACCCCCGTCAAGACGGACGACGGCTCGATCACCGAGGCCGTCTCGGAGATCACCTGGACCGGCGGCAGGATCCGCCACGGCGAGTACCAGGACTTCGACGTCGCCTTCGGTCAACTGCCGGACGACACGGACCAGTTGACCTTCAAGACGCTGCAGACCTACTCGGACGGCAATGTCGTCCGGTGGATCGAGGAGGCGGAACAGGGCGGTGAGGAGCCGGAGAACCCGGCGCCGGTGCTGACCCTCACGGCCAAGTCCGCGGCCGACTCGGGAGAGACGGCGTCATCGACCTCGGACTCGGAGTCGACTTCCGCCGCCGAGAGTTCGACATCGAGCAGTGACTCGACCGCGCGTGGGCTGGGCATCGCCGGCCTGGTCGTGGGTGTCCTCGGCCTGCTCGCGGCAGGGTTCGCCCTCGTGCGCGTCCGCGCCGCCCGCTCCTAGCCCGCGAAAGGCTGCCGCCCCGCCGGCCTCAACTCCCGGCGGCGGGGCGGACTGCCCACTGCTGCTCCACCTCGGCCGGCCGCCGGTACGCCACCGCCGCGACCCGGACGGCGAAGCCCGGACGCGGCGGTCACTCACTGTTGAGTTGCCAAGGTGCTGTGTCGCTCAGCGCTGCTCCGGTGCGTTCTTCTTGTTGACGAAGACCAGTGCCGCGCCGCCGATCACGACGAGGGCGATGGCTATGCCGCCGATGATCGGGGTGGCGCTGGAGCTGCCGGTTTCGGCGAGGTCGGTGCCGTCAGTGAAGGTACCGGCGGACGTGGCCGGGCTCGGCTCACTGACCGTCTGGGTCGTGACGTCGCTCGAACTGCCCTGTGTCTCGCAGTCGAGCATGCCGGTGAACCGTTGCTCGAAGCCGTTGTCGCCCTTGGCCGTGAAGTCGTACGCCTTGTCCTCCTGGAGCGTCACGGTCACCGTCCGGGACTCGCCTGCCGGGATGGTGTGCTCGATCCCCACCAGCTCGAAGGTGAAGGCCTCCTCGCCCTGGTTGGCCGCCGTGATGTCCACGCCGCCCCTGGCGCAGTTCTTCTCGGCGGACAGCGCGGGTATCGCACCCTCCTTGGCCCAGTTCGCGGTCGCCGTCGCGGAGACCGTCGACTCACTGGAGCCGGCGAGTATCTGGGTCTGGCTGCGGGTCTCGGAGGCGAAGGCGCGCCCGACGGGCACGGTCGTCGACGCCTGCACGGTCAGCGAGGCCGAACCGTCCGGGCTGTCCTGCGGCACGTCGAAGTAGAGCCGGCTGCCGTCCACCGCGGAGGTGATCACCTTGCCGTCCGCGTCCACGATTCGCACTCCGCTGGTGGCGGCGTCCGCGGGCGGCGCCACCGTCACGCCGTCCGCGTTGGTGTGCACCGTGACCGGGCCGAGCTTCTCGCCGGCGTGGCCGGATACCGCGGACGAGTCGAGGGTCAGCGAGGCCGCGGGCTCCGCCAGGTTCTGCGCGTTCTTCTCCAGGTAGTCCGCGAGCTTCTCCGCCTGCGGGTTCACCGCGTCCACGTCGGCGCCGTCCGAGTACCGCCAGATGGCCACCTGGGTGCCGGCCGCCGCGTCCTGCTCGGTGAGACCGCTTGCCCCGGCCTTCTCGGCCAGCGACGCGAGGTTGTTCACCTGTGGATAGGAGTTCTGCAGGATCCAGCGGATCTTGCCCGCATCAGCGTTGCCGTTAAGCGATGTGCCGCTCCAGGAGGTCTCCTGGTACTTGGCGTCCTTCTGAGTCGGATTGTGGAGGTCGATGCAGTAGGTCTGCAGGGTGCCGCCGTTGTCGACGGACATCTCGAACAGACCGGCGGACACCTGCAGGTCTTCGCCGTTGTCGTGTATCACGGCGGACCCGTAGGTCTTCAGGCCGCCTATGGTGGCCGTCGCACCACCCTGGTTCTGCGGAGTCTCGTCGGCGACGGCCGTACCCGCGGCGGCCATCGCCCCAGCGGCGACGAGCCCTGACACCAACGTCGCGGCAGCGAGGCGAGCGGCTCCTCGCCTGCGCGCGGACAACGCAGAGAACGAAAGAAACACAGAATCCCCTTCGAGCAGGACCCGTTGACATGGGGGGACGGTCCCGCCAGCAGAATCAGAAGCCCAGTGATCCATGAGCTATGTCCGGCATCCTAAGGACGTGGCGCACCGCACTCCCCAGTGATGTCATCCGATAACCGATCCGACTCGGAATCGTTATCGCTGAACACGCCTGTGAGCTGCGCTTATCGACAAATCCATGGAGTTGCTGTGAATGTACTTGTCGATAAGCCGCAGTTCGGTCAGGTCGTCTCCGACCCTGACATCACGTCACTCCGGCCGGCTCGGGCCGAGCTCCCGGCTCCGATTCCCAACTGGGTTCCGGCTGAGGGGCGGGGCTCGATCCCGTGTCCCCCTTGGAAGGACGTCGGAAGGCCGACGTACCGCGTGAAAGGTCGTGTCCGATCGCCACCGCGTCGATGTCGGCCGACGTCCGACTCTGGCCGTCGCGTTGCTCGGTACGGACCTTCAGCCTGCCCTGCACGATGACGGGATCACCCACCGACAGCGATGCCCCCACATTCGTGGCGAGCGCTCGATTGGCCCACACCGTGAAGAAGTTGGTGTGCCCGTCCGTCCACGCGCTCTTCTCGCGGTCCCAGTACCGTGCCGTCACCGCCAGCCGGAACCTCGCCGATGCCCCGTTGGCCAAGTCCCGGTACACAGGTGGCGTCGCCACGTTGCCCACCGCGCACACCGTCGTCTCGTTCATCCCCGAACCCCTCTCCCGTACGAATGCGTCTGATGCGTTGGACGCGTCTGCCGCGTCTGCCGATTCTGTCCCGGCGACCGCATGCGCTGCGATCGCCGCGAGTTCAGACTGCCTTCGTCGGGCCGGGCCCGCTGAGCGCTGTGTGTCACCGGCTGGTTGTGGACAACCGCCTCACCCGGTGGGGTGGTGCCGCATCGAGGGAACACGAACACGATCGAGCCGGGTCGAGCGGACGGGGCTGTGCCGGGGTCAACCGACAGGTGCCGCCGCCCCCATGACCCGTACGTACTGCTCGCGGACCTCCCGGTACCGCAGAAGTTCCGCGGCCACCGGATCGAGTACGCGTGCTCTGCCGCAGCCTGCGGCGGCCTCCCGCAGCCTCCGTTCCGCTTCGAGTCCGTAACGCCGGGCGGGCCCGCGCGCTGCCATCCTGCTGCTCCACTCGACGGCCGGACCGCCGATGATGCCGGTCACCATCAGCAGCACCGGCACCCCGAGATTCGGCGAGGTGATGCCGATGATCTGCCCCAACAGCCACAGTCCGCCGATGACCTGCAGGATCGTCATCGAAGCCTGCGCGAACACGGCGACCGGCCACCAGCCGGGCCGCGGCGGCCGGCCCACCGGTGCCGTGGCGCGCGCCGCCATCTCGTCCAGCGCCTCGGGCAGCCCCTGCGCCCCACGGGTGGCGGCCTCGCGTACCGCCTGCGCCCAGGGGGCGGGCAGCCCGTACGCCGCCCGGTCCGCCACCGTACGTACGGCCTGCTCGACGCGCTGGCGTGCGGTGGCCTCCTCGTCCTCGGGCGCCCGTACGGTCAGCCGTCCGGTCGGGGGTTCGCGCCGGTCCTCGTACCAGCGCCACAGCCGCAGCCAGGGCGTGCCACAGGCGCGGTTGGCGTTGCGGCGCCACGCGCGCTCGGCCGCGTCGCCGGCCGCGACCGCGCCCACCGCGTCCGCGAGCCGGGCCGCGAACTCGTCGCGCGCCTCCTCGCTGAGGCCGGCCCGCCGCCCCGTCGCGTAGACCGGTCGCAGTCGCGCCGCGGCGGCAGCCACGTCGGCCGAGATCCGGCGGGCGGCGGCGCCTCGCTCTGCCACGAACTGACCGAGCGACTCGCGCAGTTCACCGACGCCGTCCCCGGTGAGCGCCGACACCGCGAGCACGGTCGCGCCCGGTTCGCCGTACTCGCCGAGGGCGATCCCGTCCTCGTCCAGGAGCCGTCGCAGGTCGTCGAGGACCTGGTCGGCGGCCTCACCGGGCAGCCGGTCCACCTGGTTGAGGACGACGAACATGATCTCCGCGTGCCCCGCCATGGGCCGCAGATAGCGCTCATGGATGATCGCGTCCGCGTACTTCTCCGGGTCCACGACCCAGATGACCGCGTCGACGAGTGCCAGGATGCGGTCCACCTGTTCGCGGTGCTGGACCGCCGCGGAGTCGTGGTCCGGCAGGTCGACCAGGACGAGGCCGCGCAGCTGCGCCTCTGCCTCCGCGCTCTGCAACGGGCGTCTGCGCAGCCGTCCGGGGATGCCGAGCCGGTCGATGAGCGTTGCCGCGCCGTCGCTCCAACTGCACGCGATGGGTGCGGCGGTCGTCGGCCTGCGCACACCGGTCTCCGAAATGGCCACCCCGGCGAGCGCGTTGAAGAGCTGCGACTTGCCGCTCCCGGTGGCCCCGGCGATCGCGACCACGGTGTGCTGCCCGGAGAGCCTGCGCCGCGCCGCCGCCTCGTCGAGGACCCGGCCGGCCTCGGCGAGTGTCCGGCTGTCGAGCCGGGTGCGGGACAGTCCCACCAGCTCGCGCAGTGCGTCGAGGCGTGAGCGCAGCGGTCCGTCGTAGGCGAGGGGGGCCGGCGGGGCCTGCACGGCGGGCTTCGGCTCCACCACCGGCGCCGCCTGCGCGTTGGCCGTCTCGGACACGCGCCGGGCGATCAGCCCGTCGTCCCAGGCGGGGCCGCCCTCAGCGCGCGCGGAGGGGTCGTCGGCCTTCACGCGTGCGTGCCCTGCTTCATCACGCTCCAAGGGCGTGTGCCCCGCTTGATGACGCTCCACGCGCGCGTGGGCATCCCCTGAGAGGGCGTTCCTGGGGGGCTCGTCCTTGGAGGGTTCACTGTCGCGGTTGTTCTGTTCGGCTGCGCGCTTCTTGCCCTCGTTCTCCCCCTCCCCCTCCCTCTCGTCCTCGGAACTCGTGTGACGGGGGAGGTCGTTCTCGGATGTGGCCTCTTCGGGGGAGGCGTTTGCGGGGTGCTCCTCCCCGGGCTGGTCTGGGCGGTCGGCGTGATCCGTGTGGTCAGTGACGGCAGTCACCGCGGTCACCTCTCCTTCTGCAGTACGGACAGCGCGGCGATGAGTTCGGCCTGGGGTTCTGGACGTACGTCGAGTGCGTCGAGCGGGGCGAGGCGGCGCTCGCGTTCGGTGTACAGGGCCTTGTCGAGATAGTCGATGAGCAGTCGTCCGCCACGGTCGCGCAGCCGCAGCGCGCTGTGTGCCCCGATCCGTTCGGCGAGCCCCTCGCCCGCGGACCGCGCCCTGCGGCCGCCCAGCAGCGCGGTGGCGACCAGCGCGGCGACCACCTCGGCGTCCTGCGCGACGTTCCTGTCGAGGTCGCGCACCTCCTCCTCGGCGTACTCCTCGAGGATGCGCCGCCACCGTCGTACGGCCATCCCGATCCGGTGCTCGGCGCTCTCCAGCGTCGGGTCACGGTCGGTCAGCCCGGGAGCGCCCGCAGCGGGTTCACGCCGCCAGGCCTCGTCCACGCGCTCGTCGGCGGCGGTCACGGAGCACAGCAGCAGTGAGCCCAGGCTCTCGACGAGTGCGTCGAGCAGTTCGCCCGCGGTGCAGTCGAGCGGGTAGGCGCGCCACCGCTTGAGCGCGTCCCCGGAGAGTACGGCCCCGGCCTGCAAACGCCCCCTCACGCGCGCGTGCTCGCTGTCGTACGCCCCGTCGACGGACGCGGTGAGCCGCAGCGCGGCTGCGTACTGCGCGGCGGCCGCGCCGGCCAGCTCCGGCATCCGCGACTTCAGTGAGTCGAGGACGCCGTAGGCGGTACGGGCCATCGCGTCATGCCGGGCTGCCGGGTCCTGCACCTGGTGCGTGAGCCACGTACGCAGCGGAGCGACGGCGGTGGCGGGCAACAGGCCGCCGCCCCAGGCGGACTCCGGCAGCTCGGGCACCGTGAAGCGCGGCACCTCGCCGAGTCCCGCCTTGGTGAGGAGGGCGCCGTACTGCCGCGAGACCTCGGACACCACCTGGTGGGGCACTCGGTCGAGCACGGTGACCAGGGTCGCCTTGTGCTCCTTGGCCGTACGCAGCAGATGCCACGGCACGGCGTCGGCGTACCGGGCGGCGGTGGTGACCATGACCCAGATGTCGGCCGAGCAGATCAGTTCGGCGGCGAGTACCCGGTTGTCGGCGACCAAGGAGTCGATGTCGGGCGCGTCGAGGAGGGCGAGGCCGCGGGGGAGGGTGTCCGCGGTCTCGATCCGCAGCACCCGTTCGCCGCGCTCGCCCAGCGCGGGCAGCTCGTCACCGGGCTCCTTGTGGGGCACCCACACACGCGCGAGGTCGGGCAGCACCCGCATTCCGCTGAACCAGTGATGGTCCTCCGGATGGCACACCAGGACCGGAGTACGGGTCGTCGGCCGCAGCACGCCCGCCTCGCTGACCCGGCGCCCCACAAGGGAGTTGACCAGTGTGGACTTCCCGGCACCGGTCGAACCTCCGATGACGGCGAGAAGGGGTGCTTCGGGTTCTCTCAACCGGGGCACCAAATAGTCGTCGAGCTGTGCGAGTAGTTCGTCGCGGTTGGCGCGCGCGCGTGGAGCCCCCGCCAGGGGCAGCGGGAAGCGTGCGGCGGCGACACGGTCGCGCAGGGCGGAGAGTGCGTCGAGCAGCTGAGGCCGTACGTCCAAGGTCACCACATGCGAAGAATGCCCAATTTTGGAGTATTTCTGAAGCATATGAGTATGCCTGCGCGCCGACAGGGCATACGGGGCGGAAGGGACGACTGGGGCGCAGGCATAACGAGTGCACAACACCCGATGCGTGAGACGCCAAAAGCGGTGCACGTTTCGTACCTACCTGCGATTATCAGGACCGCTTCACTGAACCTCCACATCGAGCCACGGAGGCGAAGCGCGAGGGACAGGGATTCAGGAGCTTTATCCTTGTCCCCGGCAAGGTCAGGGATCAGCCCACATCCGGGCACCAGGACACAGGCCACCACACCCGGCCCCCGTAGCTCAGTGGATAGAGCAGGCGCCTTCTAAGCGCTTGGCCGCAGGTTCGAGTCCTGCCGGGGGCGCAAACACTGCCTGAGCTGCGCAAACGCTGATCCATACCGCTGTGACACTCATGTCCAGCGGAGCTAGGCAAGAAGTCTCAGGAGATTGATCTTGCTTAGCTCCCTCCCGCAGGAGGGTCACACAGCGTGCCAGCATCACCACGCAAGACAGTGGGCGAGACGATTCGACGGAGCCCGCTGCGCAGCGCTCGGCGCACGTCTACGCCGACAGATCACGAGAGCACAGGGGCACACTCCGGCTCGTCCGTACGCGTCCTCAGGGACGCTCAGGACGTGCGCGCTGCAATGCTCGATGAGCTAGAGCTACATCTCAGCACGACCACCAATCGACTCGGTCGCCCGTATCAGCAGGGCACCATCCGGGCGTACATGACCGGCGCGCGCACGCTGCACCGATGGATGACGCAGGCTGGTGTGGAAGAAGACTTCACCGCCTGTGACGTGCAGGCCCTCAATCAGTTCTTCCGCCATCACTACGAGACCCACGACGTGCCCAAGAGCCAGGACGGGAAAGGCGGGTACACAGGCGGTACGTCCACCCTCCAGCGGAACGTGCGCGTGCTGTTCGCCTGGCTGGAAGAGGAGTACGAGCATCCGAACCCGTGGCGTGACAAGAAGCTCCACCGCTACTCAGCGCCGCCGCAGGGGAAGCCAAAGACCCTCTCCTCTGAGTTCGTGACGGACTGTCTCAAAGTCACGGGTAATGGCAACCCTCGCGTCCGAGACTTCGAGACGACCCGAGACCACGCCATCATCAGGGTTCTGACGGAGGGTCTACGAGCCGAGGAACTGTTGAACCTCCGGGTCCAAGACCTGGACCTCCACGGTCACACCCTGGTCGTCGTCCCTCTGAAGGGCGACAGGAACAGCCAGGACGGCCGCACCATCCCGCTCCAGCCCAAGACGGTGAAGGCTCTCCAGCGGTATCTACGGGCGCGGGAAGAGCACAGCCTCTCTCAGGGCCCGTGGCTCTGGCTCGGCACGAGGAACAGGAACCGTCTCCGTTACTCGGGTCTGTACCGCATGGTGAAGCGCCGAGCCGAGGAAGCCGGGTACGACTCGTCCGAGGTGTCGCCGCACTCCTACTGCCATACGTGGACGGACGACCTACTCTCCAGCGGCGTCTCAGGCGAGAACGTCATGGCCGTACGCGGGTGGAAGAGCGCGGCTATGTTGCGCCGCTACGCTCACGACCAAGCGAGCCAGCGGGCAGTCAACGCTGTCCACAACCTGGGGGACCGTTACTGACCGTCGACAGCCGGCGGAACCCTGAGTGACACACGGTGGGTGTGGAACGTCCCGACTCATGTTCCACACCCGCCGCCGTCGTCTGGTCATTGCTCGATGGCCTTGAGTCCCTGGTACGCCTCGCGAAGATCCGCGCTCTCTGGGAGTTGTCGAGCCTCCACGGCCTTGACGACTTCCAGGGCTCGCCAGTGGTTCGACGGGACCACTCGCCCGGACAGGATGGCCTTCTGCGCTGAGTCGCAGGCTTCATCCAGCCGGTTCCCCTTGAGGAGGACTAAAGCCAGGTCGATGTTCGCGGAGGCCACGCGGCGGGGCCACTGGGTGACGTCCTCGCTCGGGCTCATCCGCTTAATCAGTTCCCGCGCGTACGGCTCGGCCGCCGCGTCTCCGAGCCATGCGAGGGTCGTTGCCGTGTAGGACAGTGCCTTGGCGGGGTCGTACCGGTAGTGGTGCTCGGGGGTGTCAGGGGTGCCGAGTGCAGACGACAAACCCTGTACCCGCTCGATGGCCGAGTAGGTCTCAGACCCATTGCCCAGCCGCGCGTGTGCTCTGCCCTCTTGCGCGGTTGCCTGGATCAGGGCAGAGGTTCCAGCGGGAGCTATCTCCTGAGCGGCGCGGGAGAGGTCAACGGCCTGGACGTAGTCCCCGTCCGTGAGCACGCGCCACGCCTCGGTCTCGTAACACCAGGCTTCAATCTCGGGATACCCGGCTTCCCTGGCGAGCGTGGCCGCTGTCTCCAGTCGAGCCGTAGCGGCGTCGTCCTGCATGAGGTCGATGTGGACCGTGGCACCCAGCAGAGAGAGCCAGCCGCCGATCACCAGCAGACGGCGGTGCTCGGCCAGGGTCTTCCTCGCATCCAGGAGCTTGACCACATAAGCGGAGTGCTTCCGCACCTGGCGCAACAGATCCTCGGGCCTGGCTCTGGGGTAGGCCATGGCCAAGCCGTCGAACGCGCGCTCTAGCCGCTCAAGGGTGGCATTCCCCACGTCGCTCGCCGTCACGCGGCGGGCAAGTTCCCAGGCGTCCATTTCGTCGTCATGGGAGCCGCTGTCCTCTACCGCCAGAGACAGACCGAGGTATTCGTTCAGAGCCTGGGTCAGTTCGGGAGACGGAGCCTGTTTGCCGCCGAGGACGCGGCTCAGATAAGCCACGTCGTAGTGGAGCTCCCTGGCTGCACCACGAAGGCTCTTGCCCTGTGCCTTGAGTGCCGCTCGTACCTCGGTCCCGAAGTCGGTCATGGTGGCTCCCGTTGACTGTTGACTTCGAGCATAGTCAACGCTGGTCAACTGCCCTGCGGGGTCTCCGAATCGATTGAGTCGTCAGACGCGCAAGTGACCCCCGAGCCACATGCAGGGTGACCCGGGGGAGCCGACTGACTAGGAGTCGACCATGCCGAACGGTACCGTCACGGGACCGCCCGACGGGAAGCCCTCAACAGGTGCTCCAATCGACGTGGAGTTGATGCGCGAGACAGCCGCGCGCTTACTCGCGGAGGACGCCGAGCTTCCCTCGCTGGAAGAGGTCGAGACCCTGACGCTCCGCCTGCGGGGAATGATCATGGTGGCGATCCCCGACGTGGAGATCCTCATCGGGAAGTTCCCCAAGGACGACATCCCCGCCACGTGTGCGCGGGCTTGCATCGGGGAAGCCAGGATGCGCCTCCGACTGGAGCCGGGCGGCAACCTGCCCCAACAGGTCGCGCACGCACAAAGGCTCGCTCGCTCGGTCCGCGCCCTGGCAGAGCACCATGTGAACCTCGGGGCCGAGCATGAGTGACCGCGTACGCGTATGCCGCCACTGCGACGAGGTGATCACAGACCCTGGTGACGCCGTCGTGGTCGCGCACGAACTCGGCAACTCTGGGCCCGGCTGGGACGTCTACGCCCACCGCGACCATGCGGATCAGGTCGACCTGATCGGCGATGACCTCTTGCGGATCATGCTCCGCATCTGGGCCGCCAAGATGAGACCCGAGCCACAGACGGAAGTCTGAGAGAGGGCGGCTCGTACACTGCCCAGACGAGAGCCCCGGCGCGGTAGTTAGCCTCTATCGCGGCGGGGCTCTCTCACGTCATGCGACGGCGGGTGTGGTACGTCAGATCACCACGGCGTGATCATGTCCCACACCACCCTGACGAGAGTGATGATTCCGTCCCACCCGAGCACGGTGCAGACGACGGTCAGCCACGCGGTAACGAGTCCCGCGACGAGCCAGGCGAAGTGACGGCGCTGAGAGACCGGGCGGCAGTCACGGCAGATCGGGTCTTCCTCGAATGTGCGCGGAGCGGGTACCAGGTTATTCCCGCACGAGGTGCAGGAGACCCACGTCTTTCCCTGCTGGCGGGTATAGCTGAATCGTCGGGTGTGCTTTCCCATGTCGCTCTCGCTTTCGCGTAGTTGGTGCGTACACGGGAGACGCTAAGAACGCACGGCTCCGCGTCCGAAGGGTCACGCCTGGATTCCTAGGCGGATCGTGACCTTGGCAACGCTGCCAATTACCGCTAGCCACATGGTCGGATAACGGTTCTCCATGGAGTCGCGCGATATCCCTTGGGTTCACATGCCGCCTCTTGGGAGTGTCGTCCTGCCAGCACGACAACGACCCACGAAGGAGCACGACATGACCCGCGAGCGTTTCTCTCACGCAGCCTGCACCCACCCCTCCACGAAGGCCGGGCGTGCCGCTTGCCGTAAGGCTCTCCGCGCCGCTGCTGAGCCTGCCGACACCGCGAGCACCGCGACGCCCGGCACCGCGAAGACGACGACCGCGAAGGCCACGGCGAAGAAGACCACGACTGCCGCTGCCAAGCCCGCCGAGAAGAAGTCGCCCGTCCGTGCGACGGCAGCGAAGAAGGCAACGCCCGCTCCCAAGTCGCCCGTTAAGGCTGTCGAGCCGAAGGCCGACGACGCCGCGAAGTAATCCAGCGCCAGCAGAGAAGCCCGGCACTCGTGAGAGTGACCGGGCTTTCTCATGGTCTCGTGAGTTCGCGTCGTCTCGCGAGTGCGAGCGAACGTCACGCGCTCTCTTGCGCGTTAGGGCGACAGAATCGCGTCTCTCGGCTCCCAGCAGAGTGCGAGCGATAGAAGAGACGCACTCAGCAACCGATCTCGTTAGACGCGCTCTCAGCGATTCCGCTCCGCAATGCAGACATCCTGGCTGGTCAGCGCATGCCGGCGCGCACTCGACACGGGGCGGTGTGGAACGTATCCGGGCTGTACCACACCGCCCCGACAGGGTTAGCGGGTAATGCGGTCAGCGCTTGGAAAGGCGCCCACGCTGTCACTTCGTGCCAGCTTGCTCTATCCACTGAGCCACGGGGGCCGGTCAATAAATCCGCGCTGAATAGAAGGAATTCTTCGCCATATACGATTCCTTGCCGTTTTGTCAAGACTATGTCATTCTCGAATTACCGATGAACGGTATTCGGTACGGAACTCTATTGGCTGGGAGGAGGATTAAGAATGGCTGGTGATAAGCCGCTGGGAGCGGGAACGCTGACGCCCGCCGAGCTGGACAAAGAAGCCGATAAGGTTTACCGCCTGTTCAAGCGAGGCAACAGCAAGGTCTCAATTTGCCGCGCTCTCGGAATGTCCATGGATGTGGTCGAACGGCGCCTGGCTCGGGCTCGGAAGAACCTGGGTGAGGATTCTCTCGCCGACATGCGGACCGACCGCGAATCCTCGCTCACCGACATGATCCGGGAAGCTCACAAGAACCTGGAGAATGCCGATACCGTGGCCGAGCGTAACGCGTGCGTTCGGACCATCGCGGACCTGAACATGAAGGTGGCCAAGCTCCTTGGCCTGGAGGTTCCCGCCAAGGTCACGCTTGAGATGGAAAAGACCCTGGAGATTCTCCAGCTCCAGCCCGACCCGGTATGGGGTGACTGACCCATGCCTCTCAAGTCGGGTCGGCTCTTCCGCGAGCGTGCAGCGGCTGGTGTGGCAGTTTGCCTCACTCACGGTCCCTGCTGCGAGAAGCACCCGGATCACCCTGCCGTTCAGGAGCGAAAGCGGCGGAACGACGAACTTAGCAAGGACCTAGTAGAGATGGCCTGGACTGGTCACCTATTGGGCCGGTTGAAGGAACTGGCGGACGCCGGTTATGAAGTGCCCGAGGAATTCACTCGGGGGAACGAGGACCCGCCCAGAGATCACCGGGTCCGTCTGTTCTTCGAGCGGTACGACTTGGGTAAGCACTTCCCGCCCGAGGAGCCCGAGCCTCCGAGGGGATGCAAGACGCGGAAGCTGTCGGATGGTGAGCTTCGCCAGCGTAGGGAATGGGCAGCCGAGGTCAGGGCAGCGCGCCAGAAGAGGAACCAACCCGACCCCACTCCGCCGTGGGAGAAGGGGTTCGACGCCGAGCTGGCCAAGATGCTCGGCCAAGGCGTCGAAGAACTGGAACCAGAGGTGCAGGAATTCTGGGCGCGGGTCAAGCGTGAACGCGAGGCAGAGCGCGCCGCGCTCGTCCAACGCCTCAAGGCGGATGAGGAATTGGCTCGGAAGATGAGCGAGGCCCTGGCGACATGGGTGAACCTGCCGCCTCGGAATTCGCGCCACACCCAAGACGTACGCGAGGGCTACGGCGACGCCGTGCCGGAATTCGAGGAGGAAGCATGACCGACGACATGGCAGCACGGCTCATGGCCGTGATGCGTGGCGACTCGCGACCCAGCCCGGCTCAGGGACGACCGGTAGACCCGGGTGCGCAGATGATCATGGACGGTCTGCGCGGCGGCTCAGAGCGGGACGCCCGCAAGGCGCAGGCCGAGCACCACAACCAGAACTACGCGGCGAAGCGGGAGTTCGAGCGTCGCGTGGCTCGGCGCGTCCGAGAACTCGCCGAGCGTCACGAGGGCGGCCAGTACCCGGAGGAGAAGGCTCGCGAACAACTCCGCCTTGAGGACCTGGAAGCCAAGCGCCAGGCCGACAAGCGGGCCGTCTACGACCAGATGGTCGCCAGCAACCGCGCCGAGTACGAGGGCAACTCCACGGAGAACCTTCGTGAGCGGACCCGAGAGGCGACCCGGCAGCGGCGCGAGAAGGCGGACGAAGTCCTGGTGGCCAAGCTGCGAGCCATCACCGGCGCGTACCACGCCACCTGAGCCAGCCGGCCGACTGCACCACCCACCTATCCATAGGCCCGTTCACACCGTGGGCGGGACTCACTGAAAGGACAGCCACCATGGCTACTGCATCCATCGACACCACCGAGCTGGAGACCCTCGTCGGCTGGCTCATCGAAGGCCAGGCCCGCAAGGTCCGTGGCATGGCGCTCTACAACGCCATCCGTGTGAAGAACGGCAAGGCCGCCGTGTCTGCCGTCCAGATCTTCGACCACAACACTGCGGCACCCGCCATCTCCGCCGTCCTCGCCGACGTCAACGCGGCGTCGTGAAGGTCCGTGAGGCTCGGGAGAAGGTGCTCGGCATCCTCCGCGAGAGCCAGAGCGGGGCGGAGTACGGGAGTTTCTTCGAGGTCTTCCCTGACCTCTCCCTCAACGCCGTGCATCGCCTTCTCGGCCGAATGCTCGACCGTGGCGAGATCGAGGTGGACAGGGTGTACCGCTGCCTGATCCTCCCGGGTCAGGCCGTGGACTCCCACCGTCTGTATCGCGCGCGGACCTGACACACAGACTGGCTGGTGTGGGAGCGGTCCACGGAGTTGGTTGTAGGGCCCTCCTTCGCTCGCGTGGTGTATCCACTTCTCCCGCACCAGCCTTCAACTCCCGGGCAGGGTGTGGCCGGGAAACGAGCGGGGGGTGTGGTACGCGGGTCTTCCCTTCTACCCGTGCCACACCTCCCGTTCTGCATATCCGAATCGGGATGGAGGAGTGTTGACCGTGATCGAAACGTACGCCGACAACGTGACAGCCATCTCGGCGGAACTGCCCGCCTCTCCCAGTCGCCGACGTAAGCCGCTCGGCCTGCTCCGTGGGGCAATGGGTACGTGGGAAGACGGCCAGGTACGTGAGATCACCACGGAAGACCTGAGAGACAGGTTCCAGCTCACGCCCGAGGAATTCCGCCGGAAGCTGTTTACCCACGCTCGGTCACGCGGGTTGGAAGTCAAGAGCCACAAGACCCCTACGGGAATGAGGTTCTGCCTGGGGAACGTGAGCGAGGTAGTGGGCAAAACCGTCTCAGCGCACGGCCGCCGCACAGTTCACAAGCCCGAGCTAAAGCCTCAGATCGTGGCCTTCATCCACGAGCAGCAAGCCGTCCATTCCGCCGACATCGGACGGGAGTTCTTCGACGGCGACGGCCACCAGACGCGGCGCTACCTGACCACGCTGGAAGCTGAGGGTCGGATCACGGGCACTCGCCGAGGCAAGTACCTCTGGTGGTCACCGGCTGGTGTGGAAGTCTCCGACACAGACCTAGCCGCCCGCACTCCTAAGCCAGTGGGACGGCCTGGCCCTCGCCTCACAGAGGAGGAGAGGCAGGCAAGGCTGGATCGGCGAGCGAGGCGGGAGCGGGAAAGACGACAGGGGCAGCGGGAAAAGGGGCCTACTCCTACCAAGCCTCGGTCTCGGAAGCCAGGCCGTCATGCCCACTGCGCTCACGAGAACACCAGAGACGAGATGACCAAGTGCCGCAGGGCCAGGCGTAGGGCCGAGCGCAAAGAGGAACGCGCAAAACTCCGACCCGCCCGGGTAACTCAGACCAAAGCGGAGTTGAAGGTCAGGGCAGCGGAAGAGAAGCTGGCCGACGAGATCTCGCTAGCCATGACTGATCAATGGCTAACCCAGGTCGAAATGCACTGCGCCGCCTCCGCAGACGAGGTCGGCGTATTCGATCCAATGGACGGGATCAGAGAGCGGCAGACAGAGCGGCGTCGGCTGTCGCGGGAAAAGATGGAAGCCGAGGGCAAGTTCTACGGGTGGCGGACTCACTCGGGGTTCTATCGGATGGGCGGCGGCCCATCGGTCTACCAGTTGGCTCACTACATCCACGTGCGGATGAAGAACGACCGTGAGCACAAGGGTTGGTACCGGTTCACCTACGAGTGGGTGAAGTCCCACTATCCACACCTCTTGGCCAACTACCGAGATCTTGTGGAGGATTCCCTAGAACTCCTCGTGATCCGGGGCAAGATCGAACGGCTAGACATCCCCATCAAGATCACGGTGTCGGGGGTGACTGATGGAAACCACCGATAGAGGCAAGCCGATGAGCCATAAGGACTGCGGCCACCCGAAGACCCGCGCGGCTCGGGAGAAGCGCCGCAGAGATCGCGGGCAGGTGAGCCCGAGTCAGACTCCAGAGGCGCGACGGGCAGTCTCCCAGGCCAAGCCGAAGCCGGAGCCGAAGATCCGAGACACCAAGGGGCACCCCTGGAAAGGCTCACCTCTTACCGCTCCCGTACTGTCCGGGATGATCTATAAGCGGATGCGAGCCAACCGCGACCGGCGGTACGTGTTTGACCGTGAGTGGCTTTACCGGCAACTTCCCCATGTATCTACAGAGCTGGTAGACATGGCACTTCAGTACCTCGTGGATAAGGGCAAGATCAGCGGCATCCCGAAGTGACTCTGTGCGCTTCTCGGGCGCTCTCATGACTCGACTGTGAGTGTGTGTCGGCGAGCACTGCTCAGCGCCTTACAGGCGCTTCTAGGCGCCCTAATCGCGCGTCTGCACTGCGCACGTCTCACGCTCTCGCGTTGAGCTTCCGTCGTATCTGCCACACCAGCCCGTTGCTCGCTCGCGAGCCGTAGCGGTCGCTTATCCGTGAGGTGACAGAAAAAGTGTCATCTGTACCTCAGTACTCATACGCGCATGAAGGCTAAGTGCACGTGACAGAAAATCTGTCACCGCTGCTGGCTCGGCAACGACACGCGAGACGGGGCGGTGTGGCACAGATCACTCGACGCCTTGACCTGCGCGGCTAACGATCGTTAACGACCACGTGACACTTTCTCGATTACCGAGCGTGACGACCGCGACTTGCCAGCACGAGCGCGGCTCGGTTCAATCCCACCTCAAGCGCACCTCAGAAGCGTGATCAGAACGTTATCCACGTTGATCATCGCGCTATTAGCCACGCCTTTTTCACGCTGCGTAGAGTCGTTGTTGTCAGCGCGAATTGCGCAGAAAGGAGGAGCCGACTATGGCCCAGCAGGTGGATAGGTCCCGCCTCGCACATGAGAAGTCCAAGTACCCATTCTGGGAATGGGCGGATAACAATGTGTGGGAGGCGAAGAAGGGCGAAGACTTCGAGGTGGAGCCCAAGGCATTCCTCGCCGCCGCCCGTGCGTACGCGAAGAAGAACGACCTCCGGCTTCGGCACAAGGTCGAAGACCACACGGTGGTCGTGTTCCAGTTCCTCCCTGTCGTGAATGGGGTGGGGCAGTGAGCGCCATAGATGACTTCCTGTTCGAGGCCAGCAAGGACCCGCGAGTCGGTACGCGGCTCCAGGAAGAGCTGGAAAACCTCGATGAGGGCCAACTGGGGCGAATGCGGGAGCTCCAGCGCCTCGGCGGCCATGCATTCATTGTCGCCGACATCAGCGACCTGGAAGGCGAAGAGGCGTACGCGTTCGCGGAAGTCCACCCCGCCTAACCAACATCGAGAGTGAGGGCATTAGTGGAACCGAGGGAGGAATGGGAACCATGAGCAATGCAGAACCCCGAGCACCAGAAGAGTAAGTGCCCCACATGCGGAGCAGGGCGAGGCGAACCGTGTGTCAAGCGTAACGGGGACATCGCCGCGAAGGTCCATTACGGCCGCCCCTACTGGTCGGCGAGGGTCGGTAAGCCCCGTGAGAGGGCGGGCAGGTGACAGACCAGCAGCCGAACCCGTCGGAGATTCTGAGGCGGATGGAACGGAAGCTCGACCGGCACCTCGGCAAGTGACCAACGAAAAGGCCCCGTGCTGGCGGGAATTCAGCACGGGGCCTTTCAGGAAAGGAAAGGAACCGCTGTGAGCGTAACACGCTCTTCTGAGGCGCGGGAAAACGAAATTCGGCAATTCCTCACGTCGCTTTATGGTGAGGATTACGCGGACCTCCGATTCACCGTCGTGGTCGCTGAGCGACTGGACGACGGCACCGCGAACGGCAAGCTGGACTGGGCCGGGCGCATGACCTACTGCCTTCGCCTGACGGACGAGAACGTTGCCAAGATCGTCCGCGTGTCCGACCGCCACGGCATGGAGGTCTTCTTCACCCCCGTGCCTCGCAGTGCCAAGGGCGACCCGTCAGCAGAGAACGCCGGCGTGCCTCGCACCGTGTACGCCGACGTGGACAAGAGCGCTCTTCCGGCTCGTACGCTCGCCTGGCTGAAGCGACAGGGCGCCTGCCTCGTGCGCTCGGGCGGTGTGGTACTGACCGAGTCCGGCAAGGAAGTCCCGCGCTACCACGTGCACTTGCCGCTGGACGTCTCGCGTTCCACACCCGCCCATCACGAGGTCGAACAGCTCAACCAGGCGTTGTCCAAGCGGCTTGGCGGGGACAGCAAGACCAGCGTGGGCGTGATCCTGCGCCTGCCTGGCACGCGGAACTGGAAGCCGGTGAACCGCGACGCGGACGGCATCGGTCGTCTCGTGTCTGTCGAGACGTACGCGAGTCAGCGTGTGAGCGTCCCTGACACTGCCTCAGCGCTCCGTACGGAGCTTCTGGATGCGAGCGAGTATCAGCGTGCGTCTGTCGCCGTAGAGAGCGCCGTAAGCGCCGCTGAGACGTTCGAGAAGTACGGGGCCGCTCGGCCGCTTCTCCGCAAGGCCAACCAGATGTTCGGGGCGGGCAATTACGACGCGCGGCACAAGCTCGCCGGGGGCCTCGTCAGGGACCTGCGGAAGAGGGGACTCACCGAAGCCGAGGCGCTGGGTGTGGTGCTCGGCGTGGGTATCGAGGACACCCCGAACCCTGGGTGCCTGGCCGCTCAGAGCAAGTGGACGGATAGGCAGATCGCCGACGACGTGGCGCGGGTGTACGCGAAGGCGGAGCGCCAGAACGGAACCGAGGGAGACGGAACCAGAGGAGAGAGGAACGGCCCGGTGGAGGGCAAGTCCACGGGCCGTTCCGATGAGTCCTCACCTACGCGGCAAAACGAGAAAGGACGCTCACTCGTGGACGAGACTAGCGCGATATCTGCGGTTCCCGAGTCGCGGTTTGGGACCGCGTATTGGGACCAGCAGCAAAAGCGGTTGGACATCACCGCTGAGATCCGGCACGTCCACTTCGCCGAGTTCGTGGCCGACCAGTGCGGGCGAGAGCTGAGGCACGTTCAGGGCGTCGGCTGGTTCAAGTGGAACGGGATGTACTGGGAGGCGACCGGCGACCTTCGAGCCGCGTATCAGGCTGTGACGGATGCGTCGGGCGCTCTCATCCGGCGGGCGGCTGACAACCCCTCGGATCTCGCGTGGTGTGTGCCCGCGTCCAACAAGATGTTGGTCAACGACGTGCGCCGGAAGATCGTGGCGGAGATGGCAGTGCTCCCCCAGCTCCACGCGACAGTGGATGTGATGGACGCGAAGCGGCACCTCCTGACGTTCCGCAACGGCACCGTGGATCTCCGCACGGGTGAGCTTGTGCCACACCGCCCCGAAGACATGCTGACCCAGTGCACCCAGGTCGATTACAAGCCCGAGGCCGAGTGCCCGCGCTGGCTGCGTTTCGTGGAAGAGATCTTCCCGGGTGACAAGGAGCTCCAGCGGTACTACCAGACGTGGATCGGCATGTCCGTGACCGGTGAGGTGAAGGATCACGTCCTGGGCGTCTGGTACGGCGACTTCGGGCGCAACGGCAAGGGCGTGACGGTGCGCACCCTCCAGAAGGTGTTCGGCCCCAGGATCATCCGTGAGGTGCCGTTCTCCATGTTCGAGAACGTGAGGGGGCAGCAGCCGCACACGGAGCTGGTGGCGGGTCTCCGTGGCGCTCGGATGGTCGTCGCGCAGGAGGGCAACGAGGGCACCCCGATGAACACGGCGCTCCTCAAGAACTTCAGCGGTGGGGACCGGATCAGCACGCGGCACCTGCACGGCAAGCAATTCGACTTTGAGCCCACGTTCACGCTGGTCCTCGTGACCAACAACCTGCCCCAGTTCTCAGCGGGTGGTGCCGCCCTGTGGGCGCGCACCAAGGCCATCCACTTCGGGGTGTCGTTCGCCGGACGTACTGACCCCGAGCTGGAGCCGACGATCCAGGGTCCGGAGGCTGAGGGCGTCGCCGCGTGGGTCGTGCGTGGTGCCGTGCGCTACTACCAGAAGGGCCTCAGGGACGCTGAGAGCGTCGTCAAGGCCACGGAGCACCACCGGGAGCAGGTCAACCCGCTGCGGCCCCTCATCGGCGACCTGTTCGAGTTCGTGGAGGGTCACCGCGTCCTGCGCTCGGAGTTCAACGCCCAGTTGAAGAAGTGGCGGGGCCACAACGAGATCCCGACGAACCGGTACGGACCTGGGTGGGTCAAGGACAAGCTCCTTTCCACCGGGCAGGTGACCGAGAGCCGCAGTGGCAAGCTCGGGGCCGTGTTCGAAGGCGTGAGGCTCACCGCGCAGTACGGCGGGGTCCTGGCTCGTGAGTTCGAGGTGATCGCCGTCCCTGCTGAGGAAGCGGAGGGGACGGGCGAACCTGAGGAGCTCCAAGAGCTGTGACGTGATCCCCTTGGAGACGGCGGGCATTGGGCGTGTGGGTGCTCGCCGTTTCGTTTGGCGCGTGGCTACTCACGAGTACCGTACCGTGACAAAAAAACTGTCATCTGTAGGTTGTTCTCATACGCGTATAAGACCGACCTACAGGTGATAAAAAATCTGTCACTACATAGGAACTCGCCGGTAACTTACGGACGGGTGACGCCGAGAGTGGACGGCTACAGAGACGCGGGCAGAGTGTGAGCGTCGATTCTCAGGGCGGTGTGGGACAGGGGTCAGGGATTAGCGGTGTTGGCCTACTCCCGCACGCGTGCGACAGGGTACGGGTCTATCCCCCCGAACGGCTTTGATGAGTGCCCGCCAGCCAGGAACGCGCTCGACGGGAACGGCACATTGGCCGCTCAGATTCACACGTCCCATGTGGGCCATGGCGTCCAGTGGGCAAGACGATACGCAGGGTGGACAGCGTTTGACCCTGCGTATCTCCACTGCTTAACGTGGTGATGTCACAGTGAATATGGGCACGTTGGGCAATAAGGCTTCTAAGCGCTTGGCCGCAGGTTCGAGTCCTGCCGGGGGCGCAAGTCTCCGCCCTCCCCCGCGGAGGGCTTTTTGCTGGTCGGGGCTGTGTTCCCGAACATGGCGGGTGCCGGACCGCCCCGTGTGACCGCGGGAGGGTCCGGCTCCGTCCGGAGACCTGCCGGGCGTACAGCCCTCCCCGGCGGCACGCTCAGGAGGGGGTCGCTTCCCTACCGGGCGTGCCGCGCAAACGCCCCGGGCCAGGCGGAATCCGAATCCGACTACGCACCCTTTTCCGGCGGGAGAGTTCGTGATTCTCTCGACCCCGGAGTGGCTGGGGAGTCGGGTCCGCCGCGTTTGCGGCGGGTGAGGTCGGCGGCGGCTTCCGGCCACCGGGGGTGGTCGAAGGTGAAGCCCGCTTCGAGGAGGCGGCCGGGGACGACGCGGCGGCTCTTCAGCAGGAGTTCGGTGTCCGAGCGCAGGGCGAACGCGCCGAGTTCCGCCATCCACTTGGCGGCGGGCAGGCCTGCCGGGACGCCCCACGCGGTGCGCAGCGCACGCATGAAGGCGCGCTGCGGCAGCGGAACGGGAGCGGCGAGGTTCACCGGCCCCGAGATGTCCTCCCGGGCGGCCAGGAACTCGACCGCGCGGACGAAGTCCTGGTCGTGGATCCAGGACACGTACTGGGCGCCGCCCGCCACCGGGCCGCCGAGGCCGAGTCGGGCCAGCCACAGCAGGACGTCGAAGACCCCGCCGCGGTCGGGGCTCATCACCATGGCGGAGCGCAGGGCGACCTTGCGGGTGTGCGGGGTTCGGGCCCGTTCCTGAGCCTGTTCCCAGGCCTTGGCGATCTCGACGCTGTAGGCCCAGTAGTCCGGGACACCGGCTTCCGTGCCGCCCAGTACGCCGGTCGCCTCGTCGTTGGGTGCGTCGAAGCGGTGGGCATAGACGGTGGCCGTACTCATCTGCAGCCAGAGCTGCGGAGGGTGTGTCGCGGCTGCGATCGCCTCACCGACCACCTGGGTGGAGTGCACGCGTGAATCCATCATGGCCCGCAGGTTGGCCGGGGTGTAGCGGCAGCTGACGCTGCGTCCGGCCAGGTTGACGACGATGTCGCTGCCGTCGATCGCCTCGGTCCAGGGGCCCGGGTTCTCGCCGTCCCAGTGGATTTCGCGGGCGCGCGTCGGCCGTCGGGTCAGGACCACGACTTCATGGCCCGCGGCGGTCAGGGCACGGTTCAGGATCGTTCCTACCTGGCCTGTTCCTCCGGGTATGACTATCTTCATCGGGCTCCCCCTCGGCGTGCGACGGCTTGAACGGCCTGTGGGGGGAGCTTAGCCCAGAGAGTTGAACGCGTTCAAAAATGCGGGGCGGGGGGGGGGGGGGGCCCCCCCCCCCCCCCCCCCCCCCCCCAGCCCCCCCCCCCCCCCCCCCCCCCCCCCCCCCCCCCCCCCCCCCCCCCCGGCGTCGTACGACAGGGTCAGACCTTGGCCGGCGTCCGCCTCTCCTCGGCGGGCGCGGCCTCGGAGATGCCCAGCCGCTTGTGCACCGCGCGCAGCGGCTTCGGCGCGTACCAGGCCGCATGGCCCAGCAGTCGCATGGCCGCCGGTACGAGTACGCCGCGGACGGCCACCGCGTCGATCAGGATCGCCAGGCCGCTGCCGAGGCCGAACATCTGGATGAAGCTGACGTTGGCCGTGCCGAAGGCGAAGAAGCTCACCGCGAGGAGGCCGGCTGCCATGGTCACGATGCGGCCGGTGTGGGAGAGGCCGCTGGTGACCGCGGTCTCCGTGTCGGCGCCCGCGTCGTGCAGTTCCTTGATCCGGCTGGTCACGAAGACCTCGTAGTCCATGGACAGACCGAAGGCGATGCAGAACATGAGCACGGTCATCGAGGTGTCCATGGGCTGCGGCGTGAAGCCCAGCAGGGAGGACAGATGGCCGTCCTGGAAGATCCACACCATGACGCCGATGGCCGCCGTGAGGCTGATGCCGTTGAGGACCAGCGCCCGCAGTGGCTGGATCACGCTGCCGGTGAAGAGGAAGAGGATCACGAACGTGGTGATGGCCACGAGACCGATGGCCAACGGGAGCCGGTCGGCGATCGAGTCCTTGGAGTCGACGAGCCGCGCGTCGTTGCCACCGACCAACACCTCGGTCCCGGCGGGCGGATCGACCGCCCGTACGTCCTTGACCAGGTCCTGCGCTTCGTCCGACTTGGGCGTGAGTTCGCTGACGACGGTGATCCGCTGGGCGTCCGGCCGGCTCAGTGCGGCGGCTGCCGGGCCGGGCGGGGTGGATCGGCCGTCGGTGAAGGTGCCGGCGGAGGTCTCCACGCGGGCCGTGCCGTCGAGCCGCGACAGGTCGGTCGCGTACGCGCTCAGCTCGGCCGGAGCCACGGGACCGGTCGTGACGATCTGCACGGCGGACTCGTCGCTGCCGGTGAAGTCGCTCTGTACGGCGGTGGCGACCTGCCGGCTCTGGGCGCTCTCCGGCAGTACCCGCTCGTCCGGCGTGCCGAAGGTGACGCCGAGCAGCGGACTCGCGGCGAGCAGCAGGATCGCGAGGACCGGCAGCGCGGTCAGGGCGGGCCTGCGCATGACCGTGCGGGCCAGCCGGCCCCAGAACGGTGCCTCGGCGTTGCGTACGGTCTTCGCCCACGGCAGTCGGCCGTTGTTGACCCGGTGGCCGAGCACGGCGAGCAGCGCGGGTACGACCAGCAGGGCACTGACGGCGGCGATGATCACGACGCCGATGCCGGCGTAGGCGAACGAGCGCAGGAAGTACTGCGGGAAGACCAGCAGCGCGGAGAGCGCGATGGCGACGGTCGCCGCGGCGAAGGTGATGGTCCGGCCTGCCGTGCGCACCGTGTGCCGGAGCGCTTCGGAGACGTCGGCGCCCTCCGCGAGGTGTTCGCGGAACCGGCTGATCATGAGCAGCGCGTAGTCGATGCCGAGGCCCAGGCCGAGGGCGGTGGTGAGGTTGATGGAGAACACCGACACGTCGGTGAGGCTGCCGAGGACGTAGAGCTCGGCGAAGGTGCCGACGATCGCGATCAGCCCGATGACCAGGGGGATCAGCGCGGCGACCACGCTGCCGAAGGCGATCACGAGCAGGATCAGGATCAGTGGCACGGCGATCAACTCGGCCACCGCGAGGTCCTTGGCGACCTGGCTGGTCACATCCTGGCCGACCGCGGCCGCTCCACCGGCCTCCACCGTCAGCCCGTTCCGGTCGCCGGTGTACTCGTCGATGATCGCCGAGGCGTTGTCGGCCTGCTCGGTCTCGTCGCCCCTGATGTGGGCCAGCACCAGCGCCTGGTTCCCGTCGCGGGAGGTCAGCGAGGAGGCGTCGGTGTCCCAGTACGAGATCACGTTCGCCACCGTCGGCTCGGCCTTGAGCTCCGAGGTGAGGGTGCTGCCCGCGCGCTCGGCGGCGGGGGAGCCGATGGCGCCCTCGTCGGCCCGGACCAGCAGGACCAGGTTGCTCTCACCTCCGAACTTCTCGTCGATGAGCTCCTGGGCGTGTGTCGAGGGCGCGCTCGGATCCTCGAAGCCACCGCCCAGGAGCTTGCCGAACGCCCCGAAGCCGATGACCCCCATGGCGACCACGGCCACCACGGTGAGTGTCAGTACGAGTCGTCCCCGGCGCAGGGCCAGCTCCGTAATTCGGTCGTACATGGTGATCCCCCTTGATGTTTACGCCATTAACATAGACCGTGACATACAAAGTTAACGACGTCAACTTCGGGAAGTTAATGGCGTCAACCCAGGGCAGGATGAAGTCGGGACGGGGCAGGATGAAGCCAGGGCAGCGGCAGAATGGGCTCATGGAATCGATCACGGGCGGCAAGTCCCGCTACCACCACGGCGACCTCCGCAACGCGCTGATCGAGGCCGCCTTCGAACTCGCGGCGGAGGGCGGTCCCGAGCGGGTCGTCCTGCGCGAGGCGGCCCGCAGCGTCGGCGTGTCGCCCACCGCCGCGTACCGCCACTTCGGTGGCCAAGTGGATCTCCTCGAAGCCGTGAAGATCCGCGGTCAGCAGGAGCTCGCCGAGTCGATGGTCGAGGCGGTGCGTGTACTGCCCGCGCTCGACGATCCGGGTGAGGAGGCCGTGCGCAGGACCGAGGCGATCGGGCGTGGATACGTGCGCTTCGCGATCGAGCACCCGGGGCTCTATCGCACCGCCTTCTGTCGTACGCCGACGGAGGGCAGCGGCTTCACCGGCATCGAAATCCCCGAGGACAGACCGGAGTTCGCGGCGTTCCTGGAGCTGTCGAGCGCGCTCGACGCGCTGGTGGCGACGGGGCGGATGCGGCCGGAGAACCGGCCCGCGGCCGAGGTCGCCGCCTGGTCGGCCGTCCACGGCCTCTCCCTGCTCATCCTCGACGGCCCGCTGTCGCGCCTGCCCGCCGAACAGCGCGACGCGGTGGTCGAGGGCACCCTTACGACGATCGTCGCGGGGCTCACGCGGTAGGGAGGCGGGGAGTTGAGCGGTGTGTGGGCCGCCCGCCGCAGCTGACCTCGGACCGCCGCGGCCGGGCTCACGCTGCCCTGGAGGGGCCGGTCCAGGGGCCCCTGCACGCGTGCTGACGGCGCGATGTGATGATGGCGCAGCGATTTCTGTTATGCCGACGCCGACGAGGAACCCTCCTCCAGCCATGACCGAGACATCACACAGCGGATACGACGGGCCGGACGAGCCCCGGACGCAGGCCGCCCTGGTGCGGGCCGCGCAGGGCGGTGACCAGCGTGCCCTCGACACACTCGTGGCCGACTACCTGCCCCTGATCTACAACATCGTGGGACGTGCGCTGGACGCTCCCGCCGACACCGATGACGTCGTGCAGGACGTCATGCTGCAGATGATCCGGGATGTGCCCAAGCTGCGTGACCCGGAGGCGTTCCGGTCCTGGCTGGTGGCCATCGCGATGCGCGAGGTGCGCCGGCACTGGCGGCTGCGGCGCAGCGCCCCGGCGACCACCGGGATCGAGGCGCTGGAGGACATGGCGTTCCTCGCGGATCCGGGAGCCGACTTCGTCGACCTGACGATCACCGTGCTGAACCTGTCGGGGCAGCGGCAGGAGACGGCCGAGGCCACGCGCTGGCTGGACGCCGACGACCGGCAGCTGCTGTCCCTGTGGTGGATGGAGGTCGCGGGCCGGCTGACCCGGGCCGAACTGGCCACCGCGATGGAGGTGCCGACCCCGCATGCCGCGGTCGCGGTGCAGCGGATGAAGGCCCGGCTGGAGTCCGCTCGGGCGGTGGTCCGCGCGCTGGGGGCCGTGCCGCGCTGCGCGGAGATGAACACGGTGCTGCGCGGCTGGGACGGGCGCCCCGCCGGCCTGTGGCGCAAGCGGATCGCCCGGCATGTGCGCGGCTGCCCGGTGTGCGGCGGCGTATCGGTCGGCGTGGTGCCGGCGGAGCGGCTGCTGGCCGACCTGGCGCTGGTGTCCGTTCCGGCTGCTCTGCTGGGGCTGATGGCGTTGGGGGCGGGTGCCGGCGCCGGTGCCGGCGGAGGCGACGCGGTCACCGCGGCCTTCCACGTTCCGTCCACGGCGGGCGAGGCGGCGAGTCACGTCGTACGGAGGTCGGCGGGCAGGACGGCCGGCCACGCCGTACGGAAGTCGGCGGGCATGGCCTTCGGCAAGGCCGCCGTCATCTCGTCAGCCGTCGCACTGTCCCTCGTGGCCACCACCGTCGCCTACACGCTCGGAGTGTTCGGGCAGGACGACCGCGGCGAACAGTCCTCGGCCGCTACGACCGTATCGGCGCCGCAGGCCTCCAGCGCCCAGCCGTCCGCCACCGTTTCCGCGAGCCCGACACCCTCGCCCTCCGCGACCGCGAAGCCGAAGCCCTCGGCCTCGCCCAAGCCCGCCGCGGCACCGAAGCCGGCCGCAGAGAAGGCGGCGACCGTCACCGACACGAAACTGCCGGTACGGGCGGCCTTCTACTACCCCTGGTACGACGAGAACTTCACCGAGGGCGGCAGCCAGTACACGCCCTCGGCCGGCAAGTACGACGTCGACGACCCGGCCACCGTCGAGCGCCAGATCAAGGACATGCAGTACGGCGGTCTGCAGGCTGGCATCTCCTCCTGGTGGGGCGCGGGCAAGCGCGAGGACGTACGGCTGCCCCTGCTGATGTCCAAGGGAGCGGAACTCGGCTTCTCCTGGACGGTGTATTACGAGAACGAGGCGTACGCCAACCCCTCGGCCACGGAGATCAGGGAGAGCCTGACCTATCTGCGCAAGTACTCCGACCAGCAGACCTGGCTGCATGTCGACGGCAAGCCGGTGATCTTCGTGTACGGCGGTGGCGGCGACTCGTGCGACATGGCCACCCGGTGGTCGCAGGCCAACGAGACCGAGGGTTACTACGTCGTCCTGAAGGTGTTCGGCGGCTACAAGGACTGCGCGAACCAGCCCGAGGGCTGGCACCAGTACGCCTCCGGCTTCGACGTCCAGAAGGGGTACTCGGCGATCGTGTCACCCGGTTTCTGGCTGAACACCGCCAAGGAGCCGACCGTCCCGCGCGACCTCGACCGGTTCCGCGAGGAGGCCACCGGCGTCGCCACCTCGGGTGAGCCCTTCCAGCTCGTGGTGACCTACAACGAGTGGGGCGAGGGCACGGCCGCCGAGTCGAGCACGGACTGGCCGAGCTCCACCGGTCACGGCGCCTACATGGACATACTGCACGAGGTGTTCACGGCACATCCACGATGAGGGCCTGAGTAACTGAGTACCTGAGGGCCTGAGGGCCGAGTACCTGAGGGCCGGGTGACCGCGACTGGCGCGGCACCCGGCCCTGCTCACCTCACGTATGCGGCGTGGTGGCTCACCTCACGTCAACGGACGGGACGTCCTGCCCGACTCCTCGTCGATCTCGTCGTGCGCCTTGGTCAGCAGCTTCATCGCCAGTTCGTTGAGCGCCCTGGCTCCCGCGACCTCCTCGCCGACCCTGGGCTGGTTCGTGTCGGAGGGGTGCCTGCTCGCGTAACCGTGCGAACGCACCTCGCTCCCGTCCGGCAGCCGTACGAGTGCGGCGGCGCGCGTGCGGTGCGGATCCTCCTCGAACTCCAGCTCGACATGCCATCCGACAGCGGTCTGCGCCATCATGATCACCTCCGGGTCGCTGTCTACGACGGCCCCCTGCCTACGAGTGTCCTCCTCCGCCGCGGGGAAGGGCCAGGTCACGGAGGGCTGCCTGAACTGGTTTCCCCCCAGGCCCGGCCGTCAGGCAAGATGGGGAGTATCTGCCCACTGCCGATTTCAAGCGTCCGGACGGTTTCTCTTGGCTGAGTTCATTTACACCATGCGCAAGACGCGCAAAGCGCACGGCGACAAGGTGATTCTTGATGACGTCACCCTGAACTTCCTGCCCGGAGCGAAGATCGGTGTGGTCGGCCCGAACGGCGCCGGTAAGTCCACCGTTCTCAAGATCATGGCGGGCCTCGAGCAGCCGTCCAACGGTGACGCGTTCCTGTCGCCCGGTTACAGCGTCGGCATCCTCATGCAGGAGCCGAAGCTGGACGAGAGCAAGACGGTCCTGGAGAACGTCCAGGACGGTGCGGCCGAGCTCATGGGCAAGCTGGGTCGCTTCAACGAGGTCGCCGAGCTGATGGCGACCGACTACTCGGACGCGCTCCTCGACGAGATGGGCAAGCTCCAGGAAGACCTGGACCATGCCAACGCCTGGGACCTCGACGCACAGCTGGAGCAGGCCATGGACGCGCTGGGCTGCCCGCCCGGCGACTGGCCGGTCACCAACCTCTCCGGTGGTGAGAAGCGCCGCGTCGCGCTCTGCAAGCTGCTGATCGAGGCCCCGGACCTGCTCCTCCTCGACGAGCCCACCAACCACCTCGACGCCGAGTCGGTGAACTGGCTGGAGCAGCACCTTTCGAAGTACGCGGGCTGCGTCATCGCCGTCACTCACGACCGGTACTTCCTGAACAACGTCGCCGAGTGGATCCTCGAGCTGGACCGCGGCCGTGCGATCGCCTACGAGGGCAACTACTCCACGTACCTCGACAAGAAGTCCACCCGTCTCAAGGTCGAGGGCCGCAAGGACGAGAAGCGGCAGAAGCGGCTCAAGGAAGAGCTGGAGTGGGTCCGGTCCAACGCCAAGGGCCGCCAGACCAAGTCCAAGGCGCGCCTGGCCCGTTACGAGGAGATGGCTGCCGAGGCCGACAAGATGCGGAAGCTGGACTTCGAGGAGATCCAGATCCCGCCGGGCCCGCGGCTGGGCTCCATCGTCGTCGAGGTCAACAACCTCTCCAAGGCCTTCGGCGACAAGGTCCTCATCGACGACCTCAGCTTCACGCTGCCGCGTAACGGGATCGTCGGGGTCATCGGCCCCAACGGCGCCGGCAAGACCACCCTCTTCAAAATGATCCAGGGCCTTGAGACCCCGGACTCCGGTGCGATCAAGGTCGGCGAGACCGTCAAGATCAGTTACGTCGACCAGAGCCGCGCCAACATCGACCCCAAGAAGACGCTGTGGGCCGTCGTCTCCGACGAGCTCGACTACATCAACGTCGGTCAGGTCGAGATGCCGTCGCGGGCGTACGTGTCCGCCTTCGGCTTCAAGGGTCCGGACCAGCAGAAGCCCGCCGGTGTCCTCTCCGGTGGTGAGCGCAACCGCCTGAACCTGGCGCTGACGCTCAAGGAGGGCGGCAACCTGCTCCTCCTCGACGAGCCCACCAACGACCTCGACGTGGAGACCCTGTCCTCGCTCGAGAACGCGCTGCTCGAATTCCCCGGTGCGGCCGTGGTCATCTCCCACGACCGCTGGTTCCTGGACCGGGTCGCGACGCACATCCTCGCCTACGAGGGCGAGTCGAAGTGGTACTGGTTCGAGGGCAACTTCGAGTCCTACGAGAAGAACAAGGTGGAGCGACTCGGCCCGGACGCGGCGCGCCCGCACCGTGCCACCTACAAGAAGCTGACCCGGGGCTGATCGATCTTGCGGCACACCTACCACTGCCCACTGCGCTGGGTGGACATGGACGCGTACGGCCACGTGAACAACGCGGTCTTCCTCAGTTATCTGGAGGAGGCGCGTATCGACTTCCTGAACCGCCCGGACAAGGAGTTCAAGGAGGGGTCCGTGGTGGCGCGCCATGAGATCGACTACAAGCGGCAGTTGGTCCACCGGCACACGCCGGTGGCCATCGAGCTGTGGGTCTCGGAGATCCGGGCGGCGTCCTTCACGATCGCCTACGAGGTCAAGGACGCGGATCAGCTCTACGTCCGGGCGGCGACCGTGGTTGTGCCGTTCGACTTCGAGGCCCAGCGGCCGCGCCGTCTCACCGTCGAGGAACGGGAGTTCCTCGCGGAGTACCGAGATGACAAGGACGAGGCCGTCGCCGCATGACGGCCCTGCTGCACCTTGCCGACGAAGGGGAGGCGGCGGACCTCGCCGCCTTCCTCGGACGCCTGATCCACTACGACCGCGCCGCCGCCGTACGCCTCCAGGCGTCCGGCAGCACGCTCGCGGTCTTCGGGCGCCCGCCGTCCTTCGAGGTCCTCGCCATCCGCACGGCGCGCCTTGCCAAGCCGTACGAGGACGGCCTCGACGTTTTGCTGGATGTGACCGTTTCGGCCGGTGAACTCCTGGAGTCCGTCGACGAGTCGGCGGCGACGATGGCCGTCCCGGGGGCCGTCACGGGGCCGCCGTGGGCCGGGGTGCTGCCGCCCCGCCGCGGCTGGCGTCCGGAGCCGGGGCTGCCCGCGCCGGACGCCGTACGGGCGATGGTCGCCGCTGCCGTGGCCGAATTCCGCGCCCGTACGCAGGAGTTGGCGGTCGAGCGGCGTACCCGCGGCGAACTCGACCGGATCGGGCGGGAGATCTGGTCCCGGCCGATCGGCGACACCAGCCTGCCGGTACGGGCCGCGCACGCGGCGCAGTCCCTGGGATTCCTCCGCCCCGCCCGCCAAGTGCCGCCCGACGAAAGCCCGTTGGGGCTGTACTCGTCCGGCGCGTGGCTGCGGCTGCGCACCCCGTTCGGGTCGATCGCCGTACGCCGGGCGGGACTCGGCACCCTGGACGTCAGCGTCCGCTGACTCGAGGGGACGGATCTGAGCCAGGTCAGCCGGCCGTGTTCACCATCGAAGCGGCCGCGTACGTCAGGTAGTTCCACAGCGTGTGCTCGTGCTCCTCGGAGAGGCCGAGCTCGTCCACGGCGACGCGCATGTGCTTCAGCCAGGCGTCGTGCGCGGCCTGGTCGACGGCGAACGGGGCGTGCCGCATCCGCAGCCGGGGGTGGCCGCGGTTCTCGCTGTACGTCGTCGGGCCGCCCCAGTACTGGATCAGGAACAGGGTGAAGCGCTCCTCGGCCGGACCCAGGTCCTCCTCGGGATACATGGCCCGCAGCAGCGGGTCGCCCGCGACTCCCTCGTAGAAACGGTGCACCAGGCGGCGGAAGGTCTCCTCCCCGCCGACCTGCTCGTAGAAGGTCTGCTCCTGAAGCGTGCCGCGCCGGATCTCTGTCACCCGTCCATGGTCTCAGACGGAGTGGCCGAGGACTCAAGGCTTAGGACCACCGGCCCGCGGACCATCGGCCGCGGACCACCGATCACCGCCATGGGTCGCCGGTCATGGGTCACCGGTCACCGGTCAACGGTCACCGGTCAACGTCGTGGGCCCCGGCGCTCGCCTCCCGGCGTCTCCGGCAGCACAGTGGAGGTATGGGTGCGCACGCTCTCGACCAGGAGCCCGACGACCTCGCCATGGGGATGCGGGCGGCGCTGGTGCGGGAGATCGACAGAAGCGGGGCCTGGGGTGCCGATCCGGTCTGGCGGGAGGCGTTCGAGGCGGTTCCGCGCCATCTCTTCGTGCCGTACTACTACGTCGGAGGAGAGGGCGGCTACGAGCGTGTGTGGGGCGGGGATCGCGATCCGCGGAACCGGGAGCGCTGGCTGCGCGGCGCGTACGCGGACGGCCCGCTGGCCACCCGGGTGCGGGACGGCGAGCTGATCTCGTCCAGCAGCCAGCCCTCGCTGATGGCGAAGATGCTGGCCGAACTGGAGGTGCGGGACGGGGACGCTGTTCTGGAGATCGGGGCCGGCACCGGGTACAACGCGGCTCTCCTCGCCCATCGCCTCGGTGATGCGCTCGTGACCACGGTCGACCTCGACCCGGAGATCACCGAGTCCGCGCGCCGTCATCTGGCCGCCGCCGGCTACCACCCGACCGTCGTCACCGGCGACGGCGCCCGCGGAGCCCCCGAGCGCGCCCCGTTCGACCGGATCATCGCCACCTGCACGCTGACCACGGTCCCCCACGCCTGGCTGCCCCAGTGCACTCCGGGCGCCCGCATCCTCGCGCCGCTGGCCACCGGCCTGATCACGCTGCGGGTGCGGGACGGCGGGCACGCAGAGGGGCGCTTTCTGCACACGGCCGCCTACTTCGTGCCGTTGCGCGGCGGCAGCCGGCCCGAGCCGGAGCCGCCGCACCTGGGCGGGCTGCCGCCCCGGGCCAGGAGCGACGAACTGTTCCGGTTCCTGCTGGCCCTGACGGCGGGCAGCCTGGATCCGTACGAGGCGTACGCGCTGTGGGAGCGCGAGGAGCGGCCGGTGCGGGAGCGGTACGGGGTCACGGTCAGCGGCGAGCGCGCCTGGGCGTGGCTGGACGACCCCGAGGGGCCGTGCGCCTGGCCGCTCCCGTGACGCCATTGACCGGCTGTGCTGACGCCGGCTGTACTGACGCCGGCTGTGCTGACGCCGGCTGTGCTGACGCCGGCTGTACTGACGCCGGCTGTGCTGACGCCGGCTGTGCTGACGCCGGCTGTGCTGACGCCGGCCGTGCTGACGCCGGCCGTGTCGCAAGTGGCCTGTCCTGGTGTCAGCGTCGCCTGATCGTGATCGTCGTCCAGGCGCCCACGTGTACCCGGTCGCCGTCCTGGAGCGGTACGGGCACGAAGGGCTGGATGGGATCCTCGCCGCCGTTGACCGTGGTCCCGTTCGTCGAGTTCTGGTCCACGACCGCCCAGCTGCCGTCCGGCTGCTGGACAAGGACCGCGTGCTGGTGCGAGACGCCGGGGTCCTCCGGGGGCACCGACAGGTCGATGTCGGGGGTGTCGCCCGTCGAGTGGCGGCGGCGGCCGATCGTCAACTGGTTGCCGATGAGCGGGCGCTGCTGCTCGGGGGAGTACGCGGGCAGATTCAGGCCCGCGGCTTCGGGGCCCGACCGCTGCATCATCGCCATGAAGTACTCACGGTCGGGGCCGATCGTCGCGGTCCAGGACTGCGGCTGTTGTTGCTGCTGCTCCTGGTAGGGCGGGCGGGCGCCTGGGCCGGGCGGCGTCCGGGGCGAGCCGGGCTGCGGGTAGCCGTAGCCGCCGCCCTGGGCCGGGCCGGGACCGTTCGGGCCGCCGGGGCGGGGCTGCGTGCCCGGTCCGGCGGGGCTGCCCGCCGACGGCGGGGAGATCACCCAGTCGTCGTCACCACCCCCGAGGGGCTGGCCGGGGGGTCCGGGCTGGGTGGTCTGGGGGTAGCCGGGCGAGGCCGGCTGCTGGGTGTAGGCCTGTCGGGCGTCGGGGCCGCCGGGCGTGGGCCCGGGGGGCGGCGGGGCCGGACGTGACGGGTCGCCGCCGAAGGGCGAGGGGCCGCCGCCGTACGGGGCGGGCGGACCCGGCGGAATCGGTTCGGCGGGGCGGTTCACCTGCGAGGGCCGCGAGCCCTGGTACTCGTACGGGTCCTGACCGGGACCGGGACCGGCTCCGGTGGGCGGTCCCTGCTGGAAGCGTTGCGCCGGATTCTGGCCCCCAGGGCCCCCTGGACCGCCAGGTCCCCCGGGGCCTCCAGGAGCGCCGCCAGGCCCCCCGGGACCGCCGGGTGCCCCGGGTAGGGGCGCCTGCGGGCGCGGCGCGGCGGGCGTGTACGAGGTCGCCGTGTTGGTGAGGAAGTTCCACCGGCACTGCTCGCAGAACGGCGCGGCGCCCTCACGGGGCGTACGGCACTGCGGGCACAGCTCCGAAGCGGGGTCGGGCACGGCGGAGAGGTGGCCGCGACCGCCGGGACCGGGACCGCCGGGACCGGGAGGCGAGGGGTAGCCGTACCCGGCCGCGGGCGGCGGTGGTGGTGGGGGCGGGGGCACGGCACCGGCCATGCGGTGACCGCAGACCTCGCACCAGTCGTCGGAACCCGACTGGTGTCCGTTCGGGCAGGTCGGCATGTCGGCGCTTCCCCCTCTCCTTTTCCGGCCGGTACGGCCGGGTTTCTCCGGCTCCTGGGAGAGCCGGGCTCGCTTACTTCTTTACACGAACAGTCTTTGTGGACCGTGTCTCAAGGGTCATTTCGTCTGCTTCCTCGACCCTTGCCTTCAATCGCACAGTACCTGCAGCGGCATCGACCACGTCCACCACCTTCGCAAGCAGTTTCGCAGTATCGGCGTTGCCCGAAGCGCTCGCGAGCTGAACGGCACGTCCCAGCTTGGCCGTTGCTCCGTCGACATCTCCCACTTTGCGTGCGTCCAGGCCTTGTTGGATGACTTGTGCCAGTTCCGCCTGGCCCGTGTAGTGCGCGACCTGCGGATTGATCGACGTGGAAGCCGCCATGTCGTCGGTCCACACTGCTCGTACGAGCCCCTGGGCGCCGAGGTTCTGTACGCTGCCGTCGCTCTGCGGGATCACCAGCGAGACCCGGGCGGCCAGCATCTCCTGGCCGATGCCGGCCGAGGGGACCTCCACGCACACGTGGTAGTCACGGGACTCGTCGCCCCAGGATCCGGTCGGGTAGTCACCGGCACGCGGGCCCGCCTCGGTACGGCGGCCGGTCAGCTCCTCGACCGTGGGAGCGACCTGCTTGACGAACTTGATCTCCGTGCCGACGGGCGTCCACAGCCGCAGCGCCACGTCCGCGACCTCCTTGCCCATGGCCGCCTCCATCATGTGCGTGAAGTCGGCGGCGAGGGCGGCCGGGTCGGCGACGATGTCGGCGGTGCCGAGCATGGCCGAGGCGATCTGGGTGACCTCCTTGACCTCCCAGTCCGTACCGACACCGCGCGCGTCACAGGTGAAGCGCCCGGCGCAGGAGTCCAGGGCGGACTTCAGGTCCTCGGGTGACTCGTGTTCGTTGCGGCCGTCGGTGAGCACGATGCCGTGCCGGATCGAGACGTCCGCCGAGGACAGCAGGCGGTCGGCGAGACGCAGCCAGGTGCCGATCGCCGTACCTCCGCCCGCGCTCAGCTTGCGCAGGGCCTGCTTCGCCTGGTCGCGGGTGGCCGCGTCGGCGACCGCGAGCCGCCCGCCGCCCGGGTAGACCTCCTTGGCGACGTGCGTGCCGCCGATCACCGCGACTGCAACGCCGTCGCGCACGGTGTCGATCGCGGCGGCCGTGGCGTCCCGGGCGTTGCGCATCTTGGTGGGCGGGTAGTCCATCGAGCCCGAATTGTCGACCATGATCGCCACGGCCGCGTCCGGGCCCTGCCCGGCGGTGTACAGGTGGGGCGCGGCGACCGCGCTTCCGATGGTGCCGCCGCCCGTCGAGCTCACCGTCACGATCGCGTTGACCTCGCGGGCCCCGTCGGGCAGGTACTCGTTCTGGTAGACGTCGACCGAGAACTGCGGCACGTTCGACTTCGAGAAATTGGCCATGCCTTCTTCGTCCCCCTCAAGGCACCCGTAGTACGTACTACGGGAGTGATGACTGTGTCCGGACCGGTCCCCTCCGGTCCGAGGCCGCACGCCGTTCGCGGCCTCAGGCCGATCCTGCCCCCTGCGCGGGGGCCGGGAACGGCAGGACCGCCACTGTTACGTTGTCGTGGCCCCCGCCGTCCAGGGCGTGGCCGACCAGGACCTGCGCGCTGTGCAGCGGACGTTCGGCGGCGTCCAGGGGTACGACCTCGGCCAGGTGTTCGGCCGCCTCCGCGTAGTTCCACAGCCCGTCGGTGCACACCACCACTACACCCGGCCGGTCCGGCTTGAAGGAAGCGGTGTGCGGCTCCAGTTCGTAGGAGTCGGCGCCGAGCCACCCCGTGATGGCGTGGGCGCGGTCGTCGGCGTAGGCCTCCGCCTCGTTCATCAGGCCCGCCGCGACCATCTGCGCGGCCCACGAGTCGTCCTCGGTGAGCCGGGCCGGGGGCGAGGCGCGGTCGACGGGGACCCAGTAGGCGCGGCTGTCACCGACCCAGCCGATGATCAGCAGGGTGGGGGTGACGATGGCGCCGACGAGGGTGCAGGCGGGCGCGTTCACGTGCGGGGTGTGCTCGTCGTGCGGAGCGGGCGCGTCCGCGAGGGAGTTGACGGCCTCCGAGGCGGCGATGATCGCCTCGTGCATGGCCTGCTGCGGGTGCGTACCCAGCGGCAGGGCCGCCAGGAGTGCTTCGTTGGCCGCCCGGGACGCGGCGAGCGAGGCCTCGTCGGGGCGGGTCGCCGAGGAGACGCCGTCGCAGACGATCGCCACGACGGCGGGTGCACCGTCGGGCAGCGCGGTTGAGGAGATCGCGAACGCGTCCTCGTTGCGGTGGTGGCGCAGGCCGCGGTCGCTGACCGCGGAGACGGCGCTCAACTCCTGCTCCATGTGGTCGCGTTCGCGCGGCTGCGCGTGCCCGCAGTTCTCGCAGTAGCCGTCGCTGTCGACACTGCCCGAGCGGCAGGCGACGCACAGCCTGGTGCCCGCGGCGGGTGTCGCGAGCTCGGCGGTGCGCGGGTCGGTGAGAGGCGGGTCGGCGAGAGGCGCTTCGGCCGGGGGTGCCAAGGGGTACTCGTCCGGCTCCCGTGGCCTGTCGAACCGTACGCCCGCGGATTCGCCCGCCGGGTGCGGGAGTTCGGAGCCGCCGGAGTCGGTGCCCCGGATGTCCGCCGCCCGGTGCACCGGCGCCGGTGTGTTGGAACTGTCCACCTCGGGCGCGACGGGCCAGTCCACGGACGGGACGGCCGAAGGAGGGCGCGGCGACGTGCCGTTCATGGCGATCGTCGGCTCGTCCTGGGGCGGTGCGGGCACCGCCGACAGGTCGTACCCGCACGCGCCGCAGAAGCGGTCACCCGCCTCCAGTGGCTCCTCGCAACTGGGGCACCGCGAAAGGGCCGTCGGCTGGGGCATCTGGGACATCAATCACACCCACGTCCGGGGGCGGTAACGGTTGGCACGTTCCACCAGATCGATCCTCTCCTCGCCGCCCTGCGCGAGGCGGGCCAGCGTCCGGTACGAGCGCTCCAGACCGAAGCGGAGGCCGCGCTCGTCCAGCTCGCTGCCGAGCAGCGCACGTCCACCGCCGGAGGCCGGAGCGGACACCTGGCTACCGGAGAGTACCCAGTCCAGGGCGCAGCCCAGTACTTCTGTCGACAACTGCTCGCGTCGCACCGCGTCGAGACCGTATCCGCCCAGCGCCTCGACCTGCCCCGCGGCGGCTGTGAGATCGTCGAGGACCGGCGTGGCGGGCGCTTCCTCGGCGAGTCGCTGCCGCAGCCGCGCCCGCACGGCCGCGACCCGCGCCGCCGTGTAGTGGATCGACGACTCCGGTACGGATTCCAGCGTCTGTACGGCGCCACGGCGGTCGCCCGAGGCGAGCTGCACGCGGGCCAGGCCGAACGCCGCACTCACATAACTGGGGTCGGTCGTCCACACCAGGCGGTAGTACTCGGCGGCGTTGTCCAGCTGCCCGAGCACCTCCGCGCACACGCCGAGGGCCAGCTTGGGCGCCGGCTCGCCGGGAAACGCGTCGTAGATGGCGTCGAAGGACAGCGCCGCGGTCTCCTGCTCGCCGTTCGCGAGCGCCGCGACGCCCCGGTACCAGACCACCCGCCAGTCGTCCGGGTGGTCCGCCTCCAGGGCCTCAAGTGCTCTGGTGGCGGCTGCCAGTTCGCCCATCTCCAGGCGGGCCCGCAGCTCGCGCAGGCGCAGCTCCAGGGAGCCGGTGGGCGCCGCGCGCAGTGCGGTGATCAGCTCCGCGGGCGCCGAGGCCATGAGCCCGGCGAGGAAGCCCGCGTTGGGGTCCCCCGGATCGACCCGGGGAACGGGCAGCGCGAGTGCGGTCGCGGCGGCTTGGACGGACTTGACCAGATTGCCGGAGCCGACGGAGGCCGCGGCGGCACCCGAAGTGATCGCGAGTCCACCACCGTTGGCGGCAGGCAGTGCTCGTTGCCGGCGACCCACCGGCACGGCCCGCGCGCCGAGACGCGACACGTCCCCGTCCAGCTTTCCGAACAACTCCGTGTCCGTGACCCTGAGTTCGGGCCCGAACAGGGTGGAGAGCGAGGGACGGGCGCGGCCGGTCTGGACGGAGACGACCTCGCGCAGCACACCGGTCAGCTGCTCGGCCATCTCCTGCGCGGAGGCGAACCGCCGGGCCGGGTCGGGATCGGTGGCCCGCACCAGGAGCCGGTAGAAGGACTCGTACTGGCGGAAGACCTCGATGTGGTCCGGGTCCGGCAGGGAGTCCACGAACACGTTCGTGTAGCCCTGGAAGTCGAAGGTCATCACGGCCAGCGTGCGGGCGACCGTGTACAGGTCGGAGGCGACCGACGGGCCGACCTCGGCCACCTCCGGCGCCTGGTAGCCCACCGTGCCGTAGATGGCCGACTCCTCGTCGTCCATCCTGCGCACCGCGCCCATGTCGATCAGCTTGAGCTGGTCCTCGGTCTGGATCGCGTTGTCGACCTTGAAGTCGCAGTACAGCAGGTTGCGGCTGTGCAGATGGCCGAGCGCCTCAAGCGCCTCGATCCCGTATGCGCAGGCCTGCTCCACCGCCAGCGGGTCCCGCTTCCCGGCCGCCGTACGACGGTCGTTGGCGATCTCCTTGAGGGACTTGCCGCCGACGTACTCCATGACGATGTAGCCGTCGAGGGAGCCGGTGCGCTGGTCGAGGTGCTCGACGAAGTTGTAGATCCGCACGATGTTGGCGTGCTCGATCTCGGCGAGGAAGCGGCGCTCGGAGATCGCCGCCGCCATCGCGTCCTGGTCGCCCGTGTCGAGCAGGCCCTTGAGGACCACCCAGCGGTCGGACACCGCGCGGTCGACGGCCAGATACACCCAGCCGAGCCCGCCGTGCGCGAGACAGCCCACGACCTCGTACTGGCCGTGCACGATGTCGCCCGTGGCCAGCTTCGGCACGAACGAGTACGGGTTGCCGCACTTCGTGCAGAACCCCTCCGTGCGCCCCGGTGTCTCACCGCGTGAACGTCCCACCGGAGCACCGCAGTCGGAGCGCGAGCAGAAGCGCTTGCGCTCGGGCACCTCCGGGTTCTCCTGGACCATCCCGCGCGGGTCGGGGCGCGGCACGCCCGGCACCTCGACCAGGCCGGCACCGAGCCGGCCGCGCCCGGTGGAACCGGCGGACGAACCGGAGCTGCGCACCGACACCGAGCGGCCCGTCGAGGAACCGGACAGCGAGCGCGAGAGGCGACCGGAGACCGAGCGCCGCGACTGCGAGGAGCGTGACGACGTACGCGAACTCGCCCGTGAACCACGGCTGTTGGAGCTGCCCGAACCGCGCGAGCTCCGGCCGCCCGCCGTGATCCCGGTCGGCGGCGAGCCCACCATCCCGCCCGCGGACACGACCGGCGCCAGACCGCACGTGTCGCAGTACAGCTCACCGCCGCCCATGTCCTCGTACGACCCCGAGCAACCGGGCCGCTGGCACTTCCGCTGCTCCCCTGCAGACTCGGACTGCTGACTCACGATTCCCCCCTACGGTCCTGTGGTCCGTTGCCCTGCTCGGGCACCCGCGGGCTGAGCAGGTCGGCCGCCGCGTGCTGGTAGCGCAGTACGGCGTCCTCAGCGACGCGCAGGTCGCAGGGCGCGCTCCACAGCATGCGGCGCGCCGCGTCGTAGCGCTCGATGAGGAACGGGTCCTCCGCGAGCCCGTGCCGGGCGACCTTCGCCTTGTACGCGTCGAGGCGGCCGCGCAGCTCCGCGCGGACGGCCAGTGGCTGGGTGACCGCGGTCAACGACTCGCGGGCGCGCAGCAGTTCGTCCTCCGCCTTCTCCTCCAGCGCCTCCAGGAGCGGTGAGAGACGGTGCCACTGGGCGTGCCTGCGGTACTCGGCGGCCGTCGCCAACTGCTCCTGGAGCACGGTCGGCGGGCCGCTGACCGCGGGCACCTCGGACGCGGCGATCTTCGCGAGCACCTCACCGCGGGCGTTCCTCGCCTCGGCGAGGGTGCGGTCCGCGCGGCTGAGCACGTCCCGCAGCTTCACCAGGCGCGCCTCGGCGTCCTGCCGGACGGTGAGCACGGCGTCGATCTCCCGGCGCACGTCCTCCAGGGAGCGCGCCTCGCGGTCGTACCTCGTGGTGTCCGGGCGGCCGCCGCCGGGCGCCGAACTCCCTTGTGCGGGCAGCCAGAAGGCCAGCGGGTCGGACACCACGCGCTCGCGCAGGGCGGTGAGTGTGCGGGTGATCCGCTCCAGGTCGTCACCCGAAGGGTGCTCACCGGGGCGTACGCCGACGGAGTGGGCGAGCCGGCGGGTGCGCTGGAGTTCCGCGGCCAGCAGATCGATCCGGGCGGGCAGGGCGGACCAGACCGCGTCCGCGGCGATGACCATGTCGAGCGAGGACGCGTACAGCTCGTTCATCCGCTCCACCAGTGCGACCAGCGAGAACCGCTCGCTGAGCTTGCCGGAGCCGGCGAGTGTCGGCGCGTTCGCGGTGGCCGTCGCCGACCCGGCGACCGTGATGCTCGCGCCGCGCAGCAGTTCGGTCAGCTCCACCAGGTCCTCGCGGCTGGACCAGCGTCTGCGGGAGCGGATCCGGCGGGCGGAGTTCAGGGCGTCCGAGTAGGCGTCGAAGTACGCCCACAGCAGGTTGATCGACGCCTCGGCGGCAGACCAGCGCTCCTTGGTCGTGCCGGTGAGCTCGGCGCCTTCGAGGAGCCTGCGGCCCGCGTGGTCCTGCAGGGCGAGGAGCGAGGTCTCGATGGCTTCGTGCTCCGCGCCGAGCCGCGCCAGCGCACGGTCCACCTCGTCCCGGTCCATCACCGGCTCGGGGGGTCCCGTGACGCCCATCGATCACCTCTCGCTTTCGGCCGTGTCGGCCACGTGTACCGCTACCAGTACTGCCACTGCTGCCCGTACCGCTACTGCTGCCCGTACCGCTACTTGTATTGCGCGACGGGCGGATCCGACGAGGGGGAGTCGGCCCCGAGGGTCGGGGAGAGCCACTTGTCGTACGACGCCTGCCAGCCGCTCTGGCGGTAGTTCTCCAGGACCTGGTTGACCCGGCGTACCAGATCGTCGGCGCCCTTCTTCATCGCCACGCCGTAGTACTCCGTGGTGAAGGACTTGCCCTTGAGCTCGACCGTGGGGTCCTGTGCGGCCTGGCTCGCGGCCAGCGCGCCGTCCGTCACCACGGCGTCGACCTCACCGAGCTGGAGCCTTACCAGGCAGTCGAGTTGATTGGGAACCGTCGTCGAGATGTCGGCGGTGGAGACGAGCTTGCCCGTCTTCCTGTCGGCGTCCAGCTTCTCGTAGGCGGTGGAGCCCGTCGCCGTGCAGATCTTCTTGTTCGCCAGCGACTTGTCGTACCCCGTGATGGTCGAGGTCTTCGGGGCCAGAACCTGCTGGCCGGTCTCGAAGTAGGGCGCGGAGAACGCGACATCCTCAAGCCGGGAGCAGGTGATGGTCATGGTGCGGACCACCATGTCGACCTCGCCGCTCTGGATCGCGGGGATGCGCTGGTTGGTGGGGATGGCGCGGAACTGCACGGCGGTCGGGTCGCCCAGAATGTCACCGGCGATCGCGCGGACGAGGTCGATGTCGAAGCCTTCGAGGTCGCTGCCGCTCTGCGTGCTGTTCGGGTCGCGGTAGCCCCAGCGGAAGCTGTTCTGGTCGACGCCGACGATCAGCCGCCGGTCCTTGACAGGGCGGTTCTTGATGGCCTCGATCGTCGCGCCGTCCAGGCCGGACGGCGTCAGGCTCTGGTCCTGCGGAGCGGTGCACTCCTCGGCCTTCGCCTGCTTGCCCTGGCCCACGCCCTGGCCGCCGATGCCCGTACTGCCGTCCCCGCGCGTGCTGCTCAGCGGCAGCAACAGGGCGAACACCGCGGTGAGTGCGCAGGCGACGGCCATCGCACCCACGCCGCCCCAGCCCTTCAGGCTTGCCCTCAGACGTCGTGCACTCATTGCCGCTCCTCCTCTCACCGCTCCTCCTCTCACCGGTACTCCGAAAGCCTGCGTCCGATGCCCAGCACCGCGCCCGCCGCGGCCAGCACCGCGAGGACCGCCGCACCCACCGGCAGACCGGTCATCGCGTCCAGGCCGTTGGCCGCCGACTGCTTGAACTCGGTCTCCTCGTGCGCCAGTGCCAGCGCCAGGTTCTTGTCGACGCCGTCGAAGCACTCGCCCGTCGGTTTGTCGCTCTTGGAACCGATCACCTTGTCGAGCGCCGCCTGGTAGTCGCCGTTGTCATCGGCCGCGCGGGCGTCCAGGTGACGGAGCTTCCATTCCTTCATGTTGCCCGTCGCGGTCGCCACGGGCTGCTCGCCCGCCTCGTCGTCGGCGAGGGCTGCGGCGGCGGCCAGCTTCTCGGTGAGGTCGTCCATCTCCTGCTGGAAGTCGTAGTCGAAGGCGTCCACGACCGTGCCGTCCTTCAGCTCCTCGGTCTCCGCGCCCCGGCTGACCAGCGTGAGGTTTTCGTTGCCCCGCGCGTTCAGTGACGCGAGCCGGGCGTCGTTCAGCACGTTCAGGGAGCGGACGCCGTGGTCGTAGGACTCGTTGAGTCCCGCCCTGGCCACGCTGTGCCCGACCACGAGCCAGAGCAGTACGACCGTGGAGGCGGCGGTGGCGGCGGCCATGCCCTGGTTCAACACCCGGTTCGTACGGCGGTAGTTGCGCCGCTGCGCCCAGGCGAGCCCGCCGAGTGCGAGCAGCCCGAGGCCGATCGCGGCCCACGGGTAGGGCGTGGCGTCGGCGTAGTCGGCCTCCAGGCGCTGGTTCTCCTTGGTGTAGAGGTCCTTGGCCGCCGGGAGCATCTCGTCCTGCATCGTCGCGTTCGCGTACCGCAGGTAGGCGCCGCCGAGCGGGAAGCCCTGCCGGTTGTTGGCGCGGGCCCGCTCGATCAGGCCCTTGTACTCCGGCAGCAGTTTGTTGAGCTTGGTGATCGTGTCGGCCGACGGGGAGCCCGGCTGCGAGTTGGCCGCGGCCGTCACCAGCTTCTCGGCGGCCGTCTGGATGTCCGCCTCGTACCGGGTGCGGGACGCCTCCGTCTCCTGGCCGCCCGCCAGGAAGCCGCTGGAGGCCGCGGTGTTGGCGTCCGCGAGCGAGCGGTAGATGTCCGCCGCGCTGGCGCTCAGCGGCTGGCTGCTGTTCAGTACGTCGTCCGCGGCGCCCGAACGGTCCGTCATCTGCCAGGCGGTGACCGCGCCGAACGCGACGACCAGCAGGGCGAGTACGGCGCCGATGATCCGTAGGCGGCCCGGTTCCGTCGTCGCCGCGGCGCGCAGGGTGTCCACGCCTTCCGCCCAGGCCGTGCGGCGTGGGGGAGCGGGGGAGGGGGTGGGCGCGGGCGTGTGTGCGCTGTTGGGTTTGTCGGGTCCGGTCGAACGCGGTGCAGGAAGGCCGGACTGCGGCGGCAGGGCCGGCATGGTGGGTGCGGCCGGGCGTGCCGGAGGGACCCCCGGTGTTCCCGGTGGAGCTGCGCTGCCGTTCGGCGGGTGTGTCACCCGACCTCCCCCATGGTCATCCGTCGGTCACCTCTGGTCCGTGTGCGAGGAGCACGGAGGAGGTGCACGGCCGCAAGTATCGTCGCAGGGACTGTCATCCGCACAGCTCTTGACTCGATCTTGTGCGGATCACAGCGCAGCGCGAAGCTCCCCGCAACGCCCCCCTTCCCCTGAACACGCCCTCGGTATGTGTTCGGTTCCCGTCCGGGGTGGGGGCGGGGGGCGGGTTTTTTCGCCCCCTCCGCCCCTGCCCGTCCCTTGTTTCTGGGGGCTGCCGCCCCCAGACCCCCGCTTCGCGCTGGACGCGCTCGTCCTCAAGCGCCGGACGGGCTAATGGGGGTTAGCCCCTCCGGCGTTTGAGGAGCGGGGGTTTGGGGGCGGAGCCTCCAAGTGACGGGAATGGGAAGGGGCGGAGGGGGCGAAAGAAGCCTTTCAGTTCCCCTCGTAGAACGCTCGCACGCGGGTGTGGGTGTCGGCCGGGGCCCGTACGTGGTCCAGGCCCAGGAGCGCTGCGCCCAGGACCGGGCGGGCGGTGACCACCTGGGGGACCGCCTTGGGGGCCCGGTCGGCCAGCAAGTCCCGTATACCGGTGTCGAGTTGGGGGTGGCGGGCGGCGAGGATGCTGCCGCCGAGGAGGACCGGGACGGGTTCCTCCAGGAGGGACAGGCGGGTCAGGGCGACCGTGGCCATGGCCACTACCTCCTCCGCGAGACGGTCCACGAGGGAGCGGGCGACCGGGTCGCCGTCGACCGCCGTGGCGAACAGAACCGGCGTCAGCTCGTGCCGCCGGGCCTCATCGAGGTGTTCGAGGTGGAGCGCCTCGATGAGGGCGTACATGGAGGGCAGGCCGAAGTGCGCGGGCAGGGTGCGGGCGAGAGCGGTGGGCCCGCCCCGGCCGTCCTCGGCACGCGCCGCGTGCCACAGGGCCTCCTCCGCGAGCCCCCCACCACCGCCCCAGTCCCCGGAGAGACGACCGATCGCGGGGAAGCGCGCGGTGAGCCCGTCGGGCCGCATGCCGACGCAGTTGATGCCCGCCCCGCACACCACCGCGACCCCGCGCGGCTCGGCGATCCCGGCCCGCAGGATCGCGAAGGTGTCGTTGCGCACCTCCACACTCGCCCCCCACGCACGCGCGTCCAGCGCCGCCGCCAACCGCTCCTCCTCGACGGGGAGATCGGCGTTGGCGAGGCAGGCGGAGACATGGGCGACCGAGGTGACGCCCGCCTCGGCGAAGGCCCGGCCGACGGTCTCGGCCAGCGAGTCCACCGCCGTCTCCACGCCGACCACCGGCGGCCGGAAACCGCCGCCGCGCGCCGTCCCGACCACCCGTCCGTCCGCGGCCAGTACGGCCGCGTCGGTCTTGCTGTTCCCGGCGTCGATGGCCAGGACCAGGGCCGCGGGGCCGGACCCGGCGGCGCCGGATCCCGATGAGGTCATGCCCACGCGAGGTGCTCCCGGTTGTGCGCGATCAGCTGGTCGGTGAGGGCGTCGGCGTACGCGTGCTGGCCGATGAGGGGGTGGGCGAGGAGAGCGCGGAACACACGGTCCCGGCCGCCGCGCAGGGCCGCCTCCAGGGCCAGGTCCTCATACGCCGTGACGTTCGCCATCAGGCCCGCATAGAGCGGGTCCACGGGCGGCACCGGCAGCGGTGCCGGTCCCTGGGAGCCGATCGCGGCCTGCACCTCGATCACGGCGTCGGCCGGCAGGAAGGGCAGCGTCCCGTTGTTGTACGTGTTCACCACCTGGTAGGGGCTGCCGCCCCCGCCGAGCAGTGCCGCCGCGAGGTCCACGGCCGCCTCCGAGTAGTAGGCGCCGCCGCGCCGGGCGAGCAGCTCCGGCTTCTCGTCCAGCGTCGGGTCGCCGTACATCTTCAGCAACTGCCGTTCCATCTCCGCCACTTCGGATGCCCGGGAAGGGCTGGTCCGCAGTTCTCGTACGACCTCGTCGTGCGCGTAGTAGTAGCGCAGGTAGTACGAGGGGACGACGCCGAGGCGGTCGACGACGCTGCGCGGCAGGTGCAGGTCGTCGGCAATGGTGTCGCCGTGTTCGGCGAGGAGTTGGGGCAGGACGTCCTCCCCCTCGGGGCCGCCCAGGCGCACACCGGTTTCCCAGCTGAGGTGGTTGAGTCCCACATGGTCCAGGTGCACCTCGGCGGGTGTGACCCCGAGCAGCGCGGCGAACTTCCGCTGGAAGCCGATCGCCACGTTGCACAGTCCGACGGTCTTGTGGCCGGCCTGGAGCAGGGCGCGGGTCACGATCCCGACCGGGTTGGTGAAGTCGATGATCCAGGCGTCCGGGTTGGTGCGGCGGACGCGCTCGGCGATGTCGAGGACCACGGGCACCGTGCGCAGCGCCTTGGCGAGGCCGCCCGCCCCCGTCGTCTCCTGCCCGACGCAGCCGCACTCCAGCGGCCAGGTCTCGTCCTCGTTGCGTGCCGCCTGCCCGCCGACGCGCAGTTGCAGCAGTACGGCGTCGGCGCCCTCGACGCCCGCGTCCAGATCGGCGGTCGTGACGATCCTGCCGGGGTGCCCCTGCCGCGCGAAGATCCGCCGGGCCAGGCCGCCCACCAGCTCCAGGCGTTCCGCCGCCGGGTCGACGAGCACCAGCTCCTCGACGGGCAGGGTGTCCCGCAACCGGGCGAAGCCGTCGATGAGTTCGGGGGTGTAGGTCGACCCTCCGCCGACCACGGTGAGTTTCATGCGTGTCAACCCTTCACTCCGGTGAGCGTGACACCTTCGACGAACGCCTTCTGCGCGAAGAAGAACACGAGGATCACGGGGGCCATGACCAGCACGGTCGCGGCCATGGTCAGGTTCCAGTCGGTGTGGTGGACGCCCTTGAACGACTCCAGACCGTAGGAGAGCGTCCAGGCGCCGGGGTTCTCGGAAGCGTAGATCTGGGGCCCGAAGTAGTCGTTCCACGCGTAGAAGAACTGGAAGAGGGCGACCGCGGCGATACCCGGTTTGGCCATCGGCAGGACGATCTTCAGGAGCACCCGCAGGTCTCCGCAGCCGTCCACCTTCGCCGCGTCCAGGTACTCGTTCGGGATCGTCATCAGGAACTGGCGCAGCAGGAAGATCGAGAACGCGTCTCCGAACGCCATCGGGATGATCAGCGGCCACAGGGTGCCGGACAGGTCCAGCTGCTTCGCCCAGAACAGGTACATCGGGATGACGACGACCTGCGGCGGCAGCATCATCATCGAGATGACCAGCATCAGCGACAGATTCCGGCCCCGGAAGCGGAACTTGGCGAGTGCGTAGGCGACGGGGATCGAGGAGACCACGGTGAGGACGGTGCCGGCACCGGCGTACAGGAGAGTGTTCTTCCACCAGGTCAGAAAGCCCGGGGTGTCGAAGACCTTCCGGTAGTTGCCCCACTCCCAGGTGTGCGGGATCAGGTCGCGGCTGAGTGCCTGGGTGTCGCTCATCAGCGAGGTCAGGAAGACGAACACGAAGGGCAGCACGAAGAAGAGGGCGGCCGCGACGCCGAGGGCGTGCACGGCGATCCACTCCAGGAGCGCCCTGCGGCGGGCGGTGCGCTCGGCGGGCGAGACGGGGGCCTTCAACTCCGTGGGTTTGTCCAGTACTTGAGTGGTCATGGTGTCATTCACCTGCCTGGATGAGACCGCCCCGGCGCCGCATCAGGAACGCGGTGAACACCATGGACAGGGCGAACAGCACCAGCGCGACCACACAGGCGGAGCCGTAGTCGAAGCGCTGGAAGCCGAGGTTGTAGACGAGCTGGGGGAGGGTGAGCGTCGACTTGTCGGGATAACCCGGCACGAACTGGGTTCCGGCGCCCTGGATGACGCCCGACGCGACCTTCCCGGCGATCAGCGGCTGTGTGTAGTACTGCATGGTCTGGATCACGCCGGTGACCACCGCGAACATCACGATCGGCGAGATGTTCGGCAGCGTCACGTACCGGAAGCGCTGCCACGCCGACGCGCCGTCCAACTCGGCGGCCTCGTACTGCTCCTTGGGTACGTCGAGCAGCGCGGCCATGAAGATGACCATCAGGTCGCCGACACCCCACAGGGCCAGCATGGTCAGGGCCGGCTTCGACCACGCCGGGTCGTTGAACCAGCCGGGCGCCGGGATCCCGATGCTCTCCAGGATCGAGTTGACCGGTCCCGTACCGGGGTTGAGGAGGAAGGCGAAGGCCATCGTGGCGGCGACCGGCGGGGCGAGGTAGGGCAGGTAGAAGAGGGTCCGGAAGACCCCCGGGCCCGTCCTGATCTTCGTGATCAGCAGGCCGACGCCGAGCCCGAAGAGGACCCGGAGGCTCACCATGATGACGACGAGCCACAGGGTGTTCCTCAACGCGGGCCAGAACAGCGGGTAGTTCTGGAAGACGTAGACCCAGTTCTTCGTCCCGACCCACGTCGGCGGCTGGAAGCCGTCGTAGTGCATGAACGAGAAGTAGACCGTCGAGAGCAGCGGATACGCGAAGAAGACGGCGAATCCGATCAGCCAGGGCGACATGAAGGCGGCCGTCTTCAGCGCCGCCCGGCGGCGCTTGGCGCGCAGTGTGTACGTGGCGCTCATGATGCTGCTACTTCGCCTGCGCGATGTCCGTGTCGATCTGCGCGGCGGCCTTCTTCAGGCCCGCCTTCAGATCGGTTTCCTTGCCGCTCTCGTAGTCGTATCCGAACTCCTGGATCGTCACGAGATACGAACCACCGTTGATCGAGGCCGGAGTTGTCGTCGAGTTCGGGTTCGCCGCGATGTCCAGGAAGGTCTTGAAACGCGGGTCGTACTTCAGGTCGGGCGACTTGAGGGCGGCGAGTGTCGAGGGCACGTTGTGGATGGCGTTGGCGAAGCCGACCACGGCGTCCGTGTCCGTGGTCATGTACTTCACCAGCTCCCAGGCCGCGTTCTGCTTCGTGCTGGTGGCGGCGATACCGGCGATGGTGCCGGTGATGTAGCCCTTGCCGTACTGGTCCGCCTGGTCGTCGGGTACGGGCAGCGGCGCGACGCCGATCTCGAAGCCGGGCTTGGCCTCCTCGGCCATGCCGAGCCGCCATTCTCCGTCCAGCTGCATGGCGACCTGACCGGTCTGGAAGGGGTGCTTGGGGCCCCACTCGTCACCGAGCTTGGAGCGGTACGTCTCCAGCTTCTGAAAGCCGCCGAGTTCGTCGACGAGCTTCTTCTGGAGCGTGAACCCGGCCTCGAAAGCGGGGTCCTTGGCGATGTTCGACTTGCCGGCCGAGTCGAAGTACGTCGGCGAGAACTGCCCGAAGTAGTGCTCGGTCGTCGACTCCCAGCCGTGGTAGTTCGGCATGAAGCCGAGCTGGGAGTAACTGTCGCCCTTGGAGACGGTCAACTTCTTGGCGTCGGCCTCGAATTCGGACCAGGTCTTCGGGGGGCTGGTGATGCCCGCCTTCTCGAAGGCGGTCTTGTTGTAGTAGAGGCCGTACGCGTCACCGAGCAGCGGCGCCGTGCAGCGGTTGCCCTCGAACTGGGTGTACTCGTTCATCGCCTTCGGGAAGGTCTTCTCCGGGTCGATGCCCGCCTTCTCGAAGAAGGGGTTGAGGTCGACGAAGGCGCCCGACGAACAGAACTTGCCCACGTTGTTGGTGGTGAACGAGGAGACGACGTCGGGGGCGTTGTCGCCGCCCGCGCGCAGCGCCTGGTTGATCTTGTCGTCCGTCATGTTGCCGACGATCTTCACGTGGATGTTGGGGTGCGCCTTCTGGAAGCCCGCGACCAGGGACTTCACCGCCGCGACCTCGGCCGGCGCGCTCCAGGCGTGCCAGAAGTTGATCGTCGTCTCCTTGGACGCGTCGTCGTTCGCGCCGGATTCGGTCTGGCCGGTACAGGCGGAGGTGAGGAGGGCTATGGAGGCGGAGGCGGCGAGCGCGACGGCCACCTGTCGGGACATTCCGGGCATGGCGGGGTCTCCCTAGGGCAGGGCGGGACTGGGCAGTGATGATGCTGGAAGCGGGTTTACGGGTCAGCGGGAGGTGTCGAACACCTCGTCGCGGGTGGCCGCCAGTGCGCTTTCCAACGCGCCGCGCAGCACGGGGTGTTCGTGTACGTCGCCGAGCACGAGGTGCGGCCGGGACGCGGCCAGATCCTCCAACTCGGCCTGGACAAGGGCGCGCAGCGGTTCGCCGCCGGCGGTGAGCGAGGTGCCGCTGAGTACGACCAGTTCGGGGTCGAGCACGGAGACGAGCGAGGCCAGACCGGTGGCGAGCCCGGTCGCGTACGTCTCCAGAAGCTGCCGGTGGGGGCCGTCCTCGTGGGAGGCGGCCCGCTGGACGAGGGCGGCGGCGACCTCGGCGTACGAACCACTGGGTACGGGCCCGATGCCCAGTTCGCGGGCGAGCTGGGGGATGGCCTGCGAACCGGCAAGCTCCTGGTAGCCGCCGCTGTTGGCCTTGGTGACCTGCCGTACGAGCGGCGCTCCCGGCACCGGCAGGAAGCCGACCTCGCCCGCGCCGCCGGTCCAGCCGCGGTGCAGCCGCCCGCCGAGCACGAGCGCGGCACCGAGTCCCTCTTCGTTCCACAGGAGCACGAAGTCCTCGTGTCCCCGCGCCGCACCGAGCCGCTGCTCGGCGATGGCGACGAGGTTGACGTCGTTCTCGTACTCGACGGGCATCGGCAGAGCGGCCGCCAGCTCGTCGAGGATCCCGGCGGAGTGCCAGCCGGGCAGGTGTGAGGCGTACCGCAGCCGCCCGGTGTTGGGGTCGAAGGCGCCGGGCGTCCCGATGGTGACCCGGCGGACGTCGTCCCTGGCGAGCCCCGCCGCCTTCACCGCACCGTCGAGGGCGTCGGTGACCTGGTGTACGACGGACCCGGCGGGGCGTCGGCCGGGCGTGGGGAGCTCGTACTCGCCCACCGTCCGCCCGGTCACGTCGGCGACGGCGGCGAGGATGCGCTTGGGGGTGACGTCCAGGCCCGCCGCGTAACCCGCGCCCGGATTGACCGCGTACAGCTGGGCGTTGGGGCCGGGGCGGCCCTCGATGGTCCCGGTGGCGAGCACGAGTCCGGCCGCCTCCAGGCGCGCCAGGAGCTGGGAGGCGGTCGGCTTCGAGAGGCCGGTGAGCTTCCCGATCCTGGTCCGCGACAGCGGGCCGTGCGCGAGCAGCAGGTCCAGGGCGGCACGGTCGTTCATGGCACGCAGGACGCGCGGGGTGCCCGGCGTGCCGGCGGATCCTGCCATGAGTGCGCCACCTGCCTTTCCGCCGCTCAGCCTCCCAGCGTGGCCGCCGAGAAGTCCACCGGAAGTCCATTGTTAGGAAGGTTTCCTATTGGTGCGAGAAGCTAATCCGAGGCAGATGGGGGCGTCAATAGCGGCCGCTGGTGGCAACAAAGTCGTTACTTGCGGAGGCGGTGAGGTGCGTACCTAGTCGTCGGGCACGACCGGGGCGGTACTGATCCGCCCGGTGGCACGGCTTCGCCCCACGAAATTTGCAATTCCCGTATGACCAAGGGCACTCGGAGTCCTACGCTGCTAGCTGAGCGTATTGGACACATCGGGGGCTACTGTGGCGACCTTCAACATCAATCAGCAGAGCGGCAACATCCAGCAGGCCGACGTGATCCACAACCACGCCGGTCCACCGGGAGAATTGACGCAGACGCTGACCCGGCTCGTCGCGGAGCTGCGGGCGCAGTCCACGCAGGGCGACGACCGTGCGGCCCTGGCCGCGACCGAACTGGTGGGGGCGCTGGAGGAGGCCTCGTCACCCGACGCGCGTCCGGGCCGTATCCACGCGGCGCTCACCAAGGCCGCGGAACTGCTCGCCGGAGTCGCGACGGCGGCCGGAATAGTCGGCTCGCTCGAAGCGATCGCCGCGTCGCTGCCGCTCGGCTGAGCCGGCATGGCGGACTTCCGGATCGGTCGCCAGCAGGCCGACCTCATCCAGCAAGCGGACAACATCTACAACTACGCCGCCCCACCGGTGGATCACCGGGCGGCGGCCGAGGCCGCGCTCTCAGCGCGGGAGTACGAGAGCGCGATCGGCCATCTGAAGCAGGTGGTCGAGAAGGATCCCGGCGACGCCCTCGCCCGCTTCCGGCTGGTGCTCGCCGCGCTGCGCGGCCGCCACCCGGACCACTACGGCGCACGGCAGACCCAGGCCCTGACAGAGCGCCTTGTCCGGCTGGCCGCCGACGATCCCGACTGCCACCACGCCAAGGTGCTCGCGCTCGTCATCAACGACGGCATGCTCACGCGTGGCAGCGGTCGGCCGAGGCAGCCGACGGCCGACACCCGGCGGCTCGTCGCCCTCGTCGACCCGGCGAGAGGCCGGGAGATCCTCGCGCACGTGCCCGTGCCGGACAGCCCGACCTGGGTCCTGCTCGACCGCTCGCTGCGCGACTGACACCCCGCTCGCTCGACAGATGGCGCGACATCCCGTTCGAAACCTGCTCGACATGCCGATCGCCACCGCGCTCGACATCCCGTCCGCATCCCGTCCGCCGCGGTGCCCGACACCGCGCTCCAAACCCCGCCAGAACTCCAGGGAGAACCCTCGTGACCTTTCCGCCGCCGCCCATGGCCCCCATGCGTCCCCCGGCGCAGTGGATCGCCCGCTACTTCGTCGACCCGCCCAACCCGGACGATCTGAAGGCCGCACAACTGAAGCTGGCGATCGGCGGCGGCGGTCTCGTGCTCGGACTGGTGCTGCTCGTCTCCGGGACAGAGGCTGCCGCCCTGGGCGCCGTCTCGTTCGTGGTCGGCTTCATCCTCGGGGTCAAGGGCTGGAACGCCAAGCGCGCGTACGATGCCGCGTACGCCCTGGCCATGCCGCGCCCCTCAGACATGGACATCGACCAGCTCATCGCCACGGACGGCTTCTCGATCGTGAACCGGTCGCTGCCGCAGCTCGGACTCACCCCCGCCGACCTGGTGGCGCCCCGTGGCGTCACCGGATCCGGCGGGGCGAGCTTCGACGACATCGCCGCCAACGCCGGACAGGGCGGTTCCGGCGGACCGGGGAACAACCAGCTGGTGGTCTCGGGCCCCGCGTTCCCCTGCCGCAGCGCCATGGGTGACGACGGGCGGATCCGGTACTCGAAGTACGAGTTCATGGTGATCTGCCCGACCCACTACCTGCTGGCCATCTACCGCTGCGAGCTGGACCTCTACAGCGGAGAGCTGAAGGCGGAGCAGACGCACGAGTACCACTACCAGGACGTGGTGGCCGTGCGCACCGAGTCCGTGCCGCTGTACCGGGGCGGCATCGCCATCGAGCCGAGGCCCTCGCAGATCGCGGCCTTCGCGCGGTTCGACACCGTGCGGCGGATGCAGATCGTCGTGTCCAGCGGTCACAGCACCGCGGTCACCCTCAGGGTGTCGAGTGCCGCCGACGTCACCGTCGACTCGAACGACCCGCTGGACTTCCCGCAGGTGCTTGAGCGCGTCCGCGCGACGCTGCGGGAGAAGAAGGGCGGCGTCCGCGCGCCCGACGAGGATCTGCTCTGAGCCATTGCCGAACGCGAGTGGCGCGCCGGGGCCGGGAACGGGGCGTTGCGCATGACTTCGCCGAAGCCTTGACTCGGGCGTCGCACCTCGCCGCGCAGGCAGCTGGGCAACGGGGTCCTGGAATTGAACCGACGGGGAAACCAAGCAACGCGACTCCACCCAACTCGGGACAGTCCGGGGACTCCACCAAACGAGGTGCAGCTCGAGTGGGATCTTGCTGGGTCGTCCGATCTGCTCGCGAGTGCGGAGGAGTGACGGGAATGGCGCTAGCGCGGGGACGTGCCGGAAGGGCGCTGAACGAGCAGAAGGGGCGGCCGATGACCATGCCGTACGCGGACGGGGGCGGTCCGCTCATTCCCCGGCCCGAGTTCACGCTTCCGGCCCTGCGCCAGGCCGTGGCCACGGTCGCTCCGTCCCGCCTCCCCGAGTTCTTCGAGGACCTCCAGAAGGCCTTTGTGCGGGCCGGCGACGAGGACAGCGTCGTACCGATCCGGATGTTCTATCGGGAGTGGGGCGTCGTCGTGGAGATCGAGCGGCACCCGGAGACCGCACGGCGGCTGCATGCGGCCGAGCAGGAGATCAGCAACCCGGATCCGGCCGTCTGTGACCTGGCCATTCGCGAGGCCGGTGAGATCGTGCGCGCCGCGCATCGTGAGGTCGCGGGTGGCTGATTGGCATTGGGAGCCGTTTCAGGACGATCTGCTTGACGGGCTTTCAGATGTGGCGCGCGCCGAGACCGAGCGGCTGGCCAACGAGATCGCCGTGCGTGAGTCGATGGTCTTTCCGGAAGGTGCCGCCTACGCAGGACCGAGGCCGGGCGTGCGGACCGAAAGCATGCTCATCTGACCGACGTACGCGGCGAGCGGATCATGGTGGTCCGGGTGAGCTGGTTCGGATGCCCCGCTCCCCTTCAGCCTTCCAGGAACGGAGCCGTGTCGAGGGTCGGGTACGGGGAGGGAAGCGGAAGCGGCTGCCCCAGATCGACCTTCGTCTCCGTGTCGTAGTACGCCTTGGTGGGGTCGTCGCCGGGGAGGATCGGGTCCGAGTAACAGTGGGCTGTCTTCGTGTCGTGGTTGATCAGGACGTAGACGGGGACGCCGGTGGTGGCGTAGGTGCGCAGCTTGGGGCCGGTGTCCGTCTCGTGGTTGGTGGAGGTGACCTCGCCGACCAGGGCGATCATGCCGATGGGGTACCAGCCCTTGTGGGCCTTGAGGTACGACACGTCCAACTCGGTGGGTTCGCGGTGCAGGACGTAGAAGTCAGGAATGACGAGGTCCCTCGTGCTGCCGTCTTTGTGGGCGGCGCGGAACCCCATGCCCATACCCGCCAGCTCGAACCCGGCGGTGCAGAACTGGACAGTGAGCCCGACGGCGCTCTTGCTGTGGTGGTAATCCGGCTGCGGCGGCACGATGACCGTCCCCTCGATGTACTCGGGCCGAATCGGCATCGGAGACGCCTCTTCGAACGCGATCAACAGATCGATGGGGTCCACCTGCGTCATGACCGGCTCCGTAATCGGTTCGGCGCTCATCGCTGGTTCTCCTTGTCGCAGTGGTGCCAGGCTACGCCCGCACTGGGTGCCCCGGCAGAACCATGAGGCACCTGGAGGTCCCACGACCTGGGAATATCGCACCGGTTCACTCGAACGAGCGTGCTGAACCGTTACGGCTGCCGACCGCCTACTTCGACACGTTCGTCGGCGGCGTCAGCGGTGAAGCCGCCTGGGACTGCGGGGACGTCGAGGAGGCGTAGGCGGACGGGGCCGCCATGCCCGCCGTCGGGTCGGCCGCGGGCTCGCCCTCCGGCTGGACCGGGAGGCCGCCGACGATGCGGATGTCCGCGGCGTCGAAGGCGCGCTTGATACGCCAGCGCAGTTCGCGTTCGACGCTCAGAGCCTTGCCGGGCATCGTCTTCGCGGAGACGCGGACGACCATCGAGTCGAGGAGGACGGTGTCGAGGCCGAGGACCTCGATCGGACCCCACAGGCGCTCGCTCCAGGGCTCTTCCTTGCTCATGGCCTCGCCGACCTCGTTCAGGACGGACTGGACGCGGTCCAGGTCCTCCGAGGGCGGGACCGTGACATCGACGCCGGCCGTGGCCCAGCCCTGGGAGAGGTTGCCGATGCGCTTGACCTCGCCGTTGCGGACGTACCAGATCTCGCCGTTGTCGCCGCGGAGCTTGGTCACGCGCAGGCCGACCTCGATGACCTCGCCGGAGGCGACACCGGCGTCGATCGTGTCCCCGACGCCGTACTGGTCCTCCAGGATCATGAAGACGCCGGAGAGGAAGTCCGTGACGAGATTGCGGGCGCCGAAACCGATCGCCACGCCCGCGACACCCGCCGAGGCGAGCAGCGGCGCCAGGTTGATCTCGAACGTGCCGAGGACCATCAGCGAGGCCGTGCCCATGATCACGAAGGACGCGACCGAGCGGAGCACCGAGCCGATGGCCTGGGAACGCTGGCGGCGGCGTTCGTTGTTCACGAGGAGACCGCCGAGCGCCGTGCCGTCCACCGCCTGGGCGGTGGAGTTCATGTGCTCTATCAGCTTGCTGATCGCCCGCCGTACCGCCACTCTCAGCACCGCCGCGATCACCACGATCAGCAGGACCCGCAGGCCGATGCTGAGCCACGTCGACCAGTTCTGCTCGACCCAGCTAGCGGCGTTGGTCGCGCTTTCCTGGGCGTCCTGGAGCGTGGCGGTCGCCGGGCCCGTCGTCGACGGGGTGGGGGAGGGCGACGGCGTGACGGCGGCGAGTAGGACGTGCAAGGACACAGCTGGTACCTCCAGGCGTAGCTGTCCGCCCGCGGCAGGGACATATGAGGGGCACCGATCGGGCAGAACCACCACACTAACGGGGCATTGTGTGTCGATCGTTGCCATGTTGAGGGGAGAGGCCGTGCCCACCTGGGGAAGTAGGGGGTGTGGTCGAAAACACTCCCAGCCCGTTACCGGCACATGGTGGCGCTTCCACCAGGCGTTCGGGGACACTGGCCACAGATCGTCCCGGCGCGAGCCACGCGCCGCCGGCGTAATAGGAGGCATCCGTGCCGCACGTCCTGGTCCTCAATGCGTCGTACGAGCCGCTCGGCGTCGTACCGCTTCGCCGCGCGCTCGTCCTCGTCCTGGAGAACAAGGCTGTCAGCCTCGAGGAATCCGGCGCCTTCATGCATAGCGCGACCGTTACTGTCCCCGCACCCAGCGTGGTCCGGCTGAAGAGGTTCGTACGGGTCCCTTATCGGGGGCCCGTTCCACTTACCCGTCGCGCGCTCTTCGCCCGCGACGGCGGCCGGTGCATGTACTGCGGTGGCGTCGCAACCAGCGTCGACCACGTCATCCCGCGCTCCCGCGGAGGTCAGCACGCCTGGGACAACGTGGTGGCGTCCTGCCGCCGCTGCAACCACACCAAGGCCGACCGTCACCTGGTCGAGATCGGCTGGCGCCTGCGCCATAAACCCGCCCCGCCGACGGGGCTCGCCTGGCGCATCATCGGAACCGGACACAGGGACCCGCGTTGGCTGCCTTACCTGCAGCCGTACGGCGCGGAGGACGCGATGGCCCGGATTGACGGCATTTCCGCCTGAGATCCGGGCCTTCGTGTTGCCGTTCACCGTCGTACGGCGCCACTGGGGCGCGATGGTGGCGAGGGCGAGCCCTCGGCGGGTCGCGGGGAGCCCGCTACGCACGTACGGCACCCTGTCGCCCCGTTCCGGCTCCCCAGGAGGACCCCTGTACCTCCCGGGGAGCCGGCAGCCGTTTCCACACATATCCGTGCGCCGGAGCTGTGTGAAATGTCACGTATAGCGCAGTTCGGTCGGGTGGACGGAGCGGCGCAGCAGCGGCAGTGAGGTGGCGGCTGCGAGCAGGCAGGCGGCGTACACGGCCACGGGGACCAGCAGGGGCAGCAGCGGCACCGCTGCGCCTCCGGCGGCGAGCCATGCGTACCAGGTGCTGATCGCCATGCCCCCGGCGCCGGCCAGCGCGATCGCGGGGGCCAGCGGCAGGGCCGTCTCCAGGAGCAGCGCCCGGCCGAGTACGGAGTGCGGCACCCCGGCGGCGGCCTGTGCCGCCAGCCCGCGGCGGCGGGTGGCCAGTGACTCGGCGGTGCCGACCGCGAGGCCCGAGAAGGTGATCGCCAGGGCGACCAGGATCGCCGCTCCTGTCAGATTGACGCCGGTCGTGTAGAAGGACATGTCCCAGGCCATCATCTCGGGGCCGCGCGAGTGGAGTATGTCCAGCAGCACCTGCCGGATGCCGACGAATCCGGTCCCCACGACGGTCACCAGCAGGACCGCCGCGTGGGTGCGGGCGGCGGCCCACGGGTCGTCGCGCAGCCGTCCGGCGGCGATGAGGGTCGCCGGGTCTCCGGTGCGGGCGGCGAGCCGGCGGCCGGTGACGCGGGCGGCGGCGCCGGCCAGCCAGACGGCACCCGCGCCGGTGAGAATCACCACGCCGAAGACGAGCGCCGGCGCCGTCTCGAACCCGCCGAAGGTGACCGGGGCGGTGAAGAGCCCCACGGTCAGGATCACCAGTGCCGCCCCGAGGAACGCGGCGCCCGGTCCCCGGCCCCTGCTCGCTCGCACCCGCCGCACCCAGCCCAGCGGTGAGGCGACCACGCGGCGCAGCGCGAGTGTGCTCACCAGGGCGCCCAGCACCGGCACGGCCACCGCGACACCCGCGAACGCCGCCCAGGCGGAGGCGGGCGGATTCCGCCACTCGCCCAGCACGAACAGCACGGAGAACACGGTGGTGACGGCCGACCCCGCGAGGCACGCGAGCCCCGTCTCCAGCGCGGCGATCCGCCGGACCTGGGCGGGGGCGGCCCCCGCCAGGCGCAGCCCTGCCAGCCGTCGGTCGCGGTGCACGGCACCGATCCGGGCGCACTGGCCGAGGAAGCCGAGTACCGGGACGAGCAGGAGGAGCAGGGCGAGGACGATGCCGGAGCGCTCGCCGGGCTGATTGAGCAGACCGTTGCCTATGGACACGTGGTACTGCCCCCGCAGCGAGGCGACCGCGACCGCCGCCAGCATGAACCCGGTGGCGAGCCCCGCCCCGACGGCCGTGAGCATGACGCGCCACCACTCCCGCCGGTCGGAACCACGGGTCAGCAGCAGCGCGAGCCGGAGATCCGCTCTCACGGGGTCACCTCCACGGACGCGTCGGCGGCCTCGGAGCCGACCGCTTCGGAGCCTGCCGCGGGCTCGGCTGCCGAGCCTGCTGTGGACTCGGCTTCCGAGCCTCCCGCGGGCTCGGCCTCGGAACCGACGATCACCCCGTCCCGCAGCGCGACCTCCCGGTCCGCGTACGCCGCCACCTGCGCGTCGTGCGTGATCAGCAGGACCGCCGTACCGGACTCGCGGGCCGTGTGGACCAGCGCGGTCATCACCTGCTCCCCGGCGAGGGAGTCCAGCGCGCCGGTCGGCTCGTCCGCGAAGACGGCCTTCGGGCCGGTCACCAGGGCCCGCGCGAGGGACACCCGCTGGGCCTGCCCGCCGCTCATCTCGCCGGGCCGCAGCGCTTCCTGCCCGCGTACGCCGAACCGCTCCAGCCACTCGCCCGCCCGCTCCTGGGCCGCCGTACGCGAGACGCCCGCGAGCAGCAGCGGCAGCGCCACGTTGTCGAGGGCGGTCAGCTCGGGGATCAGCTGGCCGAACTGGAACACCACCCCGAAGTCGGTACGCCGCAGCTCGCTGAGCCGTTTCTCGGGAAAGCGGTCGAGACGCTCACCGTCGTAGTCCACCGTGCCCGTGTCCGGGCGCACGATGCCGGCCAGGCAGTGCAGCAACGTGGACTTGCCACTGCCGCTGGCCCCGGTGACGGCCAGGATCTCGCCCGCGCGCAGGTCCACCGAGGCGCCGCGCAGCGCCGGGGTGGAACCGTGCGCCTTGAACAGGCTCCTGGCCGCCAGGAGTGGGTTGTTCATGCTGCGTCGACCTCCGCGGTCAGAGTGGTGAGCCGGGCCGCCGTCGTGGTCATCCAACGGAGGTCGGCGTCAAGGTGGTTGAGGGCGTAGTCGGCCGAGAGGACGGTCGCGAGATCGGCGCCCGGTGCGGTCTTCACCGCCGTGAGCTCACGCATCCGCGCCATGTGCGCGGCGCGCTGCGCCCTCAGATAGCCGGCCGGGTCCGCCGAGGTGAGGATCGCGACGACGACCTTCGCGAAGATCTCGTTCGTCACGAAGGGCGCCGGCGGTGTGATCTCCCCTGCCCACTGGGCCAGTTCACGGGAGCCGTCATCGGTGGAGCGGTACAGCGTCCGCTCCGGCCCGCCGTCCGAGCCGGTGCCGTCGACCTCGGCGAGACCGTCGCGGACCAGGCGCTGCAAGGTCGTGTAGACCTGCCCGTAGGCCAACGGGCGGGCCTGCGGGAAGCGTTCGTCATGGCGTCGCTTGAGGTCGTACCCGTGGCTGGGACCTCCGGCGAGCAGCCCCAGCAGGATGTGGCGGGTGCTCATGGCGATCATTATGTACTCGGTATATGTAGTGAGTGAATAGCTGAGGGCCGGGGATTGGCCGGAGATACCTGTGGACTGCGCCCAGGTGAGTGGCCGAAACCCCGTATTTGCACCAATCTGGAAGGGTTGCCGGGAACGGAACGTGACCAGTACCACGTTGTTCGTACGTGTACGTCTGTCGTCGCGCCCGCTGGGTAGGGCTGCGGTGAACCCGCTTCCAGCCGTACGACGACAAGGAGACCTTCGTGGCCGCTTCGGCACACCTTCTGCTCTCGGCCCTCTCCCGACGCGGGGCGGAGCCGTCAGCGGACCTTCGGGGCCCGTACCTGCGTGAGGACGACCCGCAGCTGTGCGTCTTCGGCGCGGAGGGCGCCTGCGCGGAGACCCCGCTGACCAGCGAACCCCCGCTCCCCGACGCCGAGCCGCTGACCAGTGAGCCGCCGCTGGCCGACGCGGCGCACCTGACGAGCGAGCCCACCTCCACCGGCGCCGCGTCGGGGATCTAGATGGCACGGCCCGCGGACCCGCCCCCGACGCCGCTGACCCGGCTCGCCGGACTGCACGGCGTCGCCACCTCCTACAGCCCGTCCCCCGACCGTACGGTCGCGGCCGCGGACACCGCCGTCGTCGCGGTTCTCGCGGCCCTCGGTGTCGACGCGAGCACGCCTGAGGCCATCGCCGCCGCCCTCGCGTCCCGGGAGGCCGAGGTGCGTGACCGGCTGCTGCCGCCGACCGTGGTGTGCTGGGGCGGCCAGGTACCCGAGGAACTGGCCGGGCTGCCGGACGGCACGCGCGTCCGCATCGAAACCGAACAGGGCGAGACCCGTGCATCGGCCGAGCAACTCCCGCTCGGCGTCCACGCGTTGCATGCCACCGCCCCCGACGGCCGCACCGCCGACACCCACCTCGTGGTGGCCCCCGCCCGGCTGCCCGCGCCGCCCGGACGCACGTACGGACTCCTCGTCCAGCTCTACTCCCTCCCCTCCCGCCGCTCCTGGGGCATGGGTGACCTGGGTGACCTCGCCGAGCTCACCGCCTGGGCGGGCCGGACACTCGGCGCCGGATTCGTGCAGGTCAACCCGTTGCACGCGGCGGTACCCGGCTCCCCCACCGACCCCTCCCCGTACCGGCCCTCCTCCCGGCGCTTTCCGGACCCGGTGCATCTGCGGATCGAAAACATCCCGGAGTTCGCCCACGTCGAGGACCGCGACCAGATCCGGACCCTGCTCGACCGCGCCGACCGGCTTCGCGAATCTGTGCTCCACAAGGGCGCGTTGATCGACCGTGACGCGGTGTGGGAGCTCAAGCGCGAGGCGCTGGAACTGGTGCGCGAGGTGCCGCTCGGTCCCGGACGGCGGGCCGAGTACGTCGACTTCCTCGCCGAGGAGGGCGAGGCGCTGGAGGACCACGCCACCTGGTGCGCGCTCGCCGAGGTGTACGGCTCCCGGTGGCAGGAGTGGCCCGTGGGCCTGCGCGACCCGCGCTCACCCGAAACCACCCGCGCCCGGGGGGAGTTGATGGACCGCGTCGACTTCCACAGCCGCCTCGCCTGGCTCACCGACGCCCAACTCGCCACCGCCCAGCGCTCCGCGCGCGACGCGGGCATGGCCGTCGGGCTCGTGCACGACCTCGCCGTCGGGGTGCATCCGGACGGGGCCGACGCCTGGGCCCAGCAGGAGTACTTCGCGGCGGGCATGTCGGTCGGCGCACCCCCGGACGCCTTCAACGCGCGCGGCCAGGACTGGGGCCTGCCGCCCTGGAGACCGGACCGCCTGGCCGAGTCCGGCTACGCCCCCTACCGCCGCCTCCTGCGCGCCCTCCTCCGCTCCGCGGGCGCCCTGCGCATCGACCACGTCATGGGTCTGTTCCGGCTCTGGTGGGTCCCGCAGGGGCAGCCGCCCACAGAGGGGACGTACGTCCGTTACGACGCCGAGGCGATGCTCGCGATACTGACCCTGGAGGCCTCACGCGCGGGGACGCTGGTGATCGGCGAGGACCTCGGCACCGTGGAACCCGGGGTGCGGGAGTCGCTGCACGAGCGCGGCGTGCTCGGCACGTCGGTGCTGTGGTTCGAACGGGACTGGGACGGCGACGGACTGCCGCTTCCCCCCGAACGCTGGCGCGCCGACTGCCTGGCCACCGCCACCACCCACGACCTCCCGTCCACCGCCGCCCGGCTCACCGGCGAGCACGTCGAACTACGCGACCGGCTCGGCCTGTTGACCGGCACCTTGGAGGATGAGCGGGCCGCCGCGGCCGCCGAGACGGGGGAGTGGCTGGCGCTGCTGGCCCGGCTCGGGCTGCTGTGGGGCGCGGGCGGTGGGTGCTCCACCGTGTCGGAGGAGGCCGAGATCCAGGCCGTGCACCGGTTCCTGCTGCGCACCCCGGCCCGCATGATCGGTGTCTGGCTCCCGGACACGGTCGGCGACCGCCGCCCGCAGAACCTGCCGGGCACGTGGGACCAGTACCCGAACTGGCGGCTGCCCATCGCCGACGCGGAGGGGCGGCCGGTGACGCTGGAGGAGTTGGCCGCCTCGCCCCGGCTGCACGCGCTGATCGATGTGCTCCGGGGCCGCGCGGGAGACGGCGGGCACGCGGGCGGGAGCCGCTGAGCCCTCCCTACGGCACCCCGCGAACCTCCCTACGGCACCCGCTGAGCCCTCCCTACGGCACCCCCGGGCGCGCGGGCCACTCGGGCGTTCGCTACGTTGGCACCGTGGACAAGAAGAACGCCCTGCGCGCCGGCGCCCTGGCTGCCGGTACGACGCTGATGATGCTGCTCATGACGTCTCCCGCGCTCGCGCTGACCCGCGACGACGGCGACGACCCCGGCACGGGCCTGAGCGTGATCGACACGCTGGGGCTCTTCGTCGCCGCTCCGCTCCTGCTGTTCGCGGTCATCGCCGGTCTTGTGATGGTTCTCGACAAGTCCGACAAGAACCTGGGCCAGAAGCAGAGCTACAAGTAGAGCTACTAGCGGGGCTACAAGTAGAGCTACTAACAGAGCTATAAGCAGAGCTATAAGCAGGGCTACAAGCAGAGCTAGGCCCGCTTCCGCCTCTTTCCGTTCCGTCGAGGGAGTCCGCGCCCGTTGGGGCCTGCGGGCTCCCTCGACGTGTTTCCCGGGGCCGCTGGTGCCCCTAGGGGTTGGGCGCCGTCAGATACCGCTGCACCGTCGGTCCCAGCCACACCACGATCTCCTCGCGGGACAGCGCCACGGTCGGCGGGAACCGCAGGACATAGCGGGTGAGCGCCAACCCGAGTAGCTGTGAGGCGCAGAGCGCGGCCCGGGCCGGCGCCTGCTCGGGATCGGGGCAGGCGCGCAGGGCGACGGGCGCGATCTGGTCCCTGAAGACGCTCTGCATCCGCTCGGCGCCGGCCTCGTTCGTGACGCCGACGCGGAGCATCGCGGTGAACACCTCGTTCTGCTCCCAGAGGTCGAGGAAGTGGCCCACCAGGACGCGGCCCACGTCGTGCGGGTCCATGTCCTGTGGATCCGGCAGTCGCAGATCGACGTCGAGGACGGCGGCGAACAGCCCGTCTTTCGAGCCGTAGTAGCGCATCACCATGGAGGGGTCGATCCGCGCGTCCTTGGCGATGGCGCGGATCGTGGCGCGCTCGTAGCCGTCGGCCGCGAAGCGTTCGCGGGCCGCGGCGAGGATCGCGGTGCGGGTGGCGTCGGAACGGCGGGGGGAGTCGGCGCTCGCGGGGGGTTCTTTCACTGCCATGCCAACAACCGTAGGCCAACATGCGTTGACAGTCCAGTGCGGTCGCCTTATGTTGGCAAACAAGCGTTGGCAAACAAGCGTTGGCATCAGGAGGTCGCCATGAACGGCAAGACCCGTACCGCATCCACCGCCACCGAGGCCGCCATTTCCGCGGAGTCCGCGGAGACCGCCGAATCGGCCGACTCCGCGGAGACCGCCGAATCGGCCGACTCCGCGGAGACCGCCGAGTCCGCCGCGACCGGGGCGCCCGGGGAGTCAGCCGCGCCCAGCGCCGTCATCGTCGTCGGTTCCGGTCCCACCGGGCTCCTGCTGGCCGGTGACCTCGCCACCGCCCACGTCCCCGTCACGCTCGTCGAGAAGCGCCCGCAGAAGATCAGCAATCTCTCGCGCGCCTTCGTCCTGCACGCCCGCAGCCTGGAGCAGCTCGACGCCCGCGGCCTCGCCGACGACCTGGAGGCCAAGGGGCAGACCCTCGACCGTATCCGGCTCTTCGGGCGGCTCACCGTCCAGCTCGGTTCTCTCCCCTCCCGTTTCAACCACCTCCTCGTGATCCCGCAGTACGAGGTGGAGAAGGCGTTGCGGCGGCGGGCGGAGGAGGCCGGGGTGCGGTTCGTGTACGAGACCGAGGTGACCGGACTGAGCCAGGACGCGGACGGGGTGAACCTCGAAGTCCGGGGTGCCGACGGGAAGCAGGCGGGGCTGCGGGCCGCGTACGTGGTCGGTGCGGACGGGATGCGCAGTGCGGTCCGTGACGCGATCGGGCTGTCGTTCCCCGGTAAGTCGGTCATCCGGTCCGTCATCCTCGCGGACGTGCTGCTCGATGAGCAGCCGGAGAAGGTCCTGACCGCCGACGCCGCCGGTGACGCCTTCGCCTTCATCGCGCCCTTCGGCGACGGCTACCACCGTGTGATCTGCTGGCAGCGCGGCCGCGAAATCCCCGACAGTGAGCCGGTCGGGCTCGACGAGATCAGGGAGATCACCCGCCTCGCCCTCGGCCGCGACTACGGCATGCGCGACGCCCGCTGGATGTCCCGTTTCCACAGTGACGAGCGCCAGGCGCCGGCCTACCGGGTGGGCCGGGTGTTCCTCGCCGGGGACGCCGCCCACGTCCACACCCCGGCCGGCGGTCAGGGGATGAACACCGGCCTTCAGGACGCGGCGAACCTGAGCTGGAAACTCGCGTCGGTCGTCAACGGCCATGCGGACACCGGCCTGTTGGACACCTACCAGGCCGAGCGCCACCCCGTGGGCAGGTCGGTGCTGCGCAGCAGTGGCGGCATCGTACGGCTCGCGATGGCCAAGGACCCCTGGACGCTGGCGCTCCGTGCCGTCGCCACCACGCTCCTCAACCACGTCGGCCCCGCCGGCCGCAAGGCCGCCGGCCAGATCACGGGCATCGGATACGAGTACGGGGCGGCGCGCGGCTCCCACCCCCTCGTCGGCAAGCGCGTACCGGACGTCGCTCTGGAGAACGGCCGTCTCTACGAGGCCCTGCGCGGCGGCAGGTTCGTCCTCGTCACCCCGGGGGTGGCTGCACGGGCGTACCGGGCCGGGGAGCACGAGGCTCGCAAGGACCGCCTCGCCGTGGAGAGTTGGGCGAGTGAGCGGCGTACGACCCTGCTGGTGCGGCCCGATGGGTACGTGGCCTGGGCCGCGGAATCGCCGGACGCGGAGACCGTCGAGGCGGCGCTCGCCGTGGTGCTGGGCGGGGCGCTGAGCGGGGCGCTGGGCGGGCAGGCGCTGGCCGGCCGAGTCCCTCAGTAACTGCCCCGGTAGGCGGTCAGTTGGCCTGTATGTTCGTCATCCGGAACAGGCCCCGCCGACTAGCCTCAGCGGTATGGGCGACGACGCTTCGGTGGCAGGTTTCTACGATCAGCTCGCGGCCGACTACCACCTCATCTTCGCCGACTGGGACGCGAGCATGGCCCGGCAGGGTGAGGCTCTGGACGCGATGATCCGGACAAGGCTCGGCGCGGGTCCCGCCTCGGTGCTCGACTGCTCCTGCGGGATCGGTACCCAGGCGATCGGTCTCGGCCGGTGCGGTCACCGGGTCACGGGTTCCGACATCAGTCCGGTGGCGGTCGGCCGCGCGGCGCGGGAGGCGGCTCTCCGCGAGGTGCGACTGCCCGCGGCCGTGGCCGACATGCGGCAACTGCCCTTCGCCGACGCCGCGTTCGACGTCGTCCTGTGCGCCGACAACGCCCTTCCCCACCTGCTCACCGAGGAGGACGTTCTTGCGGCACTCGCCGAGATGCGCCGCGTCCTCCGCAGCGGGGGACTGCTGGTCATCAGCACCCGCCCCTACGATGAGATCCTCGCGTCCCGGCCCCTCTCGGCCCCTCCGCAGCTCGCGCGGACACCGGGCGGCCGAGCCGTCACTTTCCAGCTCTGGGACTGGCACGACGACGGTGAACACTACGACCTGGAGTTCTTCCAGCTCCTTCCCGACGCAGACGACTGGCGCGTCACAGTGCGGCGCACCACCTACTGGGCCCTCACCCGGCGCAGGCTGACCGGCTTCGTCGCCGACGCCGGCTTCATCGAGGCCGAGTGGGCGGCACCGGAGGTCAGCGGCTTCTTCCAGCCGGTCCTCTCGGCGCGCAAGCGGTAAGCGGCCATGACCGGCGAGAACGGGTCATGGCCGGCGGGGGGGGGGGGGGGGGGGGGGGCGGCGGGCCCCCCCCCCCCCCCCCCCCCCCCCCGCCCCCCCGCCGGGGGGGGCGGGGGGGGGCGGCCGCCCCCCCC